>JBGQKZ010000051.1:0-44299 GCA_041499805.1 Gemmataceae bacterium
CCAAACTAATACAGAGGGGCCGCCTTTTGTGGGGCCCCCCCCCCCCGCGGGGTGGCCACTCCCCCTCGGGCGGCGCCCCCACCACTCTGGGGGCTGGCCAATGAGGAGAATACCCATGAAGAACCAAAATCTTCTCTCGCGCCGCGAGTGGCTGAAGCTCTCCACCGCCGGCGTCGTCGGCTACTCACTCTCCGGCTGGCTCGAAGCGATCGCGGCGGACACGGCGACTTCGCCCGAACGCCGACGCTCGTGCATCCTCCTCTGGATGAACGGCGGCCCTTCGCAGATGGATACGTTCGATTTGAAACCGGGCCACGTCAACGGCGGCCCGTTCAAGGAGATCGAAACCAACGCCCCCGGCGTGCGTTTCAGCGAGCATTTCCCAAAGCTCGCCAAACACGCCGACAAGTTGGCGATCATCCGCTCGATGAGCACCAAGGAAGCGGATCACGGTCGGGCGACGTACCAGATGCGCACCGGCCGACCGCCCGGCGGGCCTGTGCAATATCCCGTGCTTGGCTCGCTTGTCGCCAAAGAGCTGGAACGGGCCGACGCCGAGCTGCCCGGCTTCGTCAGCATCGCGCCGTTCCGCTTCCTCAGCCCGGCGGCCTACGGCTCCGGCTTCCTGGGGCCGCAATACGCGCCGCTCATCGTCGGCGAGAACGCCGGCTTCCGTCCGGCGCCCGGACAGGAGCCGTCGGATCAGGCGCTGAAGGTGGCGGACATGGATCGGCCCGACCGCGTCACGGAAGCGCGCGCCTCGGCCCGCATCAGTTTGCTCGACGAAATGGAACAGGATTTCCTCTCGACACGGGAAGGCGTCGCCTCGCTGAGCCACCGCACGGCTTACCAGCGGGCCGTGACGATGATGCGTTCCGCCGCGGCGAAGGCGTTCAATCTCGATGAAGAGAAGAAGGAGCTGCGTGACGCCTATGGCCGTGGCTTGTTCGGCCAGGGCTGCCTGCTCGCGCGCCGCCTTGTCGAACGCGGCGTGCCGTTTGTCGAAGTTACGCTCAACGGCGTCCCCGGCTCGCCGAACCTCGGCTGGGACACGCATCAGAACAATTTCGAGAGCGTCAAAAAACTCAGCGAAGCGCTCGACGTCGGCTGGTCCACGTTGATGGAAGACTTGAAACAACGCGGCCTGCTCGACACGACCACGATCGTCTGGATGGGCGAGTTCGGCCGGACGCCGAAGATCAACACCGGCAAGGGGCGCGATCACTGGGCCGTGTCGTGGTCCACTGTCCTCGCCGGCGGCGGCATCAAAGGCGGGCAGATCGTCGGCAAGACGAGCGACGACGGCATGGAGGTCAAAGACCGTCCGGTGTCGGTCAACGACTTCCTCGCCACCATCGCGACCGCCCTCGGCATCGACTACCGCAAGCAAAACCAATCGAACGTCGGCCGCCCGATCCGCATCGTCGAACCCGGCGCCCAGCCGCTCAAGGAGGTGCTCGCATGAAAGTGTGCTTCTTCCTCCTCACCGTGACCGCTTTGCTCTTCGCCCTGTGCGTGGCGACGGCCGACACGCCGAAGGCGACGCCCGAAAACGAAGCAACGCACGATGTCGTTTTCTTCGGTGAAACGCGCCCCGTGCTGTTACGGCTGCATGTAACCGTTGACGGCAAAGCGCTCGATGCCGTGTGGAATGAGTTCATCGACACGCTGTTTAAGAGTCTCGACACCAATGGCGACGGCGTGCTGAGCAAGACAGAGGCCGAACGCGTGCCGCCGCCGCAGATGCTCTTCACGGTCGGCGTCGGCCTTCTGAACACGGGTGGTCCGCCGTTAGGCCTGCGCGGACTCGACGCCAACGCGGACGGCAAGGTGACGCGCGACGAGTTGGCAGCGTACTACAAAGCGCACGGCGGCGCTCCGCTGCAATTGCAAATGGGCCCGGGCCAGAGTTCCCCGTACGTCGTCATCAACGACCGCACGCCGGGAACGCCACGTTCGACGCAGGCGGTCAATGACGCGCTCTTCGCCCTCCTCGACACAAACAAGGACGGCAAGCTTTCCAAAGAAGAGCTTCGCGTGGCCGCCGCTTCCGTGCTGAAGGCGGACGAGAACGATGATGAAGTTGTGACCGCCGCCGAGCTGACGCCGGATCCGAACCCAACGCCAATCCGTGGCGTGTCGCGCGCCGCGATGCCGGCGCCGATGGGGCAGTTCCTCCTCATGGGGCCAGGAATGCAGCGCGCGCTGATTGCGGGCATGAAGTCGAAGTATGGCAGGGGCGGCGACCTGACGCGCGCGGCGTTAGGCCTCGACGAGGCGACGTTTGCGCTGCTCGACGCCAACAAGGACGGGAAGCTGGATGACCAGGAACTCGCGCGCTTTACCGACCGCCTCGCGGATGTGGAGGCGGCGGTGGGTGTTGGCGCCGGCGCCAAGGAAGCCGTAGAGTTGACCCGAACCTCGCCGGTTCTGGCGGGAAGCGCCAAGGCGGAGAAGAACGCCGTCGCGCTCGAGCTCGGATTAACACGGCTCTCGCTGCAGCGCGGCGACACGGACCGCAACGGCATGCAAATCCGCCTTAACATCAAGGACATCTACAGCGGGCAATTCAACACCGCCGACAAGGACAACAACGGCTACATCGACGAACAGGAGGCGAAGGACAGCAACTTCATCCGCGGTGTCTTCAAATATCTCGACCGTGACGGCGACGGCAAACTCTATCTGAAAGAAATGCTCGCCGCTCTCGACGAGATTCAGGACTTGCAAAACAAAGCGATGAAAAGCTGCGCGTGCGTCGTCGTCACGGACCAGGGCAAGGGCTTGTTCGAGATGCTCGACACCAACAAGGACGGGAAGCTCAGCGTGCGCGAGCTGCGCCAGGCGGCGAAGTCGCTCGCGGAGCTGAGTCGCTCCAACGACGGCGGCATCACTCGCGCCGACATTCCGCGCGAACATGTTCTTTCCGTCAACCGCGGGCCGGCGAACAACAACCAAGCGGACGGCCGCGTCGTCGTGGTTTCCAAGATGTATGGCGGTCCGACGCCAGCGAACCGCGCCGCGCCGCCGAACGGCCCGGCGTGGTTCCACAAGATGGACCGCAACCGCGACGGCGACGTGTCCCGTCGTGAGTTCCTCGGCAGCGACGAAGAGTTCCGCAAGATCGACGCCGACGGCGACGGGCTCATCAGCCTCGACGAAGCGATCGCCTTCGACGCGAAGTTCCGCGCGCCGATCGTGGCTGGCGCCATTGGCCGCCGCGAGGAACGGCGACCCGCCACGGATGACAAGAAGGAAAAACCGGCCGAGGAAAAGAAGCCTGGATTTGTTGGCATGAAGTTGACCTTCGACGACGACGCAAAAACCGTCGAAGTGGCGGAGGTGATTCCCGACAGCCCCGCGGCGAAGGCCGGCCTCAAGAGTGGCGACATTCTCCTCAAAGTCGGCGACACCGAAGCTAAGGACGCCGAATCCGTCGTCAAGGCAGTCCGGGCGACGAAGCCCGGCGACAAACTCACGTTGAAAATCAAACGCGACGGCAAAGAGCAGGAAATCAAAGTCACCGTCGGCGAGCCGCCGAAAGAGGATTAGATCCGAGTTGACACCCGCCGCCGCTCTAACGTATACCCCCCGGCCGTGGTTTTTCACGGGAATGGAGGAGGGTACGCTCATGGAAGTCGATCAGAAGCACATCACCACGGTTCGCTTGAATGACGGCAAGGGCTGCGACGTGTGCGTGACCAAGGAAGGGCAAGACTACTGCCTGCGCATGGTCTCCAGCCAGCATGTCGTGAACATCATGCTGAACTACGGCGACATTCGCAAGCTGTGCCAGCAGCTCGTGAATCTGGACGTTCAGGAAAACTGGAAAGCCCAGATGATCACGCCGCCGGAGTACCGTTCGTTCTTCTTTAACGGCACGCCGCGCTACGTGGGCGAGAACATGTCGAACTGGTTCGCCAACATGGTACACGACGCGCACGAAAAAGCGAGCAGCCGCTGCGCAACTACGGCGCCGTGCAATAGCTAACAGAGTTTGGTTGGCGAGCAGCCGGCGTGAGCCGGCCGGTTCTGCGCATGATGCGGACTGGACCGGCCGGCTTACGCCAGCCGCTCGCCGTTAGAAATTGGCCGCGCTCTCGGCCCGAAGATGACGCGCCCCAACCGGCGCGTGTGCCGAGTCGGTGCGTACTTTCGTCGCCCCCTCCGTCGGCAGCCGCACAATCACCTCGCTGCCTTGACCGCTGCCGCCGCTCTTTACTTCGACGTGGCCGCCGTGCAATTCCACCAAACGATGAACCAACGGTAGACCGATTCCTAACCCTTCCCCACCGTGCGCGCGGAACCGGCGCATCGCTTCGTTCAAATCAAACAGACGCGGCAGTTCCTCTGCCGCGATGCCGACGCCGTCGTCTTGCACGCACAACACGACTTCGCCCGGCCGTGCCTCCGCGGCCAGCCGAATGTGCCCGCCGGCTTGCGTGTATTTGGCCGCATTATCGAGCAAATGAACGAGAATCTGCTCCAAACAAGCGGGGTCGGCGGCGAGCCATTCCGCGGTCGCGGGCAGATCCAGATGAACGCGATGGCCGCGCGGCTCCAGGAAGCAGCGCGCGGTCTCAACGCCGCGCCGCATTAGCTCGCCCAGCTCCACCGGCTGTTTGCGAAGCGGCAGCGCGTCACGCGCCAACTGCACGACGCACCAGAGCCCGTCGAGCGACAAAGCGAGCCGGCGAATCTCTCCCTGAAGCGTCTGCTGGTTCTCGCCGAGCCGCCCAGAGGGAGTTTGCAGCATCTCCCACATGCGGCTCAGCGCGTCACGAAGAAGTTGCGTCACGCGGAAGAGCAGCTCGCCAGCCGGTTCGTTGGTCGGCAGCGGCGCCGCGTCGATGATCCTCTCCGGCGGCCGGCGACGCAAACGCTCCAGCTCCTCGACAAGTGCCGCGTATTGCCGTTCCAGCGCTTCGTACGCGGCGCAAAGCTCTTGATGAACACGAGCGTGAACCAACGCCTGAGCCGCGACCTGGGCGAAGTCTTCCACCGTTTGGATCATTTCCGGGCTGTACGCGCCGGTCTTGCGAACGAGTGACAGCACGCCGAGACGCTTGCCCTCGCCAACCAACGGCACATGAAGAGCCGAGAGTTTGTCCCGATGAAGCTGAACCGCCGGATCATCCGCAACCGCGGCGTGCGGCAGCCACTCTTCGGGCAGTGGGTCCACCGCGCGCGACTTGCCGTCCCGCAGGAGTTGTCCCAATTCCCCCATTACGTTGGCCGGCAGCGAAACCGTTTGGCAGGCAGCGCCGCCCACTTGTGGTGTGACGCGATGGAACGATCCATCCGCGAGAGAGGCATGAAACACACAGCCATCGCCGAGCGTCGGCGCCGCGAGTTTGAGTATCCGCTGCTGGATGGCGCACTCGTCCAGCGACCCGGTCAGCGTCCGACCCGCCTCGGCAAGAAACGCGGCCCGGCCCGCAACTTCAACGTGGCCGGCGTGCTGTGCCTGCCACTCGTTGTGTTCTTCGTCGTATTTCTTCTGCAATGCCTCCAACTGCCGTTGCGACTCAGCCTGCCGCTGCTCCTGTGCCGCGTGAATCTTCGTCTGTTCCTCAAGCAGCCCCTCACCCGCCCGTCGTTGCTCCGCGAGCTGCTGCTCCAACTGACTACGAACGCGGCCCACTTCCGCTAATTGCCGCCGCAGCTCTTCCAACTGCTGCCCCGTCTGCCGGTGTTGCTCGCGTTCCTGCCGCAATGCGTCCTCGTTCTGACTGCGTTCGGCAAGTTGCTCCTGCATTCGGGCGTTGGCGGTTTTCAACTCGTCAAGCTGTTTTCGCTGTTCCTCCGACAGTGCGCCATTCTTCAAGAGTTGATCGCGTTCCTGCCGCAAAGCCTCTTCCGCCTTGCCCCGTTCTCCAAGTTGCCTTTGCGCCTCCTTGTAATTCTTTACGGTCTCAGAGAGTTGCTGCCGAAGCTGCTGTTCCGCTTGGTCGCGCTCGGCTTCCAGGCGTTCATATTCACGCTGAAGCTCGGCGACTTCTTTCCGGCTCGCCGCGAGCTGCTGCTGCAAATCGTTGGCTCGATTCTCGCCCTCCCCACGCTTGGCCAGCTCGGCTTCCATCTGCCGGCGGCGGCTAACGTCTTCCAGCGACGCGACAAAGCCGAGCGGTCGTCCCTTCTCGTTGTGTACCGGCTCGGCCCGCAGATGGACCCAGCGAACGTCCTTGTCGCGCCCGAATCGAAACTCCTTGTCGAACGCCGCCGACTTTGCCACGGCCGCATTCCAATCCTCGCCTATGCCGCGGTCGTCGGGATGCAGGAACAACAGCCAGCCGTGGCCAAACGCCTCGTAGGACGCGAATCCGCCCACCTTCTCGGCAGCCGGATTCGTCTGTACGCATTGCCCTGCCTGATCGAAAACAAGCAGCCCGACCGGGGCCCGCGTCGTGAGCGCGTGAAAACGTCCCGCCGTTTCGGCCAGCGTGCGCTCACGGCGTCTGCGCTCGTTGATCTCGCGAACGACGACGAGTGCGCCCGGCGCCGCTTCGAGGGCGAACGGCTCGCCCCAATACTCGATGGAATGTTGAACGCCTTCGCGCGCTACGAGCACGGCAGCCGTCGGCGGCAGCGAATGGGCCGCACTCGCCGGCAGCGGCCGATGATCGTCCTCGGCCAACGGCTGGAAGACGCGCTCGACCGGCTCCAACAAGGCGCTCGACTTCGGCCAACCGGTGAGCCGCTCCGCCGCCGGGTTCAAAAACGTCACTTGTCCGCGCGCGTTCAGGAGCAGCACCGCGTCGTCCATCCCGGCCACGCTCTGCTCGAAACGGCCGGTGATGCGGCTGCCAAGCCGACAGCCGTGACACAGATAGCACGCCAACCCGCCGAGGATAACGAACAGAAGCCAACTGACGCCAAAATCGCCCCAGCGTTCCGGTTGGCCGACCACGAGATGATGTCCGACCAGCAAGGCCGCCGTCATGCCAAGCGCCGCCAGCCCCGCCTCGACGCCGCGGAAATATGCCGCGACCGCCACCGCGCCCAAAAAGAGAGCAAACGCCCCCCGTTCGCTCCACGCACCGACCCACAGGGTCACGAGCAGAGCCAGCAGCACGGCGCCGGCAGGGAGGGCGAAGCGGCGAATGACAGGCAGCAGCCGTTGCATCGTCCCACCTCCGTGCGGGCTCGCCGAATCCTTCGGCCCGATAAGGGCATGCGACGCGACATTATCGGGCAGGGAGGGAAGAGCGGTCAACGGCAGTTAGGCGCGGCGGATGCGACGAGACGCCCGCCTGCGTGAGCGCAGAGGCTCACGAGCCGACGCCGGCGTTTCCCGCGGGCGCGCCAGGAGTAGCATGAGAAGATCTTTCGAGGCGCTCGTTGTCTGCGTTAGAATAGCCTCGTTCCATACTCGGCTCGAGTGACGTTTAATCGCTCGGCGTAGAACCGTGAGAAGGAGCAGAGAATGGCCAGTCCCCTTTCCGTACCGCGCGTTTCGCCGCCCACGCCGCCGCTCGAGCCGGGCGATCAACTCACGCGCGAGGAGTTCGAGCGCCGCTACGAGGCGATGCCACACATCAAGAAGGCGGAACTTATCGAAGGAGTTGTACACATGCCGTCCCCGGTACGTTGGCATCACCACGCCGGTCCACATGCCGGTCTCATCACGTGGCTCGGCGTATATCAAGCGCACACGCCGGGTGTTCTCGTAGGCGACAACGGTACGGTTCGTCTTGACTTAGACAACGAGCCACAGCCCGACGGGGCGATGATCATTGAGCCGGAATTCGGCGGCCGCGCGCAACTCGACGAAGACGACTATGTCACAGGCAGCCCGGAACTGCTCGGGGAGGTGACAGCGAGCAGCGTGTCGATCGACCTGAACACCAAGTTTCGCGTCTACCGGCGAAACAACGTGCAGGAATACATCGTTTGGCGCGTGCTGGACAAGGCAGTCGATTGGTTCACGTTGCAGCACGGGCAGTACGATCGCTTGCAGCAAACCGGCGACGGCATCTATCGGAGCTTGGTTTTTCCAGGTCTCTGGCTCGACCCGGCCGCGCTCGCACGATCCGATTTAGCCACGGTGCTCAATGTGCTACAACAAGGGCTTGCAAGTCCGGAGCACGAAGCGTTTTTGCGCAAGCTCCAAGAGAAAGGGCGGACGGCGGGCGGGAATTGAGCATCCAATCGAAAGAGCCCGTTTGCGGTGCCGCGCCACCGTCTGACTACCTGGGACGCGGGTCATGAAATCGGGACTCTTGTCACTTTGGCGTTATTCCAATTGTTTCAACAGTTGATTGGCCTTGGTCGCCCAACGGGATTGGCGACGCCGTTGTGGGCCGCGAAGATAGCGATAGTCGTCGAGTCCCTGCTCCAGGGCTTCCGCGGCGGCGACTTTGTCGCCTGATTCGATCAGGTGAGCGGCGAGCAGACAGCAGCACTCAAGAGTGGGGCAGAGCCGGAGGAGTCCCCGGCAACTCGCGATGGCGCCGGGCAAGTCGCCGTGCCGCTCCTGAGTCTCGATGAGGCTACGCCATGCCCGATAGTTTCCCCACGCCGGCTGGCGATTGAGAAGCTTTTGCAGCAGCGCGATTGACTGCTCCGGATGACCGAGGCCGCGCTCCGCTTCCGCCATGAGGAAGAGAGCCTGGCAGTGGTCCGGCTCCCGGGCCAGCATCACGCCGATGTGTGGAACCGCCTCGGCGAACTCACCGACTTCGACGAGGCGCTCGCCCAATTCCAGATGCGTCGCCACCGTGCCGAAACGTTCGGCGCGATGCCGTAGCTCGTCCATGGATGGTCGCCGCGTGAACAGGCCGCTCAGCCAAGCGGGTGCATTGCCGCCGCCAAAATCTCGCCACTTATAGCTGAAGAAATATGCCCATGCGCCAAACGGCTGAAACGCGAGAATGAGCCAGAACCAATAATACTCGGCGCCCCGGCGATTCGCGTCGACGAGCATCCATACCGTTAATGCGGCCTGCGCCAGATAGAGCGGCGAGAACTCGTAGAGGTAAGGGAGGTAGGGCATTGCCGGACCTGAAGCGAAAGCACGGTTCTGGGATTCCGCAATCCTAGCCAACACGGGGCCGATTGCAACGAAAAAACGATGGTTGCCGCGCCGTGAGGATTACGGGATCGGCAAGTGGTTTTATCCAAGGTTACAATGCGGTCAAAGCTACAATTGCACGTGGCAGGCCGCATCCCACCCGCTTGCCCGAGACCCGCCCTCCCACCGACTCGTCCTCAGAAGGTCCGCACATGATGGACGGCACGCGCGTTCAGTTTGGCAGGCTGCTTCCCCTAGTTGGACTGGCTTCCCTAGCCGGGCTGGTCATTCTTCACGCTGAACCGTCCGCCGCGGACGTGAAGACGCCTGGGCCGACGCCGAGCATTGATTTCAATCGCCAAATTCGCCCCATCCTGTCCGACACCTGCTTCGCCTGCCACGGTCCCGATGACAAACAACGCAAGGCAAAACTGCGCTTCGACACGAAAGAAGGCGCGTTCGCCGAATTGCGAGGCGGCGCGTTCGCGATTGTACCGGGGAAGCTGGATCAGAGCGCTTTGGTCGCCCACATCACCAGCACCGATCCGGAGAAGGTGATGCCGCCGGCCAAGAGCGGCAAAAAGCTGACGCCGGAGCAGATTGCGCTCCTGAAGCAATGGGTCGAGCAGGGCGCGAAGTGGTCCGAGCATTGGGCGTTTACGCCGCCGAAACGGCCGGCCATTCCGCGTGTAAAGAACACAACCTTTGCGAAAAACCCAATCGACTACTTCGTCCTCGCAAAGTTGCAAGCCGCCGGACTGGAGCCGGCGGAGGAGGCCGAACGCGCGAAACTGATTCGCCGCGTGACGCTTGACTTGACCGGGCTGCCGCCGACGCCTCGCGAAGTCGACGAGGCGCTGAATGACAAATCGGAGGATTGGTACGAAAGGCTTGTGGACCGTCTGCTGCAATCGCCGCGCTACGGGGAGCACATGGCCCGCTACTGGCTCGACGCCGCGCGTTACGGCGACACGCACGGTCTGCATCTCGACAACTATCGCGAGATTTGGCCGTACCGCGCATGGGTGATCAAGGCATTCAACGACAACAAGCCGTTCGACCAGTTTCTCGTCGAACAGCTTGCCGGCGATCTGCTGTCGGATCCGACGCAGGATCAGCTTATCGCCACCGGCTACAACCGCTGCCACGTCAGCACGTCGGAAGGCGGTTCCATCGATGAAGAGGTCTACGTTCGGAATGTGGACGATCAAATCGACACGAACGGCACCGTCTTGCTCGGCCTCACGACCGGCTGTGCCCGCTGCCATGACCACAAGTACGACCCGATCCGGCAAAAAGATTACTATTCGCTCTTCGCGATCTTTAACAACATCGCCGGCAACCCGCTCGACGGCAACGCCAAGGACTGGGGGCCTGTCATCCGTGTCCCCTCCGTAGAACAAGCTGCCGGCTTGCGCCGGATTGAGGATAAACTCGGGTCGCTGCGAAAGTCGATCGCGGAGGAAACGGCGAAGGTCAATTACGACGGCGCAGCCGACGCGACCCAGAACGAAGTGGTCCAGCGCGCCGACTATGTATGGATCGACGACGCTCTCCCTGCCGGCGCTCAAGCCCAAATCGGCGGCGGTGTGAACATTCCCTGGAATTTTGTTACGAAGCCCGACCATCCCGTGCTCAGTGGCGACAAGGCTTTGTTGCTGTCCACGCCGGACCTCAAGCAGTTTGTATTTGAGAAAGCCCAACCCGGGCTGCGCATCGGTGAGGGCGATCTATTCTTCGCCTTCGTCTTTATCGACCCGCTCGATCCGCCGAAGGAGATCATGCTTCAGTGGTACGCGGACGGGCAGTTTCGCCACCGGGCATACTGGGGCGACAATGTCATCGCCTTTGGCAAGGACAATTCGCCGGAACGCCATCACGTCGGACCGCTGCCAATCACGGGCAAATGGGTTCGCATAGAAGTTGAGGCGGCCAAGGTCGGCCTGACGCCGGGCATGCTCGTCTCCGGCTGGGCGTTCACGCAGCAGGGCGGCGCGGTGTACTGGGACAAGGCCGGCATCGAGACCTGGACGCCACAGGAAGGGCAGGGGAGCGAGACATTTTCCGGCTGGGTGCGGACGCAAAAGGCGAGCAAGCTGGCCGGGCTGCCACCGCCGGTTCAGGACATTATCAAGACCGAGCGAAGCAAGCGTTCGGCGGCACAAAAGCAAAGTCTGAAGGCGTATTTCATCGAGACCGCTTACGCGAAGACCCGGCCGCACATCAAGGCGCTCTACGTTCAAATGGCCGCAGCCGAAAAGGAGCGGGAGCAGCTTGAAAAGCAGATGCCCACGACACTCGTCGTCAAAGAGCGAAGCGATCAACGACCGGCGTACCTGCTGAAGCGCGGGGAATACGATCAACGCGGCGACCCGGTGGACCGCAACACGCCGGCCTTCCTGCCGCCGCTGCCGCCGGACGCCTCGAAAAACCGCCTCGGCTTCGCGCAGTGGCTCGTCGCCCCGAACCACCCGCTGACGGCCCGTGTGGCGGTCAACCGCTTCTGGCAGCAATGCTTCGGCGCCGGCCTCGTGAAAACCACGGAGGATTTCGGCAGCCAGGGCGAGCCGCCGAGCCATCCTGAACTGCTCGATTGGCTCGCCGTGCAATTCCAGGCAGACGGTTGGAATGTGAAACAAATGATGAAGCGCCTCGTTATGAGCGCGACCTATCGCCAATCCGTAAAGATCACGCCGGAGAAGTTGGCGAAGGACCCGGCGAATCGCCTGCTCTCGCGCGGCCCCCGTTACCGCCTCGACGCGGAAGTGATTCGGGATCAGGCGCTGTTCGCGAGCGGCATGCTCGTCGAGCGCATCGGCGGTCCGAGCGTGAAGCCGCCGCAGCCGGCGGGGCTATGGGAAGCGGTTGGCTACGTAACGAGCAACACGCGCAATTTCACGCCCGACGCCGGCATCGAAAAGGTGCATCGTCGCAGCCTCTACACGTTTTGGAAGCGCACCGCCCCGCCACCGCAGATGTCCGCGTTTGACGCCCCCAGCCGCGAATCTTGCACGGTCCGCCGTGAACGCACCGACACGCCGCTGCAAGCGCTGCTGACGATGAACGAAACGCAATACGTGGAGTGCAGCCGGGCGCTGGCGGAAAGGACCCTTCGCGAGGCCGCCTCCCAGCCGGAAGCGCGGTTGACGTATCTCTTCCGGCTCGTCGTCGCCCGCACCCCGGATAAGCAGGAACTGTCCGAACTCCGAGCGGCGTACATGGATTATTTGACCACCTACAGCCGCGATGTCGAAGCCGCCAAGAAACTGATCGCCGTTGGCGAGTCAAAGGCCGATGCGAGCCTCAATCCGAGCGAGTTGGCGGCGTGGACGATGCTGGGGAATCTGGTTTTGAACTTGGATGAGGTGTTGAATAAGGGATGAGCCGGTGGGGCCAGTGAGGTTAAGGGCCATGACAGAGATTGAGCGTGAAGAGGGACGTATTTTCATCGAAACGTGGCGGCGGGCGGGTCCGGTCCTGGAGCAGATTCGCTTGCAGGAGTTGCGCGAGTTCGACTCGCGAAAACAATGGCGCATCGTTGATTCTCTGTTCGATCTCGGCGTTCGCCTGGGGCAGCCACGCAATACGAGTGGCTTGGTCGAGCAACAGAGGATCTTTCGGACGGCACGGTGATCAGCAAGCTGCTCAATGCCGCCCGCGAAGTGCATAGCTTCATGCGGCGCAAACGGTGGAAATTCTGCATCATCGGAGGAGTCGCGGTCGAACAATGGGGGGAGCCACGTGCTACGCGTGCCGTGGACATCACGCTGCTGACCGGTTATGCCCATGAGGAGAGATTTCTCGACGAGATTCTGGGCAAGTTCAAGGGAAGGGTTCCGAACCCACGCGAGTTCGCACTGATGAACCGCGTGGTACTCTGCAGAGCCTCCAATGGCGTCGAGATTGATACCGCGCTCGCAGGATTTGCGTATGAGGAGCGAGTGATCGCGCGTGCAACGCCGTTCCCATACGCACCGAAGGCGTCCCTGCTAACGTGTTCAGCGGAAGATCTTATTATTCTGAAAGCCTTTGCCGGACGCGAGCGGGACTGGTTGGACGTCCGCGGCGTGATTCAACGACAGACGCCGCGGCTCGACTGGGATTACATCGAGCGCGAATTGCCGACACTCGCCGATTTGAAGGACGATCCGAGCATTCTGACTCGGCTGGCTGACATGCGACAAGAAGTTGAACGGAAAGTGGAACAACTTGGTAAGAGACCGCGCAAATGACCCCTCTCCATGAACGCCCGCAAGCCGTGACCCGCCGCCGCTTTTTCGACCGCGGCGCCTTGGGGAACCATATGCTGGATTTGAATCAGCTGTTGATTTAGGGGTGACCGCACGTGGATGCGATGGATCCACTGCCCGTTGCCAAAGGAGCGGCACGGGGCTTTGGGAAGTTGCAGTGCGATGAATGCGCCCACAACATCAGGTCGGCGCTGGTTCGGGTGGGGCAACGTGGCCAGTTGGTGGAGATTCGCGATGCCGGCGGCCGAGACTTCATGATCTGCTTGAGCTACGATGGAGGTCAGACAACGATTACACAGAACGGTCGCCACGTCGGCGTGCGCGTTGGCGATGTGATGCTTGATAATTTGCATCCCAACGGTGTGCCGTTTGACGATTGGCTGCGGGATTTCCAGTCGATCCATGGCGTGGCGATAACCTCCACGCAAGATTTCTAGGAGCCGGCCAATGTCCACTATTGTCGCATTGCTTCAAGAGATGCGCGGTCGGTTGGGAATGTACCTCGGCAGTTCTTCCCTCACGAAACTAGCGGCCTTTTTGCGCGGCTACGATCTCGCCACGGAAAGAGGCGGCCGGCAAAGCCCGGACCCTTTCCTGCCGGCGTTCCGAGACTGGATTCATCACCGCTTCGGATCGGCCGAAAGGAGTTGGGAAGAAACGATCCAGCAACACAGCGCGGACGAATCTGCTGCGGTGAAACGGTTTTGGGAACTGTTCGACGAGTATCTGCTCGAATCGAGTTCTCGATCTGCAAGCAAACTGGGCGCTGCGACCTTCGCGCCGGTTGGTCCGCAAGCGTTGACAACGAACGGTCCGCGAAAGTAGTCGGATAGCGGGGAGCAGAAAAAAATGAACCCTCTCCATGAACGCCTGCAAGCCATGACCCGCCGGCACTTCTTCGCCCGCGGAGCGCTCGGTCTCGGCACGGCCGCTCTCTCTTCGCTGCTGCCGTCGCGCGCCGGCGCCGAAGCGCTGTCCCCGACCGGCGGTCTCCCCGGTCTGCCGCACTTCGCTCCCAAAGCGAAGCGGGCCATCTACCTCTTTATGAACGAAGGCCCGTCCCAGATGGATACCTGGGACTACAAGCCCAAGCTCGCCGACATGTTCGACAAGGATCTGCCGTCGTCGATCATCAACGGCCAGCGGCTGACGACGATGACCAGCGGGCAGACCCGTTTCCCCATCGCACCATCGAAATACAAGTTCGCCCAGCACGGCAAGTGCGGCCGGTGGGTCAGCGAGTTGCTGCCGTGGACCGCGAAAGTGGTCGACGAACTCGCCCTCATCAAAACGGTCTGGACCGAGGCGATCAACCACGACCCGGCGGTGACCTATATCTGCACCGGCCACCAGATCCCCGGCCGGCCGAGCATCGGCGCCTGGCTCAGTTACGGGCTCGGCAAAGAGAGCCAGAACCTGCCCGCGTTCGTCGTCATGACCGCATCGTGGACCGGCCGCAAGGAAGCGCAGGCGATCTACAACCGCCTCTGGGGCTCCGGATTCCTGCCGAGCAAACACCAGGGCGTCGCCCTCCGTTCCAGCGGCGACCCGGTATTGTTCCTCTCCAATCCGCCCGGCGTCAGCCCCGAGACGCGCCGCCGGATGCTCGATTCGCTGCACCGCCTGAACCAGAAACAGCTCGACGACGTCGCCGACCCGGAGACGCAGGCCCGCATGGCCCAGTACGAAATGGCGTTCCGCATGCAGTCGTCGGTGCCGGAGCTGATGGACCTGACGAAGGAGCCAAAACATATTCTCGAGATGTACGGCCCCGACGTTCATAAGTCCGGCACCTTCGCCGCGAGCTGTCTGCTGGCGCGCCGCATGGCGGAACGCGGCGTCCGCTTCATCCAGATCTTCCACCGCGGCTGGGACCAGCACTTCAACCTCACCGCTGACCTGCCCAACCAGTGCAAGGACGTGGACCAGGCGTGCTACGCCCTCATCACCGACCTGAAGCAACGCGGCATGCTCGACGACACGCTGGTCGTCTGGGGCGGCGAGTTCGGCCGCACCGTCTACTGCCAGGGCCGCCTGACCCGCGACAACTACGGCCGCGACCACCATCCCCGCTGCTTCCCCGTCTGGATGGCCGGCGGCGGCGTCAAACCCGGCATCGTCTACGGCGAAACCGACGACTTCAGCTACAACGTCGTCGACAACCCCGTCCACATCCACGACCTGAACGCCACCATCCTCCACTGCCTCGGCATCGACCACAAACGGCTGACGCTCAAGTTCCAGGGGCTGGACATGCGGCTGACGGGGGTGGAAGAACATGCGGCGGTGAAAGGCATTTTGGCGTGAGGCGGCGAAGATCGGCCCCAAACCGCGGCGAAGATCGACGGAAGACGAACGCGGATAATCTTTTATGGCGATGACAAACGTCCGCGGCACCGGCGAGAGTCAATTGTGAAATGGATTGGTTGGATTGCACGTGACATACACCCAGAGCCCATTTTGGAGACCCGGTGCAATCCATTTTTGCAGCTGCTGGATGTTATGCGAGGCGGCTAGCCGGGTGAATCAAGAAAACAACCAAGCCGTTCGCCCTGTGCGTCAATAACTGCGACTACGAGGCGTCGTTGATCGTGGGCAAGGTCTACCGAGTCCGGTCGGACAAGAAGGCCGCCAAGGATGACTTCGTGCGCTTGGTGGATGACACGGGGGAAGTTTATCTGTTCCACGTAGATCGATTTGAGGTCGTTCCGCGGATGACGCACTCCCAAAGGCGGACCATGATCCATCTTCTATGGCGCATGCCTGCGATCATCGTAGCCGCGTGGTTGTTCCCCGGTACGTTGTACGGTGAACCGCCAAAGGAAGGGGCGCCGCCGGCTGGGATTCGAACGGATCAACAGGGTGACCCGCTCCCCCCAGGCGCGGTCGCTCGAATGGGCGCCGTTCGCTTCCGGCACACCGGCGAAGTCAGTTCGCTCGCATTTTTTCCCAGCGGCAAAGTTCTCGCTTCGACTTCCGGCGGCGCTGTTCACCTCTGGGAAGTGCCGACGGGCGAGCTGCTCGCCACGATGGGTCAAAACGAGGGCTATCATCGGAGTATTCATCTTGCAATATCTCCTGACGGCGGCTTGCTTGCTTCGATGAATTTCGACAACACCGTCGGCATCTTCGATCTCAACACGCGCAAGGAGCTGCGGACTTTTCCCGCCGAGGGAACATTCGTCGAATTCTCGCCAGACGGCGCGGTGCTGGGAGCCGGGGACCGCCTTATGGACATGACGAGCAATAAGGAAATCCGTAAGCTTGCCGGCCAATTCTGGGCCTTCTCTCCGGACAGCAAGATGTTACTCTGTGCATCTACGGACCCCGAATCGCCAGGCCGACGCCTTATTACGCTACGCGAGGTCGCGACCGACAAGGTAGTTGCGAAAAGACACGCTTCCGATAATTTCGTTTTCGAATTTCCGACGTTCTTCGCCGATAGCAAGAAGATCGCGGTGGGCCGTGGCGAGGCGGGCATTGAAATACTGGACAGTCTCAACGCGAAGGGCTCCGTTGCCTGGGACGTCCGCGGGCAACGGATAGCGTCTCTTGGTTTTTCTCCGGATGGCAAACGACTCGTCTCCGCCGGGGACAGGAAACTCATCGCTTTGGATGCGGGAACCGGGAAAATACTCTACGAGATAGATGGGCGCGGTGAGATCGGCCCGCACGCGTTTGCCTTTTCTCGCGATGGGAAAACCCTCGCTGCCGGTTGGGGCCCGGAAATCCGGCTCGCGGACGCGGCGACCGGCATGCCGCTGCCCCGCGCGGCGGGCCCGGCCGGGCTGATTCACGCGCTCGCGTTCTCCCCAAGCGGCGACACGCTCGTCACAGGCGCGGAAGATGGCTCCGTCTTCGTTTGGGAAACTGCTACGGGCAAACCGTTGCGCGAACTAAAAGGACATGTTAAGCAAATCAGCGCGGTTGCCTTCTCGCCTGACGGGAAAGTCGTCGCAACTGCCGGTTGGGAAGCGAACCTCAACGTTTGGGATCCGGCCGCGGGAACAATTCTCCGCGAGTTTCGCCAGGAAATTGCGAGCTGTCTCGCCTTTGCTCCGGATGGGAAGACGCTGGCAGCGGGCTATTGGGACAAGAAGATCCGGCTCTTGGATATCACCGACGGCAAGCTGTTGCGCATCATCGATGACCACAGGGGCCGGTTGGAAACGATTGCGTTTTCTCGCGACGGGAAAATGCTCGCTGCGGCGAGCGAGGATGTCAGTCGCGGGTTCATGTCCACTCGTCACTCGCTCCGCCTCTGGGACGCGTCGACGGGGCGAGAGGCGGTCCCGTTGACGGGACATCAAGGGCTGGTACACGCGCTCGCCTTTTCTCCCGACGGAAAAACCCTCGCGACGATCCAACTCGCGTCGTCGAAGCCGGAGATTCGCTTGTGGGACACCGTAAACGGAAAGTTAATCCGGCGGTGGGAGGTACAGCCCCATGGGCTGCGTACATGTCTGGCGTTCTTGCCCGACGGGAAGACGCTCGTTTCGGTAGACAGTCACGCCGTCCGGATTTGGGATGTGTCCTCCGGAAAGGAGCGCTCCAGCTTCAAAAGTTCGCAGCCGTTCATTTGGCAAATGACCGTCTCGGCCGACGGAAAGCGCGTCGCTACCGCCGGCGGGGACGGCACGGTTCTCGTGTGGGATTTGGCGTACTTCGGCGTCGGAAAGTGAAGGTTCCGCTTCGCTCTCGCGTTTTCGCTTCCGCCGGACCAGCCATCCACCAGCCGCAGCGCCCGCTTGCGGCCCTCGTCTTACCTGCGTATCCTCGACGGATGCCCTCAACCAAGCGACGCCGCAGTGATCTCGACACGCCCTGGAAGGAAGCGCTGGAGCACTTCCTGCCCGCCTTTCTCGCCTATTTCTATCCGCCGATCCATGCGGACATCGATTGGTCCAAGAAATACCGGTCGCTCGACAATGAGCTTCATCAGCTCACGCGCGATGCGCGCCTGCCCAAGGGCTTGGCCGACAAGCTTTTCCAGGTTTGGCTGAACACCGGCGAGGATGCGTGGCTCTTGATCCACATCGAAGTGCAAGGCGAGGCGCAGGCGGAGTTCGAGCGGCGGATGTTCGTGTATAACGTTCGCGCCTTCGACAGGTATAATCAAGCGGTGATAAGCTTGGCGGTGCTGACGGACGATCGGCGCGATTGGCGGCCGGAGCGCTTTGAATACGGCCGTTGGGGCGGTTGGACGGCGATTCGCTTTCTGTCTGTGAAACTGCTCGACTATCGTGGCCGTGAGGCGGAGTTGGAGGCCGAGGCGAATCCGTTTGCCCAGATCGTCCTGGCGCATCTTCGGGCGCTGGAAACCAGCCGCGATCCTAACCGCCGTGAGCGCTACAAAGTGCAACTCGTGAAAGGGCTGTACGATCGCGGCTGGAGCGCGGAAGAAGTGCGGCAGATCTTCCGCCTGATCGACTGGCTGTTGGATCTACCGCCCGAATTGCAGCAGGGGTTTCGTGAAGAGCTAGGTCAATGGGAGGAGGAGCGAGGCATGCCTTATGTCACCAGCATTGAACGGCTCGCCAAGGCGGAAGGCCAAGCGGAAGGGCGTGTCGAAGGGCGCGTCGAGGGGCGCGTCGAGGGGCGCGTCGAAGGGCGCGTCGAGGGGCGCGCCGAAGGGCGCGTCGAAGGATTGTGGAGCGCTATCGCCGCCAGCCTCGAATACAAATTCGGAGCGGCGGGCAAGCGATTGCTTCCTCGCGTTCGTAAGATCGGCGACGCCGACCAACTCGAAGAGTTGCATCGGAGCATTCTCGCTGCCGACGACGTCCGTGCGATCCGCCAATTGTTGCCGCGTTGAGCGGGAACCTGGCACGAATGGATATCGGTTCATGCCGCGCTGGGTACTTTCAAAAACAGCATCGCAACCAGACGGAACACTTCCTCCGCGGCGTCTTCATTACAGACAACCTCTCCCAGCGGCCCGGACCCAAACGCATGCCCGTCGAGGCCGATCACTGGACCGCCTGGCTCGACCAACATGGCGCCGCGTTGGTCCTGTTCGCCCGCCAATGGGTCGCCAACCGTGCGGACGCCGAGGATGTCGTGCAGGAAGCGTTTGTCCGTTTCTGGCGTTCGCGCGAGCGGGCGCTCGATCCGGCGGCTTACCTGTACGCTTGCGTGAAGCATTGTGCGTTCGATTCGCAGCGCGAGCGTACACGGCGGTCGCGGCGGGAGGAAAGGGCGGCGCGGCCGGAGGCGGAGGCGTTGTTCGCCGCGCCGCTCGAGCAAGATGAACGGCGGGCGGTCATCGAAGCGACGTTGCGGAGCCTGCCCGAAGAGCAGCGCGAAGTGCTGGTGATGAAGATCTGGGGCGGGTTGTCGTTTCCGCAGATCGCGGCGGCGCTTGGGATCTCGGCGAACACGGCGGCGTCGCGCTATCGTTATGCCCTGGCCAAGCTGCGCGAGCAGTTGGCGGAGGAGGCGATTCCATGAACGAACGACACGACCGCCTTGAGGAGGAATTGGCGGGTCTCCGGCCGCTTGACGTGTCGGCGAACTTGCGCCCGCGCATTGCCGAGTCGCTCGCTGAAGTTGCGCCGGCCAAACCGCGCCGGCTATGGTGGTTCGCGCTTGCGGGCGGTCTGGCGGCGGCGTGTGTCGCGGCTCTTTTGTGGTGGAGCGGCGGCCGGTCTGTCCGCGATGACAACCAGCCGGCCCCAAGCCCGCGGAGAGACGACTTTGTGAAGCAGGGTCTGCCCGATCCAACGGACGACGCCGCGCGCGTCGTCATGGAGCTAAGGGCCCGGCTAGACCTTGATGAAGAGAAAATGCCCGCGTTCGATTGGCCGCTTTCGGAGAGATCGCCCGTCAAATCGTCGATGCTGTTTTCCGTTGAGTAACGAGTTGCGTGGGTTATTACCTGCTTTTTCACCCTTTTCCGTGTGAGGTGCTGCTCATGCTGCGCGCATGTTGTTTTTCGATGTTGCTGCTCATGGCGCCTTCGGCCGGTTTGGCGGCCGACGCGCCCGCGAATTCCGGAGCGAACGCCGCGCTCAAATACTGGCAGGCGTTCGCCACGCTGCCGCGGTATACGGACGCTGAACACAAACGGCTCGACCAGAGCCTGACCACGCCTCTGGACGCGGACGCACGCAAGATGGTGGCGCGCGCGGAGTACGCCTTGCGCATGATGTACTACGGAGCGGCCCAGTCGCGCTGTGAGTGGGACCTGGGCAATGAAGAAGGTCTCGAACATCGGATGCCGCACGCGGAGGCGGCCCGGACGATGATCTCCCTTGTGTGCCTGCGCGCCCGCTCGCGCTTCGAGGGAGTGCAAAACCGCGACGCCATCGACGACGTTGTCGCGCTGTTGACGCTTGGCCGTCACCTGTCACTAGACGGCTCGTTGATTTCCGTCATTGTCAGCCACCGGGCCGATCGCGTCATGGGCGAGACGCTCGCGACCTATCTACCGCAGCTCGACGCCAAGACGCTTAAGGATCTGAAGAGGCGGCTCGACGCCTTGCCGCCGTGCGGCAGCTCCGGCAAGGCGCTGGCTACTTTTGAGATCCACGGTTTCGACTGGTGGGTGGACAAGGTGAAGGATACGGCGGACAACGCGAGCTTCAGGACCTGCCTGCAGGTGACGCTCGATATGCATTCCGACGAAGTCCGCGACCTCATTGACGCGTGCGGCGGCACGAAGGAGGGCGTCCTCAAGATGGCCGAGCAGACGCGGCTATGCTTTCCGCTGCTGGCGAACAAACTGGAGCTGCCGCCCGACAAGTTCGAAAAGGAGTGGAAGGACGAAGAGGCGAAGCGCGCCGACAACCCCATTTTCAAGCGCTTCTTTCCCGCGTTCACGCAAATGGCCTGGCGCAACGCCCAAGCCGACGTTCGGCGTGCCATGCTGTCGGCCGCCATCGCCATTCAGCTTGATGGCCGCGATGCGCTGAAGAAGCATCCCGATCCCGTTGTCGGCGGCCAGTTTGAACATGTGCCGTTTGAGGGCGGGTTTGAGCTGCGCTCCAAGGTGAAGGGACGGCCGATGGACGATCAAGCGGTGGTGCTGATTGTGGGGCGGCGCGGGAAGTGAGTACCAAGGAATCGGGCGGTCCTGACTGAATCGGTCATGGCTGCCCGCACGCTCTTCCGTCGCGCGCCGCGACTAGGTATACTCCAGCCATGGCTACCCGCACGCTAAGTTCGTTTTTGTCCGACATGGCTATGCCCGTTGCTCGCCGTTTGAATCCGGAGGCAGCGCGGGCCCTCCTTGAAATCCGCGCGGACAAAGCCACGGCGGCGCGCGTCAACAAGCTTGCCCGCAAGTGCAACGAAGGCGAACTGACGGCGGCGGAACGAATGGAATACGAAGGTTCTGTCGTGGCAGGAGAGTATCTCGCTCTCCTTCAGGCGGAAGCCCGCGCTCTACTCGCGCGGCGAAATGGATCGTGATGCGCTCGCCTTAGTTCGGTTAGAATCAACGCTGAATCATGGACGCTTCAGGAGATTCCGATGAATGTAATCTACACCGATGCCGCCAAACAATGGGGCGAAGGACGCGCGCTGCTTCAACAGGCTAACGAACAGTTGCAGCGAGTTATCGGACGATTCTCCGAGGAGGTTTCGGTTGAATGGGATCGCGGGCAAGACGAGCGCGGGCGGACGGTCTACACGATCAAGCTCTCGGATGACACGGATGAAGCCGCCGCGAGCCTCACGCCTGAAGAACTGCGGGAGTCAACGCACTTGCGTTCTCGACTTCGACACGTGTGGGGCGACTTGCTCGAAGCGCGGTCCAACCGTCAGATGAAACGGCTCCAGCAGATGGTCGCGGAAATGGAGTGAGCGTGGCCAAGCCGACCCACGACGAGATCATCCGTGAGCTGACCAAACAGGTCGCCGTTCTAGAGGAGCGTGTCCGCACATTGCGGGACGATGTCGGCGATTTGGAACGGTGACTGGAAGAAGAAGGAAAGATGCGCTGGTCGCTCGTCCCGCCCGTTATCGGACCCATTGTCAGTGCCTTCGTAAGTGCGCTGGTGGCCTATTTGATCGCCAAAAGGTAGCCATCCCCTTGCACATCTCGCGTTCCCGCCTTTTCTTCACCCTCGCCGTCCTCCTCGCCATCAACACGATGAACTTTTTCGACCGCCAGATTCTGCCGGCGGTGCAGGAGAAGATTCGCAAGGATTGGGCGCTGTCCGACAGCGAGTTGGGCATGCTCGGCACTGCGTTCATTCTCCTTTACGCGGTAGTCGGTTTGCCGCTCGGGCGCTGGGCGGATGTGGGCCGGCGGAAGTGGTTGCTGGCGGCAGGGGTCGGACTGTGGAGTTTGATGACGCTTGGCTCCGGGCTGGCGTGGAGCTTCGCGTCGCTGTTCGTCTTCCGGCTCGGCGTCGGCGTCGGCGAGGCGAGCTGTGCGCCGGCCGCGAATTCGCTCATCGGCGATCTTGTGCCGCCAGAGCGGCGGGCGCGGGCGCTGGCCGTGTTCATGCTCGGGCTGCCCTTCGGCTTGGCGCTTAGCTTTCTGGTCAGCGGCAGCATCGCCGAGCGGTGGAACTGGCAGTCGGCTTTTTACGTCGCGGGGATACCAGGGTTGCTGCTGGCAGTGCTGGCGCTCTTTATCGCGGAACCGGTGCGCGGAAGCGCGGAGACCGAGGGACACCGAATCAAGGAGGGGGTGAACGGGGAAGGGGGTGAACGGAAGACGACGGAGAGGGAGGCCGTTGCCTCCCGTTCACCCGTTCACCCGTTCACCCCCTCCGTCGGCGAGCAGCCTTCATTCCTATTCGTTGTCCGTCGCGTGCTTGCAGTCCCGACCATGTGGTGGATCATTGCCTCTGGAGCGCTGCACAATTTCAATATGTACGCGCTCGGCTCGTTCGTCGCGTCGTTTCTGAAGCGCTATCATTCGGTCAATGTCGAACAAGCCGGCCAGATCAGCGGAATGATTTTCGGCGTCGGGGCGCTGGGCATCTTCGCGGCGGGTTGGTTGGGTGATCGAGCGTTTCACCGTGGGGTCAGCGGACGGTTGCACATCGCATGGGTGGGTGTGGCGGGAGCGATTCCGTGTCTACTTTTGGCCCTCGCTGCACCGGCAGGGGAGTGGGGCGTGTGTGCCCTTTGGTTGTTGCTCGCCTATCTGCTGCTCTACACGTACTACGGTACGGTGTACGCGACGATTCAGGATTTGTTTCAACCGTCGCTCCGCGGCATGGCGATGGCCATCTATTTCTGCGCAATGTACCTGCTTGGCGCGGTGTTTGGGCCAGTGGCGACGGGCAAGCTGAGCGACCACTACGCTTTGCGGGCCGCGGCGGCCGACCCTGTGAATGTTCAGGCGTTCGCTGCCAGCACGGTCGGGTTGATCGGCTCACCGCTGGGCCAAGGGCCGCTTCTCGCGGGCGCGACTGCGTTTCCGGGAAGAGATGCGCTCGTCGCGGACCGGCACAGGGCTGTCGGTTTGCACGATGCCATGTATGTGATCCCGATATTGAACATTGCACTTGTTGGGGTGCTGTTCGCGGCGTCGCGGACGGTGGAGCGGGATTATCGGCGAAGACGAGAGAACACCGCAGATTGCGCGGATGCGCGCGGAGACGGATGAAAACCGCCCGGCCCGGCTGCGACAATCCGCGAAATCTACGTTCTTACTTTCTCTCTCCCCTCACCCGCGCCGCGACTCGTTTCACGACTTTCTTCCTGGTTTTCACCGTCGGCCCGGCCCACAATGACCCTATTCACCGATGCGCCATCGCCAGATTTCAACGGAGGCATTCTTCATGACACTGCGTTCTTCCCGCATCGCCGCCGGTGCGATGCTCTTCGGCCTGCTCGCCGCAAGTCTGGCGGGAGGCGATCAGCCGGCACAGGGGCAAGAGATGTGGGTCTACGTCGGCACCTACAACCAGCACGGCAGCAAGGGGATTTATCGTTTTGATTTCGATCCGGCCACCGGCAAGCTGTCGGGGCGGACGCTGGCGGCGGAAGCGACGAATCCGTCGTTCCTCGCGATCGCGCCCGACTGCAAGCACCTCTATTCCGTCGATGAGGTCGCGGATTTCAACGGCAAGAAGAGCGGCGCGGTCAGTGCCTTCGCCATTGAACCGGACGGCGGTTTGAAACGGCTCAACGCCGAGTCGTCGATGGGCACAGGGCCGTGTCACCTGGTCGCCGACAAAGCGGGCAAGCACGTGTTGGCGGCGAACTACGGCAGCGGCAGCGCGTGCGTGTTGCCGATCGGCGAGGACGGCAAACTCGGCCCGGCGACCAGTTCGCAGCAGCACAAGGGAACGAGCGTCAATCCGCAGCGGCAGGAGGGGCCGCACGCGCACTCGATCAACCTCGACGCGGCCAATCGCTTCGCCGTCGTCGCCGACCTCGGGCTCGATAAGGTGTTCGTCTACCGCTACGACGCGGACAAGGGGACGATCACGCCGAACGAGCCGCCGGCCACCAAGGTGACGGGGGGTTCCGGACCGCGGCACTTCGCGTTTCATCCGAATGGCAAGAACGCCTATGTCATCAATGAAATGACGTGTACCGTCACGGCGTTTAACTACGACGCGGAGAAGGGCGTTCTGACCGAGATTCAGACTCTGCCGACGCTGCCCCGGCCGGTGCAGGCGGGCGATTCGACCGCGGAAGTGCAGGTGCATCCGTCGGGCAAGTTTCTCTACGGCTCCAACCGCGGGCATAACAGCATCGCGGTTTTCAAGATCGACGCGGACGGGAAGCTGACGCACGTCGGCAACGAATCGACGCATGGAAAGACACCGCGGAATTTCGGCATCGACCCGACCGGCAATTGGCTGATCGCGGCGAATCAGGATTCGGACACGCTGGTGGTCTTCCGCGTCGACACGCGTACGGGCGAGTTGACGAGCATGGCGCCCGCCGTCGAAGTGCCGATGCCGGTGTGCGTGAAGTTTCTGCCGGTCAGTAAGTGAAACTCAGCGCGGAGGACGCAGAGACGAGTGGCGGAGCGCTGGGAAACGTGCTCGTTTCACCGCTTCAAGGTCTTCGCGCCACGCCGCTACTTGAGCGCCGCGATGCGGCAAACCCCTGCGTTTGCCTGAATAATACGCGGCGCCGGGCCGGCGCGTGTCGGCGCGCACCACGAGCGCGGGCAACGGCGGCACGCGCAGGCGGCGGCATTCCTTGCCGACTTCCGCGAGAGCCGTGTAAAGCTCCCGATGGCGATGGTGAATGTATTCCAACGCCTCGGAAAACTCGCGCAGTTGCTCGGCGAGTTCGGCGTAGGTGATCCGCGGATCCGGCTTGGCCGTCCGTTGCCGCAAGATCTCGTAGATTGCCGCCGCCAGCGGGGACATAGCGTTGGCTCCTGTCGTGCGTACGCGTTACAATCTGACTACCTGCCAGATCGCCCGTTCGAGGAATCCAGCCTGTGATCCGCCGGCCCATTGCCGCTCTGGTGCTCGTTAGCGTCCTTGCCGTTCTTGGGCCCGGTCAAGCGGTGCGAGCGGGCGAACCCGCGTCGCGAATTGTCTTTGACCGCGAGATTCAACCGCTGCTGGGACAGTGCGTGTCGTGCCACGGCCCCGGTCTAGCGAAGGCGGGACTTCGCCTCGATAATCGCGCGGCTGCCACACTCTTGTTGAAGTCCGGCAAGCGGGCTATCGTGCCCGGCAGGCCCGGCGACAGCGAGTTGCTCCGCCGCGTCGCGTCTACCGAGCCGGGCGACCGAATGCCGGCGAAAGGCGAGCCGCTGAGCGACGTGCAGATAATCAAGCTGCGGCAGTGGATCGGCGCGGGCGCGGAGTGGCCCATTCACTGGGCCTATCGACCGCTCGTAAAGCCGTCGCCGCCGAGCGCGGAGCACTCGGCATCCACTGGGCCGCCACAGAATCCAATTGATTTGTTCGTTCTCGCAAAGCTCGCCGAGCACGGGCTCGCTCCATCCGCGGCCGCCGACCGCCGCACACTGTTACGCCGTCTCTCGTACGATCTTATTGGTTTGCCGCCAAGACCGGAGGAGATCGAGGCGGCGCTGAACGACGCCGCGCCCGATTGGTACGAAAAGATCGTGGAGCGTCTTCTGGCCAGTCCGCATTACGGCGAGCGTTGGGCCCGTCACTGGATGGACGTTGTCCACTTCGCCGAAACGCACGGCCACGATCAGGACCGGCCGCGCGTTCATGCGTGGCCGTATCGCGATTATCTCATTCGTTCCTTTAACGAAGACAAGCCGTATACGCGCTTCGTGCATGAGCAGGTTGCCGGCGATGTACTTTTCCCGAATGATCCCTGGTCCATCGTCGCGACCGGCTTCCTCGCCGCCGGCGCGTGGGATGAGAGTTCGCTCCGCGATATCCGCGAGGACACGCTCGATCGCGAGATCGGCCGCTATCTGGATCGCGATGACATCGTAACGAACGTGATGGCGACGTTCACGAGCACGACGATTCACTGTGCGCGCTGTCACGATCACAAGTTTGATCCGATCACACAAAAAGAATACTACGGACTACAAGCGGTGTTTGCCGGAACCGACAAGGCGGATCGGCTCTATGAACCCGACGCAGCGACGGCGAGGCGAAGACGCGAGTTGTTCGCACAAGTGCGCGGGCCGATCGCGCTGCGTGTCGCGAGCTGCTTTCCGCCGGCCGCGTTCCCGGCGCCGTTGGGTTTGCTTTTGCCGCCGGATGCGACGATACGTGCGTTGCTCGCGTTGCCGCCGCCACAGCTCGTTTATTGTGGCACGAGCCAGTTTGTGGCGGACGGTTCATTCAAACCGGCGTCGGCGCCGCGAAAAATCAATGTTCTTAAGAGGGGCGACATCCGTCAGCCCGGACCGGAAGCGACGCCCGGTGCTCTTTCGTGCCTTCCTGATCTCGACGCACGATTGTTACTGCCGGATAGCAGCAAGGAAGGCAGCCGCCGCGCGGCGCTTGCGCGCTGGCTGACCGATCCGAAGAACGGCCTCACGTGGCGATCGATCGCCAATCGCGTTTGGCAATATCATTTCGGCCGCGGCCTCGTGGACACGCCGAACGACTTCGGCAAGATGGGCGCGCCGCCGACGCATCCCGAGTTGCTCGACTGGCTCGCCGTCACGCTGCAAGAGAGCGGCGGCTCACTGAAACCGCTGCACCGCATGATTGTGACGAGCGCCGCGTACCGTCAATCGTCCGCCCACAACGCCGCGTTCGCCGAGAAAGATGCCGACAATCGATATCTGTGGCGCCAGAACCGCCGTCGCCTAGATGCAGAAGCGATTCACGATGCCGTGCTCCAGATCTCCGGCAAACTGGATGCGGCGATGGGCGGGCCGTCGGTCAGGCAGTTCCACTTGTCGCCCGGAGTCCATGTGACTCCGAACATTGATTACCAGACGTTCAATCCCGACGACCCGGCGAACTTCCGCCGCAGTGTCTATCGCTTCCTGTTCCGCACACTGCCGGACCCGCTCATGGAAGCGCTCGACTGCCCCGATGGCTCACAGTGGATGCCGGTACGCAACGCTTCGGTGACGGCGATTCAGGCGCTTGCGTTACTGAACGACAAGTTCATCGTGCGACAGACCGAACACATTGCGAGCCGCGTCCAGTTGATCGACCGGGATCCGGCGGGGCAGATTCTCCTTCTTTACCGCCTGGCCTTGGGTCGCGCGCCGAACGGGAAGGAGGCGGCCGCGGTCGGAGACTACGCCGTGAAGCGAGGCCTTGCCAACGCCGCCCGGGTTCTGCTCAACAGCAACGAGTTCGTGTTCGTCGATTGAGGAGTCGCCATGCAGACACCAACGCGTCGCGATATGCTCTGGCACGCCGGCGGCGGTCTCGGTGGCGTCGCGCTCGCCTGGTTGCTTGGTGAAGAACGTTCGCTCGCCGATATGGCCCGGCCGCGCCCGGAATTCAACGGCGGCCTCCATCATCCCGCCAAAGCGCGCCGCGTCATTCAGCTTTTTATGAACGGCGGCGTCAGCCATATGGACACGTTCGACTACAAGCCCGAGCTGGCGAAGCGGCACGGCGAAAAGGTCGATTTCGGGATCGCCGCCGCTGTCACGAGCGCCGTCGGCGCCGTCATGAAGTCGCCATTCGCGTTCAAGCAGTATGGCCAGTGCGGCCGGTGGGTGAGCAGCGTTTTCCCGCAGATGGCGACATGTGTGGACGATCTCGCGTTTGTGATGGCGATGGCGTCGAAGACGAACGTCCACGGGCCGGCCAGTTATCTGCAAAACACCGGCTTCGTGATGCCCGGCTTTCCGAGCATGGGAGCGTGGATTTCGTACGGGCTCGGCAGCTTGCGGGAGAATCTGCCGGCGTTTGTCGTGCTGCCGGATGCGCGCGGGCTGCCGTACAACAACACGGGCAATTTCTCTTCCGGCTTTCTGCCGATGGCGCACCAGGGCGTCGTCATCAAACCCTCGTCGCCGACGCCCGTCGCCAACCTCCAACCGCCCAAAAGCGCGTCGCACATCACGCGGGAAAGCGAGGCCGAGGGTCTCGCCCTGCTCAAGCAGTTGAACGAAGACCACCGCGCGCAGCACCCCGGCGACTCGCGACTCGACTCACGTATCGCCTCCTATGAATTGGCCGCGAAGATGCAGCTTAGCGCGCCCGAGGCTCTCAACACTAACAGCGAGCCGCTCACCATTCGCCGGCAGTACGGCCTTGAGGATCCGGTCACGGCCGATTTTGGCCGCAATTGCCTCCTCGCCCGGCGGTTAATCGAGCGCGGCACTCGTTTCGTCCAAGTGTGGAGCGGCATGGGCGGACCGAGTAAGAATTGGGACAACCACAAGGACATTCACACCGAGTTGCCGTTTATCGCCCGCAGCGTCGATCAGCCGATTGCCACGTTGCTGCGCGACTTGAAGCAGCGCGGACTCTTCGACGACACGCTCGTGATTTGGACGACGGAGTTCGGCCGCATGCCGTTCACGCAGGGGGCGACGGGCCGCGATCACAACGGCGGCACGTTTGTCACCTGGCTCGCCGGCGCGGGCGTCAAAGGCGGCGTCGCCCACGGAGAGAGCGACGACTTCGGCTACGAAGCGGTAAGGGGCAAGACGTTCGGCTACGATTTGCACGCCACGATTCTGCACCTGCTCGGCATCGACCATACGCGGCTGACGTTTCGCCACAACGGCATTGACCGACGGTTGACCGACGTCCACGGGCATGTCATTGAAGAAATTCTCGCTTGAATCGACGCGCCGCGCGCGACCTGCCAAAAGCGCGGCCTAGTTCTCGTGCAATTCGCGTGACAGCAATTCCTCCAGAGTGAAAGGACACTCGGCGGGAAACCGCTCGGTCGGCAGCTCCGTCTCCGCCGCCGCCTGCTCAACCGCGTTGCGGTAGACACGGTCCAAAACGGTCTGGGCGTGTCGTCGCAAGCTGCCGCCCTCGAGGTCTGGGGCAAGCGCCTGCTGCTGCACAAGGATGGTCGCACGCCAACTTCCCGACCGCTTTTCTGGTTGGTACAGCCATTTTAGGAGGTGCGCGATGAGCACGGTCAACCGGCTTTGCACTTCCCGTTTATCGCGTTTTGCCATGTCCGAAAGGTACTCCCGCAGGTGCCGGTAATCTAACTCGCCGTACCGGCGCGCGCGAATCAGCTTCGCCATGGTTTCGAGCCAAGCCGTTTCATCGGCCTCATACAACTCGGTTAACGCGTTGGCAGTTTGCTGAGCCATATACCTCTCCGCTGGCGGCGAGAAAGAATGCCTGTGGTAACGTATTCTCTGCACCAAGCCCGCGGCGTGTCAAGCCGCCGACAATTCCTCCGCCTCCGGCGCCAACGCCTGCGACGTCAGCCCAAACTCATTGCCGTCCACGTCCGCAAACTTGGCGAACATGCCCCACGGCAGCGGCGTCGGCGGCATCGGGATGCGCACCCCTTTCGCTTCCAGCCGCCGGCACGTCTCCGCCACGTCCGGGCACTGGAACACCACGGAGGGCTTGAGTTCCTCCCAATTCGTCATCATCGACTTCGGATAGAGCACGAAGCACGTCTCCGCGCCGCGCGGCGCCACTTCCAGCCATTTCGCGTGCGGCCCCATCGGCACACTGCGGCGCAGCTCAAAGCCGAGTGTCTCGATGTAAAACGCCAGCGCACGCGCCTGATCGCCCACGTAAATGCCGACGGTTTTGATAGGACCGATCATGGCAAACCCCTCGCTCGTCACAAAAAGTGGCTCGGAGACCTGGGAGACTGGGATTCTCGCAAGCTCGCTGACGGCGTTCAAGAGGCCGCGCAAGAACAACGCCGGGCGTTCGAAGCCTAAAAGACCTCGAAAGCTCGGCGCTTTATCGGCAGCGGGCCGAAAGTCAGATTTCCGAAGTCTCCGAAGACTTCGGAAATCTGGATTAAGCGATTACTTTTGCTTACTGTGCTGCGCCAGCCACAAGAAGTAGGCGTCGCTATCTCCGAGAGACCACGGGGCAATCTCCTGAGTCGCGGCACTTGGGGACTGCGACCCGCGCCGTGACGCGGCAAGCAGCGCGCCGGCGTCCGTCTTGGGCTGAACCGTGTTCGTTGTGATGACAGACAGCGCGGCCGGACCGCGGCGGGCGCCGGTGGTAAGCGTCTCCGCCATCAGGTCGCCGGGGTGCGACGCCGGGTCCACGTCGCCTAGACCAAGGATGTGGCCGAATTCGTGCATCACCACGGTGAGCAGATCCATGTGACCCGTCGCAGCGCCGGCAACGGCGTCGCGCTCCGTCCCCGCTGCTTGGCGCGTGAACTCCCTGTCATCGCGCGGCGTGGGATCGATGAACCAGCCATAACCGGCGGCATTCGCGTCGATCATAATTGAGTTCGTCGCCTCGCCGCCGAGCCAAGCGTTGGGCAGATCGACGATCTGAATCGGGATGGCCGCCAGGTTCACGCCGGCCGGCGCCGCGCCCGATGCGTCCCAGCGGGCGATCGCTTCGTTGACGATGGGTTGGAGCTGCGCGTTCGTCAGGGTGGACGCGGAGCCGCCGACCTTTTCGCCTCCCGCCGCCATTTGCGGCCCGAGACGCTCCACACGAATTTCGTCGGCGATGACAAAGCCGTTGGCGAAGTTGGAGAGCGTCACGGTAATGGTCCCGCCGGTGATGGCATACGCGGCGGACAGGTCCTGGAACAAGACGCCGTTTTCCATGAACGAGGCGGGCGGAAGCTGCTGGTTTTCGGTGACGTTGACCGTGCTGCCGCCCGTGCCGTTGACGGTGTAAGGAGCGTTGGTAGCGCGGTTGTTGAAGGCTGTCCAGGTCGCGGAGACGCGATAGGTGCCGGCAGCCAAGCTGGTGAACGTCCAGGTCGCCGTCGCCGAGCCGTTGCCGGCGGCGGCAAAGCGGACCGTGTTGTTGACCCCCTGGCCGAACGCCGCCGTCCAGGAATTCGAAGGCGTCGCCACAAAGCCGCTCGGGGCGCTGTCATCGATGTAGAACACCCCGCCGACCGTACCCGTGATCGGGAAAATAAACGGGTTGTGCCGCGGATCGTTCGTCACGAACGAGAGATTGCCCGCGAAGGTCCCGCTCGAAGCGGCGTCGAGCTGCACCGTGAACGTCGTGGACTGCCCCTGGGTCAGAGAGCTTTGCCCGAAGGTCGAGACGAGACTATACCCCGTAGGCAGTGAAATCGTTCCCAGGTTCAACGTGGCCGGGCCAACATTCTTGACCGTAAAGGTCTTCTGCACCGGCGTGCCGGATTGGGTCGTGCCGAAGCTCACGGTCGTTTCATTGAACTCGATATTCGTGCCGGCCTGAAGCACCTGCGTGTACGGGTCGAGGATGCGTTCCACGCGGATCGCGTCGGCGATGACGAAGTTGTTGGCGCCGGCGTTCGTCAAACGGACGATTAAGTTGTTGCCGGCGGTAAGCTGGTAGAGCGAACCGCCAAGGTCTTCCCAGGCGCCGCCTTGGTCGGTGAAGTCGTTGGGCGCGAGCTGCTGGTTCATGGACACAGTGGGGTAGGCGTTGGGCCCGTCAAATACGGTATACGGCGCGTTCGTGGCGCGATTGCTGAAGGGCGTCCAGGTGGCCGACACGCGATACGTGCCGGCGGGCAGATTCGTGAAGGTCCAGGTCGCCGTGCCCGCCGGGTCGGTCGAAGCGCGGGCGTGAACATTGCCGTTGAATCCCTGGTTGGTGAAGAATGACCAGGCGGGCGAGCCGGTGAACGTGGCGGCGGTGTCGTCGATAATGACCGCGGTTTGGACCGTGCCGCTGACGTTGAACGTGAACGGGCTTTCGTCGGGATCGTTCGTGCCGATCGACGCGACGCCGGCGAACGAACCGGCTTGCGCGGCGTCGAGCTGTAGCGGAATCGCCGTCGTGTCGCCCGGATTCAAGGTGGTCGCCGTGAAGCCGCCCGCGACCGAGAAGCCGAGCGGCAGCGCGACCGACGTGAGGACGAGCGGCTGCGTGCCGACGTTCTTCACGGTGATCGACTGCTGTACGGGACCGCCGAGCACCGCTGTGCCGAAATTGACCGAGCCGAGCCCCGACTCCAGATTGGTTGTGCCTGAAAGCACCTGGATATCGGGATCGAAGACGCGCTCCACGCGGATGGCGTCGGCGATGACCACGCCGTTGGCGTTGGCTGCCAGCCGGACCACCAGGTTGTTGCCGCCGGTGAGGACGTACGTCGTGCCGCCGAGGTCTTCCCAAAAGACGCCATTGTCATTGAAGTCGTCCGGTGCTAATTGCTGATTGACAAGGACGGTCGGATACGCGGACGCCCCGTTGAAAACGGTGTAGGGCGCGTTCGTGGCCCGATTGGCGGCCGGCGTCCAGGTGGCGGACACGCGATACGTGCCGGCAGGCAGACCGGTGAACGTCCAGGTCGCCGTGTCGCTCGCCGTGCCGGCTGCGTGGAAATGAATGCCGTTCTGGAATCCGCCGGTTGCCGTAGACCAGCCCGCGGTCGTCGTGAAGCCGGGGCCGCTGTCGTTTTGAATCTTCGCGGCGTTGACTACGCCGGTCAGTGTAAGGACAAACGGGTTCTCGTCGTCGTCGTTGGTTCCGAGCACCAACGTGCCGGTGTGATTGCCGGCCACGAGCGAATCGAGGAACAGCGTCAGCGGCGTCGAAGTCCCCGCCGCCAGCGTCATGGGCGTCGAAAAACCGAATACGCTGTAGCCCGGCGGCAGCCGCAGACTCGTGAGTTGAAGCGGCTGACTGCCCGTGTTGGCGATGGTCAAGGATTGCACGGCGGGCACGTTGGGCACGTTTTTGTCGATGGCGCCGAACGATAGTGTGCTGCCGCCGGGCACGTCCGCGGCGCCGTTGAGGAGCTGGATTTCCGGCGCGTCCGTTGGGGCGCCCGTCACGTTGCCCGTCAGCGTAATGGTGAACAGGCTATTGGTCAAATCGTCCGCCGGCAGCGTGAGCGTACCCAGGAAGTGGTCGGCCACGGTCGTCGGCAGTGTGATCGAGAAGAGGATGGAGCCTCCCGGCGGAATCGACTGGCTCGGCAGCCCCGGCGACGTGAAGCCGACCGGCAGCACCGGCGTACCGAGCGCCAACGCACGCTGCCCGAGATTGTTAATGGTGAACGTCTTGGTGACGGCCGGGCCGCCGAACGACGCCGTGCCGAAATCCACCGTGCTGCTGCCGCTTGTCAAAGTTGTGGCGCCGTCCAGGACTTGAATCGTCGGATCGATGAAGGCGATGGAGTTGACGATGCCCGTGAGCTGGAAGTTGTACGGGTTCTGGTCCAACGTCCCCGTGCCGAACGAAAGCGTCCCACCCACGGCGCCTGCCTCTGCCGCGTTCATCGTCACGGTAAACGTGATGCTGGCGCCGTGCGGCAGCGTGACGGGACTTGACCCTGTGCCGAACGCGGATGCCGGGTCGAGGCTGAAGCCAGCCGGCAGCGTGATTGGTCCTGTCAAGGTCGCGTCGAGCGTCGCGCTCGTGTTCGTGATTGTAAACGTCTTGCTGACCGAGACGCCCTGCGGCGTCGCGCCGAAATCGACGGCGCCGGTGTCGTCCGGCACGCTAGCCGCGCCGACCGTCACGTTCAGGTGCGGATCGCCGACTTGCTCGATACGAATGGCGTCGGCAATCACGAAATTGTTCGCCAGGTCGGACAGCCGCACGGTCAGCGTCGTGCCGGTGATCGTGTAACTGGAGACGAGGTCCTTCCAACCGACGCCGAGGTCCTGGAAGTCGTTGGGCGTGAGCTGCTCGTTTACGGGCACCGTGGTCGGCGACGTGCCGCCGGATACCGTGAACGGTGCATTGGTCGCCCTGTTGGAGAACGGAGACCACGTCGCCGAGACGCGGAACGATCCGCCCGCCTGCAAACCGGTGAAGGTCCACGTTGCCGTGTTCGCCCCCGACCCGGCGGCGATAAAGCGCACGGTTCCCTGGTATCCCTGCCCGGTCGCAAGAACCCACGGGCCGACAGTGCTGAAGCTCGCGTCGCTGTTGTCAACGACTTTGCGCACCGTGACGCTGCCGTTTGCCGTGAAGACGAACGGATTCTCATCAACGTCGTTGGTCGTGATGCGGATTAGGCCGGAAACGTCTTGAACCGCCGTCGCCGCCAGGCCGATGTTGAAGACGTACGATTGACCCGCTCCGACGGTCGTATCCGCGAACGTGGTCGTGAAGCCCGCCGGAAGGGAAATACTGCTGACGATCAGGTTCGCGGCGCCGAGATTCTTGATGGTGAGCGTTTTGACAACCGGCTGACCGAGCCCCGTGATGCCGAGATCGACGGCGCTGGCGATGAGCTGGCTGCCGGCGTAGAGCTCGATGTCGGGGTTGGTGATCCGTTCCACGCGAATCGCGTCGGCGAAGACAAAGCCGTTCGCGGGCCCGCCGTTCAGCCGCACCACGAGCCGATGGTTGTTCACGGTGAACGTGCCAAGGTCTTTCCAGCCGACGCCGCTCGCGGTGAAGTCTGCCGGTGCGATCATTTGATTGACCGTCACCGTCGCGAGCGCCACCGTGCCGTCGAGCATCGTGTATGGGGCGTTGGTCGCCAGGTTGCTTTGTGTGGGCCACGTCGCCGACACGCGATACTGGCCCGGTTGCAGGCTGTCGAACGTCCAGTTGGCGGCATCGCCGGCTTGACCGGCGGTGACGGGAAAGTGGACGTCGCCCTGGAAGCCGCCGGCCTGGCTGCTCCAAGAGCCTTGCAGGCTGAAGCCGGCGTCGCCGTCGTCGAGAACGCGCGCGCCTTGCGTGGCCAGCGTCAGCGTCTCGATGCTTTGATAGGTAGCCGTGCCCACGCCTTGCGCGGTCACGCTGAAGCCGGTGTCGTTCACCGGCTGGCCCTGAGCGTCCAAAATCATCGTGTCGCCCGGCGGCACGCCAGCGTCGCCGCTGGCCGGCGCGTTGCCGTCCACATTGCGCACGACCGGCAGAGCCTTGATCGTGACCGTGTCGTTGAACGCACTGCCGAGGAAGTTCTCAAAGGGACTCGGACCGATCGTCGGTCCGTTGAGCTGCACGGTGCTCGTGCCAAACACGGTCTGCGGCACGTTCAGCGGGTCCATGTTGAACGTCACGCCCGCCGACGCGAGCGAGAAATCAACCGTGTCGTTGCCGCTCGAATCGAAGAGACTGTCGGCGCTCCCCGCGGGACCGGGGGTCAGGCGGAACGTGTCGTTGGCGTCGTTGCCGGTGAGCGTGTCGCTGCCGAGACCGTCGGCGAGGATGTTGTTGTCCTGGTCGCCGATGAGGTTGTCGTCGCCGGCGCCGCCGAACACGTTTTCGATGCTGCTGCCCGGATCGCCGGCCGCGCCCGCCACCAAGCCGCCGGCGACGTTCGTCGCCGTGCCGGCCGGCAAATTGACGACGATGCCGGTCGTGTAGAGCGAATAGTCGAGCGTGTCGTTGCCGGCGCGGCCGTCGATGAAGCCGCTCAATCCGACGCTGTCGCTCAGCCGGAACGTGTCGTTGGCGTTGGCACCGGTCAGGTTCTCGAAGCCGTTGAAGCTCAGCGTGGCGCCGGCCTGGACGACGTTGCCGAAATTGTTGTTGGTAATGTTCCACAGCGCATCGGCGCTAACGTTGTCTACGATCTGGTCGCTCCCCGCCGTGCCGAGCACCGAATCGATGTTCGTAAACGTGCCGGTCAGGCTCGCCACGGTCCCGGTGAAGCCGTCGGTCGCGCCGGCGCCGGTCAGCGTGACGACGCGTGGCGTGGTGTAACTCGACCAGTCGAGGGTATCAAGCTGCCCGCCGCCGTCGATGCTGCCCGTCAGCACTTTGGCGTCGGAGAAGACGAAGCTGTCGGCGCCGGCGTCGCCGTTGAGGTTGGTGGCGACGCCGTTGGGCGTGTTGGCTTGGATGTTGAAGGTGTCGTTCCCGCCGCTGCCGTTGATGACGACCGGCCCGTTCAACCCGGCCGCCGCGGTTGTGTATTGGACGTTGATCGTATCGTCGAACGCCCCCGCTGCGTCGGCGTTGATCGTCACGGCGTTCTTGTTCTGGAACGTGAGCGGCGCGTAGTTCCCGCCAGCGCCGTTGTCCACGGACGCGGTGTCAAACCCGGCAGGCCCGTCCGCGAGGGCGATGTTGTTGGCCTCGTCGGTCGCGTTGACGGTGAGGAGGTTTGCGATCGGCGTGGCGTCGGTGATCGGTCCCTCCAAGCCGGTGAACGTGATGACCTGAGTCGCCGTCGGAGTCGGCGCGTCCGTCGTGGTCAGCGTTCCGGCGCCGAGGGCGTTCGGCCCGGCGAGCGCGCCGGCGTTGCCGAGGTCATACGTCTCGTTGAAGCCGGCGCCGCCGGCCAGGTTGAGTACGTCCCCCGTGCCGGCGCCCGCCAGGTAGGTGATGCCACCGCTAGGGGCGAACAAGCCGCCGGACGGATTGTTGATGGTGAACGTGTCGTTGCCGCCGTCGCTGTCAAACGTGAACGACGTGATGCTGCCGAAGAATACGGTCGGCCCGCCGTTCAAGACATAGCTGCCGTCGGCTGGGCCGGTGGCGTTGACGGTCAGCGTGTCGTCGCCGCTCGTCCCCGTAATCGTGACCGTGCTATTGACGATCACGACCGTCTCGATGCCGACGTAATTCACGTCCTGAAAGCCGGTCTGGTGCAACACGGCCCCGTTATCGCTGACGAAGCCGCCGCCCCCCTGATAAATAAGCTTGTCACCGGGGGTATTCGGGGGCGTCGGCGTCGAGCCGTCGATGTTATAGGTCGTCGTCGGGGACGGCGTGACCGTAAAAACGTCGCCAGCCAGGCTCGGGAACACGCCCGTGCTGCCGGCGCTGCCGTTGACGTTGAGCGTCTCGATTCCGGCATACGCGATCGTGCCCGAGGCGGTGCGCGTCACCTGCGTCGGCGTCACGCCGATGCTCTCCGGGCCGGCGTTCGCAGTGTTCGACGTAAGCACGTCGGTTCCGCTGGCGCCGCTGTCGCTGACCGATAGGTCCGCGGCAAGGCCGCTCTGCGTAACGGTGACGACATCGCTGCCGTCGCCGCCATTGATCGTAATGGCGCTGGTCAGGCTCGACACGTTAAATGTGTCCACGCTCGTGCCGCCCTGGAGCGTCTCGAATCCGGAAAATGTCAGCGTCTTGCCAAAGCTGTTGCCGTCGAAGTAAGTCTGCGTCGCGTCGAGCGTCCACGTGCTGGCGACGTTTTCGCCGGTGAGGGTATCCGCGCCGGCGCTGCCGATTACCGCGTCGATATTGTTGAACGCGCTGACGCCCGGCGACGTGGTGCTGAAGTAGCCGTCCGCTCCCGCGCCGTTGGGCGTGACGTTGACCGGGTTCGTGTAGCCGGCGTAGCTCAGCGTGTCGGTGCCCGTCCCGCCGTCGATGGTCCCGTTGACGACCGCGGTATTCAGCAAGTTGAAGCTGTCGTCGCCGCCGCCGCCGAAAAGATTCACCTTGGCGTTGGCGGTGACATTGAACGTGTCGGCCAGCGTATTGGAACCAAGCAACGCGACGCTGCTGAAACTGCCGCCGAGCGCTTGATACGTGATGGTGCGGTTGTTCAGGCTGCCGGCAAAGCCGCTGATGGTGTTGTTGGTCACGCCGACGTTCGTGTTCGGCGTAACGGTCTGCCCGAAGTCGCTGACGGTCAGCGTGTTCACGCCCGTGCCGGCGTCGATGCTCAGCGCCCCTTCGATGCCGTCCAGATTGCCAAGGTCGGCGGGTGCGTCGGACGAGACGTGGATGGCGTCATTGCCGGCGCCGCCGCGGATCGTAGCGGGGAATGCCAGGGAGCGCACGTTGATGACGTCGTTGCCGGCGTTGGCGTCGAGGGTGAGCGGGCCGCCGGGACCGTTGACGGTGAACTGCTCCGCCAGCGTGGGGCTGTTGGAGCCGATGACGCGGACGAGGCCGAAGGAGCCGCCGCTGGCCGCATACGTGATGGCCGTGCCGTCGCCCGGTCCGGCGAAATTGAGGATGGCGCCGGCGTTCACCTGCACGTTGCCGTTGCCGGTCGAGGCGCCGAAATCGCTGACGACCAGCGTGTTTGAACCGCCGCCGGCGTCGATGGTCAAGTCGGCCGCGATCCCCGCGAGATTGCCCGTGTTGGCCGGGGCGTTGGAGCTGACGTTGATCGTGTCGTCGCCGAGACCGCCCAAGATCATGGTCGGATCGTTGATCGAACGGATGTTGGCGGTGTCGCTTTGGTCGCCCAGATCGACGGTGATCGCATTGACGCTGCTGTCGGGCCCGCTGACGGTGTTGCTGCCGCCGCCGGACCAGCCGGCAGTTCCGGGGCCGGTGAGCGTGATGGTTTCGCCGACGTCGTTGAAGGTGTAATTGCCGCCGGCGACCGACAGGGTGAGCACATTGCTCACGCCGCTGCCCGCCGTGTAGGTCAGCAGCCCGCCGGTGATGTCAAGCGTCGCGGGTGTTAGGCGATCTTCCAACGTCTCGAGCATCACACAAGCGTCGCGCCGGCGGCCACGGTGTCGGCGGCGACTCCGGAGTGTGGCGCCGCGGGAGAGGAGCTCGCGCAAGAAGGACGGAACCATAGTTGTGCATCCCGAAGGAGAGGATCAAATCCGGTCGAAACGTGCTCTAAGCGCCGAACGAGGCCTTCACCGACGTTTCGCCGGGCCACCGATCACCGTACGCGCACCCTTAAGAAAGGAAGAACCTTCGCGCTCGCCTAGCGGTAGGACGTGCAGCAAGACACGTCCGGCCGGGAAAATTGCCCCGGCCGGACGTGTGCGAGGCTCTCGCCGCTGTCGCTGGGTGGCGGCGAGAGCTTAGACGATTGTTACCGTGGCGAAGTCGCTGTAGTGGACGTCCTTGTTGTTACCCGTCGTGTCGATGATGTCGCCAACGCCGTCGTCCTGGCCGTTGCCGCCGTTGGCGTTGTTGTAGTTCAGCGTGTTGCCGGAACCAGACCCGCCATCGAGCCAGAATTCGGTGGAGGCGCTGGCCGTCACGTCGAAGGCGTTGCTGCCGCCACTGCCGCCGAGCACGACGAGCGTTGCCGCGGGGCCGGTGAAGCCGATGTTGATGCTCAAGCCGCCCCCGGTCGTTGCGTCTCGAGCCACTTGGCTATCGAGAACCGTGTAGGCCGTGCCGGCGTAGCTGCTGAACTCGTCGTGGACGACAACGGTGTTCGTCCCGCCGCCCGCGAGATTGAGGGTCAGATCGCCGGCGATGGCGTCCAGGTTACCGCCCACCTGAGCGATTTCGATGTCGTTCGTGCCGCCGCCGGCGGTGAACGTCACAAACGTTCCGACGAGGGTGCTTTCGATATCGATGTTGTCGTCACCCGAGCTGCTTGTCACGTCAACACCGCCCATGTTGGCGTAGCTCACGATGCCCGAGCCTTCGCGGATGATATCGGTAGCCTCGATGGTCAAGAACACCGAAGCGGATGACCCGCCGTCGTTGGCGGTGAGCGAGTTGTTTCCGGTACCGCCGTCCACCGAGAAATCGCCCTGGATCGTCGCAAACGACGACACGCCAAAGTTGTCGTCGCCGCCGTTGCCGTTGAGCGCGAGCGGCGTGCCCAGAGTGGTGTTGGTGACGAAGAAATCGTCGATGCCCGATCCACCGTTCAGAATTTGGAAGCCGCCGAACAAGAGCGCGTTCGCGTTGCCGCCGACGTCAATGTAGTTCTGGACCGGCCCGAGCAGCCAGGTGCTGCCAACGTCCTCTCCCGTCAGCGTGCTTGTGGCCGAGGCCGCGTTGCCGAACAAGATCGAAATGTTCGTGAAGTTGAGGGCGATTCCCGTGGCACTGCTGCTGGTGAACCCATCGGTGCCGTTGGCGGCCGAGCCGCTGAGGATCACGTCGACTGGCGTGCCGGTGACGGTGTCGAAATTGCTGTAGTCGAGCGTGTCCCCGCCGCCGGTGCCGCCGTCGATGGAGCCGCTCAATGCGGCAGTGCCGGCATGAGCGGTCGCATCCCCCATGAGGAACGTGTCAGGGCTCGTTCCGCCGACGAGGTTGCCGACGTTGCTGAACGAGGCCATCAACGAATCCACGGTTCCGGCGTCGAGGGCCCGGATGTGGAACACCGCCGAAACGTCCGGCGGGCCCTTGATGGTGTTCGAGCCGGCGCCGCCGTTGACGCTTCCCGTCAGCGAGCCGGCGTTCTCGAACTGGAACGTGTCGTTCGCCGTGCCGCCGACCAGGTTCTGGACGTTGGTGAACCCGGCCGCGAGGATGACATCGATCGCGCCCGCGTTCGCGCCCGTAATGTCGAACGTGTGGTTGGCGTTGTCGCCGGTAATCGAGTTGCCGGTCGAGGTCGTACCGCCGTCGATCGTGCCGGACAGCGAACCGCCCGTGCCGAACACGAAACTGTCGTCGCTCGTGCCGCCGACCAGGTTCTGGACGTTGACGAATGCCCCCAAAACGCCGGCGATGTTGCCGCTGTTGGCGCCGGTGACGTTAAACGTATCGCCGGCGTTATCGCCGGTGAGGGTATTCAGCCCCGCGCCCGTGCCGCCGTCGATCGTGCCGGACAGCGTGCCGCCCGTCACGAACAGGAAGCTGTCGGCGCCCGTGCCGCCGGTCAGGTTTTCGACGCCGCTGAACGTGCCGACCAAGATGTCGCTGATCGTGCCGCCGTTCGCCGCGTTCACCGTGTAGGTGTGGCCAGCGTCGTTGCCGACGATCGTGTCGTTGCCCAGGCCGCCGACGATGTTGCCGGAGAGCGTGCCGCTGGCGCCGAACGTAAACGTGTCGCCGCCCGTGCCGCCCGTCAGATTGCCGACGTTGACGAAGCCCGCGGCGAGGATTGTCCCGATCGAGCCGGCGTCGCCGCCGGTGATCTGGAAGGCATCGCTCAGGTTATCGCCGACGATCGTGTTCGAGCCGCCGCCGCCGTCGATGGTCCCGGCGAGCGAACCGCCGTTGGCGAACTGGAAGGTGTCGTTCTCCGAAGAGCCGGCCAGACTCGGGAAACCGGAGAATGCCAAGGTCGCGGGACCGCTCCCCTGTGTCAGGCTGCCGGAATTCGCGCCGGTGATGCTCCAACTCGCCGGATCGGTCGTCACCGTATCGGTTAGCGAGTCGGTGGTGTTCGTGCCGACGAGGCTGTCGATGTTGGCGAACGCGCCGACAACGCCCGGCGCACTGCCGTTGAAGCCGTTAATCCCGCCGTAAGCCGAAAGCGACGCCGCGACGCCCGTAGCCTGGGCCGACCAGTCGAGCGTATCGACGCCGGCGCCGCCGTCGACCGTGCCCGATTCTGAGCCGGCGGCCCCGAAGACGAAGTTGTCCGTGGACGTGCCGCCATTCAGGTTCTCAAAGCTGGCAAACGTGAAACCGTTCACGTCGCCGGTGTTGCTGCCGCTAATGGTCCACGTGTTGGCCACGTCGGCGCCGGTGAGCGTGTCGGAGACCGTTCCGCCGAGCGCGTTCTCGATGTTGCTGAACGTGCCAGAGATGCCGGTGGCGACCGACGTTTGCAAATTGACCGACACCGAAGAGGAGTAGGCGGAGTAATCAAGCGTGTCGGTTTCGCTGCCGCCGTCGATGCTGCCCGTCAGCACCGTGGCGTCCGTGAACACAAAGCTGTCGTTGTTGGCCCCGCCGTTCAGGTTCGTGGTGACGCCGGCGGGCGTGCTCGCCAGAATGTTGAACACGTCGTTGCCGGCGTTGCCGTTGAGCGTCACCGTGCTCAGTCCGGTCGCGGCGGCGGTGGACGACAGGTTGAACGTATCGCCGCCGCTGCCGGCGGACACCGTCACGTTCGTCTTGTTCTGGAACGTGTAGCCCAGGTCGCCGGCCACGTTCACGTCGTTGAAACCGCTCGCGCCGTCGGCAAGCGTGATGCCGGCGCCGCTGAGCGCCGTGGTGTCGACCGTCAGATCGGTGACCGTCACCGTGTCGCTAACGTTTTCCAGGCCGGTGAACACGACGGTCTGAACGACCGCCGGGCCCGTGGCGATGTTCCCCGTGCCAACGCCGGTGATCGTGTAGGTTTCGCTGGTGCCGGCGCCGCCGGACAGTTTCAGCACGTCCGTGCCCGTGCCCGCCTCGAAATCGAAGGCGCCCGGCGTCGGCGACAGCCGCGTACCGGCCGGGTTGTTGATGTCCATCTCGTCGTTGCCGCCCAAGGCGTTAAAGACGAGGCCTTGCAGGTTGGTGAAGTTCACCGTCGGACCGGCCACGCCGTTGAGCGTGAGCACGTAGGACCCGTCGGTCGCGCTCGTGCCGGTGACAACGAGCGTATCGTCGCCGGTGGTGCCGTTGAGCGTGATCACACCGTTGGCGATGTTGACCGTCTCGAAGTTTGAGTAAATGACATCTTCCTTGCCCGGCTGCTGGATGTGGTGAACGCCGCCGATGATGACGTCGCTGGTGGCGCCGCCGTTGGCTTCATAGATGAGCGTGTCACCCGGCGGAGTCGTGGGATCGCCGCCATCCACGCTGATCACGGTGCCAGGCGCCGTCGCCGGCGTCACGTCGAAGGTGTCGTTGCCGGAACCGCCGAGAACGGTCAGATTAGCGACACCACCGTAAGCCAGACTGCCGCCGGCGGCGAAAAAGCTGCCGCTCGTCGTGGACGACACCGAGCCGCCGTCGATGGTGACTTGCTTGCCCGTGGCGTTGCCCGTGTCCGAAACCGTGACCACGTCGCCGGCCTGGCCGCCGCCTGAAATGACGAGGGCCGCGCTGATGGTATCGACAGTGCTCGTCGCGCTCGACACGGTGAAGACGTCAGCGCCGCCGTTGCCGTTCAGCGTAATCGGGGCGCTCAGGCTCTGGACAAGGAAGGTGTCCACGCCGGAACCGCCGTTAAGCGTCTCGAACCCCGAGAACGTCAGCGTGTTCGTGCCGTCGTTGTAGGTCTGCGTCGCGCCGAGGGTCCAGGTGTTGGTGGTGTTTTCACCGGTCAAGGCGTCATTCGGATCGCCGCCGATGAGCGTGTTGATGCCTGCGAAGCCGGCGAGATTGGTGGCGGACGCGCTGCTGAAGCCGTTGGCGTCCGAACCGCTGAGCGTCACAAGCACCGTCGTCGTGTAGGCGGCGTAGCTGAGGGTGTCGCTGCCGGCGCCGCCGTCGATCGAGCCGGTCAAGCCAATGCCGTCCGCGAGCACGAAGCTGTCGTCGCCGCTGCCGCCGGTCAGGTTCTCTACGTTGGCGAACGTGCCGGTGAGGATGACGGAGATCGCGCCGCCGTTGGTGCTATTAACGTTGAATGTGCGGCCGGTGTTGTCGCCGGTGATCGTATCACTGCCGGCCTGCCCGTCGATCGAGCCGGTGAGAATGCCGTTCAGCGCAAACGTGTCGTTGCCGTCGCCGCCCAGGAGGGTGGCGGTGTAGCCGGCCGCAGTCACCGTGAAAGCATCCACGGCTGTGCCGCCCTGAAGGGTGGAATAGCCAGAGAAGGTCAGCACGTTGGCCGTGTTGTCCTGGTAGGTCGCGGTCGCGCCGAGAGTCCAGGTGCTCGCGACGTTCTCGCCAGTCAGCGTACCACTGCCAATAAGGGTGTCGATGCCGCTGAAGCCGCCGCCGATGTTGGCGTTCGTCCCCGAGTAGCCGTTGGCCGTCGAGGTCGTCAGCGTCACGTCACCGCCTAAGTTCAGCGTGTCGCTGCCTGCGCCGCCGTCCACGACGCCGGTCACGCTGGCGTTGACCGTGATGCTGTCGTCGTTGTTCTGACCGTTGATCGAGCCGGTCAACGTGCCGTTGACAACGAACGTGTCATTGCCGTCGCCGCC
>JBGQKZ010000052.1:0-44083 GCA_041499805.1 Gemmataceae bacterium
CGCCTGGGACTGACGCTGCCGACGCGACTGCGCCGGCTCGACGAACCGAGCCAGCTGTAGTGAAGACTTTCGCCCAAAACTGAACCTAAGTCCTTATTTTCCAACGACCGCGCAGGCGCAACTCAGTAACTTGGGCTAGAAATGCCCATTGAAGCCGTGCGGGAAGCCCTGCTGTATTACGAGCGAAACAAGGCGTTGATACAAGCGGAAGCGACGGAGGAGCGACGGTATCTGCGAGAACAGGGAATCCCGCTTCGTCCGGAAGATTTACGACGGTCGTAGCCCGCTGTCGGCGCCTATTTGTTTTGAAATAGATTCGTTCGCACCGCTACGAGGGCGCGACATGCTGAAGGAGCCAACGAAGGTCGCGCTCCTTGGTCTTCACCAAACTCGGATCGCTTGGGCGCTTGGCGTGCATGTAATACGCGCGAACGAGTTTGGCGTCGGTGGGCCACTCTGGCTCACAAATGGAGCATTCCAAGAAGTTCAAAGTCCCATCGTCGATGAAAAGGAGGAAGCCGGCGCCATGCTCCAAGCCGGTCAAGTCTGCGTAAACATCGCAGAAAACTAGACGTCGTTTGAAGGGAAGACGCGGAGCGGTGGCCGGGATCGCAAAATTCGTGAAAAAACCCGCGCCCGTATATTCGCGCCTACTCACGTCTGCTACGACGAACTGCTCTCTAAGCGTCGCCAGGAGCGGATGGTCTCCTTGCAAGAGCAGGTCCATAACCTGCTGTTCCATCTCATTCAAACCCGATGGCGCGCTCATGATGCTTTACTTCACTCCATCCGCCGTCAGCTTCCCAAGGTTCTCGAACAGGTGCGCCAGGGACGCCATCAGCTTTCGCCAATCGCCTTCGTGCAAGCTTTCATTAGGCGCGTGGGCATTGCTCTTCGGGTCCTCGATGCCCATTAACAGAGCGGGCGCGCCGCCGAGCAGCTCGGCGAGCGGTCCGACGAAGCCGATCGTGCCGCCGCAGCCGATGGGCACCGGGTCGCGTTTGAAGCCCGCCCGCATCGCATGGACGGCGGCTTCAAACGCGGGGCCATTGGGATCGGTCATCCACCATTCGACCGGTTTGCCAAGTTGCTTGACCGTCACCTTCACGCCCCACGGCGGATCCTTCGTCAGAAAATCGTGCAGTTGCTGGAAGACTTTGACTGGGTCCTGATCGGGCACGATGCGGCAGCTCACGATGGCGGCAGCTCTCGGCAGCACCTGATTCGAGGCGCTCTTGATGGAGCTCGCTTCTTGGGCGATTACCGTCACCGCCGGCTTGCGCCACGTCTGTTCATACGGATGAGCGCCTTTTTCGGTCGCGAGGCTGACATCGGGCAGAATGCCCGTGTCCTTACGCCACTTTGACTCCTTATACGGAATGGACTTCAGCGCCGAACGTTCCTTTGCCGTCAGCGGCCGCACGCTGTCGTAGTAACGCGGAATGGGCAGCTTGCCGTTTTTCCAATACAGCCGCGAAAGCACGACATTCAAAGCGAGCGCGGCGTCCGCAAGCGCTCCGCCGGCCATGCCGCTGTGGACCGGCAGCTTCGCGCTTTGCACTTCAACCTGCACGGCGACAATGCCGCGCAGCGAATACGTGATGCTCGGGATTCCCGTCTCGATGTTCTCCGTGTCGCAAACGACGATCACGTCGGATTCGATGCGCTTTTTGTGTTCCTTGAAGAAGCCCATCAAGTTGCTGGAACCGATTTCTTCCTCGCCTTCGACGAGCATCTTTACATTCACGGGCAAGCTGCCGCGCGTTTTCAAGAACGCGGCTACCGCGCCGAGTTGCGCGGTGATTGCACCTTTGTCATCCGCCGAGCCGCGGCCGTAGAGCCGGCCGGCGCGCGGCGTCAGTTGCCACGGCGGCGATTGCCATTCATTCTCAAAATTGATCGGCTGGACGTCGTGGTGGGCGTAAAGGAAGACCGTTGGTTTACCCGGCGCCCCGAGCCATTCGCCGTAGGCGTAGGGGTTTGATTCAACCGTCCGCAGAATCTCGGTATTTTGCAATCCGGTCGCGCGCATCTGTTCGCAGGTCAGCGCGGCCGACTTTTCCACTTCCGGCTGATGTTCGCCGTCGGTGCTGATGCTCGGCACGGCAACGAGCGCGGCAAGATCGTTGACCAGGCTATCGTGGTTTTTCTTCTGCCAATCGAGGACGTTTTTCATGGGAGCAACCGCGGGTTACGGAGGTTGGAACAGGAGGCAACGCGGTTGAGTGTACGAGACGGGCAGTGGCGTGGCAAAAGAAGAATCGCGTTTACGGACGGTGCGCCGAGTGCGTGCGCGCCTAGCCAAACACCACGAGAAGACGATTCAGGAAAACGATGCCGCCGATGACGCTGGCCGCGATGCTCGCCAGCAACACCGCTCCCGCCGCGATATCGAGACTCGGCCAGGTACGGGCTTTTGTTGGTTCGTCGAGACCGCGGAAGAGCGTCTCCAGCGCACTATTGAATAGCTCGGCGGTCAGCACCAAGGCGATGCAGCCCAGCAGCACGCACCACTCCCACAGCTCACAGCGCAACGCGCCGGCCGCGGCCACGACGAGTGCGGCAAAGAAAAAGTGAACAAAGAAGCTCGAATGCCCGCGGACGCCGAGCTTCAGCCCGCGAAAGGCATCTTGAAACTTGCCGCGCCACGAACGGCGTGCGCGCGTCCGCGGCGGGTCTGAACGCTCCACGAGCGCCGGCGGCCGCGACATCACCGTCATGCAAACCTCGTGGGTACGGTGTAATTCGTGGGCAACGCCGGTCAGCGTACCTTTTTGGAGTTGGCGAGTCGAGGGCAGGTAGCTACCGACTCACGCCCGCTTCTCCGGCGGTGCGGCGACGCCGAGCGTCGATGAAGGATTTGATGCAGAGTCCGACAAAAATCGCACAGAGAACCGCCATCGCAACATTGGTCCAAAGGGCGACGGGCTTGATGTCGTCGCCGGCCGAGAGTTTCACAGCCAAGCGAATCGCGGGCATGAGAAAGCCGATCAATCCCAGCATGGCGGCGGCGTGCATCGCGTGTTTCAACATGCGCTCGTTCCGCGCCAGCGCTCCGAGCAACACGAAGATGACGCCGAACCCGGCGGGGATGAACGCGGTGTAATGTTCGCTTCCCGTGCCGACAAAGCCGCCCACGCCAAGACCGATAAGGAGAAGTCCCAGGACGATGGTTACAATCGGCACGGCAGTGGTCCCTTTCACAAGTCGCGGGCACGGGCGAAAAACACTGAGTTCTTTGCCACTCGCCGCGCGGCGGTGATTATCATATGAACCGCGGGGCGCTCCACCGATTCGACGTCATGCTCACGACGAGGACAAACATGCATTTCGCCGTTCTCGCGCTGCTTGGCTGCCTTGTTCCGACTGCGGCGACGTCCACGGAGGAGAAGGGCATGACGCCGCGTGTCCTCATCCAGACCGACCTTGGCGACATCGAGGTTGAGTTGGAACCCGCGAAGGCGCCCATCACGGTGGCCAACTTTCTCCGCTACGCAGACGCCAAGTTCTACGACGGCGGCCTCTTTCACCGCACCGTGAAGCCGGACAATCAACCTGAGAACAAAGTCAAAATCGAGGTGATTCAGGGCGGCGCTGATCCGAAGCGCGAGAAGGAGCAATTTCCGCCGATCAAGCTGGAGCGGACGAATCTAACGAAACTCGCGCATAAGGACGGCACGATCTCGATGGCGCGCGATGAGGCGGATACCGCGACTTCGGACTTCTTCATCTGCATCGGCGAGCAACCGGAGCTCGACTTCGGCGGCAAACGCAATCCGGACGGACAGGGCTTCGCCGCGTTCGGACGCGTGGTAAATGGAATAAACGTCGTAAAGAAGATCCAGGCGGCCCCGGCGGCAGGGCAGGCATTGAAGCCGGCGGTCAAGATTCGCGCGATTCGCCGGCAGCCGTGACGAATCGCTCACATGAGGAGAACAATCATGCACATCGACCTCGAAAGTCCGACCTTTGTCGTGGGCCTGCTGGCCGGCGTCGTGCTTGGGGTGGTCGGCGTTTGGAGCTTCATCAACCCCGTCATCGGCCGCGTTATCGCACGGGTGCTTGGCATCGGGGCGATCGGTTTCGGCGTGGTGTGGCTGACCACGTCCATCGTGGACCTGGCGAACGGAAACCAGAACCCCCGTTACTACTCGCCACTGGGAACGGGCGGCATGGGCGCTGCGTTCGGCTGGGGAGTCGGCGGATTGGCGGTGGGGGTGCTCATCATCGTTTTCTCGTTTCTCCGCGGCGGGCCGAAACCACCGAAGGTCGGGAAGAACGCCGACACATTCAACGCAGCGGTGACCTAATGCAGCGCCGCCAAGGCCTAGATGAGCGGCTCGTCCTGCACCGGATAGGCCAGCGAAATGGCGGCGGGCAGCGCGTGCGATGAGGTTTCGCTAGGAGCGTCGCGCATCATCCCGCAGAACGCGGTCAAGAGTTGTGAGTCAAAGTGCGTTCCTGCGCCGTCGCTCATGAATTCGAGGGCGCGGTGGTGCGGCAACGGGGGGCGATAGGCGCGGGAACTCGTCAACGCATCGTAGCAGTCCACGATGGCGATCATGCGCGCGAGGAGGGGAATTTGTTCGCCGACGAGGCCGTCGGGATAGCCCGTGCCGTCCATTCGCTCGTGGTGTCCGCGGATGGCGGCCAGCACGGTCCGATTGCGGACGATCGGCTTGAGAATGCGCACGCCGATGAGTGGATGTTGGCGAATGAGCTCGTCCTCGGCGGCGGTCAAGCGCGCCGGTTTGTGGAGAATCACTTCGGGGATGCCGTGTTTCCCAATGTCGTGCAGTTTGGCGGCCAGACCGAGTAGATGCCGCTCCTGTCGGCCTAACGCGATGCAATTGGCCAGGCGCACCGACAACGCGCGCACGCGCTTGGAATGTCCGGCCGTGTAGGGATCGCGCTCTTCCAGCGTCCGCACAATGCTGTCGATGGACGACAAGAAGTCCCGGCGGATGCGGCGTGTTTGCTGTCGGACCTTTCGTTCCAGCTGCGAGCGGTGACGTTCGCGATCATGCTTAAGTTGGTACGCCTGAAAGGTCGCGTCGAGCGCGTGATGAAATTCGTCGAGGTGGACCGGCTTGAGGAAATAGCGATCGGCGCCGGCGTTCAAACAGTTGATGGCGGCCTGGCTATCGTCACCAGCGGTGACGACAATGATGCCAACGTCTGGCCAACGGCGATGGATTTCGCCGACGAGCCAGATGCCGCCCCGTCCAGGCATGCGCAGGTCGGTCACAAGCAGCGGCGTCTGCCGGCGCTCGAAGAGTTGCAGCGCCTGCTCCGCATTCGCGGCTGCCTGGCACTCGTAGCGCCAACTGCGGGCCGCGCGGATCAGGACGTCGAGCGCGAGCGGCTCATCGTCCACAACCGTTACCGCCGGTGCGACGGCAATGTCTTCGCTCTGCATTCCTTTCACCGGACCATCCGTTGGGGGTTCCGTTCGCGCAGATTCCGTCTGAGGTGCGTGCGGGCACGCTCGCCGCGACTGCATCCTGCTTTCGACCCGTTCCGGCAGGTCGAAAGAACCGCCTCTTCGCGTGCCAGGCCGCGCACGCATTGTTCCGGGAGAAAGGCCCTTACGCAATCTAGGGGGCGATGCGCTTGGACAAACGGCAACGATTGCCCCATTTACACAAGCACACGCGACTACTTGTAATCAGCAACGTCAGCAAAACCTAGCACAATTTACCCGTTGTCCCGCCGCGGAGCAAGCAGTCAGTGCGGATTTCGACGGCTATAGCGAATGCGCGGGGCGATCGGGGAACTCAACGCGGCGGCGAGGGAGTTCTTCATCCCTGGCCGCCGCGTCGAGATCGCGGGCGTGGAATGATCTTTCGCTCCGGGGATTGGCCCGTGGTATAATCGCGTCCGTCGCCGGTTACGACCTTTTGGAACAGCGCATGTTATTCATCGGCCAACAGCGGCAACGGACGTGCCAGTCGATGACCCGGCGGGACTTCGTTCAGGCGGGGCTAAGCACGGTCCTCGGTCTGTCACTCGCCGATCTCCTTCGCCTCCGCGCCGAGGCAGGCGACCCGGTGCATGGCTCTGCCAAGTCCGTGATGTTGCTCTGGCTCTGGGGCGGGCCGGCGCAGCTTGACACGTGGGATCCGAAGCCAAACGCACCCTTGGAATTCCGAGGTCCCTTCGCCGCCATCCCGACGAGAGTTCCCGGCACGCGCGTCGGCGAGTTGTTTCCGCGGATCGCTCAGGCAGCCGATCAGTTCAGCATCATCCGTTCGCTGCGCACCGCCTCAAACGATCACGGTGTCGCCGGCACCATCGGCCTCACGGGCAGCGATGCGGGCGCTCTCGATCTCGGCGGCAAGGCGAAGGCGGGCGGCGCTCGACCGGCGACGGGAGCGGTGGTCGCGCGCGTGAGGGGCTTCGCATCTAAAGTGCCGCCGTTCATGGTCATCGGCGGTCGCCTGCACCAAGGCAAGAAGATGGTCACCGGCGAGGGCGGCGGCTCGCTGGGCGCCCTCTACGACCCGTTCCGCCTCGAATATGATCCGGTCGTCGGCACCAAAATCCCCGCTCTGCAGACTTCCGCGGAACTGACCCCCGAACGGCTCGGGGACCGCCAGCGCTTGATGCAATCGTTTGATCAATTGCAACAGCAAGTGGAAATCCTTCAGTCCTCGCGTTCGATCGACGATTACCGCGCCCAGGCTTTTGCGCTGCTCACCTCGCCCGGCGCGCGAAAGATGTTTGATTTGTCCCAGGAGTCGCGGACGACGATTGAGCGCTACGGATTGACCCGATTTGGCCAATCTTGCCTGCTCGGACGACGGTTAGTGGAACACGGCGTGCCGTTCGTGCAGGTCAACTGGAGCGATCACGTCGAAGCTGAGGAGGACTCCGGCGACGGCGGCTGGGACCACCACTATCGCAACTTCCAGATCATGCAGGACCGCCACGGTCCCTGGCTCGACCAGGCATATTCCGCGTTGCTCGCCGATTTGCGCGAGCGCGGCCTGCTGGAAACCACGCTGGTCGTAGCCGTCGGTGAATTCGGCCGCTCGCCGAAGATTAACGACAAGGCCGGCCGCGAACATTGGGAACACTGCTACAGCGCCCTCGTGGCCGGCGGCGGCGTTCGCGGAGGCAGGATCATCGGTGAAAGCGACAAGCGCGCCGAGCATCCGCTCGATCACCCCGTCACGCCGGCCGACCTCGCGGCGACCATCCATCGCGCGGTCGGCATCACGACGGAGCAGGCGGCGACGTTAGGACTGGGACTTGATGGGAAGGTGATCGAAGCGCTGTTCTGAGTTTCGCGCCTACTCGCGAACGAACAGACATGAGCACGTGCGTCTGCCGCTGGTCGGTGTTCCTAGGCGATGTCTCGGAGCCGCCCCAATGAACGACCCCACCCGTCTCACCACCGACGGCAGTTTCAAACAACACCTCCATTGGTCGCCCGACGCCAAGCGTTTCCTCTTCACGCGCATCCATGAGGGCAAGATGACCCTCTGGACGATGAACGCCGATGGTTCCGAATTGAAACGGTTGTTGCCCGGCGTTGATACGCCGCACTTCGACGGCCACTGGTCGCCTGACTCCAAAAGAATCGTGTTTGTGTACGACAAGCTGGAAGGCACCGACGGCAAGCTGCAAATCAACGTGTGCAATGCCGACGGCTCGGACATGAAGGTAATGATTCCGCACAAGGCGTTCGAGGAGTCGCCGCGCTGGGCGCCGGACGGCAAGAGCCTTGCATGGGTCAGCACGCGCGACGGCAATCAGGAGATTTACATTTGCGAGGCCGACGGGAAGAACATCCGCCGGCTGACGAGCGAGGTGGCGCCCGACAACAACCCCGCGTGGTCGCCCGACGGCAAGCAAATCGCGTTTTGCAGCGGCCGGACCGGCGGGCTCGAAATCCACGTGATGAATGCCGATGGCGCCAACGTGCGCCGATTGACGCACAACACCGCGATGGATTACTGGCCCGCGTGGTCACCCGACGGCAAGCAAATCGCGTTCACGACCAACCGCGACGGCAACTACGAGATCTACGTGATGGACGCCGACGGTAAGAACCAGCGGAATCTGACGTGCCATCCGGCGCAGGATAATTTCGCCGCGTGGTCGCCGGACGGAATGCGTCTTGCTTTCATTTCCAATCGCGGTGGCGGGTATGACATATTCGTTCTGGCGATCGCGTGAGCCGTAGCGCCTGCCGGCCGACGGGGAAGTGCCGGCTGGCAGGCGCAATCGTGCAATGCATCGACAATCGGTCGCGGTCCTAACGATCATCCGCACCATCAAGGGCGCGGCGTTGTGTTAAGCGTAGAAAGTGTACGCAGGCCCGGCGTTGGACCCGCCACCGTGAAGTCCACGCGCAGATGGTCGCCGGCGCGGACGCGGAGCATGCGCTGTTCACGCACTGTTTGGCCCCTGTTGTTCCAAACCGCCTGCACGGTGTAGCTGAAGTCACGGCCCGGGACGAGCGGCGGCGTAAGGAACGTGCGGTTATCGCCCGTCTGGGTCGTCTTCACGCCGTCGAAGAACAACTCCGCCGTCGGATGGATGCGCACGTCGATCGCGGCCGACACGTCACCTGGACTTGTAGCGGTACGGAGCGTTGAAGTGAAGCCCTCCATCGTCGCCGGCGGATACATGCCCGCCGAGATCGTCGGTGCGATGTTAAAGGCGCTCGCGTAGATGCCGTACGTGAATGCGCCGTAGACGCCGGGGTAGTTGATCGACGTGAGAAAAATCGGCCCGTAACCATCGCCGAGGTAGGTATCGCTACGCGGATAAACGGCTGGGCCGTACGTGGGCTCCGTTCGGCTTAACGGGTAGAAGCCGTAGGCCGATGGCCGCACTCCGGCGCCGTAAGGGGTGAAACCTGTGGCGGCGCCATACGTCTGCGCTTGTGCGAGCGTGCCGCACGCGAGCAAGGCGAGCACCGACAAGGCCGTGCTCCGGAAGATGTGTTGCGAAAACATAAGACGACCTCCTCTTCTGATTTCCACAGGTGCATAAAAGCTGGCGGAATTCTGGCGGATTCCGCTACGACGCACGCTTCAACTGTTCTAGCTTGGGCTGCAAGTAAGATGCCGAGAGGAGACGGCATCGTTACGGCAGAGCTTTGCACGAATACGGATCAGTATCAGCGGTTAAGAGTTGGCGCACGTGTCCGTAGCCCCGCGTTAGGCGGGTTCGAAGCCGGGTCGCGTCATGCGCTCGGCGTCGAGGAGACGGTCCAGTTGGTCCGCGCTGAGTCCGGCTTCGCGCAGTGCAACGGCGCGGATGGTTGTCCCTTCCTCGAACGCCTTTTTCGCCAACAGAGCCGCGCGATCGTAACCCATTCGCGGTACGAGCGCCGTGGTTAACGCGAGGCTTTCCTCGATGAATTGCCGACAACGTTCACGATTCGCCGTGATGCCATTCACACAGCGTCTCGCGAGCACGCGGCTGACGTTGGCCAACAACGTGAGCGACTCCAGGAGATTGTCCGCCATCACGGGCATCATCACGTTGAGTTCGAGAATGCCTGACTGCCCGCCGATCGCGATCGCAGCGTCATTGCCGATCACCTGAGCGGCGACCTGACAGGCCGCTTCCGGAATCACAGGGTTGGTCTTGCCCGGCATCATGGAGGAACCCGGTTGCAGCGCCGGCAGCGTGATTTCAGCCAGTCCGCAGCGCGGACCCGACGAGAGCAGCCGCAGATCGTTCGCGATTTTCATCAAATCAGTAGCGACTGTCTTGAGCGCGCCGCTCAAAGACACGACCGTGTGCCGGCTCTGCAGAGCCTCGAAGTAGTTGACCGCCGGGCGCAAGTGCAATCCCGTGCGGCGCTCGACGTCCGCTAATGCCCTTGTGGCGAATTCAGGATGCGTATTCAACCCGGTACCGACCGCCGTGCCGCCGAGAGCGACTTCGGCCAGCAACGCCCGTTGTTCCTCCAAACGTTCTCGGCCGCGCTCCACCACGCGCGCGTAGCCGGCGAATTCCTGTCCGAGGCGGACAGGCGTCGCGTCCTGCAAGTGGGTCCTGCCGATTTTGACGACGGCATCGAACTCAACGGCCTTCTTCGCGAACGCAGTGAGCAATTCCTGCATTGCAGGCAGGAGATCGTCCCGGAGGGCGAGCGCGGCGGCCAAGTGGATGGCCGTCGGGAAAACGTCATTGCTCGACTGACCGAGGTTGACGTGATCGTTGGGGTGGACCGGATCTTTGTATTCGCGCCGGCCGGTGAGCAGTTCGTTGGCTCGTTTCGCGATGACCTCGTTGGCGTTCATGTGGCTCGAGGTGCCGGAGCCGGTTTGGAAGACATCCACGACGAATTGTCCGTCCCACGTGCCGTTGGCGACTTCGTCCGCCGCCCGCGAAATAGCGTCCGCCAGGTCGGCCGGCAACAAGCCCAGAGCCGCATTGACATGGGCGGCGGCGGCCTTCAGGAGTCCGAACGCATGGATGAGCCGCGGCGGAATGCCACGAAAACTGATCGGGAAGTTTTCAAGCGCCCGTTGCGTTTGAACTCCGTAGTAGACGTCGTCGGGTACTTGCACTTCGCCGAGGGAATCGCGCTCCGTGTGTGTCGTTCTCATAGAAGCTCCAATCGTCACGATCACCGTCGGAGATGAACCGCGCACAAATAAGAAGAGCGATGCCCACTTGTAAGCGAACATCTGCTCGGATACGATAGGGGGCTCAAGCGTCACGGAGGCTGGGCTCTAACCACGCCGCGCCGCCATGACCTATCATCGCAGAACCGTTCGGCTTCAGTTCGACGTGGCGCTGGCGCCGATTTGCGTATCTTCGCACCTCTGTCGTAAGCGGTAAGATCGATTCATCGCTGATTCTACCCGCTTGTCGGGCACTCTTGTTTTCACAAGGAAGAACCATGGCGCGCACTTTGCAAACACAGCCGCCGACTCAACCGGAAGTGACCCACGTTTTCATTGCTCCGGAGATTGGCTTCATGCAACGCCGGATTCTCGTCGTCGAGGACAGCGAAGCGACTCGCCACCAACTGCAACAAGTGCTTGAAGGCGACTCCCGCCTCAAGGTGGAACTGGCGGCCGACGGTACGGAAGCGCTAGAGGCGCTGGTCGATCGCAACTACAGCATCGTGATCACCGATCTGAAAATGCCGCGCCTCAGCGGCATGCACTTGATCGAGGAAGTGCAGAAACGGCACTTGCCGGTCACCGTGATCGTCACGACGGCCTTTGGCTCGGTGGATGACGCCGTGCAAGCGATGCGCCTCGGCGCCTATGACTTCCTCACGAAACCGATCGACGTGAACCATTTGAAACTCGTGGTGCAGCGCGCGCTTCGCGAGCGCGCCATGGTGGACGAAGTGGCCGCTCTGCGCGAGCAGCTCCAAAGCCGCTACTCCTTCCACAATATCCTGAGCAAGAACCCGCGGATGCACGCGATTTTCGAGCTGATCAACAACGTCGCGCACACGACCAGTACGGTATTGATCGAGGGCGAAACCGGCACGGGCAAGGAACAAGTGGCCCGCGCGATTCACCTGGCGTCGCACGTGCGGACCGGGCCGTTGATCGCGGTCAACTGCGCCGCCCTGCCGGAGAATCTGCTTGAAAGCGAGCTCTTCGGACACGAGAAGGGCGCGTTCACGAGCGCAGTGGGCCAGCGTCGCGGCCGCTTCGAGCTGGCCGATGGCGGCACCATCTTCCTTGACGAAGTCGGAGACGTGCCCGCCGCCATGCAAGCAAAGCTGCTGCGCGTGCTGCAAGAACGCTGCTTCGAGCGCGTCGGCGGCGCCGAGAGCATCGAAGTGGATGTCCGCGTCATCGCCGCGACCAACCGATCGCTGCCCAAGCTTGTCAAGCAAGGCACGTTCCGCGAGGATCTGTATTATCGCCTGAACGTCGTCAAAATCGAGCTGCCGCCGCTGCGCGATCGGGCCGAGGACATACCCCTTTTGGCGCAGCACTTTACCGAGAAGTACTCACGCAAAGACCAGTCGCGGAATCAAATCGCTCCCGAAGCGATGGAGGTCCTTCTTCGCTATCGCTGGCCGGGCAATATCCGCGAGCTGGAAAACGCAATTGAACGGGCGTGCGTAACTTGCCGCGACGGCGTCATTCAAGCAAATGACTTGCCGCCCGAGGTCTTGACGCCGCAAACCCCCAGAGTCCCTATCAGCATTGATCTCGACAAGGCGTTGCCGGATTTATTGCGCGATCTTACCGCCGACATCGAGCAGCAGTACATCCGCAAGGCGCTGAAGAAGAGTCACGGGAACATTGGCCGTTGTGCGAAGATTTGCGGCCTGTCGCGGCGCAGCATTTCGGCCAAGATTACCGAGTACAAAATCAACAAGACGACGTTCAAAGAAGTGTAGCGCCTCCTTCGTCACGTTCCGAGTTGAAACCGCGAGCATGTAGGGACGGTGGATGTCGGCGGCGTACTTTTTGCGATGCATTCGCGCCGGGGCACATCTTTTGCACTCCCGCTTGGCCGGATTTCGGAAGTGGTTGTGTCATTGTTTCACTCTCAGGGAGATGTGCCATGAAGAGGTTCCTTGCGCTCTGTGCGCTCGTCGGCTTGCTGGCTGGTTGCGAAAACAAAAGCACCTCGGGCGGACCGGGAACGACCAATCCCGATTCGAAGAAGTCGCCGGTGAGCCTCGGGCAACCCGAGAACACCTTCAAATTCAGCGTGCCCAAGACCGACACGAGCATCAAGCAAGGGGAGACCAAACAAGTTACGATCTCGGCGGATCGCGGCAAGAACTTCGATCAGGACATGAAATATGAGTTCAGCGGCGCACCGATGGGCGTCACGATCGCACCGTCGTCGGGTACCTTCAAGGCGGGCGACAAAGACATGACGGTCTCGATCGCCGCCGCCAAGGACGCGGCGCTCGGCGAGCACACGATCACCCTTACCGGCACCCCGTCCAAGAGCGGCGACAAGGCGACCGCCGAGTTCAAGATCAACGTCAAGAAGGCGTAATCGTCGAAATCCGTAAGCGCGAGACCTACAACGAGGGCGGACGTGGCCGCTCTCGTTGTGCGCTCGGGACATCCAGGCGACCGCCCCTTCCGAAAGGATGACGCAGTGCGCACCGCGCGACGGGTCCATTTTGTTGCTCTGGCGGTCATCTTGTCGCTCGGCTGCGACACGCAGCAGTTCGCCGGCAACGCCGAAGGTCCTGGACGCCGGCCGCAGCAACTTGCTCTGGCGCCGGAACAAGAACTCAGGCTCGGACGCGAAGCCTATCGCGAAATACTCTCGCACCCGGAGAAGTACGGCCGGACCCTACCGGCGGATCGGCCGGAGGTGCAACGGGCGCGCGGCATCACGCGACACATCGTGGAGGCCGCCGGCATTGAACCGCTCCAACGCGAGATCAACCTGCGCCTGCACGGTTACCGCTTCGAGTGGGAGGTCAACGTCCTGCAGAATCCGCAGGTAAACGCCTTTTGCCTCCCGGCCGGCAAGATCGTGGTGTTCACCGGCATCCTGCCTGTCGCCGAAGACGACGACCAAATGGCGACGGTCCTGTCGCACGAGATCGCCCATGCCCTGGCGCATCACGCTAGCGAGCGCTTGGCGCGCAGCCAATCGTCCGACATACGCGGCAAAGCGTACGACCGCCAACAGGAGGCGGAGGCGGACCACATCGGCGTCTTCCTGATGACGTTCGCCGGTTACGATCCGAACGAGGCGGTGCGCTTCTGGGTACGAATGGCGCAGGCGTCGGCGGGGCGATCCAGGCCGCCGGAGTTTTTATCCGACCATCCGAGCGACGCGCACCGCATTCAGGCGTTGCGGAACTGGGTGCCCACCGCGTTGGCGGCCAATCAAGCCTACAAGGAAGGGCGCATCGCTCCCGCCCGGCGGTGAGCGCTCTTGATCCGATCACTGGCGAGTTGTTGTTTTAGCGGGAGGAAATCACCATGAGTATGGGAGGCGGCCCGTTGTTGGGCGAGGGCGGGTTTTTCGGAGGCGGAGGCGGTCTTGGCGGACAGATGGGCCCGCGCGGCCCGTACGGCGCTTGGCCCTCATGCGGCTGTAGCAGCCTGTTCATCATCATCGCGGGCATCCTGCTCGTGTGCGCAGGCGGCATGCGTATGTTCAACTTCTAACCGACAAGGGCACGACGAACGGAGGTATCAAAAATGCGCGCACTCTGCGGCGCTATCATTGCGTCCGGCGCCTTCATCGGGCTGGGCCTGACGAGCATTGGCTTCGGCACCCGTTACGGCAGCATGGTGGGTCTTGACCGCGATCCTCAGGGCAATCCAATCTTGCTCAAATGGTCGCATATGGACATGTCATTGGTATTCATTCTGGTCTTCTTGACGTGTGCGGCGATCATCGGTTTGGGAATCGCGTTTTTGGGGCTGGCGTATCATCACCATCGCCGCCACCACGAGATGTTGCACACGCACGGCACGTCATCGACGCAGCCACGGGCGATGACGTAATCGAAGCAGCGCAACTCAACATTCTCTAGAGCCGCCGCCCACAGGGCGGCGGCTTCTCCTACAACCTTTCAGCCGCCGCGAACGATCCGCACCAAGAATCTTCCGCGCCCCAAGCGCTCCAACGCCCGCTTGGATTTCCTGCGCGGAATCGTAACAATAGCTCTCCTACCGCGCCACGCACCCCGGAATGGCGTCCATTCAAAGAGGAAGGGCCAGCATGCTCAACCTGCTCGATACGGTGCGCAGTCAGTGTGCCGGCCTCGACGAGGATTTGCTCGACCGGCATTTTCGGTCCCTGCCCGCGACTTACTTTGAGCGTTACTCGCCCGCCGAAATCGTTCGTCACTTGCGTTTGATCGCGACGATGACGCCGGAGCACACCGTTGAAGTTGAATTCCGGCCGCTCGCTTCGCATGCGTTCGAGGTGCTCGTCGTCGGCTTCGACCACCCCGGCACGGTCGCCTGTATCACCGCGGCGTTGGCGGCCTACGGGTTTTCACTGGAAGACGTTCAGGTTGGCACTTATCTCGACAACGGCGAAGATGGCGATCCGCGCTACTTTGTTATCTCCCTGCGCGTGAGCGGCCAGCTCCACCGCTCCCTCGCTGAGCTGACCCGCGAGCTGCGCAATCGTTTGGCAGCGGCGTTCGCTCAGTTGGCCGATGGCAAGCTCCTTGAAGCGCAAACAATCGCTGCCGATACGCGAACCGTTGTCCCCGACGCCGGACCGACGCCGTCGCACCGCAGTCACCGACCGGCGCCGGAACCGACCGCAAGCTACGAAGACCTGATCCTCGGCGGCGATTATCGCCTCGAACGCAAACTGGCCAAGGGCGGCACGAGTGAGATTTATCTCGGCACACAGCTCAGCCTCAATCGCACGGTGGCCATCAAGCTGTTTCACCACGACGGGACGGCGGACGACGACCTCCTGGCCCGGTTCAACCAGGAGGCGATGGTGCTCGCACAATTCAGTTGTGCGCAGATTGTGCAGATTCTTGCCGCGGGCAGCGCGCCGGGTCGGATGGGCGGCATTCTCGGTTGGATGGCGATGGAGTACATGGCCGGCGGCGACCTGGCTCGTTGGCAACGGCAGCATGGACGGCCGCCCGTCGAGTTGGCAACGCGCTGGTTCCGCGAGGCGTTGGAAGGCTTGCACTACGCTCACCGGCACAGTATTTTGCACCGAGATTTGAAGCCGCACAACCTGTTGCTCAATGCGGAAGGCACGCTGAAAGTGAGCGACTTCGGCCTGCTCAAACAGGCGCAACAGCCGGAAATCGGCCTGACACCGCACTCGGCGATCCTCGGCACGCCGCACTACATGTCGCCGGAACAGGCGCTCGGCGAGCCGCTGGACGAGCGGTCCGACATCTTTTCGCTCGGAACGACGTTTTTTCACCTGCTGAGCGGCCGCTTGCCGTTTCAAAAGAACACCGCCGCCGCGGTGCTCGTGCAAATCGCGAATGAAGACGCTCCGAACCTGACCGCCGTCGCGCCGGAATTGCCGGTGCCTTTGGCGGTGTTTGTCGGCCGCATGATGGCCCGCCGGAAAGAAGGCCGCTACCAGGACGCAGGCGTGATCTTGGAAGACCTCGCGAGCTACGAACGCCGCGGCCTGCTCAAGATCGCGGAGAGCGGGTCGTTTATCCCCGTGCAGCCCCCGACGACGAATGCGAGTCTGGGTATCGGGGAGACCCAAGCGTATCAAATGCCGCCGGACGTGACGTAACGGCGTTCGCGGCCGACGTGTAAAATGGCGGCAGGCGCCCCGTGTTCGGAGACGAGCCATCGACCTCTTTCGCGACGTTCACGCAGCCAATCTTCGCAAAGCGCAACCGCTTGCCGCGCGGATGCGGCCACGCACCGTCCAAGAGTTCGTGGGACAGGAGCATTTCTTCGGTCCCGATAAGTTGCTGCGGAGAATGTTGCAAGCGGACCGGCTCAGCTCCGTAATCTTCTACGGCCCGCCCGGCACTGGGAAGACCGCGCTGGCGCACGTCATTGCAAACCATACGCAATGCCATTTCCGCGCGGTCAACGCCGCAGCGGCCGGCATCAAGGAAGTTCGCGAACTGCTGCAAGAGGCCCGGCGCGAATTGGAAACGAGCGGCCGGCGCACGATTCTCTTTGTCGATGAGCTACACCGCTTCAACCGCGCTCAACAGGACGTGCTGTTGCCGGACGTCGAGGAAGGGCGCGTTATCCTGATTGGGGCGACGACGCAAAACCCGTTCTTCGCCATCAATTCGCCGCTTCTCAGTCGCAGCCAGATCTTCTCATTCGAGCCGCTCGACCGGCAACACATCACGGAGTTGTTGCGGCGTGCCTTGGCCGATAGAGACCGTGGCTTGGGAAACTCCGCTGTTCAAATCACCGAGGAGGCACTGAGTTTTCTCGCCGAGATGAGCGACGGCGATGCCCGCCGAGCGCTGACGGCGCTGGAGGTCGGCGTCCTCTCCGCCGAGAAGCAGCCGGTGGAATTCACGCTGGAAGTCGCCCAAGACTCCATCCAACGAAAAGTGCTCGACTACGACGCGACCGGTGACACACACTATGATCTCGCCAGCGCCTTCATCAAGAGCATGCGCGGCAGCGATCCGGACGCCGCGCTCTATTGGCTGGCGCGCATGTTGGAGGCGGGCGAGGAGCCGCGGTTCATCGCGCGGCGCATCGTCATCTTCGCTTCGGAGGACGTCGGCAACGCCGATCCGCAAGCGCTGGTTGTGGCGACCGCCGCTTTACAAGCGGTCGAATTTGTCGGCCTGCCGGAATGCCAGCTGAATCTCTCCCAAGCAGTGACGTATTTGGCGACGGCGCCGAAGTCGAACGCCTCGACGCTTGCCATTGGCAAGGCCGTAGCGGATGTAAAGTCGGGCCGCACGCTGCAAGTGCCGAAACACCTGCGCGACGCGCACTACAAGGGGTCCGCCCAGTTCGGTCATGGCGCGGGTTATCAATACAGTCACGATTACGACGGGGCGTGGAGCGATCAGGCGTTCTTGCCGGAAGATCGACGTTACTACGAGCCGACCGACCGCGGTTACGAAGCCGAAATTCAAAAGCGTCTTGAAGCGTGGCGAGCCAAGCGCCGACAAGCGCGGGGCGAATGAGTGGGGAGCCCGAAGCGCGAAGCGAGGGCGTCGGTGCTCCCACGCTTAGCAATTCGGGCCCCCTTCGTCGCCCCAGCGTTTGAGCAAATCGTGCTCGACCCCTAACTGGTCGCAAATGCGGCCGACGATGAAATTGATTTGATCGTCCAGCGTCCGCGGTCGGGTGTAGAACGCGGGCATCGCCGGTAGGACGACGGCGCCGGCTTCCGCGCACGTGGCCAGGTTGCGAAGTTGAATCACATGCAGCGGCGTCTCCCGCGGCACGAGAATCAACGGCCGTTTTTCCTTCAGATGCACATCCGCGGCGCGATGAATCAGGTTCTGCGACAGCCCGTGGGCGATCGCCGCGACGGTCCCCATGCTGCACGGGCAGACAACCATGCCGCCGGTCAGGAAGGAGCCGCTGGCGATGCCCGCTTGGAAGTTTTGGAAGTGATGATAGTACGCTTGGCCTGGTTCCGTTTTCAAGGCAGTGCCGAGCAAGTCCGCCAAAGCGAACTGATCGAGGCGAACGCGGCGGTCCATTTCGCGTTCGAGCACCTCGACCGCCGCCGGGCTGATGGTGACGTGAACCATCCGGCCCGCGCGCAGCAGGACTTCCAACAGGCGAACGCCATACGGTGCTCCACTGGCTCCCGTGAACGCAAGAACGAGGTCGTGAGCGGCCATGGGACGTTATTGTACCACGACGGCTTTACGCAATTGGCAACCCGAAGACCGCCGGTTATAGTAGCGCTGTTCCGTCCCAATGAAGAGGCGCGGTATCGATGGCTTTCGACCGGACTCGCGGGCCGTCTCGATTTCGGCTCCTTGCGCTGACTGTCGCATTTCTGTTGGCCGGAGAGGTACGCGCGGACGACTGGAAATTCGACGTCGTCCATCTCAAGAACGGCCGCTCCGTGCAGGGGATGCTTGTCAAAGAAGGCCTCAGCGAAGTGGTCTTCAAGCGCGTCAACCGCCGGCCCGGCGCGCCGACGCTCGTCAACTCGGATCTGTTTCGCCGCAACGAGATCGATCATCTGAAATTGCTCGACGCTGCCGAGCGCGAAGTGCTCGCCGGGCGGCTCCAGACGCTGGCGAAGGAGCGCGACATCTCGGAGATGTTGCGCAGGATGCTTGATGCGGCGGCGACCGGGGCCATGCCCGCTGCCGAGGAAGTGGAGATGCAACCCGCGAAATGGGGCAAGGACGGCCGCGGCTTGCAATACGAATCCACCTACTTCCGTCTTGCGTCGAACGCGAACAAGAATATCGTCGTGTTGGCCGCGATTCACCTCGAGCAGATTTACGAGGCATACGCGCGTTTCTTGCCGCCGCGCTGCCAGGCCGGCCAGCCGACGGTGGTTCTGTTGCCGCAGTCCCTCGCCGATTACCAGTCCTTGTTGAAGGAGCGCGGCCACACATTGCTCAATCCCGCGTTCTACGACCCCGTGCGCAACGAGATTATTTGCGCGGTGGAGTTTCAGCGGCTCTACGATCAGCAGGCGGCCGTCTACCAGAAGAACCAGGACGCATTGAACCGCCTGAAGGAACAAGAAGCGGAGCTGCACAAAATCTACAAGGGAAAGGTTCCCGCAGCGCTGGCCAAGCAAATCGAGGACAATCGCGAGCAGATTCGCCAGGCCGATAAGCAGAATCGGACCATGTTGGAGGCAGCAGCGCAGCGTCTCTTCCAAACGCTCTACCATGAGGCGTTTCATGCCTACTTGAATAACTTCGTCTACCCCGCGAATCAGGGCGAAATCCCGCGCTGGCTCAACGAAGGGTTGGCACAAGTCTTTGAAGGCGCCTTCGTCGATGCGGGTGAATTGCGTGTGGAGCGCCCGGATCGCAATCGCCTGCTCAAGGCGCTGGCGCTGCTGCGTAAGAACGAGCTGACCCCGCTGTCCGATTTGCTGCGGTCGGGATCGAAGCACTTTCTCGTCGTTCACGGCACCGATCAGCCGGCGTCGGACCGGCACTACCTCACAAGTTGGGCGGTAGCGTACTACCTCGCCTTCGACCGCAAGATCCTGGGCACGAAGGAACTGGACGAGTATGTCCGCTCCAGCGGTCGCGGCGTTGAAACGCTGCCCGCTTTTCAAGCCCTTGTCGGCCAGCCGCTTCCGGAGTTCGAGAAGGACCTCAAAGCGTATCTGCAGCAGCTTCGCCCGGACGCGCGCGGCGCCGGTTCGAAATGATGTGCGATCGTCCCGCAAGCCGGCTGGATGCGCGCGGCAACTTCAGATTCTCTTAAGAGCGTCCCACTCGATTGTGGCATTCCAACGAGGTGCAACAGGCTCACGTGCTACCGCGCTTGTTTGTTTGCACACAAACGGGGACACCTCATGCAACGAAATGCAACACTGCAACGAAACCGTGCAACGAAATGCAACGATGCAACGAACTGTCGTAACCCAAGGCGATGGCACGGATTGTGGATGCCACTGCGAAGGACCTCCAAGAACCCAGAGGGACGCCTCTCTCACGGTTGACCGCGGAAGGAGCCGCCATGCAAGGACTATTCGTGCGCCGGGCGTTTACCGGCTTCGGGCCGTGCCGGTTAGCTCCCGAAGAAAGTCTGCTTCTGCACCGTATAGATGCCCGCCGTGGTTGCGCGTTGCGAGCCGCGGTGCGCGCTGAGTGCCCGCGGCGCCCCGGTGTGTATGGCATGGTGGACAGCAGTGGTGAATTGATCTACGTGGGCAAGGCGAAGTCGCTGCGCGGTCGGCTGCTCAGTTACTTCCGGCCGCGCAGTCGTGACCCGAAGGCCGGCCGGATTCTGCAACACGCGCGGACGCTCGTGTGGGAGATCGCGCCGAACGAGTTCGCCGCCTTGCTCCGCGAGTTGGAATTGATCCAGCGCTGGCAGCCGCGGTTCAACGTTCACGGCCAGCCTCTGCGCCGACGGCGAACGTATGTCTGTATCGGCCGCCATCCGGCGCCGTACGTGTTTCTCTCCTCCAAGCCGCCGAAAAACCTTGTCGCCCAATACGGCCCGGTGCCGGCCGGCGAACGCGCGCGTGAAGCCGTGCGCTGGCTCAACGACGCATTCGGCCTGCGCGATTGCCCGCAATCCCAATCAATGCTGTTTGCCGAGGAGCAGGAGCTTTTCCCCGTCTTGCGCGCAGCGGGATGCATTCGTTATGAGATTGGGACGTGCGCGGGGCCATGCACGGGTCATTGTTCGCAAAGCGCGTATGCCCAGCACGTCGACGGCGCTCAGGGCTTCCTGCGCGGGAGGGATAGTGGGCTGCTCGATACGGTCGAGCGCGACATGGTCGCGGCGTCGGTTGCGCTGGCATTTGAACGGGCCGCCGCATTGCGCGACCGGTTGGAATCGCTGCGCTGGCTGCAAGAGCGGCTGGAGCATTTACGCCATGCCCGTGAACGTCACTCGTTCGTCTACCGGGTCGAGATCGAGCGCGGGACCACGGTCTGGTACCTGATCCGGCACGGTCAAGTGATTGCCGCAACACCCGTTCCAAATTCAGAAGAGCAACGCAGGCGAGCGTCCGCGCTGATCCGCTCAGTTTATCACTCGCGAATGCTATTTGGCGATTTTGTTCCGTCGGGCGAGATTGAGAGCGTGCTTCTTGTGGCCGCATGGTTTCGACGTTACAAGTCGGAACGGGGGCGAGTGTTGGAACCGGCCGATGCCATCCGCCAGTGCGCGAATTGACGACCGAAACCACCGTTCAAATTGTCGCCGCGATTCGTGTGAACCTGGGCAACCGGCGCGGCTGGAGCAAATCCGATGGGTTCCGTCGCGGCCTTGACCTTGACCGCACCAACGGCAGCGATTATCGCACCTCGACCTGCCCACCCGCGGGCACGGTTGACGGCGGATGGACCCTGTGGGCGCGGTTACTCGGCCGGCCTACGCACGCGAGGGACAAGCATGGGGAAGCGAATTTGGGGATGGAGTGTAGTTCTGACAGTATTGTCATCGGTGGGCTGCTGCTCTTGGTGTGAGAATCACTGTCCAAACAGCCGTCAGCCGGCCGCGTGCCAACCCGCGTGTTGTCCCGCTCCGGCATGTTGTACGCCGGTGGGCTACCAGCCCGCTCCAGCGTGGAATGCTCCGCGGAGCACTTGTTGTCAGTAATTCGCCGGCTCGGATGCCGCGCCGGACGTGAAGACGCCGGCGCGAACCGGCGAGGGCTACTGAAGCACCTTGCTGCCGTGATTGGCGTTGTACCAGCTCCGGAGTTCGGCGACACAGCGGCGCAGCGCCGCGCGTGACAAGAAGAGCGTCGCGCCGCCGACGCCGAACATGCCCAGCAGCCACGTGCTTTCACGGCCGCCGGCACTCGCCGCGTGTACCATTCCTGGCGGCAGCAACGCCGCCAGCTCGGGCCGCCCCCATGTGGACAAGCCCGCGGTGACGAGCGGCAGTCCGAGGGTCAAAAGCAATCCCAAGCCATTGGCCTGCACGCCGCGTGAGAAAGCTCGAAAACCGAGAGCGAAATAAAAAGCCCACAACAGAACGCCCGCCGCCACCGCCCCCATCATGTGCAGCACGTCGATTTGCCCCGCCAGAGTTGCCGCAACCCAAAGCAGTACGGCGACCGCGAAATAGCCACGGCCTCTGCGCCACGCCGCGGCGGCGGCCGCTTCCCAGTAGTCGCGGCCGCGCAAGCGCGTGAGCAGCAGCAGCTCCAGGCGCCGGCAGCGGTCTTGCACGCTGGGGTCCCAGAGGCCGTATTGAAACGCCGCCGGCACCGCCGCGAGCAGAACCAACGCCGTCGCCAGCACCGGGACGCCGCCCATGCGCTCGAAGAGAATAAAGACCTGCCGACCCAACCACGGCGGCCAATGCGGCCCGGCAAGGGTGTACACCGCGTAGAGCACGCCAAAACCGCCGGCAATATAGAGATTGATCCGACCCGAGTATTGCGTGACGCGCTTCACCGCCCACCACGCCAGCGGTCGGTTCCGGATGTGAGCTTCTCCCCGGCGCACACGCTCGACGCGCGGCTGATAGTGCAGTTCGTGGAAGTGCCCTTTCAACCGCGCGGCCGCACGCACAAGCAGCGCGCCCGCGAGCAGCGTCCCAACGAGCGCGAGAGCGAAGGCTTCGACAAGCGTTGGAGCGCATCCCGTCTCGGACCAGGCGCGGATCACGCCGAATGGGTTGTAGCGATGGGCCGCCTGAAAGCAGAACAGGAAGCCGTCCGCGACGGGGTCCGGAAAACGGGTCAGCCAGCCGCGCAGATTCTCTCCCGCCAGTACGCCGACCGCGAGGTAGAAAATGATCGCGGCGATCATCAGTCGCTCGCACCACTTCCGCACCTTACGCGGCTCGTACGCCCAGACGGTCAAACCGACGCCCGTGACCGCCGCCCACGTGTAAGGAATGGCGACGAGCGCCACAAGATCGCCCGCTTCCAGCAAGCCGCCGCGTGCGAGATAAAGCAGGGCCGGTGTGCCTGCCAACGTGGCGAGAGCCAGGCGCGCGAGGCCAACCATCGCCTCGCCGAACAGAATCTGTTGCGGCCGCAGCTCGCTCACGAGAAGGAATTCGAGCGCTTGACTCTTGGGCAGTTGCGTCAGGCGCCAGCCAAGGAGCAGAGCGCCCTCGACAATCCCGGTTGTAAGCAGGACGTTTCCAAGAAGAGCGCGCGCCTCGGAAGGTTCGCGTGCGGCCGCCGCCCACGCCGCGGCCGAGGCGATGACGAAATGCGCGGCGAGCAAAGAGCACAACGAACTCCGACGGCCGGGCGACCGCGACGCGACCTGGAAAAACGCCCAAATCATCGAAGAACTCGTTTAGCGGCGGTTCGCAGAACCGGCCTTGAGGCGCGTGGCATGACGTTTGGCCGCAAACCGCTCAACACACGGCAAGCATCGGCGCGAGTTGCTCCACAAAATCGCGGCACGTCGGCCAGCGATCCTGGGGAATCGGCGCCAGCGCCCGGGCAACGACGGGGCGCTCTTCTTCCGGCAGCAGCGACAGGTCGGGCGCCGGACGCGTGTAACCGCGTTGAAAGTCGCGCGGCGTTTGCGCGAACGGCCGCTTGCCCGTTCGCAGCTCGTAGAAGGTGACGGCCAGCGAAAACTGGTCGGTCCAGTGGCTGAGACGCCCCTGGAACACCTCCGGGGCCGTGTACGCCAGCGTACCGGCGCGGCGGTGAAACGTGAGCTGGCACGAAATCGGCGACGTCAGGCCGAAGTCCGTTACCTTCACCGTGTCCCCGACCAGCAACAGGTTGCTCGGCTTCACGTCGCAATGTTGCAGGGCGACGCACTTGCCGTTGAGAATGTGCTGCCGCGTGTTGAGGTAATCGAGCGCCTCGGCCGCTTGGCTGAGCAAAAGATAGATCTGCTCCGCGGGCAAGGGCGTGCCGTACTCCGACTGGTACACGTCCAGCAAGTCGGCAAGGCTGCCGTCGGCCTGCTCCATCGCGACGATGTTATAGCCCGCGTGCGAGAAGATGCCGTAGATCGTGATAATGTGCGGGTGCCGCATCTTGCGGAACGCTTGCAGAGAGCGAATTTCCGTGATGGCGTCTTGCGAATTCTCGCAGGGCAAAAACTTGAGCGCGACAAACGCCCCTTCCTTCGTCTGCGCCTGCCAGACCTCCGCGAAGCCGCCTTCGCCAAGCCTTTGCAAGAGCTTGCAGCCGGGATAGGCTTCGAAGCCGGGTTGGAGAGGAACAGCAAGACGCACAGCGACTAGCTCCCAGACGATTCGGTTGCGCCTGAAAAAATAAAGAAGGGCGGGAAGAGTCTACTGGACTCTAGGATTTAGCGGAGGCAAAGTCAAAAGCGGCACGGGGTTTCCGCGAATGCCTTGCCGCGACGCCCCGGCGTAGTGGCGTTGAACCGTCTTGTGGCCTGCCTATATAGTGAAAGCTTGCAGCAACACATCCGCCCGCAGGGGAGCTTGGCGTGCCATGCCCGATCAATCCGCGAAACCACAAGCCGGCGCCGACATCCTCGTCCAGTGCCTTATCAATCACGGAGTGGACGTTGTCTTTGCGTATCCCGGTGGCGCCAGCATGCCGATTCACCAAGCGCTGACGCGCTATCAGGATCGCCTGCGCACGATTTTGCCGCGGCACGAACAAGGCGGCGGCTTCGCGGCGGAAGGATATGCGCGCAGCAGCGGTAAGGTCGGCGTCTGCGTGGCGACAAGCGGGCCGGGCGCGACCAACTTTGTCACGTGCCTCGCCGACGCCAAGATGGATTCCGTGCCGCTCGTCGCCATTACCGGCCAAGTTGGCACGCCCGTGATCGGCACCGACGCGTTTCAGGAGACGCCGATCATCGAGATCTCTCGGGCCATCACGAAGCATCACTACTTGGTAACGAAGACAGAGGAGTTGCCGCGCGTGTTCAAGGAGGCATTTTACATCGCGCGAACAGGCCGGCCGGGTCCCGTCATCGTCGACGTGCCGAAGGACGTACAAAACCGGGTTGTCACGCCAGATTATGATCCGCCGATGAACTTACCCGGCTACAAGCCGGAGCGTCGGGCCTCGCGCAAGGAGCTGCAAGCCGTTCTGGAGATGATCAGGCAAAGCAAGAAACCGATCGTCTATGCCGGCGGCGGCGTCATCGCGTCGGAAGCAGCGCCGTTTCTGAAGGCATTTGCCGAGCGGCTCGGCATTCCGGTCGCGTTGACGCTGCTCGGCCTTGGCGGTTTTCCGAGCGACCATTTCCTTTGTCTGCAAATGCTTGGCATGCACGGCACGGTATACGCCAACTACGCCATCAACGACGCCGACTTGTTGTTGGCGCTCGGCGTCCGCTTCGACGACCGTGTCACAGGGAAGGTCAGCGAGTTCGCCAAGCACGGTAAGATCGTACACATCGACATCGACCCGTCCGAGCTGAACAAAAACAAGGCGGCACACCTGCCCATCGTCGGCGACGTTCGACTCGCATTGCAGGATCTGCTTCAGATGCTCGACGAAGAGGGCGCCGGCGGGTCGAAGAGCAATCGCTACGGCGACTGGCTGCGGCAGATCGAATCATGGCGGGAGGCGGAGCCGCTCCGCTACCGCGATCGCGGCGACGCCATCCTGCCGCAGTATGCCATCGATCGGCTGTGGCAGATCATCAACGACCGTGGCCAGCTTGACAATACGGTCGTCACCACCGGCGTCGGGCAACACCAAATGTGGGCCGCGCAGTATTTCCATTTCAACGCACCGCGGAACTGGATCACGAGTGGCGGCCTCGGCTCCATGGGCTTCGGCTTGCCGTCGGCGCTTGGCGCTCAGGCGGCTCACCCTGGCAAGACCGTGGTCGACATCGACGGCGACGGCAGCTTTCTCATGAATATCCAGGAGTTGGCGTGCGCGTTTGTCGAAAAGCTGCCCGTGAAGGTGTTGCTGCTGAACAATCAGCACCTTGGCATGGTGGTGCAGTGGGAGGATCGCTTCTACGAAAGCAATCGAGCGCACACGTACCTCGGCGCCGGACCGGGCGAGGAGCCGTATCCCGATTTCGTCACGCTCGCCAAGGGCTTTCGCTGCGGCGCGCGGCGTGTCAGCCGCAAGGAAGACTTCGAGGGCGCGCTGGAGGAGATGCTCGCCAGCAAAGGGCCCTACGTGCTCGACGTGATGGTCCCGCATCAGGAGCACGTGCTGCCGATGATTCCGAGCGGGATGACGGTGCGCGACATTATCAAGGCGTGAGGATTCCCGGCTATGCCGCGGCGTGGAGGCGCAAGCCGCGCGGCACGACGACGCGTTCGGCCAACTCGAAGATTCCCTGCACGAGCAACGCCATTACCGCCGCCGGCACGGCGCCTTCCAACACCATGGTCGTGTTTTGCAGCGTGAGGCCGGTGAAGATCGCCTGTCCATAGCCGCCAGCCCCGATCAACCCGCCGAGCGTCGCCGTGCCAACGTTAATCACCGCCGAGGTCTTGATGCCCGCCAGAATGGAGCGCGCTGCGATCGGAAGTTCCACCAGCCGAAGTCGGGCCAATGGAGGCAATCCCAGGGCCGCGGCCGATTCGCGCAACGAAGGCGCAATGTCGTGTAGCCCGGCGTAAGTATTGCGGATAATCGGCAACAAGCTGTAGAGGAAGAGCGCGACCACGGCCGTCCAGAATCCAAGTCCGAGGAACGGCACGGACATCAGCAAGACAAGCAAGGCGAGCGACGGGATCGTCTGCACCAAGCTCGCCACGCCGAGAACTGCTTGACCTGTTTTCGGCCGTCGCGCCGCGATTACCCCGAGCGGCACGGCGACAACGACGGCGGCCGTCAGCGATACGATCACAAGCAACAAGTGCCGCCCCGTCTGCGCCAGGATGCGATCTACCGCGCTATCCAATTCGGGGGCAGTTTGCACAGCCAGGCGCTCGGCGAGAAAGTCGGCCGCCACGCGGGCTTCCCGTTCATGGTCCAGTTCTACGCGGGCATTCAATTCACGCATGTCCGGTTCGCGGATTGTTCCCTCCAATCGCAGAAACGATTGCACTGCCTCCGGCATCCGCGCTTGCAGATCGGCCCGGTACAAGAGCACCGCGTGGTAATCGGGAAAGTGCTTACGGTCATCGTCCAGTAAGCTTAAACGATGCCGGCGAATCTTCCCTTCGGTGCTGTACAGCTCCATTACATCGATGTCGCCGTTCTCCAGTGCGAGAAAGCCGAGCGTATGCTCCATGCCGCGCACGTCGCGTTGCGGCAAATCGTAGGCGCGCTTCAAACTCGGCCAGCCGTCGCCGCGTTGCAGAAATTCATTGCTAAAACCGAAGCGCAGCTCCGGATGTTGTCGCAGGTTGGAAATGGTTCGGATATCGAGCCGCGCGGCGGCTTCCTCTTTCATGGCGATGACGTAGGTGTTGTTGAAGCCGAGCGGCTGGCTCATCCGGATGTCGAACGCCGCGAGCGCCTTCCGAATGTCGTCTTCACCACGCCCCCCCTTTCCGGACAGAATCTCCTCGCTGATCGTGCCGGTGTACTCCGGGTAGACGTCGATATCACCCTTCCGCAAGGCTTCCCACAGCACGCGCGTACCGCCGAGGCCCTTGGTCTCTTTGTGCCGCGGTTCCACGCTCGGGCTCTTCGCCAATTGCGCGACCATCTCGCCAAGGATCAGAGACTCCGGGAAGGACTTGGAGCCGACGTTCAATTGGCGCACCGGGGCCGTCGCCTCGGCTCGCGGCGTGACAAGCAACACACACAGGAGAATCGCGACGCGCTTCATCCCGAGATCTCCCTGGCAAACGCATCCAACGGCCGGCTTTGGGCGTTAATGAACTGCGTGACGAAGGGCTCCGCCGGTCGATGAATCAGTTCATTCAGCGGGTCGTGCTGCACGACGCGGCCCTCGCGCAGAAGCACAATTGTGTCGCCAAAGAAGCCTGCCTCTGCAAGATCGTGGGTCACGAGAACAACGGTCTTCGCGAGTTGGCGGAAAACGGCGCGAAGGTCACTTTGCAGCTCGGAACGAATAATCGGGTCGAGCGCGCCAAGCGGTTCATCAAGCAAGAGCACAGCAGGATCGAGCATCAGCGCCCGCTTCAGGCCGATGCGCTGCCGCTGGCCGCCGGACAGTTCCGCGGGATAACGATCGAGTCCGTCGGCGGGAAAGCGTGTCAGATCGCTCAATTCGCGCAGACGCTTTTCAAGTCGGCCTTCGTCCCAGCCGAGGTGACGAGCCATGAGCGTGACATTGCCGCGCGCCGTCAAGTGCGGGAATAGGCCGCCGTCCTGAATGACGTAGCCCATGCGCTGACGGTAGAACAGAATGTTGGCCGGCGACAATGGGGCGCCATCGAAACAAACGACGCCCTGATCCGGCCACAGCAGACCGATGAGCAACCGCAGCAGCGTCGACTTACCGCAGCCGCTCGGTCCGATGAGCACCGTGGTTTGCCGCGAAGGGAAGAGAAGGTCGGTCGGCCGCAGCGCCCACGATGTGCCGTACGACTTGGAAACGCCGCGGAGTTCCACCATGCTTCACATGCTAGTGGGGACGTGGCCGCGGTGCAATCGCGGCGTTCTCCCATTCCGTGCGGCGATTCGCTACACTGGCTTGAGCCGATAGAACCGTGGCGTCGATCCGGAGGAATCCAATGTGTCGTATCATCTTGTCCGTGGCGGTAATTTGCGTCGCTCTCCCAGCGTGGGCTCAAGACGTCGCCTCGGGACCAACGAAGGGCGAAAAGACGCCGGCGCTGAAAGTCTTCGATGCCACCGGTCCGCATAAGGACAAAGAGGTGGATTTCACCGCGGACCGCGGCGACAAGCCTACCGTCTATGTCTTCATTGCGGCCGACAAATGGACTCGCCCCATGGCGCGTTTTCTCAAGCGGCTCGATGCCGGCGTCAAGGAAGACGATGCCAACGCCTACATCGTTGCCGTCTGGCTGAGCGATAAGCCCGACGATTCGAAGGCGTATTTGCCGCGCGCGCAGCAGTCGCTGGGACTAGAAACCACGGCGTTGACGGTGTATCCGGGCGAAAAGTCCGGACCGAACGGTTGGGGCATCAACACCGATGCGCATGTTACGGTCGCGGTCGCCAACAAAGCCAAGGTTGCGGGCGCCTTCGGATACCGTTCGATCAACGATACGGATGTGCCCGCGGTGCGCGACGCGCTCCGGAAAGCGAAGGAGTAGGAGCTGACTTACTTCGTCAACACCGCCGTTTGCGGTTAAGCGTTCGCGCAGACTGTGCTAACACTCAACCGCAAGCGGCGAACTCGCTACGGGATGGCATACGCCAAGCCAATCGCCGCGCCGGCTTCCGCCATGAGGCCGGTCAGGCTCCATTGCGGCGGGTACCACAAATACGGCACCGGATCGCCCGGCAGACAGTAGCCCGCGCTACATTCATAGCGGCGGCACGGATCGGTGAACGCGTGGTACGGCCAAAGCGCCAGGTCTTTGTAGAAGGTCGCGGCCGACACCAGCGGTGAGATGGCGCCGAGGTCCCAACCATAGCGCTCGCTGTTCTTCTCCTCGAAATAGAGCCGATCGTAGCAAACGTAGTTCGGTTCGACCAACATCTGCATCGGCGTCCAATTGCGCGCGACAAATCGCTGATTCGTGACCGGTTTCTCGTCGGGAAACGTTAGCCGTTCGCCGGGCGAGCGTTGTCGGGCCTCTTGCTGCATGCGCTCAAACAACGCCCCCTCCGAGTCGAGCCGGAACAGGCGGTCGCGTCCCGGTGGCTCCAGCATGAAGGTGTATTCGGCGCCCTGGTCGGCGGGCGACGGCTGCTTGCCGGCCCCCGGCTGCTGCAGCGCGAGCAGTTCGATGGGCGACGGAGTCAAATTCGGGAGCGCCGGCTGTGCGGGCCACGTGGATTGCGAAGCGGGCGCGGCGGCGCCGCCGGGCTTCTCGAACGAAACGACGGGCGGCGCCTTCGGGAGCGCGGCAGGCCGCCAACTCGAAGTCGCGGTCGGCGGCTGCGCGTGCGCCGCGCCCCAAGCGACGGCCACGCCGACGAGGCTAGCTGCCATCCGCGGCAGCATACTCCGCACGCGAGCTGTAATTTGGCGCTTCCTGCGTAATTGCGATGTCATGCGGATGGCTCTCCTGTACCGATGCCGCACTCACCTTGATGAAGCGAGCGCGGGTCCGCAATTCCTCGATCGTCCGTGTGCCGCAGTATCCCATGCCGGCCCGCAAGCCGCCCACGAGCTGATAAACGAACGGGGCCAGCGGTCCCTTGTACGGCACGCGGCCCTCGACCCCTTCCGGCACCAATTTGCCTTTGCTGCCGTTCGTCTCCTGCCGGTAGCGGTCGCTGGAGCCGGCCCCCATGGCGCCGAGTGACCCCATGCCACGATACGTTTTGAAGCTCCGGCCCTGGTACAAAATCATCTGGCCCGGGCTTTCGGCCAACCCCGCGAACAGGCCGCCGAGCATGACGCAGTGGGCGCCGGCCGCCAGAGCCTTCGTAATGTCGCCCGAATAGCGGACGCCGCCGTCGGCGAGGATCGGAATCTGTCGCCCCGTCAGCCCCTGCGCCGCGTTCGAGATCGCGCTGAGCTGCGGCACGCCGACGCCCGAGATAATCCGCGTCGTGCAGATCGAGCCGGGACCGATGCCGACTTTCACCGCGTCCGCGCCCGCGTCAGCCAGCGCCTTTGCCCCTTCCGCGGTCGCCACATTGCCCGCAATAATCTCAATCGAGTGACGGCGTTTCAGCTCCCGAAGCGTGTTGATCACATTGCCCGAATGGCCGTGGGCTGAATCGACCACCAAAACGTCCACGCCGGCGCGGATCAGCGACTCGGCCCGCTCGTAGTCCAGTACCGCAACCGCCGCCCCGACTCGCAGCCTGCCGCGCTTATCACGGCAGGCGTTGGGGAAGCTCGACAACTTGTCAATGTCCTTGATGGTGATGAGGCCCCGCAGTTTATTGTTTTCGTCAACCAGGAGCAATTTCTCGACTTTATTTTCCGTTAAAATCCGTTCTGCCGCTTCGAGCGTTGTACTTTCGCTGGCCGTCACCAGGTTATCCTTGGTCATGACCTCGCTGACGCGCTGCTCGTGATCGGTGAGAAAGCGCAAATCACGGCGGGTTAGAATACCCTTCAAGTAGCCGTCCACCGTGATCGGCACGCCGCTGACGTTGTGTTGTTCCATGAGCTTGCGTGCGGCGGCCACCGTGGCGTCGGGCGTTAGCGTAACGGGGTCCGGGATGATGCCATTGGCGCTGCGTTTGACCTTGTCCACCTCCCGCGTCTGATCCGCGATCGACATGTTTTTGTGAATGACGCCGATGCCGCCTTCCTGGGCGAGCGCGATGGCCAGCTCGCTTTCGGTCACGGTGTCCATCGGCGAGCTAATGATCGGAATGTTGATCGCAATGTTGCGCGTGAGCTGGGTCCGGACCTCGACGTCGCGCGGCACCACGTCACTGTAGGCGGGCTCCAGGAGGACATCATCGAATGTGATGCCCTGATAGGCTATCCGGTCGTGCATGGGGGACTCCTGAGAAGTGCTTTCTTTGGCATTATAGCGAGAAGGGAAGAGGCGGAACGGCGAAGCTTAAGGGATGTAGACGAGCTGGTCGCGCCAATCGTGTGGGTCGGAGGCATACGCCGCCAACGCGAGGAATGCGACCACGCCCGGGAACGTGGCGCTCGTTCGAATCATAAACAGACCCGGCACGTGAAAACCGGCTTGAAGATGCTGCGCCAGGCATGGCGGCAGAGTCTTCTTATCCAGAGACACAAGCACTCTGCCGTTGGCTTCTGCCCAGCGAAGAATGTCGGCGTCCATACTTCCCAAAGGCAAATCGAGCGGGTCGCCAACGCAGCACACGTCGAGCGGATCGATGCTCTTGCGGTTGTGATGAGCGACGGCGCGACGGAACGGCCCGCGGAGATTCTCATCCAACAAGAATCCCAGCGCCATGCTCAGCTCGCCTCGGCGCGTTGCATTGATTCCAGACGACGGCGAAGTTGCATCATCGCCTCGTTTGGAAGGAAGGTCGCTTCTTGCCGTTCCAACTCGGTCCGATAGCCCGCGACGTAGGCATCCACAGCGGCTTCATTCTCTAGATAGAAGGCGATTACCTTGTGAATCAGCGGCAGCGATAAAGTCGGAAACTCGCACACGAGCCCCTCTGGAGAAGCGCCCTCCTGGTACCGGCGGACAATGTCAAAGAGGCCAATGCGGCTGTCTGCGATACGAATTTCGCCGTCTGGGTGATTCACGAGGAATTCGGGAAAGTGCATGGGGCCACCTCTCTTTGAAAATCAACTCATTTTACCCGAAACCCGCGGTGGCCGTTCACTTTTTCGCGAGTTTCTCAAGCTGATCCAGCTGCTGTCGGTGTCCCAACGTGATCAGCGTATCGCCGGCTTCCAGCACCGCATCGCCGGGCGGGTTGTAGACCATTTGCCCGGTCTGCTTCTTGATGGCGACAATGATGATGCCGAGATCGGGCAGGATGCGACTTTCCTTGATCATCGCGCCGGCCAGCCGGCCAGCCGGTTTGACTTGCACCTCTTCCATTTGCAATTCGAAGTGCTCGGTTCGCGTCGCCAGTTCAATAAAGTCCACCACTGCGGGCCGCAGCACCGCGTGAGCGACGCGCGAGCCGCCGATCATGTACGGGGACACCACTCGGCTGGCGCCGGCCCGCAGCAGTTTTTGTTCGGCGCGGTCGTCCTCGGCGCGAGCGACGATGAATAGCTTGTCGTTGAGCAGGCGGGCGCTCATGGTGATGAAGAGGTTGTCGGCGTCCGATTTGGCGACCGTGACCAACGCCCGCGCCCGTTCCACGCCGGCACGGCGCAGCACTTCGTCCGCCGTGGCGTCGCCGTGCAGCGGGATGCCGCGCGGCATATCGAAATTCTCCAGCGATTCCACGTTGCGGTCGATCACGACGAACGGCAGCTTCTCGGCCACGAATTCTTTGCAGACGAAGCGGCCCATGCGGCCGAAGCCGCAGACGATCAGGTGATTGTTCAACTCCGCGAGCCGTCGGTCCATGCGTTGCCTCCACAAAGCGCCCTGCACCTCGCCGCTGACGATGGCGCGAATTGCCTCGGCGGCGACATAGAAGAGCGTGAATACACCACCCATCAAGAGCAGGATTGTGAAGACCCGGCCGCGCGCGTGCAGCGGATGGACCTCGCCGTAGCCGACGGTGGTGAGCGTCGTGACCGTCATATACAGAGCATCGAAGAGTGTGTATTCCTCTTCAAGCAGCCAATAGCCCAGCGTGCCGACTACGATGAGGAGGATGGGGACGAGGAACAGCAGGAGGAAGCGGCGCGGGACCACGGGTTACTCTTCCTCGATCGCGATGCCGGCGCGTTTGAGCAAGACTTCGCGTGCCTTTTCGTAACAGGATAGCAGCTCTTGCCGTTGGCGGTCCGTGTCCCAGCGAACTCGCGTGCGTGCCCATTCCAATCCCTCATCGAGCTGTCGAAGGAGCATTTTCACACAATCAAGATAAGGCACGAACGGACGGTCGTTCACCTCAATATAGCAGGGTTAGGTTAAAGGCACAGAATCACCCTGGCAAGCAGCCGATAGCCAGCCACGCGCACTTTTGTGTGACCGAGCCACACTTCGAGCCGCTCCACGGCGCTGGCAAGCGCCGATCGAATCGAGCGAAAGTGCGACTTGCAGACACCAGCAATGCAACGTCCCGGCAAAGCCCACGATGCGCCAGATTTGCGGCAGAAATGAAAAAGGACTTGGATAAGAATCTACCCAAGTCCTTGAAGCTTGATAGCTTGCTGATATGGGCGCTACAGGACTTGAACCTGTGACCCCCAGCGTGTCGAGCGACTTTGACCGCTCCGCCGCGTTTGCCGAAAAAGCCTGAAAACAAAGTCGATTTCGCACATACTAGTCATCCGACACCCTTGTTGCAAGGCATTGCGTCCAATTGCATAGAAATGCGGGGAAAATCAGTAGTTTCCGCGGACCAATTCAGTAGACTACTGAGAACTACATCGCACTGAAGTAGTAACTCCTATCCTGCCAGCGGCAGCATGATGCTCGCCGGAGACAATCGATCGCGTACGGGTCGTCCACTCTGCTCTTTCGCACCGTTTCTCCTGTCGGTGTTGCGGTCAGTCGCCCGCAAACTGAACGGTCACGGAAGCACCGCCAAGGATCAAGGAATTCAATCGCGCGACCGTTCCAACGCGAATCGTGCTGCGCGGTCGCGGCCTGGCAGAAACCGCAGAGGCGGACCCGGAGTAACCCGCTACAGTCGAGTACATCTCAGGCGATCGGCCGGGGTACGAACGAGGTAGATCGGTGAATTGCTTGTCTTCCGTCTAGATTCAGCGCTGGACCGCCTCTTGGCCGAACTTGCGGCGCTGGGAAACGGAATCGTCAGCCCAGCTCCTTGTGAGCATCGTCCACCCCGGCACCGGGCCGAGCACCGCGGCGGTGCGCGCGGGGCGGCGAAATCCCTCGTGCGATTGGCGAGTACGCGGGCCACTTCGACAGAGCGGTCCGATTTGTAAGGAATCCGCCCTCCCGGTCAGTTATACCTGGGACGAGCCTTCGCGCGGATTCCAGGGGATTGCCAAATGCCACCCGCCGACAGTGCTGCGCCTTCGTCGGTCGCCGGGCTGGCGGCGCTGGGCCGGCTGCTGGACGCGCATCGCCAGAAGTTGCTGGCGATGCTCCGCCGGCGGATCGACCGTGGCCTGGGCGTACGCATCGATCCAGAAGATGTGTTTCAGGAGGCCTGCCTGGTCGCCCAGCGCCGCTGGCTCGATTTCCAGCAGAAGCCGGCAACGTCGGCATACGTTTGGCTGTACGGGCTGGTCCGCGATCAACTACTGCTGCACTGGCGCAACGCGACCCGCGGCCGGCGTGACCTACGCAAAGAAGTCGCCTGGCCGGATCGCTCGTCGGAACAACTTGGCCTGAGCTTGATCGCCTCCGGCGCCGGCCCCAGTACGGCCGCCGGTCGCGACGAGCTGAAGCAACGCATCCGCCAGGTGCTGGAGCTGCTTCCCGACGGCGACTACGAAATTGTGAAAATGCGTCATTTCGATCAGCTTTCTTTCAAACAGGCCGCCGAGCTTCTGGGAATCAAGGAAAACGCCGCCAGCGTCCGGTACCTGCGCGCACTGAAACGGTTGCGCACGATCTGGGAAGCGTTGTTCAGCGAGGAGGATGATGAGCGATGACGCAACCCGCGACCGCTGCGGCCCTGACGCCGCAGGAGGAAATTCTTGGGCAATTGGCGCTGGCCTTGCAAGAGGCGAGCGATTGCGACGCCGTCGCGCGGCAGTTCGCCGAGCGTTATCCCGAGCACGCCGAGGCGATCGCCGCCTTCGCCGGCACCGAACGGCTGATCCGCTTCGCCACGCCGACCCCGCCGCCCGCCCGCCTGGAACCGGACCAGCGGCTCGGCCCGTTCCGCATCGTCCGCTTCATTGCCGCCGGGGGCATGGGCGAGATTTACGAAGCCGAGCAGCTCGACTTGAAACGCTCCGTCGCCTTGGTCGGTGCTCAGAAACAAGTTGGCCTTTTTGTCAGCGCACGCAGGTGCCGCCAATTGTCGACGAATGGGCCGAATTCCGCGGAAAAGATGCGGTCTTGGCCATAAGTTGCCGCGTGGCCAATCCTATGACCAAAAAGACCAACTTATTCTTGAGCACCCCCTTGAAGGTGATTCGCCCGGAGAAAGACGACGACCAAACCCGCGCCCGCTTCGGCCGCGAACGCGAAGTGCTGGCCGCGGACCTACGGTCGGAAATGACTCCCGACCCTTTCCTTCTGCTCACGTTCAAAGACCACGAGGAAATGCTCAAGGCCCAGCTTGGAAGCAAACTCCGGAGGCCGGTCCTTGCCGGGCGGGGCGAAGCAAAGTTTGCGTGTGCTCTCCCCAATGTCATAGATGCCGAGAAACAGCTTCCCCTTGCTGTCCCCCTCGCTGGGGGTGAAGTCAATGGTCTTGGGCTTTTTCGTCGGGTCAATGGTCCTGGTCCCCCGCACGACTTCCTTGCCGTCCACAAGCACGATCCAAGTTTCAGCATGGTTGATCACCGTGATTTTCCGGGCGTCTTCGTCCGCGGCCTGATTTCCGTCGATGGTGAGCGACACTACCCGCCAAGTTCCCTCGTACTTTTTCCTGTCTTGCCGGACGGCCTCCTTCTTGGCCTGATCAGTCACGGACCGCTGCAAAACGAACTGGACCAACCCTGAATCCGGCTTTGTGCCGAATGCAGCGGGGCGTTCGCCCTTCTCGGCGCCCCGGTCGCACACCGTCAGGGTGTCGCCCTTGAACGAGTAGATGCCGCGGATCAGTCTCTTCTTGTCGGCGTCGATCAGGTCGATCGTCTTGGGCTCCCTGGTCGGGTCCACTTTAAACTTTATTTGGGCGGCGATCTTGTTCCCCTCGGACACCGTCCACTGGTCGCCGTTTAGGACCACCGTGTACTTGGCGAAATCCGCATCGGGCTTTTTGGTTCCGCCGACTTCCATCGAGACGAACTTCCAGGCCCCCTGGAACTTCGCCATCTCGTCCTTGACGGCGTCATCCTTGGGATTGTCGGCCGCGACGAGCCAGCCGGCGGTCAGGAGGAGTAATGCGTGCATTTTCATGGGATGCCTCCAAACGAGAGTACCGGCATTCTGTTCGTGCTCGGTGACAGTATGTCTCTCCCCGGAGCGAACCGAGGACCGACTGTTGAGGGCAGATAGATTCTCCAGCTTTGACTGCTACGACTCACAGACCCCCGATCCCGGTCAAGCTCACCAATTGCGGGCTGTCCCACGCGTCATCGGTGATCGATAGCATGGCGCTTTGCGGTCCCGCGGCGGTCGGCTTGAAGAACACGGTAATCTTCACTTTGTCCCCAGGCAAAACGACCGAGGGCCCCGACACTCCGGTGACATCAAACGCCCCCATGCAGGGGCCGGCGATCTCGAGTTTAGTGATGGTGAGCGGAGCAGCGCCGGTGTTGGTCAGCGTCACGTACTTCAAGCCGGCGAAGAAGCTTGAGCCAAGGCCCACGTGGCCGAAGTCGATGCTGGTCGCCGAGAGTTTGACGCGAGGACCCAGCAGCCGGCTGGGCTCGGAGACCAAGGAAAAGTACTCGTCGGAGGCGGCGAATGAGGCGAGCACAATTTGATCCTGAACGCTCGCGGTCAAAGCCGACATCCAGGCCCGCAAACCAGGAGTGTCGCCGGGCCGCTGCAAGAACTCTTGGTAGTAGCCGTCCACCAAATTCTTGCGGTATTCGGCACTGGCGAAAACGGCGGCAGCCACCTGGCCAGGCGTAGCGCCCTTTGCCAACGCCTGGTCAAAGCTGGCCCGTCCGCCCGCATCGACCGCTCGGCTCAGAGCGTCATGATAAAGCGCGTCGAGGAAACCGTCGTTCGTGCCGCCGCCCCGGTTCTGGTAGTACTCCTTGGAGCCGACGAGGAGCGCCGCCACGGACTCTACGCTGGCGCCGCCGGCCAACAGTCGCGTGCAGGCAGCGAGGCCGCCCTGATCCGCCGGCCGCCGGAGGAACCGCGTATAAAGGCTTTGCACTTCACTGTTCAAGAACTCTGAGCTGTTCTCGATAACCAGCGCCACCTGAAGCCGCGTGACCTGGCTCTGATCCAGCATGCTCGACCAGAACGCCAGGCCGGATCCGTCGGGCGAATGGCCCAGCAAGTCCTGATAGAGCTGCGTCACAAATGCGTCGTTGGGGGTGACAAACGTAACCGTGTCCGTGACGCTGGCGCTGCTGCCGCCGTTGTCGGTGATGGTGATGGTAACCGCGTGGCTCGCCGCCGGCGGGGCGAAATAATGGGCGCCGGAGACGCTGAAAGGCCCGCTGCCCGTAATCGTGCCGGGACTCGTGCTGCCGTCGCCCCAGTCGATAACGGCAGCGAACTCGCCCGCTGTTCCACCAGGGTTGGCATCGACGAATGAGGCCAACACGCCGGCAAAGGTCCCCTCGATCGCGCGGAGGACTTGCCCTGTCGCCTGCAAGGAGGCGTCGAAGACTTCGGCGGTGCTGGCGGCGTGGCCGGTGCTGCCGTCCACGTCGGTGATCTGCACGCCGATGCCGTAGCTGGGGATCACGCTGCGGTTCCCAAGCGAGCCAGCCGGTGGGCCGCCGATGTCTGGACCGTCAAAAGGCTCACCACCCATGACGGACGGAGGCCCTTCTTCAGCATACGTGTGTTCGCCCAGCACGCTAAAGGAACCGTTGCCGTTGCTCCGAATCACACCCACAGAGACGACGCCATCGCCCCAGTCGATCTGGGCGCTGTAATCGGCGGCGGGTCCCGGCTGACCCAAGTCGGTGAAGCGGGCGACTTCTACGGCCCCTGTGGAGATTCCTTCCACGGCGCTGATGTCCACGGCGGTCGCACTCAGGCCGGCCACCAGGGTCGGGCCGCTCGCCGTGGTCTCAAGGTTGGCGGCCGGCTCGTCGATGGTCACAGTGATCGTGTAGGACCCGTCTTGTGCGTAGAGGTGCTCGCCGGTCACTTCGAAGATGCCATTGGCCCCGGTGATTTGGGCACTGTTCGCATCGAGCGGCGTGCCGTCACCCCAATCGATCGCGGCCTTGTAGTCACCGGCAGTAGGGCCGGCATCCGCGGCGGAGAAGCCGGCGACCACGAAGCGATGTATCTCGTGTTCCAACCAAGTGGCACCGGGCGCCTTGGTCCAGCCGGTCAGCGACTTGGTGCCGATCCAGAAGTTGCCAACCCACGTGCCCCAATTCTTGAAGCCGCCCGGAATCGCATACTCGTTGGCCGCCCAGAAGTTAGTCCCGTCGGGGTCGGCGCTGATGCCGCTGTAATCGCCGGTGCGAACGGTCGTGTAGCCGGCCTCGCCCGCTTTGACGAGAACGGGGGGCCGCATGGTGCCAAGCGGGTCGCCGTCGTTTCTCCCCGTGACGTACATGGAGATGAACTCCGTGGCGGACGTCTGCATGAACGATAGGGCCAGGTCGTTGGCCGCATTGATGGCGATCGCCGGACACCAGTCGGCGACTCCGGAAAGCGGTAGGATCGTCCCCTCCTGATAGAGACCGGGCGTGCCCGAACCAATCTGGAACTCGTACCAACGAACCGCCGCAGGGGCAGCCACGCCGGCAATGGTGTGCGTGGCCACGAGATAGCCGTTGCGCGCTTCCGCGTTTATGATGCGCGCATCGGTCGTCCCCACCAGCGCGGTGCCATCGGTTGCAACCGTCGGCCCCTTGTACTTGGATACGGGGACAATGAACTCCACGAAAGTCGGCGTCGCACTGAGCACGTCATCCATCCGCACGACACGCACGTCGGTCGGGTCTCGTTCTTCCACGAACCACATCGGATCCCCCGGCGCCGAACCGTGCATCGTGGCCGCGGCCATGGTGAAGTTGCTGGCGTCGCGGTCGGTTTGCACCTCCGTGATCGTGAACGGATTCTTGTCAACAACCGAGGGCTTGTCGATTGCCATCACCTGCACGCCCTTGTAAGCCAGCCCTTTTCCGCCCGCTGCCAGCAAATCGAAGCTATACATGTTCATCGAAATTACATAGGCGTCGGCGTTCCATCCCAACTTCGGATAGTCGGCCCAGTAGTGGTTGTCCTTGCTGTCGAACTCCGTTAGTTCAAGCTTGTGCATCTCGCTGAAGCCGTCCGTCGCGTTCGACGTGTTCGACACGGCAAAGTCCAGGAAGGATCTTTTGGTAGTATTGTTCGATTCCAGCGCGGCGATGAAAAAGCGGCCCGCTTGTTCGTCGTACGTGACGACCGGGTCAAAGGGGAACGCAGTCCCGACCGGATCAAAGAACGTCGGGAGCAGCTTGGTCGAAAGCACCTTGCCCGTGGCCTTGTCGTACACTCGTACGCTCGAGTTGACTACTTCCATGACTTGCGTCGGGCCGGCAGCCACCACTGTGTCGGGTGGCTCGGGCGTGCCAGTTGTGTCGGCTGTGGCGACGGTCAGACCGGCGAAGTTGTTAACCAAGTTCACCGTCGGCAGGATACGATGCTGCAACTGCTCCAGCAGCAAAGGACGAAATCGCCGGAGCTGGAGTTGCCCACGTCTGCGGCGCCTTCGAGCGGCGTTGCATTTTTGATTGAGGAACGCACCGGCTCGAAACAAGAACATGGCGCCACTCCTGTAGAAAGCGAATTCGTCGGCGGAATTCTTAGCGAGAGCGAGATTCCGCGCGTGTGTTTGAAAGCAAATGGGAGACCATGAGCTGTGCCCATGGCGTCCCTAGCGCCGCGAGGCGCCCCGGTTTAGTCAACGCAGAGGATATCAAATCCCCTAAGCGTTGCTGGTGCGCGACTTACTCCACGCACGCCATACGCTCGTCATGCGAATCGTCGAGTGGATGGACCGTTGGATTGAGTGAATCGATGTGCGGTATCGCCCCGATCGACGTCCGGATGTGTGCGGTTGCCGTGCGGACTCCAGCCTTCATAGAAGAGGCCGCGGATGAGCAACGGCAGTTGCGCCGCGAAGGAGGCGGCTTGATCGACCGTCGAGCGATCGCGGAGCGTGTGCAGCACCGTCCGCAGTGCATAGTAGGCAAGCCGGTGCGACGACCACCGCAGCTTTTCGTTCGCCGACGGCCCCAGCGATCATACCGTAACCGCCTGCATCATCGACAAGGACGGCGGCTTCACGGAGTACACGACGACCATTCACGTCAACAACGTCGCGCCCAACGTCGCCGCGGTGGTCGGGCCGGCGCTCGCGGTGCGCGGGCAGACGCTGGCTTACTCGGCCGCGTTCGCCGACCCTGGCACGAACGACACGCACACAGCGCTAATTAGCTGGGGCGACGGTCAAACCTCGGTGGCGACCGTCGCCGAATTGCAAGCCGCCGGCACGGCGGGCGGCGGGCATGTCTATACCGCCAACGGCACGTACACCATCACGCTGACCGTCACCGACAACGACGGCGCTGCGACGACCGTCACGACGCAAGTCACCGTCGTGACGGCGGCCCTGCTGCCGGACCCGCTCAACCCCGGACAGAACGCCCTGTTCGTCGGCGGCACCACCGGCGACGACGAGATCGGAGTCGAACAGGACCATCACTCCGGCGTCTTCGAGGTCGAGATCGAAACCGAACAAGAGCACGGCCACGATTCCGAGTGGGAAGGCTCGTTCAACGGCCCCGTCAGCCGAATTGTCGTCTTCGGCCAGGCGGGCAACGACGATATTGAGGTGTCCGACCGTATCAACGTGGCTACCTGGCTCTACGGCGGCGCCGGCAACGACCGCCTCAAGGGGGGCGGCGGCAATAATGTACTCATCGGCGGCGAAGGGGATGACGTGCTCATCGGCTCGCAGGGCCGCGACCTGCTGATCGGCGGCACCGGCAGCGACCGTCTGCGCGCCGGCCCCGGCGACGACCTCCTGATCGCCGGCGCAACCAATTTCGACGCCAACGAAGCCGCGCTCAACGCCATCGTGAAAGAGTGGACCCGCCCCGACGCCGACTACGCTGCTCGCGTCGGCCACCTCACGAACGCCGTGCCCGGCGGCTTGAACGGCGCCTTCTTCCTGGATGCAACGACGATTCAAAACGACAACGCCGGCGACCGACTAACCGGCGGCGCGGGGACGGACCTGTACTTCATCAGCGCGGGCGATTTCGTTACAGGCAAGTACTCCGGTGAGACGGTCGTGACCGTCTGATCTCTGCTCGGGACAACCGGTGGAGATCGGCTCGCTTCGGCTGAAGGAAAGGGCGGGCCACGCAGTCATGGTGCAGTAGCACTTGTTGGGCGAACTGGCGGGCGATCCGGGGGCGGAGCGCGTTGATTCGCTATGCGCCGCGGGAAACGGGACGGCGTCTGTATTGGGGCCGCCGGACCCAAGGGTGTTGTGGGCGACCTTCCGCAGATTTCGCCGCTATGTGGACGCAACCCACCCGTTGCGTCCAGGTGCCCCCTTCCTGCCGGCAACACTAGCGGACAGGCTTCGGTTTTTTTCCGAAAACAAAAGACGCTACAATGCCGTCAAAGAGCAACGTGGGAGTTATGCCATGGCGCGCAAATGGCTCTTGCGCCGGCCGCTTACCATCGAAGAGATTCTTTCCTGGGCGGACGCCTACCGCGAGACAACCGGCCGCTGGCCTACCAAGGATACCGGCGCCATCCTCGGAGCTAAATTCGAGACGTGGCTTGGCGTCGATGCCGCGCTGCGCGGCGGACTGCGCACCTTGCCCGGCAACAGCTCGTTGGCGCAGCTCCTAGCCGAGCACCGAGGCGTCCGCAACATTCACGGGCTCCCGACTCTTTCGGAAGGCGCCATCCTGCAATGGGCGGAAGCACATCATCAGCGGACGGGGGCCTGGCCGAGTATCGCGTCCGGCGTCATTCCGGACACGGCTGGCGAAACGTGGAAGGCTTTGGATACGGCTCTTCGTCTCGGTGCCCGCGGCTTGCCGGGCGGTCGCTCGCTGGCACGGCTGCTGGCAGAGTGCCGCGGCGTCCGGCACCGGAGACGACCGCCGCGCCTCACCATCGCGCAAATCCTCCGGTGGGCGGATGCTCATCATGCGCGGACCGGCGCCTGGCCTAAAGCTGGCGACGGCGCTATTGCCGATGCACCCGGCGACACGTGGCTGGCGGTAGACATGGCGCTGCGGCACGGCCGCCGCGGCTTGGCGGGCGGCTTGACGCTGGCGCTCCTTCTCGCCAATGAACGGCAAGCACGGAATGCGTGGAGCCGACCGAGCTTGACCGCTGGGCAAGTCCTCGCTTGGGCAGACGCCGTCCATGAACGAACTGGTGATTGGCCGCACGCCGAGTCCGGGGCAGTTGCCGATGCTCCGGGAGAAACGTGGCTCGCGGTCGATCACGCACTGAAACGAGGCGGACGCGGCATGCCGGGCGGCAGCTCATTGGCGGATTTGCTCGCGGCGGAACGCGGCGTTCGCAATCTCCGTAACTTGCCCCCGCTTACGCGGAAGCAAATACTTGCGTGGGCCGACGCCCACCGCAAACGCACGGGTCGTTGGCCGACGGTGGAATCCGGCTCCATTCCCGACGCGCCCGGCGAATCGTGGATCACCGTGAACGAGGCGTTGCGGAAAGGCACGCGCTCTCTCCGCGGTGGCTCGTCCGTGGCTCGTTTCCTATCCCAGTATCGCGGCAAACGTAGCCACATTGGCTTGCCCGCGCTGTCGCAAAAGAAAATCCTTGTCTGGGCCGACGCCCATTTCCAGCGGACGGGCAAATGGCCGAACACGCACACGGGCCCGGTAGTGGACGCTCCGGGGGAAACTTGGGCATTGATTGACAACGCCCTGAACCAGGGACATCGGGGTTTGCCGGGCGGTTCATCGCTTCTGCGGCTGCTTGTACGGAAGCGAGGCGTGCGTGATCCCATGAACTTGCCGGCGCTAACGGAGGAGCAGGTGCTAGGGTGGGCTAGAGTTTATTTCGAGCGTACCGGCGAGTGGCCTGCCTATTATGCAGGGGCGATTGCAGACGCGCCGGGTGAAACGTGGGCGAGAGTCGATAGCGCGTTACGCTTGGGGAAACGCACTTTGCCCGGCGGCTCATCGCTGGCCAAATTGTTGGTCCGAGTTCGAATAGCAGCGGGCGATGGCTAAAGAATGGAGGGCTGCCATTAGCGAGCTAGCACAGGCTGTGAATCGCGGATTCCCGGACCGGCTCAGGAGCCGGAAGTGACGCTCTAAGTCCAACTGTGAGACCGTGCGTCATCATCCCCGACGCACTTGACATTCATCATTACAAATGCAGGGCCTTGTTCGGCGGCTGCACTTTAGAAGCTCAAAAGCTTAATCGACGACGGCTCTGCGCCGGGAACGCCACACCAGCACGATAACAACGATACCACCGGCCAACCCCACGAAGTAGCTTGCCACGTGCGCCCATAGATCCGCGATGAAAGACAGATGGCGTCCCGTCGGCACTTGCCGGGCGATTGAACCGACGAGGAAGACGACCCCGCCTTGGGCCAGCAACCACCCATCCGCGCCTGCGACGGCAGCACACACAGCCATTACCGCGAGTAGCTGAAGCTCGTTTTCAACAGTTAATCTCTCATTTTTACTCCTGACCCCCGCTTTTCCGCGGTTTTTCGTGGGGTCGAGCGGGCGGGCGGAAAACATAGTGCCACGTTGAAGCCTACACAAGCCGGGTATTACCTTGAAAACAAC
>JBGQKZ010000053.1:0-43715 GCA_041499805.1 Gemmataceae bacterium
ATGGATTTGGAGGAATTGCATATGGAATTCCATATCGCCGTGGGCCACATCCGCCAAAAGCCAACGTTGGTTCACTCGTTCTTTCAAGGCCCAGGATTAGCACCTAACGAAACTTAAGCGGGCTGCGCGACTGTCAGTAGTTCGTAGACCAGCCGCCGCATTTCTTTCTTTACGTCGCGCCAACGTGCCGGCCAAAACATAGGCGGCATGCGTTCTTTGTCGGCATCCTCGAACCAATTCAATGCCAACAGCAGATGTCCGAAGTCTTCGACGCGGAACTTGGCGCGATACCAATCAAGCATTTCCCGAAGCGAAAACTGGCGTGCGACGGCGAACAGATCGACGAAGTCTTTCTTCGCGCCACGTGCGGCGATGGCAGAGAGTTTCATTGCCGCCAGGTCTGGGACGGCGGCGAGTCGGCATTCCAGCTCTTGGCATTTGACCAGGGACTTGAGCAGGGGATACGGGTAATGAAGGAAACTGATTCGTACGGCCGCCGCCGAGCCATGGAGAGTCCCGGGTTCTAGATGACGCACTCTCACGTCAAGGCCGGCCTCGTGAAGCTGACGAAGAAGTTGTTGCGGGTCGAATGGAGAAGTGGAGAACCAACCGAGGTCAACCGACTTGCGGTGTCCAACGTGGACAGCCACAGCGCTTCCGCCGACGAGATAGAAACCGCCCCGAGTCGCTTCCGGCCCAAGCCGGTGCAACAAGCGCGCTTGGCGGCGAGAAAGAATCTCCGTGTGCATGCTCAACCGGTCCTTCGATCCCAAACTTGTCGGCCGGGGTCGCGAAGCCACTCGGACACATCCTTACGCGAAATCCCGAGAACCAATTCCCAGTAGCGCAACTGCCGCGGGCTAAGTCCGCGGCCGCGGCGAGCGCATATCCAGTCGGCCAACTCCTCGTCGCCCAGCCATCTGCGGAGCCATTGCCACTCCCGGAAACCGCCGTAGGCCAACACTCGGTCTGTCGCCAACTCTGCGTCGCACTCCCAGCGCAAACGCCCGAACGGATAGTCCCAAAACAAAGGCCGTAGCTGCTCGGGCAGCTTGGTTCGTTTGCTGTTTCGCCCGGCCCGGCTCGTTCGGGATGGTGCTTTTTTCATTCGCCGATCCTTTCGCGTCCAGACTATCGCCGGCCGGCGGAGCCGTCGATCTCGCCTCCAGTAGCCGGAAATGGGCTTGCAAAAGGCAATCCGGTCGGTATTATCACAAAGAACTTTGTAATACAAAGTACACTACGAGGGAGGGATAACATGTCGCCGTCGCTCCGCACGCGCTCGTACTGGCCGCGCTGGATGCGCGTCCCGCCGCGGCTTCCGGATCGGCCGGTGTCACGGCCGCGGCCGAAATACGCCCTCCTTATCAACCCGTTCTATCCGAAGGACCCCGTCGCCAGCTTCGGCAAGCATGTGCTGACGCCGTCGCTGGCTCTTACTTCCATCGCGGGCGCAACCCCGGCGGACTGGGAGGTCCGCTATTGGGACGAGAACCTGCTGCAAGGCCCGCCGCCGTGCGAGCCGTTTCCCAGCGTGGTGGCGATTACCGTGCATTTGACATTCGCGCGACGGGCTTACGAGCTGGCCTGCTGGTATCGGCAGCGCGGCGCCAAGGTGATCTTCGGCGGACTGCACGTCCTCAGTTGTCCGGAAGAGTGCGCCCCACACGCAGACAGCCTGGCGGTGGGCGAAGGCGTACAACTCTGGCCGGAAATTCTTCGGGATGTCGAGGCGGGTCGTCTGCGCCCACGTTACGAGGGCAGCTACCGCCGTGCCTACCGCGCCGATCCGCCGCCGCGGCGCGATCTGCTGCCGCGGCGCGGTTTCCTCACGACCTCAATCCTGATCGCCACCCGCGGCTGCCACAACCGCTGCGGCTTTTGCTATCTGGCGACTGACGGGCTGCACATGCCCTATCTCGTGCGCGACGTGGAGCAAGTCGTGGCGGAGTTCCGAGCCGACGGCCAACCGTACGGCGTCTTTATCGACAACAATCTCGGCTCCCGGCCGGAGTACCTGCGTTCGTTGTGCCGGGCGCTACACCCGCTCGATAAGATTTGGAGCGCGGCCGTGACCATCGACGTGACGGACGATCCTTCTTTGGTGCGTGAGATGGCTCTGGCCGGGTGTACGGGCGTCTTTGTCGGCTTCGAGTCGCTGACCGGCGAGAACCTCGACGAGGCGCACAAGAAGACGCCCCGGCCCGAGGACTATGCACGTCGCGTCGAGCTGTTGCACCGCCACGGCATCCAGGTCAACGGCAGCTTCATCCTCGGCTTCGACCACGACGGGCCGGATGTTTTCGCGAGACTGGTCGATTGGATTGAGCAGGCGCGCTTGGAATGCGCGACGTTTCACATCATGACGCCGTATCCGGGGACGCCGCTATTTCGCCAGATGGAGAGCGAAGGCCGGCTCTTGCATCGCAATTGGGAACTGTATGACACGGGCCATGCAGTCTTCCGGCCGCGGCACATGACGCCGGAGGAGCTCGAAGACGGCTACGCCTGGTGCTATCGCCGGCTGTTCACGCTCGGCTCGATCTGGCGGCGGCGGCCGGCGCGCTGGAGCGAAGTTCCCGGCTACTTGGGTATGAGCCTGCTCTACAAACGCGCCAACTGGCTATGGCCGCTCTTGATTCGTTCCGGCCTGACGGGTCCTGCGTGGCGGCCATTGGTGGAGTTGGCGCGCCGGCGTCAACTGCGCTTCCGGCGTCGTTTGGCGGACGAGAGCACTCAGCCGGCGCAGGAAGACGCCGCACTGCCCCGCCCTGCCCTGGCGGCGCCGGTGCTCACCGGGCTAGTGTCCTAAAGGGACATACAAATCGTAGTTTCGTGAAACGAGCCTGCGGCTATGAGGTTGCAATGAAAAGCGGTAGAGACTTCCCAAGAAAGAGGCTTACCATGATTTCCGAATATGCCATTTTTTTAGCGATAATTGTTATTGCAATAGGTGTAGGGGTTCTAGCAGTGACTTCCGTTGTTGCCTTGTTGATCTACCTTTCTCGCGCCAACAGAGGCGAACAATAGAGTTGTCAACGGGCTGGTTTGAGCGCCTCGATTTCCGCTCAATGCCGGCGCCGTGTCAATGACCGTGCTCGAACCGGCAGTAGGTCAGGTTTCCAACCTGACCGGACAGGTTGAAAACCTGTCCTACGTTACAGCCGAATAGCGCACGGTGATTTAGAATGGCCTGCATGGCCACGGTGCTTTTCAGGAATGGCGTCGTCGTTCTTGCTGACCGTTTGCTCGCCAATGGCGAAGTCACGGTGCGCACCAGCCGCATCGATGCCGTACATGATTCGCCGACCCTGCCGGTTGCTGGCGCGGTGGTGATCGACCTGCAAGGCGCCTATCTCGCCCCCGGCTTCGTCGATCTCCACGTCCACGGCGGCGCGGGCGCCGACTTCATGGATGGAACCGGCGAGGCGTTTCGCGCGGTCTGTCAGGCGCACGCTCGCCACGGCACGACGAGCTTGCTGCCGACAACGACCGTCGCGCGCCACGATCAACATCTCGCTTTCCTCGAAGTCTGCCGCCGTATGAAACAGGTGGGGTCCGGAGGGGCGCGCATTCTGGGCGCGCACTTCTACGGTCCGTATTTCGCCCCGGAAGCGCGCGGCTGTCACCCGGCCGCTGCGGTCCGCGTGCCGGAGGTGAGCGAATTTGAGCAGTACCTCGCCTACGCCGACTGCATCACGACCGCGACCGTCGCCCCGGAGCTGCCCGGCGCGGAGGAGTTCGTCCGCGCGTGCCGTGCGAAGGGCATTCGCTGCAACGCCGGGCATTCCTACGCCACATTCGAGCAAATGGAAGCGGCAATCTCCTGGGGCGTACGGCACGTCGATCATTTGTTTTGTGCCATGTCCGACCGAGCCCGATTGCGGCCGACGCAAACGTATCCGATGCGCGGCGGCGTCATGGAGGCGACGCTTTATTTTGACGAGCTGACCTCCGAAGTCATCGCCGACGGCAAGCATTTGCAGCGCGAGCTGCTGTTGCTCGCATACAAAATCAAAGGGCCGGACCGACTCGCGCTCGTCACGGACTGCAATCGCGCGCTCGACATGCCGGACGGCGAGTACCTCTTCGGCCCCCAGGACGGCGGCGAGCCGATCCTGCGCCGCGACGGCGTCGGCGTCATGCCCGACGGCAACGCGCTCGCTTCCGGCGTCGTTGGTATGGATGAATGCGTGCGGACTTTTCGGCGGTTGACCCGCGTACCGCTTCACGAAATCATCCGCATGGCCAGCTTGACGCCGGCGCGCATCGCCGGCTGGGACCATGAAATCGGCAGCATCGAGCCGGGCAAACGCGCGGATTTGCTTGTGTTGGACAGAGATTTGCAAGTCCAGTCCGTATATCTTGAAGGCACGCGCATCGTTTAACCGCGAGCCTACGGCGAGCGTGAGGAAAGCGTGAGGAAAGCATACACGTGAGTCGCTCGATCATTCCATTTCCCGTCTTCGCGTTAGGGTTGGCTATGTTCCTCGGCTGCACGCCGCGGCCGAGCACCGATCCGATCTTGATCGGGCACGTCGCTTCGTTTGCCGGGCCGGACCAGGCGCTCGGCGAACAGGCGAAGCAGGCTCTCGAGCTCGCCGTCGAGGAGGTCAACAACGATCCGGGCCTTCTGCTCAATCGCCGCGTCGAGGTCCTCCACGTCAACAGCGCCGGCGACGACAATACGATCGCCGACGCCGCGGTGCGGCTGATCACCGTGAACCGCGTCGTGGCGATTCTTGGAGGAGACACGTTGCAGCAGGCGGAACGCCTGGGGCGGGCTGCGCAATCCTATTCGATTCCGGTCGTCACCCCCGCCGGCCTGACTTCGCCGTATGCCAGCGACAATCTTTTCCCGGTCGGCATCGCGCCCGAGTTCACCGGCCAAACGCTCGCCCGCTTCAGTGCGCAGGAATTGAAAGCACGGCATGTCGGCAGTGTCAGCGACGCACGAGTGCCGTTTGCGACGGCCGTGACGAGCGCCTTCGTTCACGATTACTCGCAAGGCGAAGGACGGCGGGTCGAGCAATGTACGTTTCGGAATGAAGGAGCGCGAGAAGGCGTGAAAGATCGGGAGGGCAAAGAGAAGCAAGAATCCGAGTTGCCGGACGCCGCGTCGCGTGTGGCGCGATCCCACCCGGATGCGATTCTTTTCGCCGGCAGTGCCCGCGCTCTCATCCGCTTCCGCGAACATCTCACCGGCGCGGCGGGACAGAAACCGGTCCTGTTCGGCGGCGAAGAAGTGCCTCCAGGCGAACTGCTGGCCTTGCAACAAGATCGCACGGCGAAGAGCCCAATTTACGTGCCCACCGCGTTCGCGGGCGATGGCGGCGCCACGCCGGGTCAAGCGTTCGCGAAAAGATATCGTGAGCGCTTCCATCTGGAGCCGACCGCGGCCGCCGCCCTTGCCTACGATGCGGCCCGCTTACTGTTCCAGGGCATCCGCGACGCCAACACGGCCGAGCGCGAGCGTGTGCGCGAAACGCTCAGCAAAACGGTCCACTTCGACAGCCTCACCGGACCGATTTCCTGGGAGAAAGATCGGCTCGTGCGTCGGCCGGTTTTTGTGCTGCGGGTCGAAAAAGGGACCGCGGAACTCGCGAAGCGCGAGCCGCCCCCGTAGAGCCGCGCTTGCTCTAGCCGAGGCGTGCGGGTACGCTGCTGATTAGAGAGAAACACGTACAGGATTCGCCCGGCACAGGAAGGATCGCATGGCCCTGCTCGCTCCGCCGCCACCGCCGCTGGTCACGTTCGCCGACCACAATGGGCGGGAAAGACTGCGCTTCCGCCTCTGGCAAATCGGTTGGACGATGGCGACACTGATCGCCACCGCCTGGTGCATGACGCTCGGCTGGATTCCGGCCATCGTCGCGCTCATGATCGCGAAACATATCCTCGTCGCGATCCTGGTCATCGGCATCGACCGGGAGCGGGCTCAAGTAAGAAAATAAAACGCAGATTACGCTGATTGACGCAGAGTAACTCTCTGCGATAATCCGCGAAATCCGCGTTTCTTTTCTCAGGAGCCGGCAATGGCCATCAACGACGTATCCTATGCGGTGATCGGCGCTGCGATGAAAGTCCATCGCGCGGTGGGGCCAGGTTTGCTCGAGTCCGCTTACGAGGCTTGTGTCGCGTACGAACTCGAAAAACAAGGGCTTCACGTCGAACGCCAAAAACCAGTGCCGGTAATCTACGAAACGGTCAAACTTGAGTGCGGTTTCCGGGCGGACTTGCTCGTCGAAGGGCTGGTGGTCGTCGAGTTGAAAGCGAAGGAAAAGCTGCATCCAGTAGACGGCGCTCAGGTTCTCTCGCACTTGCGGCTACTGAATCTGCAGGTCGGGCTGCTCATCAACTTCAACGTGTGCGACCTCAAAGAGGGGATTAAACGGATTGTGAATAATTACAAGGAATAAAACGCAGATTACGCGGATTATCGCAGAAAAAACCTATGTCGCTCCCTCTGCGAGAATCTGCGCAATCTGCGTTTCGTTTTCTTACCTCGTCGGCTGCAAGCATCGCTTCAGCTCCGCTGCTACGCCATCTAGCGGAATCCGTCTTTGCTCCGTCGTGTCGCGGTCGCGGATCGTCACGGTGCTGTCCTGCAACGTTTGCCCATCGATGGTGAAGCAGTACGGCGTCCCCGCCTCGTCTTGCCGGCGATAGCGGCGGCCCACGGCGCCCTTGTCGTCGAAGAAGACGTTGAACTCCTTCTTCAACTCGCGATAGAGCGCGTATGCCTTCTCCGGCATGCCGTCTTTGTTGACGAGCGGCAAGATCGCCGCCTTGATCGGCGCTAGCCGCGGGTGGAAACGCATCACCGTCCGCGCTTCGCCGCCGATTTCGTCCTCGGCGTAGGCTTCGCACAACACCGCCAGCGTAAATCGATCCGCCCCCGCTGACGGCTCAATAACGTGCGGAACGAACTGGTATTTCGCGATCTCCTCCGGCGACGGATTCTTCTTGAGCCATTCCTTGAACGAGTTCGTGCCGCGGCCGGCCTTGTCGCGTTCCCAGGCGTCTTCGTCGAAGTAGCTCATGTCCTTGCCGCTGTGCTTCATGTGCTGCGTGAGATCGTACGCCCCGCGGTGCGCGACCCCTTCCAGCTCCTGCGGCTCCTCGGCGAACGGGAACATGTACTCGATGTCGGTCGTACCGATGGAGTAATGAGCCAGCTCCTCCTTCCCCTGTTCCCGCGGCCGCAAGTTGCCCGACTTAATGCCGAGCTGCGAGTACCAGTTCTTGCGAACGTCCCGCCAGTATTCGTACCACTTCATCGACTCCGCCGGGTGGCAGAAAAATTCGATTTCCATCTGCTCAAATTCCCGGCTGCGGAAGGTGTAGTTCCGCGGATTGATCTCGTTGCGGAACGCCTTGCCGACTTGGGCGATGCCGAAAGGGAGCTTGAGGCGAGTACTGTCGAGCACGTTGCGGAAGTTGGCGAAGATGCCCTGCGCAGTTTCTGGCCGTAGGTACGCCTTGTTTTCCTCATCACGAACAGCGCCTACGTAAGTCTCGAACATTAGGTTGAATTGTCGCGGCTCGGTCAACGCCCCATCGCAATCCGGGTCGGGGCAAGGCCACGCTGCTCCTTTCCATTCTGGCGGGATCTCTACCATGCCGAAGGCGGGTGATGCCTGGAGACCCGCTTGAGCGGCTTTCTTCTTTACCCTTTTCTCGTACTTCGCTTGAAGCAAGGCCTCGGCTTCGGACCGGTTGTTCGCCTCGCACGAGGCTTTGTAAGCCGTTTCGAAGTTGGCTCTCAAGAATTCGGGTATGGGCGCGTACACGCGCACGAAAACTTTATCCGCCCGGTAGCGACGCTTGCACTTCTTGCAATCCACCATCGGATCCGCAAACCCACCCACATGCCCGCTCGCTTCCCACACCTTCGGATTCATGATGATCGAGCAATCGACGCCGACCATCGAGATTTCCTGCCCATCCGGCCCCAGCGGCGGGTTGCGCACCATGTCCAGCCACCAGGCGTCCTTGATGTTCTTTTTCAACTCGACGCCGAGCGGGCCGTAGTCCCAGAAGCCGTTGATGCCGCCGTAGATTTCGCTCGATTGAAAGATGAACCCTCGCCGCCGACAGAGGGCGACGAGTTTTTCCATGTCCATTGCAAACTCCTGGCACGAATATCGAAATCCGAATTTCGAAATCCGAAACAAACACGAAACCCAAAATTCAAAACCGGAAACACGCTTGAAATCCGAATCTCGGATGGCGTTTTGGATTTTGAATTTCGATATTCGTCATTGTTTCGGATTTCGAGATTCGATATTCGATATTCGAATTTGTTATCGGTTCCATCGACTTTTCACGATCCCCACCGCGCCGACCTCAACGCGCAACGGGTCGCGGCGCAGCTCCGGGACCAGGGCGAACTGGTCCACCTGGGCCGCAGCCGTGATGTCGTCATCATAGCCGAGCGCCAGGAGGTTGGCTCCGCCGCGGCTGATCTCCAAGGCGCCTTGCAACACCCGCCCGTGGTTCTCGAAACAGTCCCACGCCAGCCGGGCGGAATCATTGAGTTTGACCTCGACCACTTCACAAAGGAAATCGATCAACGCCCCGGCCAAGAGCGTGTCTTCCAGCGTCACTTCGCCGTCGGTGCCGGCGCAGACGATATGAATCGGACGCGCGTCCTGCTGCAATTGTTCGCAGACGGCGCTGTAGTTGATGAAGCCGGCCAGCAGCACGCGCTCCGCCTCGGCGGCGCGGAGCAGCGCGCGGGTGCCGTTGGTCGTGGTAAGCACGAGCGTTGTCCCGCGGCACGTTTTCGCGGTGTACTCTTTCGGCGAGTTGCCCAGATCGAAACCGGGGAGCGGTCGGCCGCCGCGTTCGCCGCCGAGCAGCACTTTGCCCGCATGCAAGGAATCGGCGAGCTTTTGCGCCTCATGTACTTCCGCACATGGACGGACAGCGGTGCAGCCGGCGGCTAAAGCATGAATGATGGTTGTGGTCGCCCGCAACACGTCGATGACGACGGCGACGCCGCCCGCGAGGCTGCCGGGCGGCGCCAAACCGGGGAGGAGGTGAACTTGAACGTCGCGCTCGGGGATCATTTCCCGCTCCCGCCAAGATGAGGCAGCCACGCATCTTACGGCAACCGGCCAGAGAGGAATAGGCGACTTTGGGCCGCGGAATTTGCACGAGATTTGCGCGTGCAATCATAATGAGAATCGTTTATGCTGCGAGTCGCGCTAAATTCACGTCGTGACTCGCGACCGAATTTTTTCAAAAATCCGTCGAATTGCGCGCACATTTTCCGGCGTTTTGGTGCTTAGAAGAATAGAGGGCTCGATGGACCTCGCTGGGGGGCGAGACTTCGAAGGCTTTCGCTCCTACCTTCATCAGGTAGCGCGCCTTCGGCTCGATCCACGGTTGCGGTCCAAGGTGAGCCCCGACGATCTCGTGCAGCAAACCATGTTGGAAGCGTGTACGGATCGCGCCAAGCTCGACGGGCAAACGGACGACGAGCTGAAAGGCTGGCTGCGCCGGGTTCTGCTGAACAACATCGCGAACACGTTGCGCGACTTGCGCGTGGGCATGCGCGACGTGGACCGCGAGCAATCGCTGGAAGCGATTCTTGAACAATCGTCCGCGCGGTTGGACGCTTTGTTGAAGGCCGCCGAAGCGTCGCCCAGCGAACAGGCGATGGCCAACGAGCGGGTATTGCAACTGGAGCAAGCGCTGGCAGCGCTGCCGGAGTCCCAGGCGGAGGTCGTTACGCTGCGTCATTTGCACGATTGGTCGCTGGCGGACATCGCTGTCCACGTCGGCCGCAGCGGCTCGGCCACCGCGGGACTCCTGCACCGCGGCATGCAGCAGTTGAAAACGCTGTTGCACGAGGAGGATTGAGGCATGGCCCTTGACATTCAGGACGATCAAGTGCAACGCCGCCTTGACGACGTTCTGGCCGCGTACCTCGAAGCGGTCGACTCCGGCTGGGCCCCCGATCGCCGGCAACTCCTCGGGCGCTATCCGGATCTCGCCTCCGAACTCGCCAAGTTCTTCCACAACAACGATGCCATCAGTCACCTCGCTCGGCCGGCGGATCTGTTTGGCCGCGGCGCAATGTTCGGCAAGTTCACGCCGGAAATGCCGCCGACCAACGCGTCCGACGAGCCGCTGACCACTCCTTATTCCACAATCACTCCCGACCGTCCGCGCTTCCTCGGCGACTATGAGCTGCTTGAGGAACTGCCGCGCGGCGGCATGGGGTTCGTTTATAAGGCGCGGCAAATCAGCTTGGGACGCTTTGTCGCCTTGAAGACGATTCGCGCCGGCCACTTCGCGTCGTCGCAGGAGGTCGAACGCTTCCGCAGCGAAGCCCGCCAGCTGTCGCAGCTCGACCACCCGAACATCGTGCCGGTTTACGAGGTCCGCGAGCACGACGGCCAGCACTTCTTCACGATGAAGTTCATCGAGGGCGGCAGCCTGGCGGACCGCATCGCCGATTGGGAGCTGCCGATCTGCGACGCGAAGACACGCACCGACGCCGCCGGCCGCCGTTGGTCGCGCAAAGAACTCAAGGAACGGAAGCAGCGCATCGTTCGGCTGCTGATCCAGGTCGCGCGGGCGGTGCAGCACGCTCACGACCACACCGTTCTGCACCGGGATTTGAAGCCCGGGAATATACTGCTCGACGCCCAGGAGCAACCGCACGTGGCCGACTTCGGTCTGGCTACGCGGTTAGACGGCGCTCCGGGTGGGCTGCCCCCCCACCCGGAGTCGCCGCATTATTGGACGAACGAGCCGTCTTCATCAGGGCTTCCCCGAAGCGGCGCGCCGCCGACGGCGGGCGGGCTCACGGAGACGGGAGCGGCCCTCGGCACGCCGGCGTACATGGCCCCGGAGCAGGCGCGCGGCCGCAAAGGTGGAGTCAGTACCGCCATCGATGTCTACGGCCTGGGCGCCCTACTTTACAAGCTGCTGACGGGCCGGCCGCCGGTTGAGGCGACCACGCGCGAGGAAATCCTCCGTCAGCTCGCCACGGACGCTCCCGCGCGGCCGCGTGCGCGCAATCCGCAGGTCGATTTGGACCTGGAAGCGATTTGCCTGAAGTGCCTGCGAAAAGACCCGCAGGAGCGCTACGCTTCCGCCCTGGCAATGGTCAAGGATCTCGAGCGTTGGCAGCGTGGCATGCCGTTGGAAATACGCGCCCGAAGTTGGCCCGCGCGCGCCTGGCATCGCCTACGCCGCAACGCCGTTCTTTGTGCGATTACCGCCGTTATCGGTTTCGCGGCGGGCGCCGCCCTGCTCTACTCGCGCATCGCCGACCCGAATCGCGCGGTGGTTGCATTCCACGAGAAGCTCGAACAGGGCAAACCGGTCGAGCTGCTCGGGGCCACGGGCAAGCCCGCATGGCTGCGCTGGCCGTTGGGCGAAGGGGAACTTACTTCCAAAACGAATGAACCGTTCGCCTTTAGCTCGATCGGCAATCGGCTCATTACCCTCCTGCCAAGCGTGCCTGTGAGCCGTTATCGAATTTCGGCGGATGTCCGGCATGACAGCTCCGGCAGCGGTGGTCTCAGCGAGGTCGGCCTTTTCTTCGGTTACAACGTCCGCCCCGCCGGCAACACGCTTCAACACGAATGGCTTGAATTACTGTTCGCGGACTACGGCAGGCGAGCCGGCGTCTTCAAGCCTCGCCTTGAACCCGACAAAAAACCCCAATTCAGCCATGCCGAATTTCGATTTCAGCGATTCATTGAAGAAGCGCCGAAAACGCCGGGTCAGGAGCCTCGTCACACCGTGGAAAGCGGCGTCATCTATCAGCAGCCGGTAGATTATCTGCCGCCGATCGGTGGGCCGCCTCCGTGGCGACATCTTGAAATCACGGTCAAGGAGCGGAGTTTTGAAGGGAGCTGGAACGGCCAGCTGATTGAGGAAATTACTGACGCTATTATCCTGCGTGGGGATCGGGGGGCGCATCGACTGGAGCCTTTGCCCGCTGGCGAATTCATTTATCAGCCCCGAGGGGCGTTGGGGCTTATTGTAAAGACGGGGCAAGTATCATTCAGAAACGTGGTCGTAGAGCCACTTCCGTGAACAAACCGTTGTGGAAAGGAATGTAATGGCCGACCCCATCACCATCGATACGCCGCAAGGCGGCCCGCAGAACTGCGCCACGCCATTGATCGCGAGCGGTAGTGCCGCAGACGGCGTATCCGTCAGCACGGCGACCCTTAAGAACGGCACGCAGACTACAACGGTGAATGTGGCGCAGGACCCATTCGGCAATTGGACCGCGAATTTTGGCAACAACGTGCCGTGCGGCGTGCCGTTGACCATCACGGTGAACGGAACGAACTCAGATGGCCAACCTGTTTCCAACCACGTCGACTTCTCGTGTAACTGCTAGTTCTCAACCCGGGGCGCCGCCGACCCCGATTCCGCCTCCCCGGCCGGAGCGCCCACCGGCCGGGGCTCTGTTTCCGCGGCAGAGATTTCCGGCAGCGTCGCCGGCCCTTTCTTTTCTTCCACCAAGCACATCCACGCCGCCGCCGAGCAGACGCAGCGCCGATTCACGATGTGGCCGCCGGTGCGTTCGCGCCGTTGACAGGCCGGACACTCCCAAACGCGATTCACGTTCCGTTTCCGCCAGCTTTCCGGTCCACGCATGCGTTCCTCTCATTCCCGCGAGTTCGTAGTGGCCGCATTCATGCCCGCGAGTTCGTAGTGGCCGCATTTATGCGGCCGCATTGGCCCGATGAATCGGGCCACGACGAACGAGCCGGTTTCGCGCTACCTTCCCGTGCATCTCTTGGGTAGCATAAGCCGTGTGAGGGCCGAACGCATGGAGAATCTCAAGAACCTTACGGACTGCATGGCCGAGCGCGGCATGAGTCAACAAGCGTTGCTCGCCGCGACCGGCTTGGAGCGCAAGATCCTCGACGCCATCCTCCACGGCCGCTACACTCCAAGCCCCGACCAGCGCCGCCGCGTCGCCGCCGCCCTCGGCATGCAGCCGGAGCAGATCGCCTGGGGCCACACGACCGAGGTGCAACATCTGTACGGCCACGGCCCGCAATTCGGCCGCACGCCCTGAAGGAACGCTCCATGGCAGCGACGAAAACCGTCGAAGAACTCTGTCAGGAACAGCAGCTTAGCCACAAGATGCTGGCCGAGCGTGCCGGCATGGACGAACAGCGCGTCCTGGCCATCGTCCTGGGCCGCTGGACGCCGAGCCCCGCCGAGCGCGACCGCATCGCCGCCGCGTTCGGTCTGGCGCGCGACCAAATCGTTTGGGGGCACAAGACGCCGATTCAACACATCTACGGCAGCGGACCGGGGTAGCTGGCGGAGGCGACGCGCCGCCGCCGTCCGTGGATATCATTAAATCAAAGGAGCCGCCTGGTCCAGGCAAAGGTACCCGCGATGAACCGAGAAAAAGGAAAACTCCTCGTCGCCGAGGCAAAAGCGATCGCCCGCCAAGCTGATTCTTGGATCACGCTGTCGAACGCGCTTACCGACCCAAACGGCGGCTTGATTGTCCGTTATTTTCCCGACTCGGCGGAGCGACAAGCGTTCTTGCGCTCGCCCGCATACGAACAGCTCAATCAACTGTTGCGCGAGACCATTCGGCGACGCGGTCTTTCGCCACGACGGTCACACTCAAGGCCTTCCCAAAGACCGGCGGCAGCGAAAGTTCTCAACAAGTGAACAACTTCTCTATGGGCAATTGGCCCCAAACAACGATCGGTGCCTTGAATTCGGGCGTGCCATACACCGTTTACGTCCAAATGAGGATTCAGGATACGATGGGAAATAGTCAATTGATCAACTCTGTAACAACAACGCTTACGCCCAACTAGGACCGGTTGACCGTGGAACGTATGAGCGTTCGGCGCGCTTTATCTTAAGGAGGCTTCACATGGCCCACCGGAAGGGCTCTACCCTCGTCGAGCTGCTGGTCGTCTTCGCCATCATCGCCGTATTGATCGGTTTGCTGCTGCCCGCGATCATGGCTGCCCGCGAAGCGGCGACCCGGATTCACAGCCAAAACAATCTGCGCCAGATCATGTTGGCGACCCACAACTTTGCATCAAATCACGGCGCCCGAATGCCCACCGTAGACGGCGACTCGTCCAGCGCGAACCCCGGGCTCTCCTATTTCGCTGCACTGCTCGAATATGTGGACTACACCGATCACTTGTTCCATAGTCCGGCCGACCCCACGATCGGCACGAAGCCCGTCGCAGCGTTCGCCACATGCAGTTATGCCGCGAACTGGCAGGTCTTCCACGGCGATCCCGGCTTAAGCCGCTCGATCCCTGATGGCGCCTCGAACACCATTGCGTTGGCGGAGCACTATTCGACGAATTGCCGGGGAGAGGTATATATGTGGGCCTCACGAGATACCGTCAGCCCCGGCCGTCGGGCAACGTTCGCGGACTCGGAGGCGGGGGATCTCGCCCCCATTACGGGCGGATCGCCGCCAACGAGTCAGCCGCTCTTTCCTGGTTTTACCTTTCAGGTGCGACCGACTCCATTCGAAACGAATTGCTTCCCGTTTATTGCTCAGACGCCTCACCGGGGCGGCATGCTCGTAGCGCTCGTGGACGGCAGCTCCCGGGTGATCCCCGAGGCGATTGGCTCGGCCATCTATTGGGGTGCCTTGACCCCTGCGGGCGGCGAACTCTTGCCTGATTGGTGAGAGAGATCCGTGCCCGATTCAGCAAATGTACGGCAGCGGACCGGGATGAGTTACGGAACTCCTGGGAGCCCGAAGCGTCAGCGAGGGACTATAAGCACCGAGCCGGACGCGCAACGAAGGAAGTCGATCCTCCCTCGCTGGTATATTCTGTTATCCACTTGCGCTTCGGGCTCCCAGCGATCATCGTCTCCCAAGCCGTCCCAGCGCCCCCTTCGCCTCCTGCGTCAACCAGGCCTCCTCCGCCCCCTTGGCCAGCGTCTCCAAAATCTGCCGCGCCTCCGCCGACCCAATCTGTTCGAGCACTTCCAGCGCCCGCATCGTGCCGACGCGGTCGCTCGTGCCTGTGGGCGTCTGCACCTTCTCCAAGATGCGTTCCGCGCGTTGGCGTACTTCCGCCGATTGCGTCGTGTCGAGCAATTTGATCAACGCCGGCTCCGCGGCGCCGGCGAGTTTCTCCAATTCCGCCGTTGCTTGCTCGCGTTTGTCGAAATCGTCGTCGTCGAGCTGGGCGATCCATTGGGAGAGCCGTTTGGCGTCGGTTCCCGTTGCGGGTTGCAAATGGTTCTTCAAGAGCGGCAGCACTTGGTCGGGGACGGTGACGAGCGCCCAAACGGCTTTCTGACCGGCGGCGGCGTCGCCGGTGAGGAGGGCTTTCCACGTCTCTTCCAATTGTTGCGGCGTCAACGACGCGGCTTCGAGCTGCGCGTTTTTCCAGCGGCCCGTGAGGTCCCAGACGTAGACGAGGCCGTCGAAGCCGGTGGAGACGAGGCGGCGGCCGTCGGGGGCGAAGGCGACGGCGCCGACTTCGCCGAGATGGCCGGTGAAGCGGCCGCGTTCCTGGCCGGAGGCGACTTCCCAGACCTGGATCGAACGCCAACTGCCGGCGGCGACGGTGCGGCCGTCGGGCGAGAAGGCGATCTTGCGGCCGTCGGTGTGGTGGCCGGTGCGCGTGTTCCAATCCTCAACTTCTTTGAGCACGCGCAGCGTGCGTCCTGTCCCGGTGTGCCAGAGCCGCAGCGTGCCGTCGCGGCTGGCGGTGGCCAGCGTCTTGCCGTCGGGCGACAGCGCGACGGCTTCAACGTCGGCGGTGTGGCCTTGAAACTGCCGCAGCTCGTCGCCGGTGTCGGCCAGCCAGAGCCGGGCATCCTTGTCCGCGCCGCCCGACGCCAGGTACTTGCCGTCGCCGGAGAACGCCACCGACCACACGACGCCGGTGTGCGCCACGAGGCGGTGTCGCTGCGTCCCCTGCCCCGCGTCCCAAATGCGGATCGAACCGTCGCGGCTCGCCTCGGCGATGCGCTTGCCGTCCGGCGAATAGGCGACCGACGTGAGCCAACCCTGGTCTTGCGGCTCGTCCTTGTGCCCTTCCAGCCGGCTGATTTCCTTTCCGGTGGAGGTTTCCCACAGCCGCAGCGTCGCATCGCGGTGCCCGGTCGCCAGGCTACGGCGGTCGGGCGAAAACGCGACGCCATAAGTGAAAAGCGGCTGTGTTTCATGCTGCCAAATCTCTTTGCCCGTCGCCGCATCGAGCAGCAGCACCCGGTCGCCCACGACGGCCACCGTCTTGCCGTCGGGCGAGAAATCGACGCTGCGAAACCCGCTCTGCGGCGACACGAACGGCGAAGCGTCGCGATTATTGACGACATCCCAGAGCCGAATCGCCGCATCGCCGCCGGTAAAGGCCAACGTCTTGCCGTCGGGCGAAAACGCGACGACGGAGCTGTATTCTCCCCGTAGTTTGTGTTTTTCTTTTCCCGTGGCGACATCCCAAATGCGGATGGTGCGATCGTTGTTCGGGAAACCGCCGCCGGATGCGAGGAGTTTGCCGTCGGGTGAGAATGAGAGGGAATGGACGCTGCCGGTGTGGCCTTCGAGCTTGTGCAACTCCTTGCCGGTGGCGACTTCCCAGAAGCGGATGACGCCGTCGTTACCGCCGGTGGCGAGCGTTTTGCCGTCGCGGCTGAATGCGAGACTTCCGACCCCCACCATGTTGGGGAAACTCCGAATCTCTTTGCCTTTGAGATCGTACAGGCGAACCGTACATTCCGTGGTCACCGACGCGAACGAGCTGCCGTCCGGCGCGACGGCGACGGCGTCGATTCCCGCCCCGAGATGGAGTAAGTCCTCGACCGACCAGGCGCCCGCCTTTTGCGCGATGAGGCCAACGCGATTTTCGTTCCCCGCCACGATGAACTTATCGTTGTCCGGCGGAACAGGGACGATGGACTTGATTTGTCCTGCGTAATTGAGTTCTTTGATTTTCTTGCCGGCGGCATCCCAAATCACCGCCGTAGTGACCGCGGCGCCTCCAGAGACGAGGTACTTGCCATCCCCGAACACCGCGACTGAAAGTATCCGCCCTTGATGTCCGACGTACATCCCGCGTTCTCTTCCCGTCACTGCATCCCACAGCCGCACCGTCCGATCCCACGACGACGACACAATCGTCTTCCCATCCGGCAGCCACGCCAGCCCCGTGACGACGCTGCCGTGGCGAAAGCGCGGCGAGCCGTAACGCATGAGGGCGCCGGGAGGCAGCGGATCGTCGCCCGAATCCGCGGCGACGGCGAATGGCAGGGCGCTCAACGTCGCGAGAAATACCAAGCATGCGCGCCGTATCATGAATGAACTCCGCCACGATGCCGTTTCGATGCCGTCGAATGTTGCACGGCATTGTAATGGGAAAAAGGTTTAGCCGCCCGTCTCGGACGGGCGCGTGGGACGTGACGCGCATCGCAACGCCCGTCCGAGACGGGCGGCTAAACGATGAGGCTTGTTTTTTGGGAGCGCATGTTTATTTGCCCAACCGACCGAGCGCCGCCCGTGCATCCTCGGTCAGCGCCGCGGCCGGAGCGCCGGCGGCGAGCGTCTGCAAAACTGCGCGCGCTTCCGGCATGCCGACGTATTCAAGCAATTCCACGGCGCGCAATTGTTGCAGCACTTCGCCGCGCGGCGTCGCTTTGCCGTCGCGGAGGTCGTTCAAAATCCGCATCGCTCGACGTTTGACTTCGAGGGACGGCTTGCCGCCGAGCGTCTTCAACAGTGCCGGCACGATGACGTCGCCGAGCCCCGTCAGTTCTGCCATCGCCTCTTCGCGGATGGAGTAGCGGTCGTGATTCAAATCGGCGATCAGACGGGCGACACGGCTGACTTCTGCTTCGCTCACCGGTTGGAGGTGTTCTTTCAAAAGAGGAACCGCCACGCCGGGCACGTGCAGCAGTTTCCCCATCGCCTGATACGCGGTCGCCGGATCATCGCTGGCCAGTTCTTGCCACAGAGCCGCAAAGTCCTTTGGCGTGCGCTTGTCGCCCGGCGGCGCCGCGTTCTGCGTCTGGCCGGTCATGTCCCAGACAAGGCCGGTCGCGTCTTCACTGACGGACAGCAAGCGCCGGCCGTCGCCGGAAAACGCGACGCCGCTGATCGGGCCGAGATGACCGCGGAGCACGCAGCGTTCGCGGCGGCTGGCGATTTCCCATACCTGAACGACCAGCTCGCTGTCGCGCGTGCTGCCGGCGCGGAGCACCGGCATCTCAACGACCGGCGCTCCAAGTCCGCCCGGCGGCGGCATGACGGCGTTGGCGGCCCGTTCCGCCTCGTGCGGGTTGAGGCCGACAACCAGCAGCCGGCCGTTCGGCGAAAAGGTCATGCAGCGGACCGGCCCGCGTTGAGCGCCGATGGGCCGCAGCTCGCGCCCCGATTCCGCGTCCCACAGATGAATGAAGCGATCGCCCTCGACGGAAGCGATGGTGCGGTTGTCCGGTGCAAAGATCACCAACTCGGTACCGCCGCGATGGCCGCACTGGGCGCGCTCTTTGCCGGTCGCAATGTCGAAGACGTGCAGCGTCATGTCGCGACGATGACCAAACGCCGCGGTGCGGCCGTCGGGCGAGAGCGCGGCACAACCCAACGGGACCGGCGACGTCAAGAATCTCGACTGCTTTTGTCCGTCCTTGATCGACCAGAATTCGAGCCTGCCGTCCTTGTCGCGCAGACCGACGAGGCGTCCGTCCGCGAGCCAGGTTACGCCGTTGATTTCGGCGTTGTTTGTGTGGTGGGCCAGCTCCTTGCCGAACACGGCGTCCAGCACCAGGACTGTCTGGTCCATCTTGCGCACCGCCAGCGTTCGGCCATCCGGCGCGAATTGCAATGCGGCCGGCGCCGGCAGCGCGGGCGCCCATTGACGCACTTCCCGACCTGTCGAGGGATCCCAAAGAGTGAGCACACCCTGGCCGCTGCCGGTGACAACGCTTTTGCCGTCCGGCGCGAACGCCGCGGCGACAAGCGGCTGTCCCGGCCGCGCCGCCTTGAACAACTCTTTGCCCGTCGCCGTGTCCCAGAGATGGATTTTGCGATCGTGTCCGCCGGCGGCGAGCATTTTGCCGTCGCGCGACACCGCGACCGTCAGCAGCTCGCCGTTCTGTCCGGTGAACTGTCGGTGTTCGCGGCCGGTGTCGGTCGCCCACAGCCGCAGCGTGCCGTCGCGGCCGCCGCTGAACAGCGTTTTGCCGTCACTGCCCCAGCACAGCGTCCAGACGCCGCCTTCGGGGCCGGTCATCTCGCGCAGCTCTTTGTTGGTCGCCGCATCCCACAGCTTGATCGTGGCGTCGTAGCTCCCCGAGGCGATCCTTTTGCCGTCGGGCGAGTAGCTCACCGCATAAATACCGCCCGCGTGGCTCTCCAATTCGCCGCGTTGCTTGCCGGTGTCGGTTTCCCACAGGCGAATCGTGTTGTCGCCGCTGCCGGAAACGATGGTCTTGCCGTCCGGCGAAATGGCGACGGCGAAGACCGGACCTTGGTGCCCCTCGAACTTGCGAAGCTGCCGGCCGTCGGCGGCGTTCCACAGGCGAACCGTCATATCGTGGCCGGCGGTCGCCAGCGTTTTGCCGTCGCGGGAAAAGGCAAGCCCGAAAATCTGTCCGCGGTGGCCGACGCACTGTTGCAGTTGCTTGCCGCTCGCCGGGTCCCAAAAGCGCACGACGCCGTCTTCGCCGCCGGACGCCAGCCGTGAGCCGTCGGGCGAAAACGCGACGCAGAAGACACTGCCGCCGTGGCCGCGTTCGATGAGCACCGCTTCACGACCCGCCGTCGTGTCCCAGAGACGAACGGAGCGATCCCAACTCGCCGACGCGAGGAATCGACCGTCGGGCGAGAAGGCAAGGCCGGAGACGCAATCGCCGTGACGGAAACGAATGGAGCCGAGCCGGGCGAGCGCGCCGACGGGGAGCAACGAGCCGTCGGGATCGAAACGCGACGACGCAACGGGATCGGCGGCGAATGTGACGCCGCTCAGTAGCAGCCATGCAAGACCGCTGTACCGAACCATGTTCCACCCTTGGCAATGCGCGAAAAAATCTCTCGCAAAGGCGCAGAGGACGCAAAGAACGCAGCAACTCCGAATTTGCTTTGCGTCCTCTGCGCCTTTGCGAGAAACGTCACTTATCTGTCCCGCAGCTTCTTGAAGTCCATCACCTCGCCGCCCGCCGGCGTGATGGCTTTTTGCATTTCCTTTTCGTCGAAGTTGTTTTTGAAGAACTGCACCGAGCCGTCCCATAACGCGACGTTGAAGCCGTTGGCGAAGTGACCGCCAAGCTTCGGCAGCGGCTTTTTCGCGTCGTATTCAAGATCTACCGGCTTGGTCCACGGTACGGCTGTGGCCGCCTCGGCGATCATCAGCGTGTTCGACGTGCCGTCGGTGAACGACGCCGGAAAACGCATCTTCTTGCCCGCGGGGAAGCTCGCGTCTTTGCCGGTGAACACCTGGTAGAACGTCTCTCCCTCCCCGGCCTTCGCCAGCGGATGGAGAAACGTTTTTGGGATGATGCCCGCGAGCGGTTTGTTGTGCTCACTGTCCCACGGCTCGTCGAGCTTGAATTGCTTGTAGAGCGCCTCCTGCTCGATGTACGGCAACAGCACCACGCGCCAGCTATAAAGCGGCTTGCCGTCCTTGCCCACGACCGCGGCCGGCGGCAATGTGCCGCCATTGGCGTCGGCGTAGTTGATCATGCCGAGGGCGAGTTGTTTGAGATTGTTCGCGCTCTGCCGGCGAGCGTTCGCCTCCGCCACCGGGTCGGGGGCGTCCTTTTTGTCGTCGGCGTTCAGCGTCGCGAGGCCGCTCACGCAGAGAGCCGCGAGCACCACGCCGACAATGTTTCGTGAGATGCGATGCATGCGTCCATCCTCCGCAGGTCTGAAGTGTACGGGTGACTTGTTACACTGGCATCGTAAGCGGACGCGGTAGAGGTGTCCAGAAAAAAAATCGAGCAGGTGCGCCCGTTGCGTGGCCGCCTCGCTCCGCGAGGCGCGGCATGTGCCTCGCGGAGCGAGGCAGCTACTCTAGCGCACGAAAAAACCCCGCTGAACTTCCTGCAAGCAGATTGCCCAGCGGGGCCGGAACAGAGAAGAGGCCGATTGAGCGATGGGGAGATCGTATCCGCGCGCAAATCGATGTCAAGCAAAAAGTAGAAAAAAAGTGCGCCTTTCCGGGAACTGCCGGCAAGAAGAGGGCCGAGCACCGTTTAGCGTGCTTGGGAGCGCGTCCGCAGCGTCAATTGCTCGGAAGGAATCAGCGTAACCGCGGACTGCGCGGGCGCCGCACTCTTGCCGCAGCAACCGCCGCCGCAGCCGGTTTTCGCGCGCCACGTGCGCCACGTCCGCCGCGCGATAAACAGGACCGCACCTGCGATGATCGCAAACACAACCAAGAGCTGCCAGCTGAACGGCATAGGTCCTATAGGTCCCATACGACTTATAACAGACTCCCGATCTGGTAGGTGACCAGCGCCCCAACGTACGCCAGCCCCGTCATATACACGAACGTAAACGCCGGCCAGCGCCAGCTGTTCGTTTCACGCCGAATCACGGCCAGCGTGGAAGCACATTGGCAACAGAGCGCGAAGAACACCATCAAGGACAACGCCACCGGCGCGGTGAAGACCGGCCGATCCGTGCCGTCCCATTTCGCGTCGCGCAGCGCTTTGCCGAGGGAGGTTTCGCTGGGGTGTTCCGCGTCGCGAATTTCGTCGGCCTCGACCTTGCCTTGATTGTAAATGATGCCGAGCGTGCCGACGACAACTTCGCGGGCGGGGAAACTCGCGAGCGCCGCCATGCCGATGCGCCAGTCCCAGCCGAGCGGCCGCACCGCCGGCTCGATGGCACGGCCAATCTGTCCGAGTACGCTGCCGCGCGTCCATTCGCCGCGCAACGCATCGATCTGACTTCTTAATTCTTCATTCTTCGTTGTTCGTTCTTCATTCCCGTCGCGTGAACCCGCGTCAAGCTGCTTCTCCAACGCCGCGATGCGTTCGTCATACGGCGCCCCGGCGGCGTCCTTATATGGGAAGTAAAGCAACGCCCACACCAGAATCATCGCCGCCAAAATGAACGTCCCCGCCCGCCGTAGAAACGCGGCCGCTGCATCCGTAATGCGCCGCAGCACCGTCCGCAGCGACGGCATCTTGTACATCGGCATCTCCATGACGAACACCGGCGTCTCGCCGCGCAACAACGTCCGCTTAAGCAGCAGCGCGACCAGCGGCGCCAACACCAGGCCGAGGAGATACATCGTGAACATGGCCACGCCGGGCGCCCACCAGGCGAAACCTTCGGTCAGAAAGGCGCCGATCAGCAAAATGTAAACCGGCAGCCGGGCCGAGCAGCTCATCAGCGGCGCGACAAGAATGGTGGCGAGCCGGTCCCGGCGGTTTTCAATGACGCGCGCCGCCATGATCCCCGGCACGGCACACGCCACCGACGACAGCAGCGGAATGAACGACTTGCCGCTCAGGCCGCAGCGAGCCATAAGCCTGTCCATCAGAAACGCCGCCCGGGCCATGTAGCCGCAGTCTTCCAGCACGGCGATAAAGCCGAACAAAATCAGAATCTGCGGCAGGAAGACGACGATGCTGCCGACCCCTTCGAGCACGCCGTCGGTCAGCAAACTGTTGAGCGGACCGGCGGGCAGCAGCGTGCGCAGGTGGTCGGCGAGCCAATCCTTGCCGTCGCCAATCCCCTTCATCAAAGGCCGCGCCCAGGTGAAAATCGCCTGGAAGACGATGAACATGAGGACGAGAAAGATCAGCGTGCCCCAGATGCGATGGGTGAGCACGCGGTCGAGGCGATCGGTGCTCGTGACCGGGCGCTTCGCGGGGCGTTCGATGCAGCCGGAAGTCGCCTGGCGAATCCAGGCGTAGCGCGTTTTTGCTTCGACGGCGGGCACGGGGCAGCCGGCGGCGGCGAGCCGCTCACGCGCGGCTTGAATGAGCGCCGGCAGCGACTGTTTCGCCGCACATTCTTTGCAGCCGGTCGCAGGCGCTGGCTGAGTGCTCAGTGCTGCGTGCTGAGCGCTGAGTAGTGAGTGCTGAGTACTGAGTACTGAGTGCTGAGTACTGAGTACTTTCTCCGTGTATCCGCCCACGTCCAGCAAGGCTCGTCGGATCAAAAACCTCTGTACCTTTCCGCCGAGGGCCTCCCGCAACGCCTCGACTTCCCGCTCAAATGCGTCCGGAAAGCGGCATGGCGGCAGGCAACCGGGGAATGACGAACGGCCAACGAACGATGAACCATTCACTGGTTCATCGTTCATTCTTCGTTCTTCAATGTTCATTCTCTCTTTTTCGCAGGCGATTGCGGTCGCCGCGATGGCGTCGCGCAACGCCTTCAATCCGTGTCCCTTATTCGCCTGCACTGCCACCACCGGCACGCCGAGCTGCCGCGCCAGGCGATCGACGTCGATGCGCAACCCGTGTTTCTGCGCCACGTCGATCATGTTGAGCGCGACAACCACGGGCACGCCGAGTTCCAGTGCCTGCGTCGTCAAGTAGAGATTGCGCTCGAGATTGGAGGCGTCGACGATGGAAACGAGCACGTCCGGGCGCGGCTCGCCGGGCTGGTGGCCGAGGACGAGATCAACCGCCACCATTTCATCGGGGCTGCGGGGCGCCAGGCTGTACGTGCCGGGCAAGTCGATGAGGTGCAAGACGCGGCCGCCGTGCGTCAGCTGGCCTTTTTTGGTTTCGACCGTGACACCGGGATAATTGCCGACGCGCTGGCGCATGCCGGCGAGCGCGTTGAAGAGCGTTGTCTTGCCGGTGTTGGGATTGCCGAGAAGAGCGACCGTGACGGGGTGAGAGGGTGACAGGGGGACAGGGTGACCTTGTGTACGATTCGCGCTGTCGGACGGTGCGGTCGCCATCGAACATCACCTTGTCACCCTGTCACCCTGTCACCGCGTCACCTTGTCACCCTGTCACCCTCACAGCGACCCGTGCTGCTTCGCTGCGGCGTAAACTCAGCCGATAATCGCGGAGCTGGATTTCCATCGGGTCACCGAGCGGGGCGAAGGCGACGATTTCGATCTCTTCGCCTTCGACAAGACCCATTTCCAGAAGGCGTTGCACGACGGCGTCGGCGCCGGCGACGGCTTCGACACAGGCTCGCTGCCCCACGTGTAATTGGTCGAGCGTCGCCATCGGCGAACCCTGTGACGGACTGCGGCAATGAGACTCGGAGGCAGGACTATTCGGCGGTCAGCGGGCGAACGAGAATCTGAGCAGCGTTCTCGGCGCGGAGGCTCAGCCGAGCGCCGCCGACCTGAAGCAAACACGGGCTCCCCGCACGGAGTACGCGAATGCGGCTGCCGGCGCGCACGCCGAGTTCCGCGAGGCGGCTCGTCCAGCTGGCGTCACCAGCAACCTCCGCCACCTCGGCCGATTCTCCGGCGCCAAGGTATTCCAGGGGAACCAGGGTTTCGATCAGCACGGTTTTCGGCCTCGAGTGCCGTTGGAGTGACGGCGGATTGTTGAGACTGAATCTCAATCTAGTGTAATCGACGCCGCGGCCATGTCAAGAGTTCCAAGAAGGAATTCCATGCGACGGCGGTCGCGACGAATTCACAACCGTGCGTCGGGTTATTCCCTAACCGATTCTGATGAGAGGGGTTGTACCGAGCGGCCGCCGCGGATGGCCAGGTGCGGATCGAAGCGGATGACGAACATCGAGATTGGAAAATGCCCAGTTCTACCCTATTGGGGTGTTTTGTTTGTTATCCATTTTTGGCAGCCGACGCGCGCGCCAGCCGATCGTTGCCCGCGATGATTGCGGCTCGCGCGTAAAATTCTCGCCGGCGCGAGGGAAACCAAGAGCGGCTGCTTCTCGTCTTAGTTAATGGCGTAGTGCAGGCACGCCGCGCCCGCACGACCCGCAAACTGCGTCCAAAGCGTTTTTTCCCATGCTTTTGTTGTTGCGTTTCGCCCCGGAGCCTTCCATACTGAGAAGTTAATCAGGGGGTGACCTTATTGCGGAACAGAGAGGCTGCCTAACCGTCCACCGACCGAGAACCGTACTCGCCTTCTTCCTTGTTGAAGGAAGCGAGTGAGAAGAGGAACGGATCGCGGTCATCGCGCAACGCATTCGGGTGGCGCCCGTCTCCACCCATCGCCCGAGCCATTACCCAGGACTGTCTCGCTGCTTCCTGTCCAGCTCCCGACAACAACGGAGTTGCACCGTGCTGCTTACCTGGTGGCGCAACCTGCTCCGAGGCCGAACGAAGTTTGTACTTAACACACGGACGCCACGCCGCTTGTCGTGCCGCCCGGCCGTGGAGCGTCTGGAGATGCGCGCGCTGCTTTCCACGATGCACCCCCTTAGTTACTGGATTGCACCAGGCGGCGTCATGACGCCCGCCGGCGCGATGACGCCCGCCGGCAGCCCTGGGCCGGTCGCCTATACCCCCGCGCAGGTTCGCCGGGCGTACGGCTTCGATCAGGCGACTTTCTTCGGCGGCACCATTCCCGCCAGCGGCTTCGGACAAACCATCGCCATCATCGGCGCCTACGACAACCCCAACATTCAGAACGACCTCAGCCAGTTCGACCAGGCGTTCGGCATTGGTGATTCGTCGTTCAGCAAGGTCGCCGCGGACGGCAGCACGAACTATCCGCCGCGCGCCCCCGACGGCAAATACGCCGCGGAAACCGCACTCGACGTCGAGTGGGCCCATGCCCTGGCGCCCGCCGCCACGATCCTACTTGTCGAAGCGAATTCCCAGCGCGACGGCGACATCTTCCAGGCGGTCGATTTCGCGCGCAAGCAGCCGGGCGTGGCGGTTGTCACCATCAGCTACACCGAAGACGAGTTCGCCGGCGAGACGAGCTGGGATTATCTCTTCTCGACACCGAACGGCCACTCGCCGGTCAGCTTCGTGGCGGCGTCCGGCGACTCCGGGGCCGACCCGCAATACCCGGCGGTCGCTCCGGGTGTGTTGGCCGCCGGCGGCACGACGTTGAATCTCGACAGCCAGGGCAACTGGTTGAGCGAGATTGGTTGGCACAACAGCGGCGGCGGTCCAAGCCTGTTTGAGCCGCAGCCGCCGTATCAGAACGGCGTCGTGACGCAGCAGACTACGCGGCGCGCCAATCCCGACGTGGCGTTCGACGCCGACCCGGGCACGGGCGTCGCGGTGTATGACACGTTCAACAACCCGGCCGCGTCGCCGTGGTCGAGTATGGGCGGCACCAGCCTATCGGCGCCGGCGTGGGCGGCGATCGTCGCCGCCGCCGATCAAGGGCGCGGCATCAACAATCTCGCATTGCTCGACGGACCAAACGACCTGTTGCCGAAGATTTACTCGTTGCCGCAAGACGATTTCCACGACATTACCGTCGGCAATAACGGCTACGCGGCCGGCCCCGGCTACGACTACGTCACCGGCCGCGGCAGTCCCAAGGCCGACCTGGTGATTCCCGACCTCGCCAGCTCCACGCTCACCGTCAACGGGCAGGTCTTTCTCGATTTGAACGGCAACGGCAACAACGACGGCGGCGCCGACCCCGGCATCAACAACGTCGTCGTGAAACTCTATCGCGACGCCAACTCCGACAACCTTCTCGAAACCGATCAGGACGTGGAAGTGGCGACCACGCTGTCGGCCACGTCCAAGAGCGGCGTCGTCGGGTCCTACACGTTTACGAATCTTGGGCCGGGAGTCTACTTCGTCAAGGAAAACGTGCCGACCGGCAGCTCACTTACCGTGCCGCTGCCCAAGACCTACTACACGATCTCCTCGCGCGACGGCAACGGCGGCAGCCCCGCGACGGGCAGCGCCGCACACAATTTCGGCAACTTCCAAAATGTGACGGTCAGCGGCCGGGTCTTTAACGACCTGAACGGCGACGGCAGTGACAACGGCAGCGATCCCGCGCTGAACGGCGTCCCGATCAACTTGTACCGTGACGCGGACAACAACGGCGTCCTCGATCCGACGGTTGACACGCTCGTCGTGACGACGACTTCCGGCAGCGGGGCCGCGGGCCAGTTCTCCATCGCCGGCGTCGGCGGCGGCACTTTCTTCCTCCAAATCGCGCTGTCGCCGGCCTTCACGCAGACCAAGCCCGGCGCGCCGGGTTACTACACGTTCACGACCCAAAGCGGGCAGAACGTGTCGGGCAAGGATTTTGGCGCCTTCGTCAACATCACGATCGGCGGCCGGGTCTTCAATGATTTGAACGGCAACGGCAACGACGACGGCGGTTCCGACCCGGGGCTGAACGGCGTCACGATCAATCTGCTGCGGCACGATCCGCTCTTCGGCTTCGACACGTTGGTCGGCAGCGCTGTCACCTCGACGATTAACGGGCAAGACGGCCAATACATGCTCACCGGCGTCGGGCCGGGGACTTACATCGTCCAGGAAGTCGTGCCGGACAACATGGTGCAGACGGCGCCACAGTCGCCGTCGTACTATCAGATTAGCGCGGTCAGTGGCCAGACATTCACTCGCCGGGATTTCGGCACGTTCATTGACGGCACGCTCGCCGGCACTGTTTTCGAGGACATGCTTGGCGACGGCCCGAGCGGCAGCGATCTCGGCATCAACGGCGTCCCCGTGGCGCTGTATTTGGACAGCAACGGCGATCACGCCTTTGAACCGTCCTCCGATACGCTGGCCGGGTTCGCGCTCCCAGAAGACATGGTGAATCCGGGTCAGTATTCCTTCAACAATCTGGGCCCCGGCACCTACTTCGTGACGCTGGGGCTACTGCCCAATCTGGTGCAGACCTCGCCAACGTCGCCTTCTTATTACACCATCCCACTCCAGAGCGGGCAGGTTGCCGACCAACTTGATTTCGGCGTGTTCCACACGATCACGATTTCCGGTCAGATCTACGTCGATACAAGCGGCTCCAACTTGGGCGGGCTCGGCCTGGGCGGCGTGACCGTGCAGTTATTCCACGACGGCAACGGCAACGGGCTCTTCGACCCCAACCTCGACCCGCTTTCGCAATCGACAATCAGCGACAGCGGCGGCAATTTCCACTTCTTCAACGTCGGTCCGGGAACGTATTTTGTCGCGCAAGCGCCGCCGAACGGCTACCAGTCGACCGGCGGCGGCAGCGGGCCGATCGTTACGCACAGCGGCCGTGATATCAACGGGCTGAACTTCGGCGAGTTCCAAACGATCACCATCAGCGGCCGAACGTATAACGACCTCAACGGCGACGGCACGGACAACAACGGCACGGACCCCGGAACAAACGGCTATACGATCCAACTTTACCGCGACAACAACAAGAACGGCGTCATCGACCCCGGCGTCGACAACCTCGTCGCCACGACCTTCACGGGTTTACTCCCCGGCCCGGCGGGCCGCTACGTGTTCAACAATGTCGGCGCCGGCACCTACTTGATCCGCGAGGTGCAACAGCCCGGCCATGTTGAAACGAACCCGTCCGCAAGCGGCCTGATTCCGCTTGCGGCGCAGGGCGGCGTCAACGCCTCCGGTCAGAACTTTGGCAACATCGACAACCTGAATAGCAGTTTTGTTTACCGAGCGTATCAGGACCTTTTGGGCCGGACGCCCGATGCCGGCGGCTTGAGCTTCTGGTCTGGGCTCCTCACCAAGGGGACGCCGCGCACGCAGGTGATCCAGGCGATCCAAAACACAAAGGAATATCGCTTCGATATTTTGAACGCGCTGTATCAGCAGTTTCTCGGCCGCGGCGTTGACGCCGCGGCGCTGCCGGCCTGGCTTCAGTTCATGGCCGGAGCAACGTTCGGCCCGAACGGCAGCCCGCAGGACCAGATCAAGGCGGTGCTGCTCGGGTCCGACGAGTATTACACGCAGGCCCGCGTCGGCGCGACCAACGACGGGTTCCTGTCGGCCCTGTATCAAGATGTGCTCGGCCGCGACATCGACGCCGTGGGCAAGGCGTACCTGACCGACCAATTGAATCGCGGCGCGGCGCGGTCCGCCGCGGCCCGATTCGTGTTGCTGACGACCGAGGCCAAGGGCCGCCTCATTGCTGGCTATTACACGACGTTCCTCCACCGCCAAGCGGACTCAGCGAGTATGAGCACGTTCGCGAGCTTGATGCTCGGCGGCTGGCGCGAGGACGACGTGATCGCACGCCTAATGATTTCGGATGAGTACTATCGCCGCCAGTGACTCGCCTCCCGGCGCCCTGTCGTCGCCGGACACGGTTCCCTCCCGATACGGGACCAACCTAGGGAGCACTCGGCGTCAAGGTTCCTTGGCGTTGAATCGGTTTGAGGTTCTTCTTCCGCCGGCGTGCCGCGCTGCACGTCACGGTCGCGGTGCAAATAGACTCGCACGAAATGCAGGTTCTACGGATTGCACCGTTGCCGTGGACCTTGCCGAATGCGTCACGGTTGCGTTTTTCGACCCACCTGGCAAAATCGGCAAGCGCTGGCGAGATTGTCGGTGGAAGTGGTGTTTTTTCAAAGGTTTGCTGTACGCGCACGGATATCGTTGGATATTCTGGAGCAATTAACTTCCGGCTCGGCCGGTGAATCTGCGTTGCGGCTGTAAGTATTACCGCTTCAGACGGAGCGGTTCGGCCCGCGAGCGCTGCGCCTCCGCGTGCGATGCGGCTTGGTTTTTGATTGAAGTCATTCCTCTAAAGGAGTCGCGTTGTGGCCTTTACGTGGTGGTCCCAGTGGGTAAAGCGGAAGTCGTCGCGTTCCTCGCAAGCTCGTCGCCCCGCAGGTCGCTCTAAGCGCGCGCGGAGCCGGCCGGCGATTGAGCCACTTGAAGACCGGCGATTGATGAACGCCAGCCTACTGGGCAGTTTCCGCATGCTCAATGCGGCGGACGGCGGCGGCGGCGATCCGCCGGACACCATCATGGCGGTCGGTCCCGATCGCGTGATCGGCATGGTTAATACCGCGATTGGCATTTTTGACAAGAGCGGCACGCGCCTCTTCTCCGCGGATCTTGGTTCCTTCTTCAACGACTCAGGCGGCTTTCTCTCCGACCCCGTGGTGACCTACGACGAACTTGCGCAGCGCTTCTACGTCGGCATTCTGGACTTCAACGCGAACACCTTCCAGTTCGCCGTTTCGGCTGACTCGAGCCCGTCGAGCAAGGCCGACTTCAACGAGTTTCATAGCATCGACCTGACTGATCCGGGCGACAGCTCGGCGGGAGCCGACTACCCGAAAGTCGGGTGGAATGCGGAGGGCATTTTCTACACGTTCAACATGTTCGGCTCGACCGTGCATCCCATGATCCTGACCATCGACAAGAGCACGGTTCTGGATGGCAACGCCGGAACACTCACGACGTTCAAAGTCGACCGAACGGTGCCCGGAGATTTCACGTTCAATCCCGCCTCACAATACGGGGCCGTGCCGGGCGATCCCGAATGGTTCATCGAATCGCCGAATCGGGGCGGCAATACCGTCACTGTGACGAAGATGACCAACGTGCTGAGCAACACGCCAACCATGGTTGACACGGTGCTCGACGTGCCGGCGTTCGCCCCGACCAATTTGCCTGCCGATCCCGGCGGCACTTTTGTTTCTCCGGGGTTTATCGACACGCGCATTCTGAACGCCGTGGAGCGCGGCGGCACGCTCGTCGCCAGTCAAGATGTCGGCAGCGGCTCCGTGACACATGCCCGCATCTACGACGTTGACCTCACCTCCGGAACGCCCGTATTTCGCCAATCCGCGGAGGCGGACGCGGGCCCAAGCACTTATACCTTTGAGCCCGCAGTGAGTATTGCTCCTAGCGGCGCGTTCGGTCTTTCGTACGGGGAATCGTCGCCGTCCGAGAATCTCTCCGTGTACGTCACCGGTCGGACGCCCGGAGATCCTCTGGGTACGCTCGAGCCGGGCGTTCTTGTCCAACCTGGCCAAGCGATCCTCAGCAACTTCGGCCGTATCGGCGACTACAGCGGCGTCGGCATCGATCCAATCGACGGCAGTTTCTGGGCTGCAAACGAGTTCGCGGACAACAGCGGCTCGTTCCCCAATTGGAACACTGAGGTCGCGCACTTCGATTTGCCGGTCGCCACGCACTTCGTCGTGGCGGCGCCTGCGCAGGTGACCGCGGGAGCGCTCTTTAGCGTCACCGTTACGGCCGAAGACGCCAACAACAACGTTGCGCCTTACGTCGGCACCATCCACTTCACCACTACCGACCCGCAGGGCGTCCTGCCGCAGGATTACGCCTTCAAGAAGGCAGAGAATGGTGTCCACGTCTTCAATGGAGTCATCCTGGGCACCGCAGGCACGCAAGTGATTTCGGTGAATGACACGTCCGTTACGACAATCACCGGCACCAGCAACGACATCACCGTCCTTCCAGGCGCGGCGGATCATGTCTTCTTCCTTGTGCCGCCCACCACCACGGCCGCGGGGACCTTCTTCAATCCGGGCGTCACGGTTGCCGTCGTGGATAAGTTCAGCAACCCGATCCCGACCGATAACAGCACCCAGATCACGATGACGATCGGCAGCAACCCGGGCGGCAGCACGCTGAGCGGTACGACCACGCTGCGTGTGACCAACGGCAGCGCGATCTTCGGCGATCTCACCCTGAACAAAACGGGGGTCGGCTACACGCTGCACGCCACGCCTACCGGCAATCTTACGGACGGCATTTCCAAGCTCTTCAACATCACCCCGGGGGCGCCTGACCACGTTACGTTCGCGGTCCAGCCCACCACGACCGTCGCCGGCGCGACCCTCAGCCCGCCGGTCACGGTCAGGGTCTTCGACCGCTTCGACAACTTCGTCTCCAACGACAACACCGACGTCGTCACGATGGCGATCGGCAACAACCCCGGCAACGCACTGCTGTTTGGCAGCACGTCGCGGCCCGCCGTCAACTGCGTGGCGACGTTTAGCAACCTGTCGATCCAGAAAGCGGCGTTGGGCTACACGTTAGTCGCCGGCGCGGGCGGCCTCTTGACGAGCACCTCGACGTCGTTCGACATCAAGCCCACGGCGCCGACGCACATCGGCTTCGTGCAGCAGCCCTCCACGGTAGGCGCCGGTCTGTCCATCACGCCTGCCGTCTCCGCGGCGGTCCTCGACCGCTTCGAGAACGTCGTCTACACCGACAACATCGACAACATCACGCTCGGCATCGCCAACAACCCGGCGGGCGGCACGCTTTCCGGCACCACGAAGGCCCGCGTCGTCAATGGCGTGGCGACCTTCTTTAATCTGTCGATCGACAAGGCCGGCAGCGGCTACTCGCTGGCAGCCCGCAACGGCAACTTGACGAGCGCCTTCTCCGTCGGCTTCACCGTGACGGCGGGCACGCCGGATCACTTCACCTACGTCCAGCAGCCGACCAACGTTCGTGCGGGCGTGGCGATCAATCCGGGCGTCACGTTCCAGTTCTTCGACATATTCGACAACCTGGCAAGCAATGACAACAGCGACCTCGTCAGTATCGCGCTCGGCAACAACCCCGGCGCGGCGACGCTCGGCGGCACGACGACCGTGTCCGTCCAGAGCGGCCTGGCCACCTTCCCGGACCTGACGCTCGATAAGGTCGGCAGCGGCTACACGCTGGTCGCGACCTCCTCGACGACGCCGTCCGCCCCGGCGGTCACGTCGAACACGTTCAACGTAACCCCCGGCTTGCCGTTCCAATTGCAGTATCTGGTGCAGCCCAGCGATACCGGCGCCGGCGATGCGATCAAGCCGCCCGTACAGGTCAGTGTCCTGGACCGCTTCGGCAATCTGGTCACGGTGGACAACACGGACGTGGTCACGATCGCCCTCGGCGCCAACCCCGGCGGCTCAACGCTCAGCGGCGGTGTGTCGGCGACGGTGGTCAACGGCGTCGCGTCGTTTAACTCGCTGTCGCTCAACAAAATCGGCGTCGGCTACACTCTCACCGCCTCCGGTACGAGCGGCGTGCTCGGCGCGACATCCGGGACGTTCACCATCAGCGCCGGTTCGCCGGCGCAATTGGTGTTCTTCCAGCAGCCGGGCAATTCCACGGCCGGCGTTCCATTCGCACCGCCTCTCCAAGTGTTGCTCTTCGATCGCTTCAACAATTTGGCGACGAACGATTCCACCGACGTGGTGACGTTGTCGCTCGCCGCCAATCCGGGCGGCGGCACGTTGCTCGGCTCGACGAGCGGCACCGCCAACGCCGGCGTCGTCACGTTCCCGAACGTCGCGGTGGACAAGGCGGCGGTCGGTTACACCCTCGCCGCCCACCTCAGCAACACGGTTCCCAACGGCATATCGAATCCGTTTAACATTACACCCGGTCCCGCCGACCATTTGCTCTTCGGCGTCCAGCCCAGCACCACGACTGCCGGAGTGTCCATCGCTCCCGCGATCACCGTCAGCGTGATGGATCTATTCAATAACGTCGTCACGTCGGACAACAGCGACGTGATCCAGGTGCAGCTCGGCAGCAATCCGGGCAGCGCGACGCTGAGCGGCAACACGTCGGCTCAGGTCAGCGCCGGCGTCGCGACCTTTAGCAACCTTTCGCTCGACAAGGCAGCGGCCGGATATACGCTGCTTGCGCCCGCGGTCGGCAACCTCACGGGGGCGCTTTCCTCCAGCTTCGCGATTACGCCGGCGGCGGCGAGCCATTTCGCCGTGACTGCGCCGAACGGCAGCGTCGCCCTCGCGCCGCTCAGCGTGACCGTCATCGCCCTCGACCCGTTTGGCAATGTGGACTCGAACTACCGCGGCACGGTCCACGTCACCAGCAGCGATCCACGGGCAGCTCTTCCGAGCGACTATGCTTTCGTCATCGGCGACGCGGGCATTCACGCCTTCAACAACGCCGTGATCCTGAACACCGCAGGAACCCAGACCGTCACCGTCACCGACACGACTGCCGGCGCCGTCACGGGAACGAGCAACAATATCGCCGTGACGAACCCGACGCCGACGGTCACCCGCCTCAGCGTCAACAGCGCCGTAGAAGGCGCTCAGCCGCTCACCGTGGTAATCACGGGCACGAACTTTGTGTTCAATTCATCCGTGCTCCTCGGCGGTACGCCGGTGACGGCCACGGTGAACAGCAGCACGCAGATCACCGCCACGCTGTCCGCCGTCAACCTGAGCGAGGAAGGCAACTTGAGCGTCACCGTGGTCAACGCCGGGCCGGGCGGCGGCGCCTCGACCGGATTGCCGTTCACCATCGCCGACGCGGCGCTGTCCACCACCAGCACGGGGACTGTCACGAGCGGCCAGGGCGTTACGGTGACAAACATCGGCTTGGGCACCATCCTCGATCAAGGGGGCCCTGAAACCGTGAGCTTGTACCGCGTCAGCATCAACTGGGGCGACGGCACGAGTCTCGATACGACCAGCGGCACGCTTAGCCTTCTGTCCGGCAGCTCTCTCGTGGTGTCGGGCAGCCACACCTATCCCGCGCCGGGGCGTTACGCGGGCTTGCACGTCATCGTCACCGACGAGGGCGGCGCCTCGACGAACTTCACGACGAACGCCGTGATCGGCAGCGCCAATCAGCGGTTCGTGGCGCAGGCGTACCTCGATTTGCTCCACCGGGCCGTGGACACGTCGGGGCTGTCGTTCTGGGCGGGCCAGCTCGATAAGGGGGCGCCCACCGCGCAGGTCGTCAATGCCCTGGTTGCGAGCCGGGAGTTCCTCGCCGGCGAAATCAACGGCGTTTACCAGAGTCTGCTCGGCCGCGCCGCCGACCCCGCGGGCATGACCGCCGCGCTGCAATTGCTGAGCGCCACGCCGCTGTTCGCGGTCGGCACGAATTCGCTCGACCTGCTCCGGTCGGCGTTGATCGGCACGCAAGAATACTTCAACCGCAACGGCGGCACGATCGACGGATTCTTGAACGCCCTCTACCGCGATATCTTCGGCCGGGCCATCGACAGCACGGCGAAGTCGAGTTTCACCCAGCAGCTCAACGCCGGTCTGTCGCGGACGACATTGGCCAAGATTCTGCTGGGAAGTCTGGAAGCCCGGCGCGTCGAAGTGGACGGTTTCTTCACGACGTACTTGCACCGCACCGCCGACACGGGCGGCGAAACGTTCTTCGCCAACTTCTTGGCGCACGGGGGCAATGAAGCCGCCGTCGTCGCCGCGCTGGTGTCATCGCAGGAGTATTTCAACAACGTGTAGCATTGCCTGATTGAAAGTCCATGCCGCTGCCCGGCGTCCGCGTGCAAAACGATGCTGGCAGCGTCATAGAGCCCAGGCCGGTCGCCTTACTCTCCTCAACCGGTCGTTTGCGATATGTCCGTTGGGGGTACGATCCTCGCCCGGTCGCAATCGGGACAGAGATTATTGCACGGACAGAATAAGGCCGCGCGACCCTCGGTCGCCGCGTTCGTGCTGCGCCCGCGTTGCGGGCATCGCACGGCGCTGCCGGTTGGCGCGCCGGCGAATTTGGCGCGTGCGCGCGAAATTGCTCACGCCGGCGCCTGGATGTTCATTGAAATGAGAGAGTTTTTCGGTTATACCATAAGGCCAAGCTAGACCGTTTCTTCCAGTCGTCCACGCGGTCGCTGCCTCCCCGACGCAGGCAGCGAGCGGGACCGCGGTATGTCAGGGCTCGCCATCCGACGACGGAATTGACTCGCTTTATGTTCGCGGTGCTCTTCAGGGATTGAGCCGCCGGGCCGCTGAGGCGCCCTAAGCGCATGGGTTCCGAGCACCGATGCCGGGCTTTATTCGTAACGAATTTCAAGCTTTTTGTTTTTTTGTTTTTGTCGTTCCCAGGGGGCAAGTCGGACGGAGAACAGGGATCGAGCGCGTCGATCCAATCTCCCACGCTTGTTGTGGAGACCCGCCATGAAGTCATTGTTCGGCAATTTGTTTTCTCGCCGCCGTCGCCGCGCCGTGTCCAACGCCGCGAAATCGAAGTTGCGCTTGAACAAGCGGCCGCTGCGGTTTGAGAATCTGGAAGACCGTATTACGCCCAGTAATTTCCTTTACGCGAGCACCAACGGTCTACTTTCCTTCCTGAGCCCGAATTCCGAGTTTCAGAATCAGGACATGACCTCCGATCCCAGTCAGGCGGCGATCGCGCCCCTGTGGGACGACTGGTACTTCAACATCCCGGGGTCACAGATGATCCTCGGGAAGATCGATACATCGAACAACACGCTGATCGTCGAATGGAACCAAGTCCAACACTTCCCCGGCACAGGCAGTGGCGAAACCTTCGAGGCCATCCTGCAACTCGACACCGGGGCCACGAATGGCGACATTATCTTCAACTACGGCAATCTCGCAAGCGGCGACGGCAACGACAACGGCGCCAGCGCGAGCGTGGGCGTGAAAGACGTCGGGACTCAAGGGCCAAACCGCCTACTTCTAGAACAGGACGGGTCGAGTACATTCTTCTCGGGCGGCACCATTCCGAACAACACGTCGGTGCTATTGCACTACGACACGTCAACGAACAACTATGTGCCGAGCTTTATTACGGCGCAATTCACCGAGTTGGTCGGCGACCCGGCTGCCTTCACCATTGACGATGGCAACGATGACAACGCCACCCTGATCAACACGGCAGGACATGCGCTCACCTTTTACAACACGACCTACGGCGCGCCGGCGCCTGCCGGTCCCCACAGTGCATCCGTCGATTTTAACAACGGCACCCTTGTCGTGTTTGACTCGACGACCTACGCGATACAAGGAACGGTCCCGATTCCATTCGGTGGGGGTTCGACATTAAACGTGGTGATTTCCCCCGACGATACGACGGCGTACGTAAGCGACTTTTTCTCGAGCGCGGTTTGGGTAGTCGACCTGAACGCGATGGATCTTGCCACGGGAACCAATCCAATTTTCCTGTCGGGGTTTGGTGGCGGTCCGGAGGCAATGTCGATTACGCCTGACGGGAACTACCTGCTTGCGACCGACGGCGGCGGCAACACAGCACTGGCAGTCGTCGACCTCACGACTCGGACCCAAATTGGTACGGTGACAACCACGGGAGCGCAAGGCTTTGATGTCGGTCCGGATGACTCGATCGTGGTCGTCGATTCCAATTCCAGTCTCCTGCTGCACCGCTATACGATCGACGCGACTGGAAGCGTAACGGACACTGGGCAGACGGCTTCCACGAATGGCGGCATGTGCGTCACCATTGCGCCTGGTGGGCTAACAGGCGTGGCCACCGGTGATGATTTCTCGGGAAATACTCTAACTTCGTTCCGAGTAAGTCCACTATCGATCGTATCCACGGTACCTCTGGGTTCATCCTTCAATACCGGGCCGATTGGCGGCGTCTTCAGCCCGGCCGGTGATGTATTCTATGTGCGGCAAGATGGTTCAGGGACCGGGATAGGCGAGGTGGACGCCTTTAGCTTCGATCCAACAACTGGAGTGCTTGGTTCGACGCCTTTCTTCAGCTTCCCCGTCGTTGGCACACCGGATTATTTCGGCATCCGTCAGATTGCACTCTCTTCAGACAGTTCGCAGATTCTTGTTCCTGAGAATGGCGTCATCAACGCATACGATGCGACCACTGGCGCCTTTATTAATACCGTCGTAGCGGGCGGCTCATCTTTCGTGGGGATCGCTATCGGCGCGAATCCGGGGCAACCGGCCGACCATTTCGTGATCACAAATATCACATCTCCCATCACGGCCGGTACGCCCGACTCCTTCACGATCACCGCACTTGACCCTAGTGGCAATACCGTCACAAATTACTTTGGCACCGTGCACTTCACCAGCACGGACACCAACGCCATTTTGCCGGCGAATTACCGCTTCACGGCGAGCGACAACGGCGTACACACCTTCACCGCGACGTTTACGACCGCCGGCACGCAGACGTTGACGGTTACCGATGCGAGCACTCCCACGGCGACCGGTTCAACCGATGTCGACGTCACCCCCGCGGCGCCGGATCACATCGGTTTCTCTGTGCAACCGAGCGACACGGTGGCCGGCGTGGCGATCAGTCCCGCGATCGAGCTAAAGATCTTCGACTTGTACGGGAACCTGACGAGCGACAGCAGCGACACGGTAACGATTTCAATTCTCACCAATCCGGGCGGCGGCACGCTCAGCGGAACAACGACCGTGACGGCCAACAACGGCATCGCGACGTTCTCCGACCTGTCGATCGACAAGGCGGGCGCTGGCTACCAACTGCTGGCCACGCCGTCGGGCGGGCTCGGCGCGGACGTGTCGTTCGGCTTCACCATCGTGCCGGCGGCGCCCACGTTGGCGGTCTACACGGTCCAGCCGACCGATTCGCTCGCCGGTAACGCGATTAGTCCAGCGGTGCGATTGGCTCTCTACGATCCGTTCGGCAACCTTGCCACCAACGACGACACCGACACGGTCACCATCGCCCTCGGCAACAATCCCACCGGCGCCACGTTAAGCGGCACGACCACCGTCACGGCGACGGCTGGATTGGTCACCTTCCCCATCTTGAGCGTCGATAAGGTGGGCGTTGGCTACACCTTGCAGATGCAAGCGTTCGGCAGCGTGCCGGCGGTGGACTCCAATTCGTTCACCGTAACGGCGGGTGCGCCCGGCCAACTCGTCATTCTCCAGCAGCCGGGCACGACCGTCGCCGGCGCGATCCTCAGCCCGCCGATCACGGTCCAAATCGAGGACGGCTTCGGCAATCCGTTGAATAACGACAATATCGACTTTGTCACGCTCGCGATCGGCGCGAATCCGGGCGGCGGCACGCTGCACGGCACAACCAGCGTACGCGCCGTCAATGGCGTCGCCACCTTCAGCAATCTCTGGATCGACAAGTCGGCGAGCGGCTACACGTTGGTGGCCACCTCCGGCGCGCTCCAAGGCAATTCGAGCAATTTCTTTACGATCACGCCGGCCGCCGCGGACCATTTGGACTTCACTACCGAGCCGAACGGCAGTTTGGTAGCCGGAGTCAATCTGAATGCCGGCGGACTTCATGTCGTCGTAGAGGACCGTTTCCAAAACGTGGTAACGACCGACAACACCGATCAAGTGAGTCTCGCCCTTGCGACCAATCCAGGCGGCGGCACGCTCTTTGGCGTTTTGACGCAGACCGTCACGAACGGCGTAGCGATCCTGACCCCGGTTGCGGTCGACAAAGTGGGCGTCGGTTATACGCTGCGCGCGACGACGCCCGGCCTCGGGAGCGTGTTGTCCACGCCGTTCTCCATCACGCCGGCAGCCGCAGACCATTTGGCGTATTCCGTCCAGCCGAGCAACACGGTGGCCGGAAAGTTCATCAGCCCGCCGGTCGTCGTCGAGGTTCACGACCGCTTCGACAACCTCGTGACGTTCGACAATTCCGACACCGTGACCCTGTCGCTGGCGGGGGTTAGTTCGGGCGGCACCACGCTGAACGGAACTCTTAGCAAGCAGGTGAGCGGCGGCGTGGCCAGCTTTAGTGATTTGTCGATCAATCGCACCGGGTCTGGATACAATCTGGTGGCAACGGCAGGGACAATCCTCGCGGCCGCGTCAATCGACTTTACGATCAGTCCCGACAAAGCGAGTCAGCTCGCATTTGGCGTCCAACCGAGCGACACAACGGCGGGCATCGCCATCAAGCCGGCGCTAACGGTTCAAGTTCTTGACCAATTCGGCAACTTGGTTGACTCCGACAATACCGACCGCGTCAACGTGCGCATCGGGACCAACCCCGCCGGCGGCACGCTGTCGGGGACGAAATCGCTGGTCGTCACCAACGGCGTCGCCACGTTCGCCGATCTGTCAATTAACAAGGCGGGCGCGGGCTTTACCCTGGTCGCCCAATCCGGATCGCTCACGCAGGACACCTCGACCGGCTTCACGATCTCGCCGGCGACCGCGACGCACATGCTCTTCCTAACCGCGCCGAGCAACTCGGTCGCCGGGCGAGCCATCACGCCCGCGGTCCGCGTCGAACTGCTGGATGCGTTGGGAAACATAGTGACTTCGGACAATAGCACCGTCGTCAACCTTGCAATTGGCACGAATCCCGCCGCGGGGACGCTTTCCGGAGGCTCGTCGATCACGGTTTCCGGCGGTATTGCGGTCTTCAATAATCTGTCGATCGACAAGGCGGGCTTCGGCTACACGCTCACGGCGACTGCGGGCAGCCTGCCGGCCATTAACTCGGGGCCGTTCCGCATCGACGCAGACGCGGTGACCCACGTGCGGATCACCCAACAACCGGGCAACGGCATCGCGGGCATCGCGCTGAGTCCCGGCCTGTCGGTTGGGTTATTCGATCAATTCGACAACCTCGCAACGAACGATGGCACCGACACCGTTCAGGTTGCGTTAGGCGCCAATCCCGGCGGCGGCACGCTGAGCGGCTCCACCACGCTCACCGTGAACGGCGGCCAGGCGACGTTTGCGAACCTGTCGGTGGATAAGGCGGGCGTCGGCTATACGCTCGTGGCCTCGTCCGGGGCGCTGCCGACGGCGGCGTCGGCCGGATTCACGATCGTCCCGGCGGCGCCGGTGCTGGTCAGCTTTGGCGTGCAGCCGACGAACGCGGTCGCCGGCGCGTTCTTAAGCCCGGCGGTCACCGTCGCGCTCCTCGACGCCTTCGGCAACCTGGCGACCAACGACAGCACGGACCTGGTGAACATGGCTTTGGGCCAGAATCCCGGCGGCTCGACCCTCTCGGGTACGACCGCCGTCACCGTCCAGGCCGGCGTGGCCACGTTTACGAATCTGGCCCTGGACAAGGCCGGCGCGGGCTACACGCTCCGGGCGAGCTCCGGGACGCTGCCGACCGCCACGTCCACGGGCTTCACCATCAGCGCCGGCACGGCCGACCACCTCGGCTTCGGCGTGCAGCCGTCCAACGCCGTGGCGGGCGTGTTCTTAAATCCGGCAGTGACGCTGCGGGTCTTCGATCGCTTCAACAATCCGGTGACCACCGACAACAGCGACATGGTAACGGTGGCCTTCGGGACCAACCCAGGCGGCGGTACGTTGACGGGGACGTTGACCCAGACCGTACAGGCGGGCGTGGCCACGTTCGCCGATCTATCGGTGGACAAGGCGGCGGCGGGCTACACGTTGACGGCGGGTTCCGGCACGCTGTTGGGCGCGACCTCCAGCAGTTTCACCATCAGTGCGGCGGCAGCGGACCATATCGGTTTCGGTGTGCAGCCGTCCGGCGTGCTGGCGGGCGTGGCCTTGAGCCCGGTGGTGACCGTGGTGGCACGCGATCGTTTCGGCAATCTGGCGGCGAGCGACAACAGCGACGTGGTGTTCCTCAGCCTCTCCACCAATCCGGGCGGCGCCACGCTGACGGGGACGACGCAGGCCGTGACACGCAACGGCGTGGCGATCTTCAACCCCTTGACCTTGGACAAGACCGGGACCGGCTACGTGCTGGGGGCCAGCGCCAATGGGCTCGGCGTCGCGTTCTCCAATGCGTTTACGGTCAGTCCGGGAGCGGCGGACCACCTGCTGTTCGGCGTGCAGCCGTCCAACGGCACGGCGGGCGTCGCCCTGAGCCCGGCGGTGACGGTGACGCTTTACGACCGCCTGGGCAACGCCGTGGTCAATGACAACACGACGCGCGTGAGCGTGGCGTTGGGCCAAAATCCGGGCGGCGGCACGCTCGCCGGCACGACGACGGTCACCGTGCAAGGCGGCGTGGCGACCTTTAGCAACGTGTCGGTGAATAAGGCCGCTTCGGGTTACACGTTGGCGGCGTCCTCCAGCCCGCTCAGTGGCGCGACCTCCGCTGCGTTCACGATCGTGGCGGGCGTGGCGGATCACCTCCTCTTCAGCGTGCAGCCGGCGAACGCCACGGCGGGCGTGGCCCTGAGTCCAGTGGTGACCGTGCGCGTCTTGGACCGCTTCGGCAACCTGGCGGTGCAGGACAATAGCGACGCCGTCACGCTCGGTTTGGCCGTCAACCCGACCGGAGCGACGCTGAACGGCAACACCACGGTGACGGCACAAGGCGGCGTTGCGGCGTTCCCGGGGATCAACCTTACGACGGCGGGGACCGGCTATGCGTTGGGCGCCTCGGCGACGGGACTCACGGGAGCGACGTCGAACAGTTTCCGCATTAGCGCGGCAGTGGCAGACCATCTGCGCGTAACAGCGCCGCCGAGTGCCGTTGCCTGGACGCCGAGCGCCGTGACTGTTACGGCACTTGATCCGTTCAACAACACGGCGCCCACATACGGGGGCCGCGTCCACATCACAAGCACCGACGGCGCCGCGACCCTGCCGGCGGACTTCACCTTCGGGGTGAGTGACGGCGGGACGCACACCTTCGCGGCCGGCGCGACGTTTGTGAACGCCGGCACCCAGACAGTAACGGCGACCGACACGGCCAACAGCGCGATTACCGGAACGAGCGGCGCCGTCGCCGTCACAAATCCGACGCCGACGCTGACAAGCCTGAGCCAGACATCGGTTGCCGAAGGAAGCGGCGTCGTGACCCTGACGCTGACGGGCGACTTGTTCGTGCCGGGCAGCACCGTCCAAGTAGACGGCGTGACGGTCGCGACGACGTTCGTCGGCAAGACGCAACTGAAGGCAACCGTACCGGCGACGACGTTGGCCGAGGAAGGAACGCGGGCAATCGCCGTGACGAACCCGGCGCCGGGCGGCGGCACGTCGGCGAGCAAGACCGTGACGATCACGGACGCGCCGTTGACGTTTACCGGCGGCACGTTCACGAACGGCCAAGGCGTCGTCGTGAGCAATGCGACGGTGGCGAGCTTTGTGGATCAAGGCGGCGCGGAGGCGGCGGGCAGCTACGCCGCAACGCTCAACTGGGGCGACGGCACCGCCGCGGATACCGGCAATGTCGTGCTGACCTCCGGCAACAACTTCGCCGTTCTTGGCAGCCACACCTATGCCGCCGCAGGCAAGTACACCGTGCAGGTGACGATACGCGACGAAGGCGGCAGCCAGATTGCCGGTCCGGCGACCGCGCAGATCGGCAGCCCGAATGAGCAGTTGGTCAGCGCCTTGTACCAGGATCTGCTTGATCGGGCCGTCGATCCCGACGGGCTGCGTTTCTGGGCGGGGCTGCTGGACAAGGGACTGACCCAGGCGCAGTTCGTCCAAGCGATCACGAACAGTCCGGAATACCACGCCTTGCGTATTCAGGGGGTATTCCAGTCGCTGTTGCGTCACCCAGCAACGCCGGCGCAGATTGCCTCGGCGGCGCAGCTCTTCAACAGTTCGCTCCTGTTCGTCCCGGGCTCGAAGTCGCCGCTCGATTTGCTCAAAATCATTCTCATCAGCTCGGATGAGTACTTCCAGACGCACGGCGGCACGAACGCGAGCTTCTTGCAAAACGCCTATCTCGATCTGTTCGGGCGTGGGGTCGACCCGGCCGGCGCGTCGTACTACGGCGGCCGACTGGCGACGGGAACCGCTCGCGGCACCGTCGCCCGCGACCTGGTCAGCAGCCTGGAGGCCAAGCAGTCTCTCGCCGACAGCTACTACATGGAGCTTCTGGGTCGCCACGGCGATGCCGGCGGGCTTTCCTTCTTCGGCAACTATCTCGAAGCTGGCGGAAAAGAGGACAATATCATCCTGGCCCTCGTCAGTTCTGCCGAGTTCCATGCACACCTATAAGCGTCACGAAGTTTCGACGCCGAGCGGCCGGCAGCAGCCGGCCGCTCGCTTATTTGGCAAACAGTCAGAGCCCTTCAGCTGAATTCCTAACATCGAGTTTTGGAAACGGGCGATTCATATACTGCACTTTCTGTGAAATCCTCAGAGCCGACTGCGGCGTCGAACTGAGCTAGGCAAGAGAACGGCTCTCCAGCACGATAGCGGTGCATTACCCCCGCATCGCACCGGAGAGCCAAGGATGGCGACTCAATGTCTGACC
>JBGQKZ010000054.1:0-43595 GCA_041499805.1 Gemmataceae bacterium
AAAGTGCGTCGTCCCTGGCCGGCACGAGAGCCGCATCGACCGCCCGCAGCACCGAAAATCCTCAAGATGGGAAGCGACCTTAAACACCTAATGGATAGGCTTTTAGAGAGTGTGTAAACCTGCATTTGTTAGTGGCGTTGGCCATTCCCGCCATCTTTGCCACAAAGCACTGTCAACAAATAGCTTCGGCTGTTTTGCGACTCGCCGGGAGTCGGCTCGGATTGATTACACCCCCGATCGGAATCGGCCGTTGGTGTGTGTGGGGTGTAATGCAAGTAATCCATTTTCTTGAGCCCGCCGCACCTCGAATCAGTACGTCACGCCGGTCCGCACGCTGAGCCCGATCAGGCCGAGGTTGCCGTCGGCCTCCGCCGGCCCGCCGGCCCCGAACCACGCCTGACCGACGAACGCCGCCTGGCCGAAGAACCGCATCCGGCCCCAATTCCGCGTGTATTCGATGCCGAGCTCCATCTCGCCGATGGGCAGGATGTCGTCGCCGCCGCTGGTGGCTTCGTTGAAATTGGAGACGGTCGTTGTGTTCGTCACAAGTGACGGCCCCAAGAGTGTCCCGTTCTGATTGACATTCGCGGTCGGGACCGGGATTGGCCCGCTCATACTTAAGTTGAACGCAATGGGCTGTGGAACGACCAAGCTCTGCGTCTGACTCACCTGCACCGTCGCCTGGCTCGCCCGCGCTTTGCTGCGTCCAAACACCGCCGAGCCGCGCATGGTGCCGAACAGCGACCAGCCGCCGCCGATGTCGCGGCGGGCGTCCATCGCCAAGGTCGGGCCGAGGCCGTTGAAGCTGTGGCCCGATTCCAACGTGTCCGAGTCTTGCAGCAGCGTCGTCGAGCCGCCCGCGAAAACCTCCGTGCCGGTGCGGTTCCGATAGACGTTGTAGCGCTCCGCGAGATGGACGTAGCGTAAGCCGCCCGCGAAGGTCAGATTCAAGCCGCCAAGCTGCACATCTTCCGTCGCTTCCATGTCCCACACACTTATCGTCAAGCGGCTCGTGATCGCGATGGGATCGGCCAGGTTCGTGTTGGAAAACGAAGTCACGCCCAGGCCGAGCGGCGTCGCGGAACTAATCGTGGTGCTGGTGGTCGTATCGGTCGCCACGGGATTGACCACGCCCTGGCTGTATCCCTGTTCGAACTGCCACCAACGGCCGCGGACGCCCAGGCCAGAGTCCGAGACGTACCCGACCCAAAGCTGTGGCGCGGCGCCAAGTTCAGTATGGAACGGCGTCAGGGAAGATAGGTTGACGGTCTGCACGGGCGGGACCGCGGCGGCGATCGCGCCGGTCGGCGCTCCGGAGATGCCCAGATTGCCGGACGAAGCGAACGCGACGGGAATTGGACCGCTCGGCGACACTGACGTCCGAGCCGTGAACGCAACATTGTGCTCGAAACTCGGCTGAAGGAGATAGAACCCCGCGCCGCCGACCCAGTGGCCGTGCGCCGAGGCGTCATCGAGCATTCCGACTGCCCATTCCGGGGATAGCAGCGGCGGGCCGCCGGTTGGCCGCGACAGCGGTTCGTCCGCGGGCGGCGGCGTCAGGATGCGCACCGGCAATTGCGCCCGCGCTACGGACGTGCTGGCGGCGACCGCCGCGAGGGTCAGAAGGATTCCCTGCCAGGGACGAAGGGTCATGGTCCCGCCTCCTTTCCGCGAAATATCTCGCTTGGTGGGAGGAGGTAGCGTTTTGGCCGAATCGGGTCAAGCCACGTCTGGTTACGGGAACAACCCGCGCCGCAGCTTCTCTTTCGCGATCTTATTCACTCCAAGGCTCAACGCCGCCGTGCGCATCGACAGGTTGCGCTCCTTCGCCAGGGTGCGCACCTGGTGAAACGCCCGCAACATCAGCTCTTGCAGCTTCTCGTTGACTTGCGTCTCGCTCCACAGGAATTGCTGAATGTCCTGCACCCACTCGAAGTACGACACCGTAACGCCGCCCGCGTTGCAAATTACGTCGGGAATAATGAAGATGTCGCTCTTCGCGAGGATTTCGTCCGCGTCCGGTGTCGTCGGCCCATTCGCGCCCTCAGCGAGGATGCGGCACTTGAGCTGCCCCGCGTTCTTGCCGGTGATTTGTCGTTCCAGTGCCGCCGGAATGAGCACGGTGCAAGGCAAAGCGAGAATCTGCTCCGCCGGAATTGACTCGGCGCCGGGGAAGTCCTTGAGCAGCTTGCCCGAGTTCACGTGACCTGCAAGCGCCGCCACGTCGATTCCCCGTTGATTCTTGATGGCGCCATAGCGGTCGGCGACGGCGATAATCTTCACGCCGCGCTGCGACAGTTCGTGACACACGACCGAGCCGACGTTGCCGAAGCCTTGCACGACCGCGGTTGATTGGTCGGCGTGAAGATTCAGTTCCTTGAGGGCCTCCATCACGCAGTACGTCACGCCCCGGCCGGTCGCCTCGCGTCTGCCGACGCAGCCGCCCAGCTCAATCGGCTTGCCCGTCACAATCTCCGGACACGCGTAGCCGATCTTCATGCTGTACGTGTCCATGATCCACGCCATGACCTGCTCGTCGGTGCCGAGGTCGGGGGCCATCACGTCTTGCCTGGGTCCGATGACGCAGAGAACTTCCTCGGTGAAGCGACGCGTGAGGCGTTCTTTCTCGCCGAGCGTGAGGTTGGCCGGGTCGCAGGCGATGCCGCCTTTGGCCCCGCCGAACGGCAGGTTCATAATGCCGCACTTCCATGACATCCACATGGCGAGGGCGGCCACTTCACCCAGATCAACGCTGGGGTGATAGCGCAAGCCGCCTTTGCTCGGCCCGCTCGTCAAGCTGTGCTGCACGCGATAGCCGACGAAGTTTTCGGTGTGCCCATCCTCCATGCGGATGGGGATGCTGACGACGAGCGCCCGCTTTGGGCTCTTCAGGCGTTCCAGGACGCCTTCGTCGATGTCAATGTGTTCGGCGACGGTTTGCAGTTGGCGGCACGCCATCTGAAACGTCGGTGAGTTCTCAAAGACCGGATTCGGGTGGAAACTTTCGGCGCCATTGCCGTTGCCGCCGTTGGCGGCTTTACGTCGATTCACGTGCGGACTCCTTCACGCGCATGGGAGAGGGATCGACCACCGCGGCGAAGCGCTCCGTCATCGAGCCGCCGCCGCGGGGGCGCTATACTACCAGGATAGCAGACGAATCGGCCAGAGAGGGCTGGCGATAAGCGACGTGTGAGGTGATTTCAGCCCTGGGGTTCAACGCCGAGAGCAGGCAGTTGTGCGGCAAGCCGGTCGGCACGAGTTTGAGCCGCCGCCGCCTCGGCTCGCGCTGTGCTCGCCTCGGCTTCTGCCAGTTCGCGCGACTCTTCCATCTCAAGAAAGGTCAAAAACCGCCTGCCGTCAGGGCGGTAGATGCGAAGCTCCCCTTCTTCGATAACGAACCGGACGCCCAGCCGCGGGCTGCGCCAGTTTTCCAGCGTCTCGATCTCTTGGAGCTTATCTCCCGATCGCAGAAAGCCCGTTAATTCGGCTCCCTCGGGATCGTAGACGTAGTATTCCTCCACATCGAAGCGCTCATAGAACCGCAGCTTCTTGAGCATCTTGCCAAGTCGGTTCCCCGGCGACAGAACCTCGAAGACGACTTGCGGCGCAATCCCACCTTCCTCCCATTGGCGGTAGGAGCCGCGGTAGCCTTTCGGGCGACCGAAAACGACCAACGCATCCGGCGCCGTGCGCGTCTTGTTGTCCCCTTCGACGGGATACCAAAGCAGATCACCCGCCACGAAGACATCGGCATCGTCCTTGTACATGGCATCCAAGCCGCCCTTGATTGTCACGATCCATTCGTATTGAAGCGTGTTGTCCGCCATCGGCTCCCCGTCGCAATCGGGATATTCAATTGCCGCAGCTTTCGGTTTGATAAGGGTGCTCATGATCGCTCAGTGTATCGCAGCCTTCTGAGCCTTGCAACGCGGCCCCGCCTTCCTTGAATCGCTCTCCCCGCACCCTATCATAACGCGGTCAGGCTTTGCCCCGTCTTCGGGAGCCCATCCATGTTGCAGCGGAAGTATCTCTTCCCGCGCGTCATCGAATTGAACTATCAAGCCGGTCGGCGGCTCGGCGTCAACGTCTACCTCATCGATGGCGGCAGCGAGTTTCTTCTCATCGACATCGGCTACCTCGACACGGTCGGCGACCTCGTGGACCTGATCCGGCAGATGGACTTCAACCTTTCCACCTGCAAGATGCTGATCGCCACCCACGCTGACGCCGACCATATACAAGGGAGCGCACACGCGAAGGAGTTGCTCAAGACCAAGGTCGCCGCCCACCCGAAGAGCGTCGAACCCCTTGAAACCGGCGACGTGATTCAGACCTACGCCCAGATCAAGGCCCAGGACATCGACCTGCCGCTGCCGCCGTGCAAGATCGACCTGCTGCTCAACGAAGGCGACACGATCAAAGTCGGCGACTTGGAATTAAAGGTCTGGCACACGCCGGGACATACCGCGGGACAGCTTAGCTTCAAGATGGGAAATCTGCTTTTCAGCGGCGACAACATTTACAAGGATGCCTGCGTCGGGGCGATTGACGCGCATCATGGCTCAAACATTCCCGACTTCATCAACTCGCTGAAACGGATTCTCGCGGATGACTCCGAGTTTCTGCTGCCCAGCCACGGCCCGGTGTTTCGCCGTGACAACCGTATCCTTCGCAAGGCAATCGAGCGGCTCACGGGCTACCAGTACATGGCCGACTTTGGCACCTGCGCCATCGGCTGGCCGCTGCTTGACGAGTGGGAAGCCGACGTATTGGCGGGTCGGATGCCGGATTTCAGCAAGAAGTAGATTGCCCGGAGTCCGACGCGTCAACGCGGAAAGCCATTTTCGCCCCGCAGTTGCCTCAGCGCCCGCGCGTTGCGCAAGCTTAATGCGAATGCCGCAACCGCCACAAGCAAAGCGATGCCGGTGAGCACGTCTTTGAGCGTCACGCGCGAGCCCCGATCGGCGAACAGCCCCGGCGCGTCCGACGGCGTGTTCTGTTCCGCGAGCGCCGAATCTGTCCCCGCCGCACGCCGCAAGTCGGCCGCGGAAATCTCCATCTCCTTCCGGTGCCCGCCTCCGGCCAGGATAACCACGCGCAGCGGCCCCGGTTCTTCGCACGTAAAGAGGTAAACGCCGCGCTCGTCAAGCTTCCCTTCAACGAACACCTCGCCGTCGGCCCGGAATACTTGCACCATCGCTCCGCGCGGCGACTCGCCCGACAAGTCAAACCAACATTCGATTTGAATGGCGTGATTTGGCAACAGCCGATAATCCGCTTCCAGCCGATGTGCATGGGCCGAGCCGGCGCACAAGAAAACGCACGCCGCTGCGGCGACGGCGTTACTCAGGATTGGACAACCGATTCGGCTGCGCATACCCGTTTCTCCGGTGCAGGCCAGCGAAGCATCTCCGGCTTCACCTTCGCGAGAAAGCCAATCGCAAATCCAAGGATGGCGCCTTCAACCACGGCAACGGGCAAGTGAGCCACGGCAAGGAAGAGAGCCAACGTGCGCCAGTCCTCCTGTCCGCCGTAGATCAATACTAGGCAGTTTAGCAGGACGGTGCCCAACACGGCCGTCACGCCGACGAGGAGGCCGAGCGGAAATTCAGGAGCGTTTTCCAACCGGCGTTCGCCCCATGCCGCGAGAACGGAAAGCATCACGACCGCCGCAATACTGAGTGGGTGAAAAACAAATGCGGCGACCGGCGCGACCTCCAGATTTTCAACCAGGCCCGGCGTTCCAACGACGCCGACGCCGCCGAAGAAAACCCTAAAACCGTTCACCGCAAACAGGCCGACGGCGAACTCGAAGCTGACTGTAAATGCAAACACACTAACGCCGACGAGCCCGCCCCGAAACCACCACTGCCGAACCCACGGCGCCTGGCGCAGCAACACAAATAGTTGCCACGCCAGCAGAGCCGGCAGCGCGATCACACAGCTATTGACCCCCAGTGTCGTGAAGCCTCCGTGTCCCAACAACGCCGCTTGCAGGAATAGTCCAACCGGAATCGCCAGCCCCGCGCGCCGGCCGAGCACGACGCCGATCAGACCGTTGAGCAGCAGATGAACGCTCGTCGGGCCGATGCGCACATGGATCAAAGACGCTACAAAAAATGCGGCGGTTAGAAGCGCGACTTGCGCGATCTGCTCTTCCTTGATTCGCCAAGCGCCCAGCAAAGCGAGAAGTCCCGCGACCGCGAAACCGCCAGCCAGCCACGGAGCGGTGAGCACGCCGTCCGAAATGTGTACCGCCCAGAGTTCCAACACCGCGTCGCTCACTTCCCGTCCACATAAATCCACAGCGTCGCCCGCTCGCGTACGGGATACTCCTTCCCCTCATGCTTCCGCACGCCGCCGTTACGCTGGGCGGTGATGCACCACCAACCCGGTTCGGGCAGCGAACACGTCACGATGCCGTTCGGGTCGGTTTTGGCGGCGTACGTAATCTGTTCGTCGACGGGCAGTGCCTTCGGAGCGACGGAGTTATAGCGCTCGATTTCGACGAGGCAGGGAGGCTGGAGGGTTAGCGGCGCCGGCGGTGCGGGGATTGAGCGCGGTCCCGGCGGCTGTTGGTGAATCTGGCTCTGAAACGCCATGCCGGCGCGCAGGCCGTACGGCCGGGTCAGCGGCAGCAGCTCAAACCCGGCGCCGCATTGTTGGTCCCAACCTTTCTGGGCCTGCACGTGCAGGACGACCTTTACCGAGTCCCGCAGAAATTCCTCGCCCTCCGCCATCCATACCGGCGGCGCCTTCAGTGCGAAGACATAATCACCTCGCTGCTCCGGCGTGAAGTGGAAACGGTACGCGGTGACGGACTTGTCCCCTTGCGGCAGACTTGTTTTTTCGAGCGTCTTCGTCAAGTCGGTCTGCTTGCCGTCAGGCGATACGACGATGAGCCGCTCGGGGGCCGGTGCTTCGAATAGCTGGTGCTCGAACGGATGCCCCCACTGGTACATGAACGTCACCGCTTCGCCCCTTTTTGCTGACGCGGTTTGCGGCAACAGCATGTGGTAATGGCCACATGCCATCGGCGTCGGGCGAGGCGCCGTCAGTACGAGGCCGGCGACAAGCAGTCCGCGAAGAGACCGAGCTTTTTGCATGGTGCGTTCATCATACGATTGGCGGATTCGCAATGCCAGCGGACCGCTGCCGCGAGGTCGGCTGGGGTTTCCCCCTTGCACGCGCCGACGATAGAATTAGATGCGATCGAGACAAGCGGCAAAAGGACCAATTAAGTGAGCAGCGTCACGCTTGAATTCCTGAGCCGGCAACTAGAGCTAGGGGACCAGCTCTTGGCCGGGAGGGCGACCATGTTCGAGCCGCAGGACTTGCCCGGCCGCTACGGGCGCGTCGTGAAGGCGATTGATCGCCTCTTGCAAGCCACTCAAGCAGAGTCGGTGCTCGGCGGCGGTTGGGCGGTGTGGCATCACGGATTCGTCGGTCGAATTACTCAGGATGTAGATATCGCGCTCGCCGCCGAACGAATCGATGACTTCCTGCGAGCCGCTACGGTTGCCGGGTTTGACCTTCTTCCCATAAAGCCCGGGCGATGGCCAAAAATGATCCATAAGGACACGGGCGTGCAGGTGGACATATTGCCCGAAGGCGCGTGCCCCGGCACCGAGGCGAAACCCGCGCCGACGCGGATTCCGCACCCGTCAACAATGGGGGCAAATGGCAACGCGCTTCGCTACATGCGATTGCCGTCCTTAATCGAACTGAAGATCGCCGCTGGACGCGCACGCGATGAGGGAGACGTCGTTGAATTGATTCGGGCGAATCCTACGCACCTCCAGACTATTCGTCAGCATCTTACCGGCGTTCATCCAAAGTATGTGAGCGAATTTGATCGGATGGTGGAACGGGCGCGGGCGCAGATTGACGAATAAGCGCCTTGCCCGATCAGGAGCTCCTTATGGCAACGCCGCCGATTGCGTGCGGTTAACTTTGTGCGATTATGTCATTATCGAGGAGCGCACGAAGAAAGCGACCGTTGTGGGCAGCTTCACGGGGCTCGCCGCCGAGCGCTTTCCGGCGATCGCACAAGTGTTTTGCGCATTCGCGATTCTGACGGACGGGCATGGCGATGTTACAATGGAGTTGGCGGTTACACGGTTGGCCACCGGCGAAGAGGTTTTCGCGCATCGCGGGAGCGTGCATTTCGGTGATCCGTTGAAGGAAGTTCGGTACGTTGTGCGTTTACACGAATGCGAGTTCCCCGCCCCAGGGGTCTATCAATTCACCTTGCTCGGTAACGGGGCGTGGGTGGCACCTCGTCGCCTCAATGTCTACCAGAAGGAGTTTCAACCATGAACGCGCCAAATCCCACCAATGGTCCGAATCCTGAACGTGACGAGGCAGTTCGCACTGAAACGAACGGCCTCAATTGCATTGATGTGTTTATCGAAGGGAAGGGCGACAAGACCGTTCGACCGATGCGCTCTCCGATCCTTCGCCAAATTCGCCCCGACCGGCCGCCGCCAGAGACGCCACCTAAATAGCGGGGCGAGCCGTTAGCGTGCCGCACTGCCGTGTCAACCGGCCGTCCCAAACGTCTCCCGAAACCCGCGCAAGTGCTCCGCCAGCAGCTCCTTCAACTTCGCCGGCTGCAATTGACTCACATCCTGAAACACCAACCGCACGACGTCGCCGTTCGCGCGATTGTCCTTAATCGTCGGCGTCACGCCGAACGGCTCGATTTGACTGAGATTGAATTGGCCGCGCTTGCCGAGGAAATCGCAGATCAATCCCTCCGGCTGTTTGGTCTGCCACTGGCCCCACCAGCGATTCGCCCCCGGGACACGCAGCGTGATGAAATAGCGCACGTCCCAGCTCACTTCAAGGGCAGGTTCGACTTCGCGCACCAATTCCAGGAGCCGAGCTAAAACGATCCGGTCCCATCTTACTTTTCGGCCCGGTGGAAAGCCCTTGTCGCCGAGGTGCCAGCGTTCGCCGTTGAGCTTCCATGGCATCATGTCTTCCGGCTTGGTCTTCAGCCGTACCAAGCTCTGCTGGAACGACGCAACCGCTTCCTTCAAGAACTGACGGAAGGCCAGCGTATCGACTTCGCTCAGGCGATGCGCGAGCACGGTGACCGAATCCCACGGTCCTTTGTGCTTCGTGATCCACACGCGATCGTCTTCGCCGTAGACTTGCAACCCCGGCGTCTCGTTCAGCGGCCGGATGCCGAGGCGTTCGACCAGCTCGCCTTGCTTGAACGCGTTCTTCCCGACGCGAAAGACGAGACGCAAAAGCCACTCCATCGTCGTCATCGCGTGCAGAAACCAACCCTGGCTCTTCACGGGAGCGGCGATTTCCACAAGGTTGCGCTCGCTCCAATTCGTCTCGCTGAATTGACCCAACTCGTGGATGCGCTCATCAACCCAGTCAAGAACATGCCCTTCCCAGCGGCACGGTTTGCCCTCGTTGGTGACGCGCTCGACGGTGTGCCAGCGCCGGCCGTCGGCTTCCCACGGCATCTTGGCGTCGCGGCCGACTAACTCAAGCGCCAAGTCGTTATCGCGTGGCGCTTCGGCGGCGTAAGGATCATATTTCTGCCGCTCGACGTGCGGTCCCGCGGTGAGCACCGCCGCCAGGATTTGTCCGGTGTGCGATACGGCGACTTGGGCAATATCTTCCGGCGTGCCCGCCGCGACAACGTACCCGCCGGCGTCACCCGCTTCCGGCCCAAGGTCGATGACCCAGTCCGCAGTCTTGACCACATCGAGATTGTGCTCAACGACAATGACCGTATTACCGAGGTCCACAAGCCGGTTGAGTACGGCGAGCAGCTTCGCGATGTCGTCGAAGTGCAGACCGGTCGTCGGCTCATCAAGGATATAGAGCGTGCGGCCGGTATTCGGCCGACCCAACTCGGCGGCGAGTTTCACGCGCTGTGCTTCGCCGCCGGAAAGCGTCGGCGCCGGTTGACCGAGCGAAAGGTAATCGAGGCCGACATCCGCCACTGTTTGCAGTACCCGCCGAATCTTCGGGATGTTGCCAAACAACTCCAGCGCCTCGCTCACGCGCATCTTCAGCACGTCGGCGATCGACTTTCCCTTGTAATGAACGGCAAGCGTCTCGGGATTGTAGCGGCTGCCGTGGCAAACATCGCACTCGACCCAGACATCGGGCAAAAAGTGCATCTCGATCTTCTTCTGCCCGTTCCCTTCGCACGCCTCGCAGCGGCCGCCCGGTTTGTTGAAGCTGAATCGCTTCGGATGGAAGCCGCGAATCTTCGACTCCGGCAACTGCGCGAAGAGCTGGCGGATTAGATCGAAGACGCCTGTGTAAGTCGCCGGATTGGACGACGGCGAGTTGCCGATCGGGTCCTGATCGACGTTGATGACTTTGTCGATGTTCTCCAAGCCGACGATTTCGTCGTGCGCCGCTCCCAGCGTGCGCGCCCGGTAGAGTTTGCGGGCCAGCGTGTTGTAGAGCACTTCATGCACGAGCGATGACTTGCCGGAACCGCTCACGCCGGTGACGGCGATGAACGTGCCGAGCGGAAACTCCACGTCGATGTTCTTCAGATTGTTTTGCCTGGCGCCCTTGACCATGATTGAAGATTGCAGATTGCAGATTGCAGATTGCTCGGTACTCTGCACTCTGCGCTCTGCAATCTGCAATCGTCTGCTCGTCGGCACCGGGATGGCCTTCCTGCCCGATAGGTACTGCCCCGTCAACGAAGTCTTCGAGCGCATCACCTGCTTGGGCGTTCCTTCCGCCGTGATTTCGCCGCCGCAGTCGCCGGCGCCCGGACCGAAGTCGAGCAAGTAGTCCGCCGCGGCGATGATCTCGCGATCGTGCTCCACGAGTACCAGTGTGTTGCCCAGATCACGAAGATTGAGTAGCGCCTGCAATAGCCGCCGATTGTCGCGCGGGTGCAAACCAATCGTCGGCTCGTCGAGCACGTAGAGCACGCCGGTCAATCCGCTGCCGATCTGGCTCGCGAGCCGAATGCGCTGCGACTCGCCGCCCGATAGCGTCGGCGCGGGGCGGCTTAGCGTTAGGTAGTCCAGGCCGACATCGACGAGAAACTGCAATCGGTTCGTGATCTCACGCAACAGTTCCCCCGCCACGTGCTGCTGCGCTTTGGGCAACTTCGCCTCCTTGAACAGGCGCAGCGTTTGATCAATCGGTAAATCGCTCAGTTGTCCAATCGTGTGATTCAAAAACCGCACAGCCCGAGCGTCGTCACGCAGACGCGCGCCGCCGCACGTCGCACACGCGACATCGTTGACCAGATGATCGAGCTTTTGCCGGTAGACGAAGCTGACGCGCGAGGCTTCGTCAATGGCGGGGAACAAGCCCTTGTACTGGAAACGAGGATGGAGGATCGAAGATTGAAAGTCGCGCGTACGCTTGTCGCGCCTCGGTCGTCGATCTTCGATCTTCGATCCTCGATTCTCTATCGCAAGCCACTCCTCGCCGGCGCCGTGCAAGATTACCCGCTGCTGTTGGGGCTCCAGATTCTCAAACGGCGTTTCGAGCGAAAAGCCGCCATGCCGGGCGATCGCTTCGGCAAAGCACGTGAACGGATTCTCCGGCGTCAAACCCGGCCACGCCGCGATGGCGCCCGCGCGCAGCGACCGCTTCGGGTCCCGAATGAGCATCGCCGGGTTCGCCCCCTTTTGCACGCCCAGCCCTTCGCACGTCGGGCACCAACCGAGCGGGCTGTTGAACGAAAAATGATGCGGATTCAGCGGCTCGAAGCTCCGGCCACAGCGGTCGCACGCATAATGCTGACTGAACCGCTCCACCTTCCACTGCGGCTCGTCCTTCGTGTCATCGACATGGGTGACGTGCATCACGCCTTTGCCGAGATCCAACGCGGCTTCCACGGCGTCGGCGATCCGGCTGCGCTGTCCGCCGCGCACAATGACACGATCGACGACGACTTCGATTTGATGCTTTCGCCGATGGTCGATGCTCGGCGGCTCGTCCATGTTGCAAGATTTGCCGTCCACGCGCATCCGCACGAAGCCGCTCCGCCGGACTTCGTCCCACAACGTCTCGTACTTTTCCTGCCCCTTGCGTTCGATGGGCGCCATCAAGTAGAGTTTCGTCCCCTCCGGAAGGGACAGCACCTTGTCAATAATCTCATCGGCGGTCTGCGTGCCGATGGGAATGTTGCAGTCCGGGCAATACGGCTGGCCGAGGCGGGCGTAGAGGATGCGAAGATAGTCATACACCTCGGTCACGGTGCCGACGGTCGAACGCGGGCTTCGGCTCGTCGTCTTCTGCTCGATGCTGATTGCCGGCGACAGGCCGCTGACGTGCTCGACTTTCGGCTTCTCCAACTGCCCGAGGAACTGGCGGGCATAGCTGGAGAGCGATTCGACGTAGCGCCGCTGACCCTCTGCGTAGATGGTGTCGAGCGCGAGCGACGACTTGCCCGAGCCGCTCGGGCCGGAAAAGACGGACATTTGCTCGCGCGGCAGCGAGACGTCGATGTTCTTCAGATTGTGCTGTTGGGCGCCTTGAACGGTGAGGTGCGTGATGCGGCTGTCGCCGCCCTCGCGCTTCCCCCGTTTAGCGGCGGTTCGCAGAACCGCCGGGCGGTTCTGCGACCCGCCGCTAAGCGTGCGTTGCAGCGCTTGCCCGGTGTAGGAACGCTCATTCGCCGCGACTTCCTCCGGTGTTCCCGTGGCGATCACCTCGCCGCCACCGGAACCGCCTTCGGGACCGAGATCAATGACCCAATCCGCCGTCTTGATCACGTCCAAGTTGTGTTCGATGACGACGACTGTGTTCCCCGCGTTCGCGAAACCGTGCAACACTTCGAGCAACTTCTGAATGTCGTCAAAGTGCAAGCCGGTCGTCGGTTCGTCCAAGATATAGAGCGTCTGCCCGGTGCTCCGCTTGCACAGTTCCTTCGCCAGTTTGATACGTTGCGCTTCGCCGCCAGACAGGGTAGGGGAGGGCTGCCCAAGCTTGATGTAGTCCAACCCCACGTCGTGCAACGTTTGCAACATGCCGCGAATCTTCGGCACGTTCGTGAAATGCTCGAGCGCTTCCTGCACGTCCATTTCAAGCACGTCGTGAATGCTCTTGCCTTTGAAGCGAACTTGCAACGTCTCGCGGTTGAAACGCCGGCCTTCGCAAACAGGACATGTCACCCACACGTCGGCGAGGAAATCCATCTCCAGGCGATTGGAGCCGTTCCCCTCACACGCTTCGCAGCGGCCGCCCGGTTTGTTGAAGCTGAACCGGCCCGGGCCGTAGCCGCGAATCTTCGCTTCCGGCAACAGAGCGAACAGCGAGCGGATTTCGTCGAACACCTTGATGTACGTCGCCGGGTTGGACCGCGGCGTCCGCCCGATCGGCGTCTGGTCGATGTCGATGACCTTGTCGATGCTCTCCGTGCCGGTGATGCGATCAAAACGATTTAAGATTTCAGATTGCAGATTGCAGATTTCCTCCCCGTCCTCGGCTTCCGGGTTTTGGGGAATCTGCAATCTGCAATCTGCAAAGCTTGTCGCAGAATGTCGTTGACGAGCGAACTTTTGCCGGAGCCGCTGACGCCGGTGACGGCGATGAACAGTCCGAGCGGGAATTCGACGTCGATGTTCTTCAGATTGTTCTGGCGTGCGCCAATGATCTTCAACCGCTTCTTGCTGCGTGGTCGCCGCTTTTCCGGTATCGCGATCTGCTTCGCACCCGTCAGGTACTGCCCGGTGAGGCTCTTCGGGTTGTTCACGATGTCGGCATACGAGCCGGACGCAACCACTTCGCCGCCGCGGACACCTGGGCCGGGGCCGAAGTCCACGATGTAGTCGGCGGCGCGCATCGTTTCTTCATCATGCTCGACAACGACCACGGTGTTCCCCATGTCGCGCAAGCGTTCGAGGCTGCGCAGGAGCCGTTCGTTATCACGCGGATGCAGGCCGATGGAGGGTTCATCCAGAATGTAGAGCACGCCGACGAGCCCGCAGCCGATTTGTCCCGCGAGCCGGATACGCTGTGCTTCGCCGCCGGACAACGTCGGAGCGGATCGGTCCAGCGTGAGGTAATGCAGACCGACGTTCAGCAGGAAGCCGAGCCGGCCACGGATTTCTTTCAGGACTTCACCCGCGATGGTGAACTGTAACGGAGTCAAAGAACGGGTGAGCAGGTGAACGGGTGAACGGGGGGCTTCGGCCGTTCCGTTTTCTGTCCGCTGTTCACTCTTTCCCCCGTTCGCCCCCTCCGCCGCGGCGTCCGCCCCAAACCACGCCGCCAGCTCCCCAATCGGGAGCGCACAGACTTCAACAATCGTCTTGCCGCCGACGCGCACCGCCCGCGCTTGCGGGTTCAGCCGTTGCCCGTTGCAGGTCGGGCAACGTGTCACCCGCATGTACTTTTCCATTGCCAGCCGCCACGGCCCGGCGGCGGTCTTCTTAAAGCTGCTGAGAAGCTGCGGGACGATGCCCTCCCACTTGCCGCCGTGCTTCCACACGCCGCCGCGACGCTGCTTCCATTCATAGGTAATGTGCCGGTCGCCACTGCCGCTGAGGAGCCAATCACGATGCTCCTGCGGCATGTCCCGCCACGGCTTCTTGAGATCGATGCCGAGCGTGCTCGCGATCCCTTCGTAGATGTGCCGCCGCCAGCGACCCATGCCGCGCAGCCGGCCGACGAGCGGGATCGCGCCGTCGAAGAAGCTGACCGACGGATCGGGCACGAGGAGATCGGGATCAAACGAGTAGCGCGTACCGAGCCCGTCGCAATCGGGGCACATCCCTTGCGGACTATTGAAGCTGAATAGTTGTGGACTCGGCGGCTCGTAGCTCTTGTCGCAGTGCGTACACGCATAGTGCGCGGACAGGAGCAGATCGGAAGATCGAGGATTGAGGATCGAAGATTGAGGATCGCCGGCTTCTGTTTTTCGATCTTCGATCTTCGATTCTCGATCCTCGGTCTTGTCTAAGGCAATGATCACATTCCCTTCGCCCAGCGTCAGCGCCTGATCCACGGCCTCCGCCAACCGCGGCCGCACCTTCGGCTCGTTCTTTAACCGGTCGATGACGATTTCGATGTGATGCTTAATGCGGCGATCGAGCTTCAAATCGTCCGTCAGCCGCACCACCTGTCCATCTACGCGAGCACGGACGAAGCCGCGTTTGAGCATGTCTTCGAACAGGTCCTTGTATTCACCCTTTTGGCCCCGGACAACCGGAGCGAGAATCAGAAAGCGCGTCCCCTCCGGAAGAGCGAGAATGCGGGCGATTATCTGTTCACGCGTTTGCGCGGTGATGGCCCGGCCGCATTCCGGGCAGTGACCCTGCCCGATTCGCGCATAAAGCACCCGTAGATAGTCGTAAATCTCGGTGATCGTGCCGACCGTCGAACGCGGGTTCCGGCCCGCTGCCTTCTGTTGGATGCTGATCGATGGCGACAATCCGCTCAGAAGATCGACATCCGGCTTCGGCAGCTCGCCCAGGAACTGCCGAGCATAACTCGACAGCGACTCGACGTACCGTCTCTGTCCCTCCGCATAAAGCGTGTCAAACGCAAGCGAGCTTTTCCCCGAACCGCTCACGCCGGTGAACACGATGAGCTGGTCGCGGGGCAGATCGAGGTTGACGTTGCGGAGGTTATGCTCGCGGGCGCCGCGGATTTGGATCGTGCTGGTGTCCATAACGGGTGGGGACCGCTGCTCCGAAAGCCGAGACCAGAAGTAGTATACGGATGTAGCGTAAGGAAGCAAAGCGAACGACGAAAAGTAGTCCGCTCGCTCCGCGCGCGGACTGCTTTCTTACAGAATCTCGATCCCGAAGCTATTGACCGCTTGACGCAGCACCACTTCTTTGCGGCGCAATTGAGCGATCTCCTCTTGGAGGGCCTCGCGTTCTTTGTCGAACTGCTCGCGCTGCGCTTCGATTTGATGCTGCAACTGGACCTGCGCCACCGCCGCGACGGCGCCCGCCTCGACGGGCGGCGCCAACGGAGCGGTATCCACGGGCGGCGCGGTCGGCACGGCACGCAGCTCCGCTTCCAACGCCGTGACACGAGCCCGGTGCTGCTTTAATTCCAGACGCAGCGTTTCCATTTCTTGCTTCTCATCGCGGCTCCATTTCTCCGTGTCGCGCACCGACTCAGCGGCGCTGGCGAGCTGCTCGGCGAGGTCTTGACGCTCTTTCTCGGCTTGCTCGTGGCGGCGGGCCAGGTCAGCGCGTTCGGCCTGTGCCCGTGCCGCTTCTTGGGCAATGCGATCCAGCTCCGCCTGCAACCGTGCCCGCTCTTCGTCAAACTGGCTGCGCTGTGCCTCCAGCGCTTCGTCGCGCGACGTCCAGGAGTCGCGCATTCGTTGCATTTTGGTTTCGAGCTGCGCAAGCGACTGTTGCAACATTGCTGCGCGATTGCGCTCTTGCTCAAGGCTCGCCCGCAGCGACTCCACCTGGGCGGTCAACTCGGTCGCCTGGCCCGCGCTTGTTTTGCCTGCTTCGGCAAGTCGATTCCGTTCGTCCTGGGAGGCACGCAGTTCTTCAGCGAGCGCCTGGCTCTGCCGCAGCGCCTCCTCGGTCCGCGTCGTCCAAGCCGCCTTCTCCGCCGCGTGCTCTGCCTGCAAGCGGGCCTGCGCTGCTTCCAATGCACGCACGCCGCGTTGCTCGGCGTCGGCATGCGCGCGCTCCAGTTCAGCGATGCCCGCCTGCAACCGTTCCGACTCCTGTTGCCGAGCCGTAGACTCGGCCGTCGCCGCATCGCGTTCCTGTTGCAAAGAACCGATTCGTCCTTGCAGCCGAGCCGTCGCTTCCCCGGCCGAAGCCGATAGGCTCGCCAGCTCGGCGCGCAGGCGTTCGCCTTCTTTCTCAAAGGTGTCGCGCTGTTGTCGGGCAGCGTCCAGTTCGGACGACGCTGCCGCTGTCGCCGCGTCGCGTTCCAGGGAACGAACCTGCTCCTGTAGCCGAGCGTTCTCCTCGGCAGCGGTTCGCGACTGGGCCGCCGCGTCGGCACGAACCTGCGCCAGTTCCTTTTCCAACCCTTCCACGCGTTGTCGGGCTGCGTCCAATTCAGCCGACGCTGCCGCTGGCGCCGTGGGCGCTTCCGCTCGAAAAACCTGACTGCAAAACTTGCACGTCAGCCGCTTGCCGAGGTATTCGGCGCGAACGCGTAAGGGATGTTTACAGTTTGGGCAGTTGAGATCGACGTATTCTTTCACGGACGCGTTCCGTTGGAAGGGCCAAGCGAGCGCGGGCTCTCGCTATCTCAGTTTACCACGCCGCCCGTGGTTCGCCACCCATCGTTGGGCCGGCCGCCTCGGACGGGCACGTGTGGCGTGAAAGGTCTTCCTACGCGCCCGAATTCACCGCGTGCTCTTCTCCTTGGTCCGCACGTGCCCCGTCTTCGGCTCGATATCGAGATTCAACTTTTCATTCGCATCCGTAAAGAACACGAAGCCGTTCATCATCTCATTGTACGTCTGCGGCCCATCCTTCACCGTCGCCTTCGGATTGGGGTTGAACGGATTGAACGCCGAGTTGTCGTAATGAGCGATGCACTCGAACCGCGTGCCCTTCGGAAATTGCACTTTATTCGGCTCAAGTCGATACGGCACTTGCCAATCGAAGCTGTAGTTCGGAATGATGAGCAGCGTCTCGCTCTTGCCGTCGGGGTAGTGCGCCTTAAACGTCATGTCCTTGCCGCGGACGTGCATGTGGCTGAAGAAGCCGACGCCGACGGCGTCGTGCGTCAACGTGCGGCTCGCCGACACCGCATGGGCTGGCTCGCCAGGGGGAATGGCGAAGCGGGTATCGACGAGGAGGAAATGCTTCAACTGTTTCTGCACGACGCCGCTCGCGTATTTCAAGCCGACGGAAATCCTGCACTTCTCCGGCTTGCCCGTCGTCACGAAATGAATTTGCAAGCCGAGCGTCGCCCCCGTCGGAATCTTGAAGCCGACTCCCTCCTCCATCGTCATCGGCCCGTTGCCCGGCACGAAGCCGGTGATGAAGTTCGACGCCTTGAACCCCTCGGCCAGCGTCACCCATGCCATATTGCAATGATGCACGATACGCGGATTGTCGGGCAGAATCTGCACGCCTTGCACCCACGTATCTTCCAGGAAGACATGCGGCAGAATGATGTACTTGTACGCGATGTCCCCCGTCGCCGGCAGCTCGTGCTCCGGGCCGGGGACGATGAGGTCCGGTTTGCCGATGAGCCACTTCGATTTCAGCGGCGGCAACGGCTCCGGCAGCTTCTTCTCATCGCCGAGCGGTGTGCCTGCTTTGATCCAAGCGAGAATCGTGTCGCGCTCCTCACTCGACAGCGCACGACGATTGATGATCTTCGCGTGCTCCGTACTTCCAAACCACGGCGGCATGCGGCCCTCGCTGATAACCTCGGCAATCGTGGCCGCCTTGCCGGCGACCTGCTTGTACGTCGTGAGCGAGAACGGCGCCGACGTGCCGCCGCGATGGCATTCCTGGCAATGCTTTTTCATCAGTGGCGCGGCGTGCTCCGCGAACGTCACATTCTTGGCCACACGCGGCGGCTCGGCTTTCGTAATCAGGCAGCCATCAACCGGTGTCTCCTTCACCGATACCTCTTTGCCCGCGAGCACCTCGTTCAGCGCTTCGCGCAAATCATTCCGCGTCGCCGCCGGCCGCGTTCCTCCCAGGCGGTACTGATCGTCAATCCGCCCGCGATAACGCAACCGCCGCTCGCCGTCGAGAACGACCACCTCCGGCGTTCGCGTCACGCCGAGCGCTTCGCCACATTTCCCGTCGAAGTCTTTGACGAACGGAAACGCGATGCCGAATTCCACCGCCTGAACCGCCATCGCGACGATGCTGTCCTCCGGCCCGCAATTGACCGCGACGAACTGCACGCCCTTGTCGCGGTACTCCTTCTCCATCGCTTGCAATACCGGCAGATAACGCTGCACCAGCGGGCAGGTGGTGTTGGTGAAGACCAAAACGAAGGCGTTTTTCTTGCCGAACTGGTCGAGAGAGCGGGGGAGGTAGTGGATGTCCTTGAAAGTGAGGTTGGGGATGGTGTCGCCGACGGCGACGCGCTCGGCGGCGGAACCGGCGCTTGCGAGAAGGGCACATGCGGCGAACACGGGGATGGCAAAGTGCATCGGACCACTCCAATGTCAATAATGAATCGTTATTTCCCTACCCGGCAAAACCACCGGTTCCGCAAAGGCGATGAGTTCAGACTCGTAATCCATGTCATACCAAGCCCTCACGGCAAAGTTGCGATGCGGCATGCGGGCGGCGATCGAATCGACGTTCACTTCAAATCGACTTTCGATTGCCGGTAAGAATACACTGACGTAGCCACCACCCTCAAAAGTGCGCGATTGCCGCGACGCGTTGCTTCCCCATCGCCGCGTCAACGCATCGACAAAGCCAGGACCGCCTATCCCCGGGCCTACGAGGAAGTCGCACATCTTTCGACGGCCGTTGAAAGGTTCAAAAAAAGGGAAGTCTTGTCGTACCCGCGCGGCGTAGAAATCGGGAACCTCGTAGAACCCGTTGAGCAACTCGACAATGTCGCCGTCCACCCAGAAAAAAAGCCGCCCCGCAAGCTTTCTGCATGCGAAGAACATGTAGCGTTCCGCGTTCGCAAAGATCACTGTTTCATCCATGTCATCCGGTTTCAGACCGCTGGCGGCGTTTTCTTCGGTGAACCTTTCTTTCATGAATTGGAAATGCTCTCGATCACCCCTTCTCCAATCTGGCGGATTCAAAATCTCGTTCGGCATGTCGATGAACAGAGCGTCACAGATTACCCCTCGGCCAAAGTGGGTTGCGAACTCGCGATAACCCAATGGAAGGTCCATAAGCAGTTTCCCGGCGAGCGCGTCGACCTCGGCTGTGCTTGGAACGGCGTTTCTGGGCGAAATTCGATACAGGGACTCGTAAGGCATGTTTACCCCCCGGTGCCGACTGAGTAAGGCGATGGTAACTTATGCAGCCCGGACCGTGCTATCGAAAACCGTCGAGCCCCCTCCTTTTGACATCCCCCCGCCCCTCTGCCATCATAAAGATCACCGCCGCCGCCAGTTAGGCTATGCTTACTTGCGGGAACTCTTTCATCCCCCGCCGCGTCCAACCCTGAAGAACACCGTGAGTGCCGACGACCAACGGCTCATCGCTGCTTGTCTGGAGGGCGAACAAGCCGCCTTTGGGGAGTTGGTGCGTCGTTATCAGGATCGGCTGTTCCACACGGTCTTTCGGCTGGTCAACAATGCCGACGATGCGGCCGACGTGGTGCAAGAAGCCTTCCTGAACGCGTACCAGTCGCTGGAAAACTTCAAAGGCGAGTCGCTGTTCTTCACCTGGTTGTACCGCATCGCGATCAACACGGCGATCAGTTGGCGGCGCAAGCAGCGGCCGCTCGTCAGCATCGAAGGCTCGCGCAACGGCGACGGGGCGATCGACCCAGTGGACGCGTCGGAGTTCAGTCAGCCCGGCCACGCCCTCGAACAGGCCGAGGAAGAACGCCGGGTGCAGAACGCATTGCAACGTCTGTCGCTGGAACATCGCACGGTGCTCGTCTTGAAGGACATCGAAGGGCGCAAGTACGATGACATGGCCGAGGTGCTCGGCGTGCCGATCGGCACAATCCGCAGCCGGCTGCACCGGGCCCGCACCGAGCTGCGGGAAGTGCTGGAACAAGAAGAGGAAAGGCAACGCACGCGGGTTGGTCCGAGCGAGGCCGGAGAGTAGCCAAATGCTTGCCGATCATGTGAGTCGATTGCTGACCGCCTACGTGGACGGCGAACTCGACGCCATCCAAAAGCAGACGGCGCTGCGCCTGCTTCAGGACTCGCCCGAAGCGCGCTCGTATCTTCGCCGACTGCAAGACGACTCCGACCGCCTCCGCCGCCTCACGTCGCCGCGCCTCGGCCGCGATCTGACCCCGGTGGTGCTGCAAACCATCGCCGACCGCAAATTGCGCCCCGGCAGCCGGCGCTACTCAAGGAGACCGGCCGCGACCGTGCCGGTCTGGACGGGTTGGGCCGTCGCCGCCGGCATCATGCTGGTGATTGGGTCGGCATCGTACTTCTTCTTCACCGCGAACAAAACGGCGTCCGTCGCTGTCCGACCCAAACCGCGGCCGTCGGTTCCTGAATCTCCCAAGGACGCCCCGGCCGAGCGCGTCATTGCCTCCAAGGACGCCACGGTTCCGACGGAAAAGCAGGAACCCGTAACGCCGCCGGCGCCCGTCGATGTGGCGCAAAAACCACCGGAAAAGCCGCCCGAGAAAGTCGCGGCGTCGCCGACGCGCCCAGCCGAGGACGCCAGCGTCAACGCCGTGCCGGTCGCCAACATGGAGATGTTCACTCCACGCACGCCCGGCGTGAACATCGCCCTGTTGAAGCTTCGCGACCTGGAACAAGAGAAAGCCCGGCTGCAAGTTCGCGATCTGTTCAAGAAGGAACCGTCGCACCGCCTTGAGCTGCCGTGCCGCGACGGCACCAAAGCCTTCGACCGCTTGCAACCGATTCTGCGCGCGCACGGCGTCGGCCTGCTCATCGAGCAAGCCGCGCAGCTTCGCCTCAAGAACCCGCAGCTCAAAACCAACTACGTCCTCTATCTAGAAGACTTGCTGCCCGACGAGCTCGTTACGATCCTCGACCAGGTCAGCCGGCAGGACGCCAAAATGGAAACCAAGAAGAAGGGCGAAGGCCTGTTCGACAGCATCGTGATTACGCAACTCACCGCCGCCGATCGCAAGGAGCTTTCCACTCTCCTCGGCGTCGATCCGACCACCACCCAGCCGACGAAGCCGACATCGCCGCTCGGCATCGATCCGAAGAAACCCGTGTCCGACGGCACCGCCGGCCAGGTCGCCAACACGCTGACAGGGCAGGGGACCAACCCGCGCCCTGAACCTGGCAAGACCGGCAAACCGCCGGAACATTGGGCTCTCGTGCTGCCGTACAACCCCGTGCGTCCGAACAAGGACTCGGCGGAAGTGAAACGCTTTCTCGCGGGCCGCAAGGCGCCGCGCGCGGGGACGGTGCAAGTCTTGCTGGTGCTGCGCGGGACGAACGGCTAATCTTGCAGCTTACCTGTCGCCGATTCACCTAGACGCCCGTCCCGGAAGCGTGCGATCATGTCTTTGACGAAAACGCACTATTCGATCGGGTCACCTTCATGACAACGTCCTCCAGCAATTCGGCAGCAGGAATTCCGCTCACCGACGATGAGAAACGCGTTTGGGACGACATTGCCTGGGCCGATCACGATAACGAAGTCCAACGCCGCTATGAGGGGGAATGGATTGCGCTTTACCATCGACGTGTGATCGCCCACGGCGTTGATCGGACACAAGTCATAGCCGACGCGGCACGGGCGCTCGCGTGCCCTACGGAAGAAATCGTCATCTGGCCCGTAGGTTCGGCCGACGACGTGCTGCTGGAATCCGACCGAGGCCCGAGCGGTTTCTGATGACCGTCATCCCTTTCGAACTACGGACGCTGCCCTTCGTTACGGACCGCGGAGTCCTTGTCCCGGCCCGCCGCCCTTACGTCGCCGCCGGCTACCCGACGCCGAATGGCTCGAAGGTTCCTTATCCCACATTTGTTGACACAGGCGCTGCGTACAGCGTGATCCCTTATTCGCTGTCGCAGCAGACGACATACCGCCCACTTGGCGCTCGTGTCATGCTGTCGGGCCAAGCGCGCGCCATGGATTGGCACGGCATTCCTTGCGAATTCGGTGAACTCGAGGTCGAACTCATTGACACCGCCGTCAGCGTGCGCACGCCGACGGTGCATGTCCTGGCGAAGATGCCTTCCCAGCCGGCCTCCCCGCCGCTCGAACGGGCCGCGATTTTCGGCATGAGTTTCATGAGCGACAACTGCTTGCACCAGGAACTGGACGCCAGCGGCGGAACGATGGTAGGTAGTTTCTGGGTGTCGTGACGCGGGCCGCGCGCGGGGACAGTGCAAGTCTTGCTCGTCCTGCGCGGGACGAATAGCTAACTGACATCCAACGCATGCGTCCCATGCGTAACCGCCGCGCCCGCCCGCAGGGCGGCGGCGACCAGCACCGCTTCCGCGATCTCCGCTTCCGAACAGCCCGCCGCTTTCGCCCGCTTCGTGTGGATCTCGATGCAATACGGGCACTGCGTCGTCATCGCGACGCCAAGGGCGATCAACTCTTTCGTCTTCGCGGGGATGACGCCGTCGGCCATCGCGGCTTTGTCGAAGGCGACGAAGCCTTGCCACGCGGCCGGGGCGAGGTCGCCAAACTTTTTGAGCTTGGTCATGTTCTTCATGTCGTACATGGCGGCGGTCTCCGTGGACGGCTGTGCGTTGATTGCGGGCGCATTGTAGGCGGAGTCGGCGGCGACGCACACGCGGCGGATGTGGCGGTGGGAGGGCAGGGGGGTTCACACCGGCGCATAGCGCGTGATGCCGGGAACGCGGTCGAAATCGCCGTCGTTACTGGCAATACTTGTCAGCCCGTGTTGTTGCATCACGGCGACGATGAGGGCGTCGTTATGCAGTAGCCCCGTTTGTTGAGTGACGGCTGCCGCGGCGTCGAGGAGATCTGCTGGAATGACGTGGACTTGGATGCGATAGCGAGGCATTTCCTGAATCGCATGGCGGAAACGCGTCAGTTGTTGGGCTTCCGCGGGATGCTTTTTTAGCCACACGGCGATCCCTGCGAAAGGCCTTCCGAATCGCTGCGCCGCTTCGATGGTCATCAAGCGGTGAGCGACTTCGCTGACAACGTGTGTCGATGTGAATCCCGCGAGCTGCTGGCGTTCGATTCGCTCGACCAGGTCCGTGCATGCCGCGCCAAAGCGGGGATCTGCCGTAAAATGATAAAGGAGCATGTTGGCGTCCACGAAGACGGGCGCTGCGACCGGCAAATCGGTGAAGATCATGGCCCCTCCAAGGGGTCGAGTTCAGGGTCCATGATGAAGCGGTCCAAAGCGTCCGGGTCTCCCTGCCAGCGCAGCAGGCCCGCAGTCTGGCGGGCACGGCTCATGCCGGACTCCACCGTCACCTGAACTCTTTCGTGTTCCTTGAACGGCAACGGCTGACTCGGCTTCAGCACGCCGTTTTCGTAGACCGCTTCAATGGTCAGGCTCATTGGACTCTCCATCGGCGAGAAGGCGACTCTGTCAGGCAGCTTACTGCTTCTCGGCAGCCGGCTCAATGCGGCTCGCCGGCTTGCCGCGGTGCTCGGGGTCGTAGAGGCGGAAACCGATGTCCGGCGGTTGGCCGCCGCGGGCTTGCACGTCGCCGCCGTCGTCCTTTTCGTTGGGGCCGACCGAGTAGATGACCACGCCTTCTTTCGTGCGACGGTAGAGCAGGGGACCATCGCCGAAAGGGTCGTCGGGGAGCTTTTCGAGATAGTTGGGAACAATTTCTTGGAGCGGTTGAGGCCAACGGTGATGGGCGAGCCGAAAACGCTCGACGGCGATTGCAGTCTCGGCGGTGAGGCACGCGGCCTGGTAACGCAGCACCGCCCTGGCTGCTTTGGTCATTGCAGGAATCAAGGCCCGCGCCATGACGCTTGCCGGATGTTCTTGGTCAGGGTCGCTCGCCCACGCTTCCGCGGCCTGCAAACCCGCGCGCAGCTCGCCCGGCGGACCCTTGGCGCTTTCCACCAGCTTGGAAAGTTGCTCAATAAGGACCGCTTGGTTGGCGCGAACGAATTGCTTCTCGTGCCACCAGTGCCATACCACGTCCCAACCCTCCGGCTGTCTGGGACGCCAATTAAGCATTTCTTGGAGCGCCATTTCGCCGCGATAAGCCAAATCCAGCCCTTCATTGTTCGCGGCCCGGTCGCCACGCAAAGCGATGAGCGCCAGAGGCTCAAGCGCCTCGGTGTGGAGCAGACTTTGCAAGGAGCGCAATACCGGATCGCTCGCCGCCCCTTGACCCAACACCCGCTCGGTGGTGGTAAGCGCCAAGTTTCCGCTGCCGATGCGCCCGAGCTGCGACGTCATAAGAGGCTCGTCGCCAATCGAGCGAGCCACGTTGAGTGCCGCGACGCACGACCGCAGTCCCCGATCTCGATCTCCGTCCGCGGCAGTTGCCAGCGCGTCAAACGTAAGAAGGTATACGATCTTCCGAGACTCACTAAGGTGTCCGGACGGTGAGGCAAGGGGCGACGCGGTCCACGGGACGTCGTGGCGTCCGTTGGAAAGACTCTCGATGCGTCGTGCCGTCGCGACCGCGTCGGAAGCCTGTGCGAGTGCGTCGCGCAGCGTATCCACCACGTGCTTCGGGATTGAATCGTTAGGTGCAAGAGACTCCAGTTCGTCGCGAGGCGAAGGCCTCTTCCCAAATACTGCTTCGACGGCAGGGTTCGGAATCAAGAAGCTGACCTGCTCGCCGTGCGAGATTTGCTCCGAAGCTTCCCACATACAGTTGGCGGAATTCTGATCGGCTCGCACCTCCTGCCGCCTGGCGAGAAGCTCTCGCCATCGCCACCCTGGGTCGCGCGCGTCGGCCTCGGCCGCCGCGCCCTGATATGCAATTTCCGCCTTATGCAACGAAACCCAACGCGTGATCAAGGCCACGGCGCATGAGATCGCAACGGAGATCAGCACGCCGCGTAGGACCCGGCGTATCCACAGCGAGAGTCGCCGCGACTTCGGCGGCTCGAGCGTGAGATCGGGCGCGCTCATGATCGACCTCGGAAGCGGGATGAGAATTGCCGCATTGTAATCCGTCGCTCCATCGAAGTACACCGGCTCGCTTCGTCGGTCTTCCGCTCATCGCCGCAGTATGAATGCCCCCGATTTCTCCACAGGAGCCGAACGATGTCAACGCTCATCCCATCCCTGCGGGGCACCGATTCGGCTGCCAAAATGGCGGTTGCATTGCAATCGGAAAGCGACTTCGTTGTCCGTGCAAAGAATGCAAAGAAACGGCCTTCTCCGCTGTAGTGCGTTACTTGGCAGGTGCTTACGTCGATACATTTCTTTGCATCGCCTGTGCAAAGAAACATCTCTTTGTGCAAAGAAACAGTGCTTCACGCACGTCACGTTCTCCCGTAACCCTTCCGTAACATCCTCGAACGCCATCTAACAAACCGCCCGCTTCTCGCGTCTACTAGGTGCAAGGACACCGTTCTCGTGTCGAAAGGGGTGGTCAATGCGCCGTTATCTGCCGGTTGTCGCCGTCGTTCTGGCCTGGGCGGGAGCCGTCCACGCCAAGGGGTTGCTGATCCCCGAAGATAAGAGCTTGCCGCCGTTGGCGATGCTCAATCACAAGGTCACCATCGCCATCGAAGATCAAGTGGCGGTGACGAAGGTGGAGCAGACGTTCCGCAACCACACGCCGCGGCCGCTGGAGGCGACGTATGTCTTCCCGGTGCCGCGCGGCGCGAGCGTCAACAAGTTCACCATGTGGGTCGGTGACAAGCAGGTGGCCGGCGAGTTGGTCGAGGCGGCGAAGGCTCGCGAGATCTACACCAGCATCGTCCGCCGCACGCAGGATCCCGGCTTGCTTGAATACATGGGGAACAACATCCTGCGCATGCGCGTGTTCCCGGTGCCGGCGAACGGCGATCAGAAAGTGACCCTTAGCTTCACGTCGGTCGCCCAGAACGAGAACGGCCTCGTCGAGTACATCTACCCGCTCAAGACCGACGGCAAATCGACTGCGACCCTGGAAGAGTTCGGCATCACGGCGAGCATCAAGTCGCAGCACCCCATCGTCAACGTCTATAGCCCGACCCACGCCATCGCGGTCAAGCGGACGAACGACAAGGAAGTGACCGTCAACTTTGACCGCAATCAGGGCTTGCTCGACAAGGATTTCCAGCTCTTCTATGCCGTCGGCGACAAGGAAGTGGGGCTCACGGCAATGACCCATCGACCGATCGCTTCGGAGAACGGCTACTTCATGATGCTCATCTCGCCAAAGGTCGAGATGTCGAAAAGCTACGAGATACCGCGCGACATGGTCATGGTGCTCGACACGTCCGGCTCAATGCGCGGCATCAAGATGGAGCAAGCGAAGAAGGCCCTGAAATACTGCCTCGACAATCTCGGGCCGAAAGACCGCTTCGCCATCATGAACTTCGCCACCACGGTTAACAAGTACCGCGACAAGCTGACGGACTTTGACAAGGATCAAGTGGATCAAGCGCGCAAGTGGGTCGATCAACTGGAAGCGACCGGGGGCACCGCCATCAACGACGCCCTCGCCGCCGCGTTGGATATGAACTCCGGCGACATGGGACGCACGCTCACGGTCGTCTTCTTCACCGACGGCCAACCGACCATCGGCGAAACGAATTGGGATCGCATCCTGAAGAACGTCGCTGCGAAAAATGCGGCCAACACGCGAATCTTCACGTTCGGCGTCGGCCATGACGTAAACGCCACCATGCTCGACACGCTCTCCGAACAAACACGGGCCATCGCCACTTACGTTCGACCGGAAGAAGATATCGAGGCGAAAGTGAGCGGTCTTTACAGCAAGATCAGCCACCCGGTGCTGGCGAACCTGAAGCTGTCGGCGGGCAAGGATGTCAGTTTCCTAGAAGTCTATCCGCCGCAGTTGCCCGACCTGTTCCACGGCACGCAGCTCACTGTCATCGGCCGTTATGCCGGCAAGGGGCCGACCGCGTTGCACCTCACCGGCAGCGTCGGCGCCGAGACGCGCGAGTTCGTGTATGAGATGACGTTCCCCGACAAGTCGAACGACAGCAAGGGATTCGTCGAACACCTCTGGGCCCGCCGCAAGGTCGGCTACATGCTCGACCAGATTCGGGCCAACGGCGAGAAGAAGGAACTGGTCGATGAAGTCGTCCTGCTCGCGAAGAAGTACGGCATCACGACGCCGTACACGAGCTGGCTGATCGTGCCGGACGGCCCGATGCCGGTTGTGGGTCGGATGCAGAATCAGGCGGACTGGGCGGCGCTCAGAGGCATCAATGCGGCTGGCGCGATGCCCGCTTCGGGCGGATTCGGAGGGGGAGCGGGCCTTCCGGGGGCCCCGCCGGCCCTCACTAAGCCAGGCCAAAAGGAAGCGGAGAAGGTCGCCGACTTCGCCAAGAAGGTTCAGGACAAGCCTGGCGATGTCGCTCTTCGGCGTGGCGGCTTAGCCGACGAAGAACTGGGCAAGGCAGCCGCGGCCAAGGGCGAGGCAAAGCAGCTTCTGTCCGAAGCCAAGGACAAGAAAGAGGCCTACGACAACGCCGCCCGATACTTCCACATGCAGAACAAAGACGGCGTCCAAGCAGGCAAGCTCGGCGTCGATCTCTCGATCCAAATGAACAACCTCCGCAACCAGGCCCGTTTGGAGCAGACCGCTTGCCGCAACGTCGCAAACCGCAACTGCGTCGAGTTGGGTGGCGTTTGGATCGACGAAGGCTACGCGGCCAAGATGCCGACCTGCACCGTCAAGGCGATGAGCGACGCCTACTTCCGCATCCTGGAAAAGCACCCGGAAATGAAGGATGTTTTCCAGCTCGGCAACCACCTCGTTTGGGTCAGCCCGAGCGGCACCGCGTTGATCCTCGACACCAACGACGGCAAGGACAAGCTCACCGACGAGGAAATCGACAAGCTCTTCGTCGCGCAAAAGTAACCGCCTCGTTTAGCGGCGGCTCGCAGAGCCGCCTGCCGAACCCCGCGCCGGCCCACCCACCGGCACGGGGTTTTTCGTTTCCCGTTCCTTGACAGTCTGCGCCGCGCGCGTTACCCCAATAGCACGCCTTGGTGCATCCGGAGCAAGTTTTCGCTTGGAGATCGCAACATGGACACCCCACGCCTGACTCCCAGCCGCCGTCGCTTCCTTCAAGCCGGCGCCGCCGCCCTCAGCCTCGCCGCGCTTCCTCAGGTTCGTGCGGAAGAAAAGAAGGACGACCCGTTCGGCGGCTTCACACTTGGCATTCAGAGCTATACGTTCCGCAACTTCGACCTCGAACCGGCCCTCAAGCGAACGCAGGACCTCGGCCTGCACTCCATCGAGCTTTACCAGAAGCACGCCCCCGCCAACGCAACCCCGGAGCAGGTCAAAGCCATATTGACGACGTGCAAGGGCTACGGCGTGACGCCGATCGCCTATGGCGTACAGAACTTCACGAAGAACCATGACGCCAATAAGAAGCTGTTCGACTTCGGCAAGACTCTCGGCATTCACACGTTCAGCGCCAATCCTGAACCGGACAGCTTCGACAGCCTGGACAAGCTGTGCGAAGAGTACAAGATTGCGATCGCCATTCATCCGCACGGTCCCATGGGCGACAAGTTGGATCGCTGGTACTCGGCGGAAATCATCATAGAGGCCGTGAAGAACCACCACCCGTTGATCGGCACCTGCCTCGACACCGGCCACCTAATCCGCTCCGCCCAGCCGCCTTTCAACAAGAAGCTCGATCCCGCCCAACAAGTCCGCGTCATGGGCGCACGCAATTTCGGCATGCACCTGAAAGATCACGACAACGAAAAACGCACCGACGTGGTCTACGGCAAAGGCGTGCTCGACGTGCCGGGCGTGCTCAAAGCGCTGCGTGACGTAGATTTCAAGGGGTACATCAGCATCGAGTACGAAGCGAACCCGAACAACCCATCGCCGGACGTGGCCCAGTGCGTGCAGATCTTCAAGGATTCGGTGAAAAAGCTGGCGTAGCAGCCGTTCCGTTACGTTTCGCCCGGCTCGCATCACGCGGGCGCGATTCGCAAGCGCCGAGAGGACGCGCATGACCCCCGAACAAATCGCCGAGCAGCGGCGAACAAAGTACAACGCGACGGTCGCCTGGCTGCTCAAGCCGCACTCCGACCTGCTCCGGATGCGAATCCGCCCGGACTTCAAGCTACCGTTCCACAAACCGGGCCAGTACTCCACGCTCGGCCTTGGTTTCTGGGAGCCGCGCCATCCGGGCTGTCAGGAGGAAGCAGTCGCCGAAGCGTATGAAGGCAAGCTCGCGCGACGTGCTTACTCCATTAGCTGTCCGATCTTGAACGACGACGGCCAACTTCTCGACCGCGACGCCGTCGATTGGTTGGAGTTCTACGTCGTCCTTGTGCGCGAGTCCGACAAGCCGCAGCCGCCGGCGCTCACGCCGCGGCTCTTTATGCTCAGAGAAGGGGACCGCCTTTTCCTCGGCGAGAAGATCACCGGGCATTACACGCTCGATCCCGTGAAGCCCGGCGATTCGGTCGTATTCCTTTCCACGGGCACGGGTGAGGCGCCCAACAACTATATGTCGTGGGAATTGCTGCGCCGCGGACACGAGGGACCCATTCTTTCTGCCTGCTGCGTCCGCTACCGCCGGGACCTTGCCTACGTGGAAACTCACGAAGAATTGATGCGGCGCTACTCGAACTACGCCTACCTGAGCCTCACGACCCGCGAAGCCGCCACCGTACAGCACAAGGTCTATATCCAAGACCTGATCACAAGCGGCCAATTGGAAGAACGCCTCGGACGCGCGCTCGATCCCGCGACGACCCACGTCTTCCTCTGCGGCAACCCAAAGATGATCGGCGTCCCGGAGAAGGACAAAGCGACCGGCCAGAAAGCCTATCCCCAGCCGCCCGGCGTCGTGGAAATCCTCGAACGCCGCGGCTTCCAGATCGATCAGCCCCAGATTAAGATGAAGGGGAACATCCACTTTGAGGAATACTGGTAACTCCGCTCCTCTGCCCGGTATCGTTCCGCAGCAGAGCGGCGGCCGGCAGAAAGACCTCACCATGATTTCGAGCGCCGCCACGCTCCGTCGTCTCTTCCTTCCCGCGCTGGTCGCCTTCTTTCTCGTTTGCTCCCCCTCTGTGCAGGCGCAACCGGCCCGTGGCACCGGCCCGGGCGCCGCGCCCGGCACGGGGGCGGCGGGCGGTTTCGAGCCGATCCCGACGTTCGCTCCGGGAGGCGGGGAGGACGAGACTCCGTGGGGAACCATCATCGGCGTCGTCGTTGGCGTCCTGCTCCTGGGCGGCATCATTGCCGCGGTCGCCGTCTCGCAACAGCAAAAGAAAAACAGCAGCGCCGTTCCTAGCGATAAGGATTCGATCGGCGGCTATCGGCTGCGAAACATGCTCTGGCAGGGGCAATCTAGCCAGCTTTGGGAAGTTGTCGAAACCGTCAGCAGCCGCCACTTCGCCATGAAGGTGTTGCTGCCGGAGAAGGCCCGTGACGCCGAGCATCGCCACATGCTCTTTCACGAGGCCAGCGTCGGCCAGCAGCTCGCGCACCCGAACATCATCAAGATCGTGAAGGTGATTCAAGATTCGAAGAACCCGGGGATCGTGATGGAGTACTTCCCCGCGGGCAGCGTGAAGGTTCGCATCATTCGCAAGCAATGGGACTTCATCTACGAACACGCCAATAGCATCTTCAAACAGGCGGCGACCGCCCTCGCTTTCATGAACGCCAAGGGCTGGGTACACCGCGACGTGAAGCCGGACAATATCCTGGTCAACAGCGCCGGCGACGTACGCCTCATCGACTTCGCGCTCGCCAAGCGCGTTCAGAAGGGCGGCAAGTTCCGTTTGTTCAAACGCAGCAAGGTCACGACGCAAGGCACGCGCAGCTACATGTCGCCCGAACAAATCCGCGGCGAACCGCTCGACGGCCGCGCCGACGTTTACAGTTTCGGCTGCGCCGCTTACGAGATCGTGACCGGCCGCCCGCCGTTTCGCGGGCAAACGAACCAGGATTTGCTCAATAAGCACCTCATCGAAAAGCCGGTTTCGCCGGAGATCCACAACAAAGACGTGACAAAGGCGTTCGCGGACCTCGTCCTTAAATGCCTGGCGAAAAAGAAAGAAGAACGGCCGCCCGAGTTCCACACCGTCCTGATGCAACTCCGCACGATGAGCGTTTTCAAGCCGGAAGCGCTGAAGAAGCTGCGGAAAAAGGAGGAAAAACCGGACGTATCCGCCGAGCCGCCGCCCGCGCAGGCCGAGGAGCCACCCCCACCCGACGAACAGCCACCCCGTTCGGACGAAGAAACGCCGCCCGGCGAACAGCCGGCCGCATGACGCAGCCACATGCCTTCTCTGGACCTTTTCGCCGAGCTTGGTACACTTCCGAGTCAGACCCGCGACCGACCGTGAGGACTTGCGCCGATGGCTGCAAAGTGGCTGTCGTTCGAAAAAGAAATCCACGAGATGGAGGAGCTGCTCGGGAAGCTTGAGAGCGGCAGCAATGGCCAGGCGGTTTCCGGAGAGGAAATCCGCCGCATGCGGCGCGATCTCGTGACGCTTAAGAAGAGAATCTATAGCAACCTCACGCCCTGGCAGATCGTCGAAGTCTCGCGTCATGCCGATCGCCCGCAAACCTGCGACTACATCGAGCTGATCTTCGACGAGTTCGTCGAGCTGCACGGGGACAGGGCGATTGGCGACGACCGGGCCATTCGCTCCGGCTTCGCGCGACTGGGCGACCATCGCGTCATGCTGATCGGACACCAGAAAGGGCACACGCTCAAGGAGCGCAGCGAATGCACCTACGGCTGCGCGCATCCCGAAGGCTATCGCAAGGCGCTGAACAAGATGCGCTCGGCGGCGAAATTCGGCCTCCCGCTCATCTGCCTGATCGACACGCCGGGCGCCTATCCCGGCATTGGCGCCGAAGAACGCGGCCAGGCACAGCTCATTGCGGTCAACATCCTCGAAATGTCACGCCTCGAAACGCCGATCATCTGCGTGGTGATTGGGGAGGGGGGTTCGGGCGGGGCGCTCGGCATCGGCGTGGGCGACCGCGTCAGCATGTTGGAAAACGCCTATTACTCGGTCATCAGCCCCGAAGGTTGTGCCGGCATTCTTTGGAAGGTCGCCACCGAGGAGACGAAGCCGCTCGCCGCGGCCGCACTTCGGCTGACTGCCAAGGATTTGCACTCGTTCGGCATCATCGATGACGTGATCCCCGAACCGCTCGGCGGCGCTCACCGTGACCACCGGGAGATGGCAAACACCCTCAAGACTTATCTGCTGCGCTACCTCCGCGAGCTGCGCAATCTCCCCGCGAAGGAACTGCTCGAACAGCGCTATCAAAAATTCCGCCGCATGGGCCTGTTCACGCAGGGGCTTGTCACCGACGACGAGCCGGGCGCGAGCGCGGCGTCGTGAAACGCCTGCATTTCTCGGGCAGTTCGCTATCTCCATCGAACATAAGTGCGATTATCGGACGCAATCCGCCGGGATGAACCCGGCGGCGCGCCGCGCTACGACGTCCGATAATGACCGTTATGTTTAATTGATCCGTGGCGCACGTGCCGCGGAACTTGACAGCGGCGTGCCATTCCTGTCTAAGGGCGTTATCCGCGCAGCTCTCCCAGGACATTTGGTAATGGAGCGGCATCCTGCATGGCCGGCTATTCCGGTACGCCGCTGGTGCAGAAACTCGGCATCAAGCCCCGCCACCGCGTCGCGCTTGTGCAGTCACCGATCGGCTTCGACCGCGCGCTCGCGCCGCTACCCGACGGCGTCGAGATCGCAAACGAGGTCCGCGGCCGCAAGCCATTTGATGTTATCCTGTACTTCACGACCGCTCGCGCCGAGCTGCAGAAGCGTTTCGACACGCTTGCCCTTCGACTCACGCCCGCCGGCGGCCTGTGGATCGCCTGGCCGAAAAAGGCCTCCCGCGTGCCGACGGATCTTACCGAGAACGTGATTCGTGCCGCCGGCCTCGAAACGGGTCTCGTGGACAACAAAGTCTGTGCCGTGGATGACACGTGGTCCGGCCTACGTTTCGTCGTTCGTCTTGTTGACCGGCCCAAACCGAGCGCTAGGAATACATCATGAGCATGGTCAAACCCATCCCCGATGGCTACTGCTCGGCAACGCCTTATCTCATCATGAAGAACGCCGATCGCGGCATTCGCTTTTATCAAGAAGCGTTCGACGCGCATGAGCTGTTCCGCATGCCGACGCCGGACGGGAAGGGCATCTTGCACGCCGAAATCAAGATCGGCGATTCGGTCATCATGGTGAGCGACGAATTCGGCGACCGCACCGCCCGCTCGCCGGAATCGCTCGGCGGCACGAGCGCCGGCGTCATGCTCTATGTCGAGGATGTGGACGCGGTCTGGAAAAAAGCCCTGGCCGTCGGCGGGCAAGCAAAGATGCCGCCCACGGATAGGTTCTTGGGCGACCGCTATTGCAAAGTCATCGACCCGTGCGGCCACGAATGGGCCAGCGCCACGCACGTAGAAGACGTGCCGCCGGAAGAAATCGGCAAACGGACCCAGGCGTTTTTCGCGCAGATGACGCCGCAATAGCGGCTGTTCCTTTTGTCCCGTTCTGGAGACCGACTCGACACCGTCTTCCCAGCCGGTGTCCGGCATTGCTTCTGTGGAGGAGCCTTTTATGTTCCGGGTCATTATCGCGGCGCTGTTAGCAGGCGCAGTCACGTTTGGATGGGGATTCGTCTTCTGGGTGGTCCTGCCCACCTCGAAGACCATGCTCGCGCCGCTGATGAACGGCGATGCGGTGGCCCAAGAGGTGATGAAGAGCAACGCGCATGACGGCGTTTACTTCTATCCCATGATGGCGGAGGTCTTCGAGGACGAGACGGCTGCCCGTGAAGCATTTCAGCAGAAACACAAGGCGGGCCCGATTCTCCAGGTTTATCTAGTCAGGAATGGCTTCGATCCAATGAACCCGATGCTGTACGTTGAAGGGGCCGTGTATCAATTCGCCTCCGCTCTTCTGGCCGCGGCCCTTCTCGCTTTCACGGTGCCCGCCCTGCCAACTTACGGCACGCGCGTGATTTTCGTGACCCTACTTGGCGGCTTTGCCGCGCTTCTGACGCGCGTTTCGGATGTAGTCTGGATGCACCATCCGTGGGAGTTTGAGATGTATCAGTCGGCGTACGTCGTTTCTTCATGGCTGCTCGCCGGCCTTGTGTTGGCGATCTTTATCAGGCCCGCGCCTGTGAAGAAACTGATTTGAGCTTGGCGTGCCTGAGCCCGCGGGTTGCAACCCGCGGGCTGCGCTTTATCATGGTCGCATGACTCCGTCGAACCTAGCGCCGCACCGTCTACGAACCGGGATGATCGGTCTCGGCATGATCTTCGACGAGACCTATCGCCCGCTCTTCGAACAACTTCACGCGGAAGGTTTGTACCGCCGGGACTTCGGCCTCGTGGGCGTTGCATTGACAGCGGTCGCCACGCGCACGGGCCGCCGGGCCGAGCGGTACAAGCAGAATGTGCGCGGGCGTATTGCCGAATTCGCCGATTTCGCGGGACCCGGCGCGACTCGGCGACTCGTCGCTTCCGGCATCGATGTCGTCTGCGTCGCCACGCCCGATGATCGCCATTTCGACGCCGCCAAGCTGGCCTTGGAAGCCGGTAAGCATGTGTTGATCGAAAAGCCCTCCGTACTCCGGCTTCAGCAACTCGATGAACTCGACGCCCTCGCCTGCCGCCACGGCGTGCTTTGCAAAGTCGTCTATCACAAGCTCGCCGATCCGGATCACAAGAAACTGCGCACGCACGTCGCCGACGGCGTGCTGCGCCACGTCAATAATGGTTACTGCTCGCTCTTGGAGCCGAAGCAAATCAGCGGCGGCCAATTCGCGGAGTGGATCACCGGCCGCAATCCCGGCACGTATGTCGCCGTGCATTACATCAAGCTGATTGATTTCACGTTCGGTCCCGCATGGCGCCTGACGCGCATCGCGGCCACCGGTCAACGCGGGCTTGTCGGTTCCGCGGATGGCCCGACCTGGGACTCCGTGCAGTTACAAATCGTCTATACACACGCTGATCAGCGCGAGGCCGCCTTCGACATCCACACAAGCTGGGTCGCACCCGACAATTTCCCCGGTTACGTCGAGCAGGAGGTGCAGTTCCGCTTCGACAACGGCGTTTGGAACGCCCACCAGCGGAAACGGGGCGTCGAACTGACCGTCGAAGGACGCACGCCCCACGAGCTGAAGAACACGCCAAACCACCACTACAGCACCGCATTTCTCGAGCCGTGGGGCGAACGGTCGCAGCGCGGCTACGGCATCGAGGTCCTGCGGCGGTTCTTCGAGGAAGTCGCCTTCGTCGAATACGCCGGCCCCCCTGCCCTGCGCGACGAACGCCTGCGGCAAATGCGGGAACTTGCGTACAACGACATTTCGGCGGACCGCAACACGGTCGCCGTCGTCCAGGCGCTGGAGGCGATTTTGGAGCGGCAGGCGGCGGGACAGGCGGGTGCTTTGGTTAACGTGAATACAGCACCATCAGAGGGACTCGTTGTTCGCGCACCCGGCCAGGCGGACACGACTGTTCTTTACCCATCTCGCGTTTGATTCGGACGGGAATCACTACATGGCTTCCGCAGTGCATCACGCAAATGAGAACGGCTCCAACCAAACTCGAGATGATGTGGCAGCGCTCGAACCGTGCGCGCTCCGCACCTACACCCCTACCCAAGCCGTCCTCGCACGCAGCGCCGGCATCTACCACTGGACGCCCGAAGGCCGACGGCTGTACGACTTCACCTCCGGTGTCCTCGTCGCGAATCTGGGTCACAACCCCGTCTCGTGGATGCGGCGTTTCGCCAGCTCCATGGGCTGGTCGGACCAATGGGCGGATGAAAAAACAGGATCCTCCGTAGCCGCCAAGTACTTCTCCGCCCTGCCGATGACCGCGTATAACGCGGTCACGCCCGTCGAAACGGAAGCATGCCGCCGTTTGATCGAGCTGCTGCGAAGCCGCCCCGGCGGCAACCGGCTGGAACAAGTTCTCTGGGCCGCCTCCGGCTCCGAGGCGATTCAGAAAGCCCTTTGGGCCGCCCTTGCAAGCGATCCGTCGCGCGATGTCATTCTCGCCACGCGCTTCGGCTTCCACGGGAAGAAAGGCCTGGCCGGCGCCGTCACGGGTTGCGAGACCGATCACGATCGTGATCCGCGCGTGCGGTTCATCAGCTTTCCGATGGCCGAGTGTGCCGATGTCAGCCAGCGCGGCAAGCCGTTTGATCCGACGCCGTACCGCAAGGAACTGGACGCGTTGCCGCGCGAATTCGGCCGCCGGCTCGGGGTGTTGATCACCGAACCGTACCTTGGCGGCGGCGGTTCGTATCATCCGCCAACGGAATATCTGCGACTCCTTCAAGCCTTCTGTCGCGAAAATGGCTTGATCTTCATCCTTGACGAAGTGCAATCCAACTTCGGCCGCACCGGCGCGCTGTTCGCTTACGAGACGTACGGTCTTGAACCCGACATCGTCGTGCTCGGGAAAGGCCTCGGCAACGGCGTGCCGGTGGCGGCCGCCGTGGGCCAGGCCGACGTTTTCGCCAGCCTGGGCTACGGCGAAGGCTCCGACACCTGGAGCGCCAACGCGCTCTGCTGCGCCGCCGTTGTGGCCACACTCGACGAATTCGCCGCGAACGACGTGCTCGGCCCATGCCGGCGCGCCTCGACGATCATTGAAGAAGGACTCGTCCGGCTGAAAGAATTTCCCTTTGTCGCCAACGTCCGTGGCGAAAAGGGCGGCATGGTCTGGGGCGTCGAGATGTGCGATCATGCCGGGCGTGCCGCCGCCGACTGGGCCAACGCTGTCGTCCTGAATTGTTATCGCGGCGTGCCGGGAGCGTCCGCGCCTGGAACAAGAGACGGCATCCATCTTCTAGGACCGCTGGCAAAAAAAGTTATCCGCATCGCGCCGCCGCTGATTATGACAGAGGAGGAAGCTCACGCGGCGATGGATCTCATGTGCCGACTTGTGGCGCCGCTCCGCGAAGCTCCCGAACCGTAAGACAATGCGCGTTTCGGCGGACTTGTAAAATCCCTGCCCATCCCAGAGAATGCGCTTGTCCCGATGAACCAACCCTAGGCCCGCGGGCGTAGTATGCCTAGCCGGCGCTCAGTTCTTTCCTACCCTTAGGCGGCGACCGCAGTGGAAGACCTGATTCGGCAATTTAGCGATACGTTCACCAGCATCCTTTACGAAGCCCTGCCCTTTATCGTTCTCGGGGCCGTTCTTTCCGGCTTGCTCGAAGAGCTGGTGCCGCAGCGCCTGGTCGCTAAGATCATTCCGCGCAACCGATTCCTGGCGATCGCCCTTGGCGGCTTGCTCGGCCTGCCGTTCCCCATGTGTGAGTGCGGCATCATTCCGATCATGCGCCGGCTGCTGCGCAAAGGGGTGCCGCTGAGCTGTTGTGTGTGCTATATGCTCGCCGGGCCCATCGTAAACGTGGTCGTGATGTTGAGCACTTTCATGGCGTTCAACAACGCCGAGCTGGCCTCATCGGCCAGCGGCACGGGCCAACCGGTCAATGTATCGACGAGCGCGGGCGGCACGCTCACGGTGGAGACCCCGGAGCAGCAGTTCAAGTCGATCCGGCAGCTCGGCGGCTGGGAGATGTTGACCCTGCGCATGGTTCTGGGCTACCTCGTCGCGTTTGGCACGAGCGTGGTCGTCGAGTTTCAGTATCGCAAGCACGGCAACAAGCTGCTGGCTCCCATGGCCGTCCCGCCGCCCATCGACTTCAAGAAGCATCCCGAGGCGGAAGACGAAGAAGAGATCGCCTTGGAGCGCCGCCCGTGGACGGAACGGATCGGCGCCATTTCCGAAGCCGCTCTTCACGATTTTATCGACATCACCGTATTTCTGATCTTCGGCGCGGTGTTGGCCGCCGGAACGCGGCTTGTGCTATCCGCTCAACAAGTCGCGGCCGTCGCGCAGAATTACCCCATCGCCATCCTCATCATGATGGGCCTGGCGATCCTCCTGTGCATTTGCAGCGAGGCCGACGCTTTCGTCGGCGCCAGCTTCCGTGTGTTGCCGCCCTCCTCGAAACTGGCGTTTCTCGTGCTGGGGCCGATGCTCGACCTGAAACTCTACATGATGTACACGCGCGTCTTCCGCCCACGGCTCATCTGGACAATCATCACGTGCGTGGTCGTCCAGGTGCTGATCTATTCCTTCGTGACACACTGGGTGCTTCAGGGAGTGTCTTTCCTATCCGGCGTAAAATGAAAGAAAGCCCGCGGGTCGCAACCCGCCGGGCCCTTTGAGGTCCTAAAAGGAAGAAACCGATGAGCCACGACCACACGCACACCCACACCGGCGAGCAAGACTCCTATTACCTCGATCAACTCTGCACACTCGGCTTCAGCGCCGCGCTCGGCGTGATCATGATCCTGCTGTACGCATTCGGAAAACTCGAGGTCATCCTTGCTTCCACTTTTCATTTGTGGGTGCTCGCCGCCGGCATTGTGTTGTTGATTTTCGTCGCCATCCGGGCCGTCGCGCTTTGGGCTGAGGTCGGCAAAGCGAAGGCCGCAATCGCACACGATCACCACCACGACCGCGAACATAGCCACGACAACGCCCATTGCGATCACGATCACGATCACGATCACGACCGTGAGCATGAGCACCAGCATGCAGCGCCCCACACTTGCGCCCACGGCCACGAACACGGCTGGGCGCCCTGGCGCTACGCTGTCCTGCTGCTGCCCATTATCTATTTCCTCATGAATCCGTGGCCCGAAGTGCAAGCCGAGCCGGAAAAGCTGGACGCCAACGTCATAGCGCTCTCGTTCAGCGACGCGGAGAACGCGGCGATCAGCAAGGAATCGCGGGATGACTATACGATCGGCGAATTCAAGGACAACCAGGTTCGACTTAAGGGCATGTTTCAATCCGGCAACGGCCCCACATTCGGACTCTATCGACTAAAAATGGTGTGCTGCGCCGCCGATGCGTCACCGATCAACATCGTCATCGTCGCGCCCAAGGGCGAAAACATCACCTACGCTCACGGCACCTGGGTGCGCGTGATCGGCAAACTTACCTTCCATCCGGGCGGCGACGGACGTTATGTCACGGTTCTGAAGGCCGACAAGGTTGAGAAGATCGCACCGGATCCAAATCCGTATTCGGATAAGAAATGAGACGCCTTTCGTTGGGGGGTGTTGAGTAGTCTGTTCTGGCGAGGAGTAGCCACGATGAGTCACGAGCACGACCACGACGCGAACACCTATTTCGTGGACCAACTCTGCACGGTTAGCACTTGTTCTGCGTTCGGCATTGTCATGATTTTGCTCTGGTACTTCGGCAAGCTCGACATTCTTCTGGTTTCGCAATTCCATCCGTTCGTTCTTTGGGGAGGCATCGGCGTACTCGCGCTGGTCGCTCTCCGCGCGCTCAGTTTGTGGAGCACCTCAAGAGCGCGACGAGCTGCGGCGCAACCGGAGCAGGTGCAAGGGCATATTGCGTGCGGGTGCGATCACGGTGATGGGCAGGCGCACGCGGGCAAGCCGCCAACAAGTTGCGCAGACCACGGGCACGCACATTTCGCTCCGTGGCGCTATGCCGTCTTGCTGCTGCCTATCATGTTGTACTTGATGAACCCCGGACCCGAGGCAAAAGCAGAGGAGGAACCGCTCGCAGACAATGTGGTCGCCCTCAGTTTCAACGAGTTCTTGCAAGCCGCCTATTCGCCCCAATCGCGCGAGCCCTGGACAACGGGCGACCTCAGGGATAACGAGGTCCGACTCACGGCGATGCTCGACAGTTCCCAGGGACCGGCGCTGCATGTGTTTCGCCTGGCGCGGGGCTGCTGCATTGCCGACTCGTACCGGGTTTACGCTCTTGTTTTGCGACCCAAAGACCAGCCTCCTGCGGGTTATTCGCACAAACAGTGGCTCCGCATCGTCGGCAAGTTAGTTTTTCTCGAGACGGAGCCGGGCCGGTATCTCAGTGTGCTCGAAGCACACAAAGTTGAGCCGATTCCGCCGCAACCCTACCCATACGTCGACCGAACGTGATGGAGGAGGACCCGATGTCCGACTCCCCTCCCCTGCCCTCCCGTTCCGTCCTCGACGCCGTCGCCTTCGCCGCGCGCGCACACCGCAGCCAGATGCGCAAGGATAAGGAAACCCCCTACGCCAGCCATGTCTTTCGCGTCTGTCTCGTCGTCCGCCATGCCTTCGGCATTGATGACGAACATGTTCTCACCGCCGCCGTGCTGCACGATACGATCGAGGACACCACCACCGACTTTGATGACGTGGAAGAACATTTCGGCCGCCAGGTCGCCGAATGGGTCGCGCTCCTCTCCAAGGACAAACGCCTGCCGGAAAGCGAGCGTGAAAAAGCCTACTGCGACGGACTAGCCTCGGCCCCGTGGCAGGTGAAGCTTTGTAAGCTTGGCGACATCTACGACAACCTCACGGACGCCGACCATTTTCCGCCGCAGCGACAGCGAGCGATGCGCAATGCCGAGCGCTATTTGAATGCGCTGGCGACGAACATGCACGATAGCGTTCGTCCGGCGTGGGACAAAGTCAGTGCGCTTCTCAACCGGCTGCGGAAAGAGTGGAACTGAATTTGCCTGCCGAATTGGCATCTCGAAGGTACGAATTGTTACGCTTTGTCAGTCGACGGACGATTTGAACGCATGGCAACGAGTGCCGCAACTCGTGGGTCGCTAAGGCGATAACCACGGTCTTGAACACCGAGATACTCCTTGGCATCTCCCTTGCTTTCTTGAGTGCGCCTTCGCGCGCTCAAGACCTCCTTGCCAGGGAGATATTGCATGTTCATCAAGTTCAGCGGCGCTTTCCCGTTCGTCATTGAGTTCAATGGCAAACAAATCAAGATTGGCGTTCAGCAGGAACAGCCAAGCAAACCGGGTCCGAAAAAGATCGCGAACCCAATGGATTCCGATCTTCGTCGGCGCTTCTACCGGATGGTGAGCAACCCAAGCATGAATTGAACCGACTGCCGCGCCGGGAGCGTGGGCGACCGGAGTGATCGCCTCAAACTCCGGTCGCTCAAGTTCCCGGCTCGCCAACTTTTGGTTTGTTCTTACTACCCGCCGCTGCGGGCGCCGCCTTCTCCCCTGCCCTGCTCCGCGTATAACCGGCGATGAGAATGATGACCGCCGCCGCCAGCGGCCACGGAGCGATGCGCAAAAGCCCAGCAGTGAAGTTAGGCCGATGTACCGCGATTAACTCCGAGCACGCTGCCAACGAGCCGTCACAGGGCGACGCGAGCAAACCGGTAGCGGAGGCCGCCGCCGCCGGGGTCGGGCGATAGGACGCCGCATCGCCGACCACCGCCGGCCCGACGAAGCCGCCGAGGTTGCCGATCATGTTGATGAAGCCGATGGCCGACGCCGCCGCCACCGAGCCCAAAAACATCGTCGGAATCGGCCAGAACGCCGGCAGGTGCGCGTACATCGCCGGTCCGACGATGAAGATCATCACCAACACGGGCACGAGCCAGACGCCGTTCAGTCCCGCCGCCAGCCAGATGCCGCAGCTCAACACCGACAACGGCACGGCCACGTGCCAGAAGCGCTCCCCAGTCCGGTCGGAATGCCGGCCGTTGATGAACATGGCGACGGCGGCCATCAAATACGGCAACGCCGCGATCAGGCTGGCCGTCTGATTCGACACGCCGGATTGCGATTTGATGATGGCCGGTAAAAACATCGACAGCCCGTAGCTGGTCACGTTCAAGCCGAAGTAGACGACGGTCAGCGCGAGCACCATGCCGAGGTGCCGCATCCATTCCCAATGTCCGTGCCCCTGCCGATCCTTCTGCTCGCGTTCCAGTTCCGCCAGCAGCCACGCGCGCTCGTCCGCCGGCAGCCATTTCGCCTTCGCCGGCCGGTCGGGGAGCATGAATAACGTGGCAATTCCGGCTAAAACGGGCGCGACCCCTTCGAGAAGAAAGACCCAGCGCCATCCCGGCAATCCGAGCCAGTTCACGGGCAACAGCAACCCGGACAGCGGTACGCCGATCAGGCTCGACAGCGGAATCGCCGACATGAACCCCGCGATCGCCTTCGCCCGATCCTGCGGCCGGAACCACAGCGACAGGTAAACGATCACCGACGGGAAGAAGCCGCCCTCGAAGAAGCCGAGCATAAAGCGGAAGAAATAAAACTGGTTCGTCGGATCGTCGTGCAAATGGTTGATAAACGCCGCCGTGTGCCGCAGCGATGCAAACGTGCTCGCTTCCGAGAGGTGCGGCAGCCACCCAAATAACGAGGCGCAAAACGGCGTCCCGATCATGCCGACGAGCGCCGCGCATAAGCCCCACAGAACCAGAATGCGAACAAACACCCAGCGAGCGCCCCAGCGCACGACGCTGAGCGTGCTGGGCACTTCGAGAATCCAGTAGCCCCAAAAGAACAACCCCGCGCCGAAGCCGATTACATCCAGACTCATGCCGAGCCCGCCCTCGGCCGGCCCCTTTTCCATGCCGAGCTGCGCGACCGACACGTTCACACGGTCGAGGTACGCCAGGATGTAGAGGAAGAAGAGGTACGGAATCAGGTGCAGAGCGACACGGCGACGGGTGCGCTCACCGAGCGAGTCCGTCGGTTTGCGCCAAAAGAAAGAAAGGAGCCGCTCGCCAAGCGGATCGGGATGCACTGCGGGCTGGGAAGACATTCGGGGGAGAGTCTCCGGGGCGGAAGGATGGGGCTATTCTGGCCGAGAGTCACGCCGCTTGCAAGCCAGCCGCTTGTTGATCTTCGGCGCGCGAGCCAGTTCGTTACATTCGTTGCATCGAATGGCCCCGAAAAAACTGCGGGCACGCCGCGGTCCTTGGAGGCGCAGCAAAGGCGTAATGTAACATCTCAATAACCCAAGCGTGGGCGATGTGGCCCCGTGGTGCGGCGCGTACCGTCACCGGGCGCGGCGAAGCAGAGGTCGTTCTTTGAGATGCGCCGTGCCGTCCCAGTTGCTCAGGCCGGCACGGCCTCGGCTT
>JBGQKZ010000055.1:0-43454 GCA_041499805.1 Gemmataceae bacterium
TGGCCGGGCCTCCGTGCGGGTTTGCAGACTTCGTCAGCTGCAAGATTATCCGCAGGAGGCCCTCTCGACTATGGATCCCAGGGCTGCAAGGCCCTGCAATCACAGCGGTTACGCTAGAGCGGACGGGCGGTTACGCCCAATGTTTCTCCGGGGGGCGATGCTCGAACTCCCGCTTGCGGAGTACGGACACTCCGCGGCCAATCACGTTGTTTTCGCGCGTGCGATTCGTAGCTTGAACTGCGGCGAAGCGATCAAACCAGGCGTCGATCCATCATGTCCGAATTGAATCCGAAGCGATCCGCTTTGAGCAGCGTGCTGGAATCGCGCGAACCGCAGCGGCAACCGTTTCTGAATTACCGTCAATTCGTCCGCGATCACTACGACGGTCTGCCCGGCGCGCTGACGGCCGTCACCGGCTTCCTGACCGGACACGAAGCCCTCGCCGGCCGGCTCATTCGTCCCGACGGGTTCGACGTGCGTGGCTGCAAGCGTATCCTCGACGCCGGCTGCGGCAACGGCCGCTATACCCGCTTCTTGCTCCGCCAGGCCGACGCCGACGCATTGCTCACCAGCTTCGATCTTTCGCAAAACATGTTGCAGCGGGCTAGAAAAAGGCTGCACGGCGACCGCGTGACGCATGTCGCCGCCGATCTCACCCGCTTGCCCTACGCCGACGCCGTGTTCGATGCCGCCGTCTCCGGTTGGGTGCTCGAACATCTGCCCGATCCGCGCCCCGGTTTACGCGAGTTGGCCCGCGTGTTGAAACCGGGCGGCAAATTGCTGCTGATGTCTACCGAGGACACCTTCACCGGCGGCATGTGCAGCCGGCTGTGGCACTGTCGCACCTACAATCGTGGCGACCTGCGGTTGCGTTGCGAGGAATGCGGCCTGCATTGGGAGCGCGAGCTGTGGTTCTCCCGGCTGCACGGCTGGCTTGGTCTCGGCGGCATCATCGTGCAACTACGGCGGGCGGATCACGCCGCAGCACCAGCAGCGTGACTTCCGGCCGGCAGTTGTACCGAACCGGGTCCTTGGCGGACAGGCCGCGACTGACATGCAGCAGCGTGGGCGGCCTAAGGAACGTGCCGCAATCGTAGCGCCGGCCGTAACGACTCGGCACAAAGACCGAACCGATTGCAGGAAAGCGTATTTGGCCGCCGTGAACATGACCGGACAACATGAGGTCGATGCCGTTCTGTCGCGCCCACTCGATATGATCCGGCGTGTGACTGAGGCACAAGCGAAATGGGTCGGTTGGACAGTCGCTCAAATCCGCGACCCCCTTGAACCACGGGCCTTCGTGCCCCACAACGACGAGCGGTTCGCCGCGGAGGTAAAGCAGTTTCCAGTCGTTGCCCAGGACGTGCATCCGCAGTTTCCGCAACCGCCGGCGAATCAAATTCGCATCGCGCCATGAATCATGGTTGCCGAGAATCGCCAGCCCCGCCTCGCGCCACTTCAACCTGCCCAGGAGCGGCACGATCCAGCGATAGTGGACGTTCGTGTCAACGAGGTCGCCGGTGAACGCGACGACATCCGGTTCCCATACATTGCACTGATCCATCACCACGCGGAAGAACTCACGCGCCGGCGTGCCGTGGAAATGCACGTCGCTCAAATGCAGGACGCGCAGGCCGTCCCACACGGCCGGCAGCCGCGGCAGGTGCAACGTGCGCTCGCTGAAATCGACGCAAAATATCTCGTTCCGGGGCAACAAGGCGAGTCGCCAATACTTGCCGCGGCCAATCGGCTTGTAACCGAGCACAGCCGCGACATCGACCGTCCGCGTGTCGTTGCGGAGCAGCGCCGCCGGCGGCCGCCGAAGCAATCCGCGCACGAGAACGATCGGCAGACCGCCGAAGCCGACGAACCAGCACGCGAGCAGCCAGCCGTCCAGCAGCCATCGGCCTACCGAATCCCCAGGCGAGCCGAACACGTCCAGCACTTCCCAGCCGAAGCAGAGAAGAAAGAGCGGCGGACCGATCGCAATCGCCGCGAGCAGGATAAACCGCAGGAAGTGCGACAGCTTGCGTGACAGGATGCGTGCGTAGCACTGATTGTGGACGGCCACGAGCACCGCGACGTGTCCGAAGGCGGCGCCGGCGACGAGCAGCAGATTCAAACTTAGCTTTCCAAAGAAGTCTGCAGAAATGACGGCCATCTCCACTCACACGGACCCAATGTCACGGCATTACGAAGCGCGATGCCTCAACCATCTTCAGGCCGTTTACGCGCTCAAACTCCCGGACGTTCGGCGTAGCCAATTCGTCGGCGCGGCTTAGCGCGGTCGCTGCGATCTGAAGATCACGATCACCGATGACTTCTCCGCGACGAGCCAAGGCAGCGAACTGCACTGCATAGACACGGGCCTGCGGCAAGCCGAACGGAATGATCGTGACGCGTGCGAGAACACTCTCGACAAATTGTTCACGACGGGCGCGACGTTCCGGCGAATCCGCGCGTTCCACACCAACCAAGAGTTCCGCTGCGGTTATGGCAGCGATCGCGGGGGGCGACGGGTGCGCCACGAGCAATCGTTCCAAGTCGAAACGCCGCCGTTCAAATGCAACCAGGATCGAGGAGTCGATGATCATTGCCACGGATCATGCGGCGGACGAACGGCGCTTCGGCTTTCGGCGATGGCTTCGGCGAATTGCTCATCCGGCTCGGGGTGCTCGATGCGCCACCGGCGCAGAAATCCGATCAGATCCTCGGCCATGGGTTCCCCCGCCGCAACGGGCACAATTCGCGCCAGCGGCCGCCCAGACTTGACGAGGAGGGCTGGCTCCCCGCTGGCGTGGACGCGCTCGACCAGTTCTGGAAGACAACGGGCCGCGTCTTCAAGGGATAACATGGCTTCGCTCATATCATGAATCTACCGTGCTCCCGTCTTTCCGTCGAGGCCGGGCGGATTTCCGCAATCGCGCCGGTCGCCGTTTCTCGTTTCACCACCGGCATCCGGGCACACCTCAACTCCGTGACTTACGCGCGCACGGTTTCCGGCTTCTGTAACGCCGGCGCTGGCGCCGGCGCTGGTTCATTTTCCAGGGCGTCCAGGAGTTGATCGACGCGGAAAGGTTTGTAAAGGACGTGGCCCAGGCCTTCCTTCCGGGCGTTCACGATCGAGTGCGTCGGGTCGTAGCCGTACGCCGTCATGAGCACGATGCGGGACTGCGGCTGGGCCTCGCGTAGTTTGCGATACACCTCATAACCGGAGAGATCGGGCAAGCGAATGTCGGTCAGAATCGCGTCGTAGGCGCCGAGCCGGGCCATCGTCAACGCTTCCTGGCCGTCGCGTGCCGTCTCGACCACGCAACCGAAGCGGCCCAGAATGCTGTGGGCGGTGCGCCGCACCCGCTCATCGTTGTCGGCGACAAGCAGCCTCATGCCGCGGAGCCTTGGGTGTGCCGTCCGATCCGGTCCCGGCGCCGCGCCCGCCGGCGACAAGTCTTCCCCAACTTTTTGAATCGACTGCTTGATCGCCCGTGCGCTCGCCAGAATCTTGCGGAGCTTGTCGCTCATCTCCGGTTCGTGGCCGATGTACCGTTCCAGCACCGCCGTGCCCGCCGCCAGAATGTCGTCCACCGGCAGGGCCACTTCGCGGCTGATCGCTTCCACGGATTGCGACGTGGTACACCGCTTCTCCGCCCACAGCAATTCCAGCGTATGCAGCGACGCCGCCAGCTCGCGACTGAAAATCTCGGCGAACTGCACATCCTCGTCGCCAAATGCGTTCGGCCTGGGACTCTCGACGTTAAACGTTCCAATGACCTGATCGCTCACAATCAAAGGAACCGTCAGCGAGCTGCGTGCGTCGGCAGCGCCGCGGATATAGAGCGGATCGTGCGTCGTGTCGAGACAAAGATAACTTTTGCCCGTTGCCGCCGCGTAGCCCGTAATGCCGTTGCCTTTGGTTTCGGCATAAAGTTCGCGTTGGGTTGCCTCCGGCGTCATCCCTTCTTGCAACAGCAGGTCCAGCTTGCCGGTCGCGCGATCGAGCAGGCGAATCTCGATGACATCGTAGTGCAAGAGATCGTGCGTGAACTTGCGGATGTTCGCCTTGAGCAGCTCGACGCGCTCTTCCACGCTCATGTCCGCCAGTTCTTCCGGCGCCAGCGCGGCCAGCTCCCGCCCGGCCTTGTGCAGGGCGTCGAGCTTCTGCTGCTGCAACACCTCCGCCGTCACGTCGCGGGCCAGGCTGATGAGTTGGCCAATGCGTGCGCCCGGCTCGTGGATCGGCGCGATGTGCAATTCGAGATAACGATTGTCGCGACAATGGAGGCGGGTAATGACGTCGCTGCCGGCGAGCGCCGTGTGAAAGGGCGAGTAGTCGGGGCCGAGAATCTCCGGCGAGCCGAGCGCTTCGTAAAACGCTCGTCCCTGCGCGGGGCCGCCGCACCATTTCTCGAACGCGGGATTCGCCCAAAGAATCTGCAGGTCGGCGTTGACGACCGCCACGCCGTCGGCCAGCGCGTCGAGGATGCGCTCGGCCCTGAGCAGTTTCTTCGCTTCCTCAAGCACGGCCGCATCCCGCGGATCGCCGTAGACTCCGTCGAAATGCTCCGTCCGCAAGAGGCGGAGACAGCGCCCCAGATTATCGACTGCGACAACTTCCGCGTCGAGCTGCGTACGCTCGGCGAAATCCTTCGCCGTGAAACCCGGACTTTCGAGGACCAGAATACGCGGTCGCTCCGGCACAACGCCTCCGCCCACGAATCGGCCGAGTGAATCCGAAAAAAACGCCAGGGACGCGCACGTCAACGTCCCGGACACCATTGCACGGGCTCACTCTGCGCGATGCTTTCAAGAATTATAGAAGGCGACGCAAGGGGCTACAAGCGACGCGGTCGCGCGTGGCAGTCGGGGAATCATTGGCTTAGAATGACGCCGCCGACACACTTGCCGAAGTCAACGGTGCTCGCGCACAGGAGAAGCAACCGTGAAAAGGACGATCCTCTGCCTCATGGCGACGCTGGTGCTGTTCGCACGCGGTCCGGCGCGCGCCGCCGATAACGGCCCCGATCCGAAAGAGATGCAGGAAATGCTCGATCGCGCCGTCGCGTTCCTGAAGCAGCGGCAAGGCCAGGACGGCAGTTTCGCCCCAAAGATCGCGGGCCCCGGCGTCTCCGCTTTGGTCGCCGCCGCCCTCCTGCGCAACGGCGTCGGTCCCGACGACCCGCTCGTCGCCAAGACGCTCAAGTATCTCGAAGCGAAGGTCCAGGCCGACGGCGGCGTCTACGACAAGCAGCTTGCCAACTACACCACCAGCGTCGCCCTCATGGCGTTCAAGGAAGCGAACAAGTCCGGCAAGTACGACACGGTGCTCGCCAACGCCACCGCCTTCCTCAAACGGCTCCAGTTCGAGGACGATCCGAACAACGTCCGCTTTGGCGGCGTCGGCTACGACAAGGGCAAACGCCCCGATCTGTCGAACACGCAGCTTTTTCTCGACGCGATGAACGCCGCCGGCATGCCGAAAAACGACCCCGCCGTGCAGCGAGCCCTGAAGTTCGTCAGTCGCTGCCAAAACCTGCCCGGCGAGTTCAATGACCAGCCGTTCGCCCAGAAAACCACTCCCGAAGATAAGGGCGGCCTGACCTATACGCCGCTCGACCCCGACGACAGCCCGCACAAAACGCCCAACGGCGGCCTGCGTTCCCTCGGCGCCATGACCTACGCGGGCTTGAAGAGCTTCCTCTACGCCGGCGTCGGCAAAGACGATCCGCGTGTGAAAGCCGCCGTCGGCTGGATTCGCGCCCACTACACGCTCGACGAAAACCCCGGCCAAGGCCAGGGCGGCTTGTACTATTACTACCACACCTTCGCCAAGGCGATGGCGGCCCTCGGCGACGACCGCTTCACCGACGCCGCCGGCACGAAGCACGATTGGCGCAAGGAACTGTTCGAGGCGTTGAAGAAACGCCAGAACGCCGACGGCAGTTGGTCCAACGCCAAGGACCGCCAATTCGGCGAAGCCGCCCCAGAGCTGGCGACCGCGTTCGCGGTGTTGACGCTCAGTTATTGCCGCACGCCCCAGAAGTAGACGAATGCCGCTAAATGACCGTGCATGATTTCCCCGCACACAAGCCTGACGCGCCAGCGAAGGCCTCCGCGGTCCTTCTAAATGACCATGCACGATTTCCCCGCACACAAGCCTGACGCGCCAACGAAGGCCGCCGCGGTCCTTCGCTGGCGCGTCAGGCTTGTGTGCTGACGAATCCCGCACCGTGATTTAGAGGAGATAGAATGCCGCAACCGACAAAGCCGCTTGCCGAACGCCTCGCCGAATATGGCGTCCGACTTCGTTTCGACGATCTCCCGGCTCCCGTCGTTCACGAAGTCAAACGCCGCTTCATCGACTCGTTTGCGACCGCGGTCGGCGCGATGGATGCCGACGCCTACGCCATCGCGAAGCGTTGCGCCCTGCGTGTCCAAGGCAATCCCGGCGCGACGTTGATCGGCGGCGGCACGAGCAGCGCCGAGTGGGCCACGTTCGTCAACGGCCTCTTGATCCGCTACCTCGATTACAACGACACCTATCTGTCGCTGGAGCCAGCCCATCCCAGCGACAACATCGCCGCCGTGCTCGGCGCCGGCGAAACCGCCGGTTCGAGCGGCCGCGATTTAATCACCGCCACGGTGCTGGCCTACGAGATCCAGTGCCGCCTGTGCGACGCGGCCAGCCTGCGCAAACACGGCGTCGATCACGTCACCTACGGCGCACTGTCATCCGCCGCCGGCGCGTGTAAGCTTTTCGGCCTGGATGCGACGAAGACGACGCACGCCCTCGGCATCGCCGGCGTCTGCAACGTCGCCCTGCGTCAAACGCGCGCCGGTGAGCTTAGCATGTGGAAGGGCTGCGCCTTTGCCAATGCTGCCCGCAACGGTGTTTTCGCCGCGCAACTCGCCGCCGAAGGCATGACCGGACCGGCGCCGATCTTTGAGGGTGAGTTGGGGCTCATGAAGCTGGTGACGCGGCAGCCTTTTGATTTGCCAACGCTCGGCGGCAACGGCCAACCGTTCATGATCTCGCAAACCTACATCAAATTCTGGCCCGCCGAATACCACTCGCAAAGCGCGATTGACGCCGCCTTGCAACTGCGGCCGCAGGTTGGAGACATCCGCAACGTGCAGCGCATCGACATTCACACCTTCGACGCCGCCGTGGACATCATCGGCAAAGACCCAGAAAAATGGCGGCCGAAAACGCGCGAGACCGCCGATCACAGCCTGCCGTATTGCACCGCCGTCGCCCTCGCCGACGGCGACGTAACGCTGGCCCAATTCGCTCCGCGCCGCTTCACCGATCCGGCACTGCTCGATTTGGTCGCGAAGGTGCAGCTCCACCGTGACGCCGAATTGAACAAACGCTATCCCGCCGGCATTCCGAACCGTGTCACGGTCACGATGAAGGACGGCCGGCAGTGCATCAAGGAAGTGGAATTCCCGCGCGGCCACGCGCGCAATCCGATGACGGATGCGGAAGTCGAAAAGAAGTTCCGCACCATGGTCGAGCCGCGCTACGGCAAGCAAAGGGCGGACGCGCTGCTCGCCGAATGCTGGAAGCTGGAAGCGTTAACGTCCGTGACCGTGCTGCTGAAGCTTTTGCAGTTGTGATTCACGCGGCCGTCGCGTCACGGCTGCGGCGGGAACGGAATCGGCACGGTGTAAACCTCCACCGCCGCGAACTTGTCCTTGCTTCGCGGCGCCGCGACGGAATGCACAAGCGTCCCCACCTTCGCCCACGCCCGCGACTCTTCCACGTAGGGCAACAAGTGGGCGTGGGCGTTGTTCGACTTCTCCAGGACGACGTAGCGCAGGCGCTTCGTGCCCGGCGGGAAATCCCGCGGCGGCGTTTCGCGGAAAAGTTGCCCCGCGTAATAGTGCGACCAGCAATACGGATCGAGCACCACATCGTTCTCCGTCACCCGCTCGGCAATCCACAGACCGGCCGCTTTGAACCCCGCACGATCGGCATGCAGCGGTTCGAGCGAGCGCGCCAGTCCGGTTGCCGCCAGGCCGAGCAGCGCGGCCATGGGCAGCCACGTTCGCTTGCCGAAGAGCTTGACGCGCTCGGGCAGCGCGAGGATCGCGGCGACCGCCCAATAACCGCTGAAGAGAATCGGCAGCAACAGATGCCGATCCGAGACGTAGCCCATGAGCCACGCGACCCGCCAGAGCAGCATGAGAATGACGCCGCACGCCAGCAACGGCGGCCACACCGCCGGCTCGCGGAAGCGGTCGCGGAACCAGAAGGCCCCGACGAGCGCTGGCGCCCACAGCACGAAAAACGTGCCTTTCATGAATTCGAAACCGATCGCCTTCGCGCCCCACGCCAGGCCGTTCGACGCCGTAGCGTCCGACCAGCTTGCAAGGATCGACGCCGTGAGCAAAGGCCGCTGTTCGTCCGGCAACGCCGCGGCTGCATTCTCGTGGGGAAACACGAAACGCTTGATCGGTGCGTTCGGATCGAGGGCCTGGCTCGAAGAGGGCTTCGTCGTCAGCTTCCCCGTGATTGCCACGAACGGCCCGCCGACGAGTCCCGCGCCGAGCAGCAGCGCCGCCGTGCAGCGCAGCACTTCCGGCCACGGTCGCCGCCTTGCTCGGATCGCCTGTACGCCGAGCAGAACGAGAAGCGTCGCCGCGACGAGCACCGCCCCTTCGGGACGAACCAGGTACGCGCCGCCGCCCGCGACTCCGCCAAGGGCAAACCGCCAGGACGCCGGCTTGCGAAACGCACGCAGAAGCACAAGCCAGCTGGCGGCCGCGAAGAACAAGAACATCGCTTCCGACAAACCGTCGCCGAGCACCCGGCTGCCGGCGGGAAGGCACTGGAACAACAGACAGGAGCCGAAAGCCACCCGGCGATCGAACAGCTCACGGCCGAGCAAGTAGACCGGAATTACGAGGAGAACGCCGAACACCCCGCTCGCGATCTGTGCGCTCAACTGCCAGGCGACGCTTTCCGGTTGGGGCAGCGCCGCGCCAACCAGGCGTTTCACGGCCAGCGTAGCCAGCGGATAACCGGGGTGTTGCTCGCCTTGGCGAATGACGTCGCCCCAGCCCTGAATCGGTCGCTGCGCGCATTGCCAGGCCATCCGTATGAAACCGATACTGTCGCGCGACGCCACTTCTGCCTTGGCGATCTGCCAGACACGCAGCCCGCCGGCGAAGAGCAGCAGTGAGAAAAGAAGAACAGCATCGCGCCAAAAAGGCGCCAGTTTGCGTTCGCCGTCATCGACGACGGGTCCACGTTCCATCAAAAGACGCGCCGCCGGCCCCCCGTGGCCCAGCGTGCGGCGCGCCGTCATTTGCCCTTCCATGCGAGTCCTTTCGCGAAAAGGAAGCGGCATGGTAGCGGCTTTCGAGAAGCGGCGTCAATACAACTCACCGCATGGGACAAAGAGGACGAACAGGTCGGATAAGAAAAGCTGAAACGAAAAATGGCCCACGGCTGACGCTGCTATGCTTGTCGTTGATACGTCCGCTTCGTCCCATAAGTCCCATTTGGTGATTCCCAATGCCCATCATCAACCCCGATCTCCATATTCCCGCGACCGAACTCTCCTTTACCTACGTCCGCTCCAGCGGCCCCGGCGGGCAGAACGTCAACAAGGTCGCCTCGAAGGCCGTGCTGCGCTGGGACCTTGCCGCCAGCACGACCCTCCCCGCCGACGTGAAAGCTCGCTTGCGCACGCAACAGCACCGCCGCATCACCACCGACGGCGAGCTGGTCCTCTCCTCGCAACGCTACCGCGATCAGGAACGCAATCGGCAGGATTGTTTGGCAAAGCTCGCCGAGATGATTCAGCTTGCGGCGGTGCGGCCCAAGTTGCGGAAGGCGACGAAGCCGAGCCGGGGGGCGAAGGAGAGGAGGTTGCAGGCGAAGCGACGGCGAGCAGATCGGAAGACGATGCGACGATCGTCGCACGAAGACTGAGCCGGGACGGCTGCGTCAAACGGTTCGCAAAAGTTTCCGGACTTCTTGCTGCAACTCGTCCGCCAAGCGTGCGAGAGCCTCGGGCGCCAGACCGGTGAGCTGCTCTGTCGGTGTTTCAGACCGCCCGAGCAGTTGTTGACAGCTATGAATTATGCCCATCTTCTCGCCTTCCCTGCGAGCCGAATTCATGCCCGTATTCCAGTCCAACTGAAACTTGCGTCGTGCCTCGTAGCGCTCGCGTTCCTCGTCGGTTTGCGACAACATTTTCAACTCCTCGATTGCCCGCAAAAGCAACGGCTGCTGCAACACCGTTGGCAGCGCCTCAGAATCCATCTTCTCGGCGTGGCGGAAAAAGTAAAGCCAAATGTCAAGGCCGCTCGTGAGGTCGGCCGGTGATTTCCTGAACTTCGGCAATTCAAGAACGTGGAACTCCAAGTGGTCGCTCAACAACAATTGGAGGGCCGGCTCCCACAATCGAAACCGAGTGTGGTAGTCCGGGACAGCCGGAAACAGAACGTGATTCAGAAAACTGATCGAGATCGTCGGTCGCAGTTGAACGTACTCTTCCCCTTCGTGCAGTTGCTGCTGGTGCAGCCGCGCCCAGTAATAGAGGATGCGCTTTTGATAGTGCGGGAACGCGACCATTTGCATCTCGATATTGAAGAACCGGCCTGACTGGTCACGAGCCTTGATGTCGAGGATGGAGAGCTTGTCGTCGAGCGATTGCTTGGGATTGAACGGATTGAGCAGGTCGATTTCCTCGACGCGATGGCCCGATGACGGAGTCAACACCTCGTTTACTACGTCGATGAGGATCGGCCGCGTCGCGTCGCGGCCGAACAGATGCTTGAAAGCATAATCGACGGTGGGATCAATGCCGAGGAGCATGAAGCCACTTCCTCACGGAATCGGTAAGTTGCGAATCGTATGCGGCCAACGCGACGCGCCCGATTGTAGTGCAGTCGAGCCACCGGCGTCATCCGAAATTGCGTGGCGCCGGCGCCACCCCATTTCAGACCCCCAATTCTTCCCGCTTGCATCTCCCCCGCCCCACTCTACAATCGCGTGAACCCACCGTTGAGGACTCTCCATGCTCGCGGCCTATCAGCAGCAGCTCGATCCGTTGGCGGGGGCGTTGCCGGGATCGAGGATCTGGTCCACCGCGCTGGCGGCGTTGCCGGTGGTGGTGCTGTTTTGGCTGCTCGTGCCGCGCCGCTGGTTGGCGCCGAAGGCGGGAGCGGCCGGAGCGGTAACGGCGATTCTCGTTGCCATCTTCATCTACAAAATGCCGCCGCTCATGGCCACGATGGCGTTTGTGGACGGCGCGGCGTTCGGCCTCTTGCCGGTCGGCTGGACGATCTTCAACGCCATGCTGCTTTACAACATCACCGTGCAGACGGGGTACTTCAGCATCGTCCGCCGATCCGTGGCGGGGCTGTCGGGCGACGCACGCATCCAGGCGATTTTGATCGGCTTCGCGTTCGGCGCATTCCTTGAAGGAGCGGCGGGGGGCGGCACGCCGGTCGCCATCTGCGGCGCCATCATGGTCGGCCTCGGCTTCGATCCGTTCCTCGCGGCCGTGCTCTGTCTCATCGCCAACACGTCGCCGGTCGCCTACGGCGGGCTTGGGACGCCGCTCATCGTGCTCAACGGCGTCACAGATATTCCGACCGAACGACTCAGCATCATGGCCGGCCACCAGTTGCCGCTCCTGTCGTTCATCATTCCGCTCTACATGGTCAAGGTGATGTGCTCGTGGAAGCAGACGCTGGAAGTCTGGCCGGCGCTGCTTGTCTCCGGCGGCTCGTTCGCGATCTTTCAGTTCACGTTCGCGACCATTCATGCATACTTGCCGGGTGTAGTGCTCTATCCGATGACGGATATCGGCGGGGGGATTTTTTCGCTGGTCTTGACGGCGGTGTTCTTGCGGTTTTGGCGGCCGAGGAAGGAATGGCATTTCGAGCAGAAGTCAGAAGTCAGAAGTCAGAAGTCAGAAGTCAGAAGTCCCACCGATGGTCACGTTGCGGAGGCGGCGGCGTTCGTGGGAGGTGGGCCAACGCCGGTCGAGAAAGAACCGCCGTTGACGTGGCGTAACGTCAGCGTCGCCTGGGCGCCGTATGCGTTGATGTCGGTTCTGCTTCTGCTCACGGGAATCGTGCGGCAAAAGGAAGTGCCGGTGAAGGCGGGGCCGGGGCCGGTGGAATTCGCCGGCATCAGCACGAACTATCAAATTCCGGTCGCCGGCCTGCACGACGAGGTCATGCGCGACGCCCACCTGCACGATTTTTCGCGCGGCGACCAAAAGCCGGAAGGGGCGCTCTTCAACTTTCCCTGGCTGACCGCTCCCGGCACGCCGGTGTTCTTCGCGGCAATTCTGTCCATGATTATGCTTCGGATGAACGCCGCGCAGATCGCGTGGGTCTTCAAACGCACGTTCTTTCAGATGAAAATCCCAATCCCAACCATCGCGTGCATGCTTGGACTGAGCTACGTCACGCGCTACGCCGGCATGGATGCCACGCTCGGCATCGCCTTCGCGGAGACGGGGCCGCTCTATCCGTTCTTCGCGGCCATTCTCGGCTGGCTCGGCGTCTTCCTCACCGGCACCGACGCGGGGAGCAACGCGCTGTTCGGCAGCTTGCAGAAAATCACCGCGACCGAGATTTACAAGTCGGGCGCCTTCGTACACCTCGATCTAAGCCAGGCACAGACCCTCATCTGCACCGCCAACAGCACCGGCGGCGTCATGGGCAAAATGATCGACGCGCAGAGCATCTGCGTCGCCACCGCCGCCACGCACCAGCTCGGCAAAGAGGCCGACATCTTCAAGGCGGTCGTTTGGCACAGCATCATCCTCGCCGCCATCGTTGGTTTGATGACACTCGTGCAAGCCTACGTCCTGCCGTTCACACGCATGGTGCCGTAGCCATCCCAGTTTGAAGTAGGTCCGGCTTTCCAGCCGGACCCGTCCCGCCCCGCCAAAGTAGGTCCGGATTGCCAAGCCGGACCGTGCCAAGCCGGACCGTGCCAAGCCGGACCGTGCCAAGCCGGACCGTGCCGAGCCGGAACCGTCCGGCTGGAAAGCCGGACCTACGACCACTTCTCACGGATTGCACCCGATCAGGAATGTCGCTATAGTCCGCGGCCGCGCGCTCGTCACGGGGAACCGCTGCGCGCCCGCTTCGTTTTAAGGAGCAGTACATGGCCCGCTTGCCCAACCGCGCAGGGGGGTGGTGTCTTCGTTGGGCGCTCGTCGCCGTTCCACTCCTCCTGGCCGACGCAGCCCGTGCCGATGACGTCGAAACGCGCGAATTCACCATCCGCATCGACGGCGACGTCGCGGGCACGTATCTGATGACGATCACGAAGTACAACGACGGCAGCGTGTCGATGCAGGGGAAGGCCGACGTGAAGGTGAAGAAATTCGGCATCACCACCTACACGTATTCGTACAGCGGCGCCGAAATCTGGAAGAACGGCCGGCTGCTGCGTCTGGCGAGCAAGGCCAACGACGACGGGAAACAATTCGAGGTGGTCGCCGCCGCGTTGCCGAACGGCTTACAAGTCACGACCAACGGCCAGACGCGGAATGCGCCGGATGCCTGGGTGACCACCTACTGGCAAGCCCCCGGCGCGCATTTTCGCAACAAAAGCATTCCGCTGCTCGACGCCGACACGGGCAAGGACATCGCCGCCACGCTCCAATTCGTGGGCGTCACGCCCGTGACGTTCGGCGGCCAAGCGGTGAACTGCAATCACTATCAACTCGCCGGCGGCGTGAAGGTCAAACTTTGGTACGACGGCTCGGATCGGCTCGTCCGCGAGGAATCCACCGAAGACGGGCACGCCATGACGCTGGAGCTGACAAAGATGACGAAACGGTAACGGGCACAAACTTGAGAAAAAGGCATCGGGAACTTTTGCATTCAGAGTTCCCGATCCCTTTTTCGCAAGCTCGTGCGACAGAAGCGGGTAAACGACGACGACTCTCTCCAAGCGCTCTTGCCAAAACCGGGCGGAATTGCTTCTCTTATGCACTTCGGCGGCAGGACGCCGCGCCACGGATTTGTCATTGAGCCAGGAAGGTGTGTCATGATGGATCGCGAAACTATCCGCCAGACGCTCGCCGAACTCATCGAAGCCGACACCGGCGAAAGAGTCCCCGATCTCGACGACAACAAGAACCTCCGCGACGACCTTGGCCTCGACTCGGTGGACGTGGTCAGCATCGTCTCGCAAATCGAGCGCAAGTTTCGCATCCGGCTGACGCATCAAGAATTGGAAAAGCTGGGGTCGGTCGGCGACGCCTTGACGCTGCTCGAAGCGAAATTGAACGCTCCGCCCATGCCGAGCGTTGAGCCGAACGCGGCGTGAGGATGAGAGGGTGAACCGGTGACAGGGTGAACGGGCGAGGGGGTGAAGGGGTGAGTGCAAGCTCACCCCTTCACCCCCTCGCCCGTTCACCCGTTCTCTCTTGCTTACGCCGCCTGCCGTTGCAGCACATCCGGCCCCGGCATCGCAATGCGTTTCTTGAGATCGCTAAGCGCGTCGAGCAGGCCGTCCAGCGACTCGCGTTTGTGATTCGCGTTGACCTGAATCCGCAGCACGCCGGCGTGGTACGGCACCGCGGGAAACGTCACCGACTGCACGTAGTAACCCCGTTCAAACAGGAAATTGCCGGCGTCGAGCGTGTCCGCTTCGTCGCCGACCAGGATCGAAATGATCGGCGTTTGCCCGCCGAGGACCGCCAGATTGAGCCGCGCCAGTCCGTCGGTCAGCCGCCGGATGTTGCCGTGCAGCCGGGCGTGCAGCAAGTCATATTCGCCGCCCATCAAAATGTCGCAGACGACGCAGATCGCTTCCAAATACGCGGGGGCGACGGGGCCGCCGAAGATATAGGTGTTCGACCGCATTTTCAGCAACATCTTGAACTGCGCGGTGCAGCCGATAAAGCCGCCGAGACAGGAAAAACCTTTCGACAGCGAGCCGATGACGAACGCATTGTCGTAATTGCCGAGGGCATCGAACACCGTGCCGCGGCCGCGGCTCCCCATGACGGCGGTCGCGTGGGCGTCGTCGACATAGAGCACGGCGTTGTGGCGCAGGCACACCTGGTTCAATTCCGCCAGCGGCGGCAATTCGCCGCTCATGCTGTAGACGCCGTCGATCGCCACCAGCGCGATGCGGTACGAGCCGGCTTCCTTCAAAATGCGTTCGAGGTCGACCGGATTGCAGTGCGAGAAGAGCGCCAGCCGCGCGCCGTTCGCCTTGGCGATCTTGGCCCCTTCCTGGATCGAATTGTGCGCGTGCTCATCGACGACGAGCAGATCGTGACGGCCGACAAGCCCCGGAATCGCGCCCATGTTGGCGAGCGTCACCGACGGATAAATCAACGTCGCCTCGGCGCCGAGCCATGCGGCGAGTTTCTTCTCGGCGTCGTCGTTGGCGCGGACGCTCGAGAACGCGCGCGAGGCGCCGTTGTGCGTGCCCCATTTCTCGACGCCGCGGACCACCGCCGCCTTCACCCGCGGATCCTGGTCGAGGCCGAGAAAGCTATCCGAGCCGAAGTTGGTAATGCAGTGGCCGTTGACCGTCATTTCCCGGTGCGGGCCAAGTTCGTCCACGACGAGGTCCTTCATGTGCGTCGTCGGGAATAACTCGTGCAAATGCTCCATGAAACGAATCAGCCCACTCTGGCGCAACACCTGAGCCAGCTTCTGCATCGGAAGGTCGGTCATGCCTCGACGTCTCTGAGAGTAAAGAGAGCGCTGTTCCGCGGCGCAGCTCGAACGGTGATGCGTCAACGTGGCGGCGGAGATAAAACCAAAATCGCTGCGTTGGAGCAATCGCAATTGTTAAAAGGGCGTGATCGCCCAGAGGTCCGAATCTACGCGATCAAGATTTGAGGGCGATTTTCCTTCAAATACCCCTGATTTCACGGAATTCTCCAGGCCCCTGGCAGGATTCCATCCCTAATGGAATCAAGGTCTTACGTTATTTCGCTACTCCGTCGAATCCAATCGCGCGCCTGGCCGAAGATACTTAAACTACGTCTCCTAAATGCATTACGTCAAAATCATCACTTTGAATCACGTAAGACACTGTGAAATCAAGACTTAACCTTCTTTTCTTCCAGCGAAAGTTCATGTGGCAGGAATGAATTTTCCTCAAGTGTTTTATCAATAATGATTTACGCTCCAACCGTCCGAAAAAGGGAATGGGGGAGGGGCGGCAGAAAAGGGCAGGAATGCGCTTCCGACGCCCGCGCGGACGCGCACAGCCGGCGTTGACAGCGGAGCCCATTTTCCAGTACGAATTTGCACCGCGGAAGTATCCGCGCGCGGCCGGGTTTGCTGCACCCCCCGCGCGGAGACAACTTGCGACAGGCGAGGCCGATGCGACGCGCCACCTCGCCCGCGGTAGTGCAAGCTGCCAGCTTGTGCCACAACCGGCGGGCGAAAGGACATTGGCCGAGGGGAGTTCAGCCGAAAGGACGCGTGCCGCTTGAACGTCAGCCCGCTCCTGTCCGCGCCGCCTGACCGCGGGACCGTCTGCTGTGACCTGATCGGTCACGGCGTGGTGCGTCTTTCCGCGGAAGAGATGCCGCCGCTGCGCCAAAAGGCGTCGCCGCCCGTCGGCGAGCCGGTGCCGCTCTCCTTTCTCAAACACGCCGACGAACAAACCGTGGCCGGCCTCTTCGCGGTTTACCAGGCGATTGAGAACTTCAACCTGCACCACGTCACCTTCGCCGACTGGGGCGTGCTGGGAGCGCCGCGGTTTCTCGGTCGTGCAAGCCTCGCCCACGCGTTGCAGCGGTTCGCCGACGAAGGCGCCTGGGGCTTGTCGCCGCACCTTGTTCCACATCGGTCGTTGCACGCACTTTCGGGCACGGTAAGCCAGGCGCTCAAGATTCACGGTCCGAACTTCGGCGTCAGCGGCGGCCCGAGCGCAGTTGCGGAAGGTCTGCTTGCGACCGCGGCGTTGCTGGTGGGCGATCGTTTGCCCGGCGTCTGGCTGGTCATGACCGGCTGGGAACGCGAGCCGGTACTGGAGCTTGAATCGGGTCCAAATCCGACAAAAAACTGCAAACCACCGATCTGCTGCGGCATCGCTCTCGCCCTGACCGCCGCCCATGCGGACAGCAAGAACCGGCGTTTAGACCTCACCGCCGCGCCGGTCGGACTGCGCGGCTACGCGACGCGCGATTTCCTGACGCTGGAATCCTTAGCCCAGACGTTAATCGCGGGCCGCGCCAACGATGAAGCGTGGCGTTTGCGTTGCGGCGGCTGGCTCGCTCTGCACCACGGGGCCGGAACGGAGAACCGATCGTGAGCCGAGAGACCGCCATCTGGATCACCGGCGTCGGCGCCGCCACGCCACTGGGCAACACCTACAAGGAACTCGCCGACAACTTGCTCGCGGGTCGTTCCGGCGTGCGCGCCGTGCAAGGTTTCGACGTCTCCGAGCATCCCAGCCAGATCGGCGGCCAGATCGACAACATTCCCTGTCCTTCCGGCTTTGAGCCGAGCGAGTTTGCCGCGCTGCACCGCACGGAGCAGCTCGTCCTGTGGACGTGCAGCAGCGCCTTGCGCGACGCCGGCTGGTGGGATCGCCGGCAGGAGATGCGCGTGGGCCTTGTTCTTGGCGTCGGCGCGGAATGGCTGATTCTCTGGGAATCCGACGCCATCCGCGGCGGCTCGCGCATCTACCAACCGGAACAGGACACCGAAGGGTTGGTCGAGATCGCCCGTCGCAAGCTGCGCCTGTCCGGGCCGACGGCGAGCGTGTCCGCCGCGTGCGCCAGTGGCAATTATGCGTTGGCACAAGCCCGCCGTTGGCTGGAACTCGGTTGGGCCGACGTGGTTCTCGCAGGCGCGTGTGACATGGCCGTGACGCCGATGTCGCTGGCCGGCTTCGGCAACCTCCGGGCGCTGTCACGGCGGAACCACGAGCCGCACCTCGCGTCGCGACCGTTCGACAAGGAACGCGACGGCTTTGTCATGGGCGAGGGCGGCGCGGTCTTTGTGCTGGAGACGGCCAAATCGGCTCAGAAGCGATCCGCGAAAGTGTACGGCGAGATGGCCGGCTGCGGCGCCAGCAGCGATGCCTACAACATGGTCATGCCGAGCCCCGACCCGGAGCCCGCGGTGGCCGCCATGCGGCAGGCGTTGGATGACGCCGGCGTCGCCCCCGAGGCGATTGATTACATCAACGCCCATGCGACCAGCACGCCGGTCGGCGACACGTCGGAGGTCCGCGTCCTGGAAAAGGTATTCGGATCAGCGGCGAAGCGCATTCCGGTGAGTTCCACGAAGAGCATGACGGGACATTTGCTGACCGCCGCCGCGGCCGTAGAAGCGCTCGCCTGCCTTGTGGCGATGGAGCGTAATACGATTCCACCGACGATCAACCTGCAAAACCCTGATCCCGAGTGCGCTCTTTGCCACGTCGCCAACGTCGCCAAACCGCACAAGGTCCGGCTCGCCGTGTCCAATTCGTTCGGCTTCGGCGGCAGCAATACGTGCCTCGTTCTCAGGGCTGTGTGACACGGTCGGGTGGGTCGGAGCGGAGCCGAGGCGCACCCTACTCCTCTTCCACGCGCACGGCGTAGAATCCCGCCTCGCGTTCCTGCAACTTCGACGTGCCGACAATCGCCTTCGCATCGCCCGTGAAGAGCCACCCCTGAAAGATCTGCTCGCTGCGGGGAAATTTGATCGTGAAGATGATGGAGTGCTGCGGCATGCCGATGCTGCCGCGGACTTCGTACTTTTGACCGTCCTTGTCCGAATAGTACGCCCCCGTCACGTCCCCCTTCTCGCCGACCTTCAGTGTAAGAGTACCGGAGCGCCGGCCATCGTCGGAGAGCTTGAACGTGCCGTTGAAATACCGCGGCTCGAACGTGTCGCCGACGACCAGCTTCGGCGTCTTCTTCGGCGCCGCCTCCGGCAGCGGCTTCGTCAGCAAATAGAGCTTCGCCTTTCCAACCGGCTCGATGTAGACCTTGTCGCCCTCCGCGACGAAACGCAGATCGCCGCCCAGCTCCGCCGGCACGATCTGCCCGATGTCGAGATTGACGCGGAAGCCGGGGAACAGATAAACGTTCTTGCCGCTTGCTTGAATCGTTCTCTCTTCGCCTTCCTTGTAAGTCACAAACCTCTCGATCAGGACGATGGGAACGCTCTTGTCGGCATCGACCTTTTGCCGCGCCGGTTGAAGGAGCACCTTCGCGTAGCGGTCGTCGTTGGTGTGGACAATCGCGAACGCCGCGTTGCTGCCGGGCAGAACGCGGTCATGTTCCGCCATCGATGCAGGAGTGAGTCGCGTGACCGCTTGAACTCCCGCGGAGCCCGGCGCCTTGGCGAGAATTGGATTCACGTAGTGATCGAATCCGTCGGCGCGCAGGGCGCCCGCGAACTGCAATGCGAACAGCGCGGCAAAGACGCCACGGTGCATGAGGTCATCTCCAGGAGAAAGCGGTTCTCGTGCTTCCGTGCAGTCTAACGCAGGCGGAGCCCGCCGGCTACCGATGGAGACGGGATAAAGTGGAGATGTCAGCTGCGCACCCGGGACGGGGACAACTCGATGCGGTTTTTGGGCACGCCGAAGGGGGTATAACGCACCAGGCGGCGACAATCGCAAGGATCATCGCCGCCTCGTGTCGCGGACCGGGGATGGGTCCGAATTTCGGTTTTCAGGCGTACTGGGGAACGGTCTCTTCCACGTCCGTTTCGCTGTCTTTCCTGGCCATTTCCTCGCAGACGATCGGATGCCAGGTGGCGTTGCGTTGCGTCCGGGGCACGTAGTTTTCGCGGGCCCAGCGGCGCATCCGCAACTCTTCGATGAAATCAATCTCGTCCAACACGGCCATCACCATACCGTCACCTCGTTCAAGAAAAGACAGAAAACGTCTCTCGACGCCCTCAATCGCACAAGTATATCGGCCGGGAAACCGCAGGCAAGAAAGTTTTCCGGAATCCTGCGGAGAACTTACGTGAATTGCCGCGCCTACCCCACAATTTCTTCGCGTGCCGTGCAAACCGTGTGCATATCCGAAACTTCCCTTACTTTCGCTTTTCTCCTTACAACCGGCACGAAGCAAAGCCGCCGCGGGCAGTCGCGCGCACGTTTCTATTATCGGCGGACGGACGCAACGACTTGAGAACTGCCGAAACGTAGAGCTTTACGCCACGCGACCAGAAAAATGGAAATCGGGAAAGATTCTGCTTGATACTTCCACTGCGCTGCCTCATCCTTATGGCCGCTGCGGATGTACCGCATTCCTTATCGCGAGTCCTCTTCAAAGGGGTGTTCGTCCATGAAAAAACTGTGCTGCATGCTGGCGTTGGTGGCGGGGCTCGGCCTCCTGGCGGGGCTGCGCGCGGCGGATGATCCGCCCAAGAAGGCGGACGCGGACTCCGCGGCGAAAGCACGCGGTCACTTGCCGCCGAACTGGAACAAAATTGGACTGTCGGAGGATCAAAAGAAGAAAATCTACAAGATCGAGGGCGATGCCAGCGCCCAGATCAACGATCTCAAGAAGAAGATCGAACAGCTCCAAGCGGACAGCAGGACCGAAATGCTCAAGGTGCTGTCGGACGATCAGAAAACGAAGCTGAAGGAGTTGGCGGTCGGTGAGAAACCGGCCGAGAAGAAACCGTAACGCGCTCGATCACGTAAGATCTCCGCGGAGACGGGCCGGCGGGCGCGAACCCTGTCCGGCCCGTGTTCTTTCAGTTAATCACATACCCGCGATACAGCTCAAACGCCGCCTCCCACGCTTCCGTCGGCGTGGGGAACTCGGTCGGAGTGACGGCGATAGCCGGACCGTCCGCCGCAAGGCGAAGGACGGCGCGCCAGCAATTCTCTCCCGCCGGTTCAATGCGGATGAACGCCTCATTCTGATTTGGCGCCGTCAGGCGAACCATCTGGTCGGAGCCGGCTTGCTCCATCTTTCCCTGGCGGAGTTTGAACCACTGCGGCGGTACCGGCAGCATGGCTGCTCCAACGAAAAAGCCCACGGGTTGTTTGCCGTGGGCTTGCATATGCACGCCGTTGTTAGCTGTCCAGGCGCAATTCGCGCACCTTCAGGTGAATCTTCTGCAACAATTCGTTGCTCTTCTTCACGTCCTGAGCCTTAGCCGCTTCTTCCAAAGCTGTCGCGTCCTTGCCGAGATCGCCCGCGAGGACGGGAAGCGTGTCAAGGTGCTTGGCGGGCACGTCGGACGCTTTGCCGAGGAACTTGGCGGTCTGTTCCAGTCCCTTGGCCGCCTCGTCGAGATCGGTCCACTTGTTGACGTAGAACGCTTCGGTGCAGGCGGTGGCCTGCAAGCGTGCCCGCGTCAGCAGTTCAGCGTAAGGCAGCGCCTGGCCGTTTTCGGGCAAGGGCGCGAGAGGCAGCCGATCGACGGGCGTGACGCAGCCGGCGACAGCCAGTAGGACAGCGGGCAGAAGCCAAGCGCGGTGCATGATAGGTACCTCGTTGGGCGAGGCCCTCGCCGACCGCGCTTTGCCGGTCACCTCAGCCCGTTCTGCCACGGCAACGAGAAGTCGGAGCGCGGCGCGATGTTTGGCGAGTTTTCCGGCAACGCGAGCCGATCACGGCCCCGCCGTTCTTGTTCTTGCAACGGCAGCGACGGGTCGTCCACCCGCTCCGGGCGGCGGTAGGCGAACGGCCCCGACACGTTCTGACAACCGACCAACAACAGCAGGCCGATCAAGACGAGGCGACGCATGTTCTCCGCTCCCGCTCCGTGGGTGCATTCGGCCGGGCGTCCCGACCGTCGCTGCTATTATCGACCATGTACTGATTGTGGGCGCGCGGGCGAGAGAAAATCCAGGGGGTACCCGCAAGAAAATTCGGCGTGGGTGGAATAATCGGTAAAGGTTGCGCGTACGGGCCAGATTCGACCCAATACCGATTGCATCGCCGCGACGCTTAGGCGAGCGCAGACGTCGCGCAAGAACAGATACTCGCGCTCCCCGGAAGGTCTGCGGCAAAACGATGCGATTTGCCACGTGTGCCCGCTTGCTTGAGCCACGGGTGCCGGCTTGCTACCATGACCCAAAACGCCGAAGCCCTCTCCTCTTCGGAATCAAACCGGCCCGACGGTTGCATCCCTTTGACGGAACCCCAGGTCTTTCTGGTTGGCGCAGGCCCCGGCAACGCCGGCTTGTTGACGCTGCGCGCGGTCGAATGTCTCGCACAAGCCGATTTAGTTCTCTATGATCGGCTCGTTCATCCCCGCTGCCTTGATTATGCTCCGACGGCGGCGGCGCGCATCTGCGTGCGCGAACTTGCCGAAAGCCACGTCGATCGTGTGCCGCAAATCAATGACTTGTTGGTGGACGCGGCTCGCCAGGGGAAGCGCGTCGTGCGCTTGAAAGGCGGCGATCCATTTCTCTTCGGCCGCGGAGGGGAGGAAGCAGAAGCACTGCGGGGGGCCGGGATCGCCTATGAAATTGTGCCCGGTGTCACCGCCGCTTTGGGTGCTGCGGCGTTCGCCGGCATTCCCCTGACGCACCGGCAGCATGCCAGCGCTGTCGCCTTTGTCACAGGACACGAAGACCCAACAAAGCCGGAGAGCCAGTTGGATTGGGAAGCCTTAGCGCGCTTTCCGGGAACGCTTGTGTTCTACATGGGCCTGTCGCGCCTGGAGCAGATCGCGGAAGCGCTCATCGCACACGGGAAGCCGCACGACACACCGGCGGCCGTGATTCATTGGGCGACGACCGCGGAACAACGCACCGTCGCGGAGCCGCTTCATGCTTTGCCCACAGCGGTTCGTCGCTCCGGCCTGCATTCGCCGGCTATTGTCGTGATCGGCCCGGTAGTCGGGTTGCGCGACCAGCTGGCCTGGTTTGAGCAGAAGCCGCTCTTCGGCAAGCGGATTCTCGTCACGCGCCCGAAACACCAAACCGCGGACCTCATCCGCCGACTGGAATTGCTTGGCGCCGGCGTCATCTCCTTGCCCGTACTGGAAATTCAAGATCCGCCGTCTTGGGAGTCCGCGGACCGCGCCCTGGGAAACCTGGCGCTTTATCACTGGCTGGTGTTTACGAGCGTCAACGGTGTGCATGCGTTTGTTCGCCGCTTGCGTCACATCGGACGTGACCTGCGTGCGCTGGGCGCGCTTCGGCTTGCGGCGATCGGGCCGGCGACGGCAGAAGCGATCCGAGGCTACCACCTGGAACCGGACGTAACGCCGGCGGCATTTCGCTCGGAAGCCTTGGCGGCGGCCTTGAAGCAGCGCGTCGCAGGACAACGCGTTCTTCTTGTCCGCGCGGATCGCGGCCGGGAAGTGCTGCGAAACGAGCTTTCGACGATTGCCCACGTCGATCAAATCGCTGTGTATTCACAGATTGACGCCGTCCAAGCCGATCCGACCGTGCTCGATTCGTTGCGCCGTGAGGAAATCGACTATCTCGTGCTCACCAGCGGCAACTCGGCGCGATCGTTGCACCGCCTGCTCGATGAGCCGACGCGCCACTCGTTCCGGACAGGGAAGCCGAGGATCGTCAGCATCAGCCCGGTGACAAGCGCGGTGATTCGCGAACTAGGTTGGTCCGCCGACGCAGAAGCGCAGGAATACACCGTGCAGGGATGCATCCAAGCACTGGAGGCACTGGCGGCGAAAGATAAGAGTTGACGATGGGACCCGCGTTTAACGGAGATCGCGCATGGCGTCCCACGCGAGATACAAAACCAAACCGCTGGCGATAATGCTGAAGACGTCCACGGTGCTGCTGATGCCGCCGAAGGGAAAGCTAAGGAACAGATCGAGCAGGAAGAGCAAGAGGAGGAAGCCGGCAATCCCCATTGACGTCCAGCACAGCCATTTTTCCATCGCCAGCCCTTTCACCGCCTGCATACGACTTTCCCGGCCGTTGTTCCTGGGGGAGACAACGGTATGTCACGGTGAGTGGAAATCAGTGAAATAACGCGACAGTGGGACCATTGTAGCCGCAACGGTTCCAGACGCAACGGGCTAGACGCAGGGAAAAGCCGACTCTTCTGAAAGTACCCGACGCGCGGCTGGCACAAATGGCATAAGCGGCCAGCGAGCCTGACGGTTGTGCGGAAAAGACTGAACGAGGAATGAAGCAACTCGCGCTGTTCAAACGAATATGATTCCACGGCTTGCGGGGTAGCATTATCGCGTGCGATACTTCTTTCGAGAAGTCGCGTGCGGCGTTCGGACAGAGAGGATTTTCCTTGGCGACTCCCGTCGTGATGATTCCCGGCGACGGCATCGGCCCGGAAGTGACTGCGGCCATGCAGGTCGTCGTGCGCGCCGCGGGGGCGGACATCGACTGGATTGAAGCCGCCGCGGGACTCGGCGCGGTGCAGCGCTACGGCGATCCACTCCCTCCTGTCACGCTCGATCTGATTCGCCAACATCGCGTCGCCCTGAAAGGCCCGTGTACGACGCCGGTCGGCAAGGGCTACCGCTCCATCAACGTTCGTCTTCGCAAAGAACTCGATCTTTACGCCAGCATTCGCCCGGTACGGACGCTGCCCGGCGTGCAGGTGCCGTTTCAGGATGTTGATCTTGTCGTCGTGCGGGAGAACACCGAAGGCCTTTACTCGGGTCTCGAGCACTACGTCGTCCCGGGTGTGGTGGAAAGCCTGCGCATCGTGAGCCGAACGGCGGCGGAACGCATCGTGCGCTACGCTTTTGAGCTGGCCCGCGTGCAGGGCCGCCGGCGCGTCACGTTCTGCCACAAGGCCGACGTACTGCCGATGAGCGACGGCCTGTTCCTGAGCACCGCCCGCGCGGTCGCGGACGATTACCCGTTCCTGCAATTCGAGGAAACCCACGTCGATGCCCTGTGCATGCAGCTCGCCTTGCACCCCGAGCGTTTCGACGTGCTCGTGATGGAAAACCTGTTTGGCGACGTGATCAGCGATCTTTGTGCAGGCCTCGTCGGCGGTCTCGGTCTCGTTCCAGGCGCCAATTTGGGCGCACGGTACGCCGTTTTTGAAGCGGTCCACGGCAGCGCGCCCGACATCGCGGGCAAGGGGATCGCGAACCCAATCGCGCTGATCCGCTCCGCGGCGCTCATGCTGGATCACATCGGCCAGCGGCAGGCGGCGAGTAGGATCGAGGCAGCCGTGCGCCGCACGTTACAAGCCGGCATCCGGCTGACCCGCGACCTCGGCGGCGACGGAACAACGGCCACCATCACCGAGCAGCTCGTTCGGAATTTGGCAGGATGAACCGGAGAATTCGATGCCCCTCCGCGTGACTTTGATTCAAGGCGGCGGCGCTGGCGAGGATCAGTTGCCGGCAGCGAAGCGCGTTCTCGAAGCGGCGGGCGTCGCCATCGAGTGGGATGAATTCTTGGCCGGCCTCGCATCCGTCGAGCGCGGCGGACCGGTTTTGCCGGAGACCCTGCTGCAATCCGTCCGCACGAACGGCCTGGCGCTGAAGACGAAACTGCTGCCGTCTCCCGGCATCGAAGGCAATCCAAATGTGCTGCTGCGCCGCGCACTGGGGATTTTCGCGTCGGTACGGCCGTTGAAGAATCTGCGCGGCTTGGCGGCACGCTTCCGCGACGTGGACATGCTGGTAATCCGCGAGCTGACCGAAGACCTGTACGCGGCGATCGAGCACGAGATCGTTCCAGGCGTCGTGCAAAGCCTCAAGGTTGTCACCGAGACCGCATCCCGCCGATTCTTCCGGTTTGCCTTCGAGTGGACGCGCAAAGCCGGACGGAAAAAGGTCTGCTGCGTTCACAAGGCGAACATCCTCAAACTGGCCGACGGCTTGTTCCTTGAAGCCTTCCGTGCGACTGCCAAGGATTTCCCTGAAATCGAGATACGGGAGATCATCGTGGACAATTGCTGCCAGCAGATGGTTTCGCGGCCGCAACAGTTCGATGTGCTCGTCATGGGCAATCTGTACGGCGACCTGGTCAGCGACCTCGGCGCCGGCGTGGTAGGCGGCATCAGCGCCACGTCAGGCATCAACGTCGGCGACGGCGTGCGCGTCTATGAGTGTTTCCACGGCGGCACCCGCGAAGCAATCGGCGCCAATCGGGCGAATCCATTGCCGCTGCTTCTGCCCGCGATCGATCTTCTCGAAGCGGTTGGACAAGCGGACAAAGCAAAGCGCATCCTCAACGCGGTCGAGACGGTACTTGCCGACCATCGCGTTCTTACGCCCGACCTGGGAGGGCAGGCGACGACGACGGAGATCACGGACGCCATCATCGCGGCGCTGACATGAGAAACAAGCCCTACAGCGCGGTCCCTAAAAAACGAAACTCGCAACGACGGGACGCCGGCAGCGGCGGCGTATCGGGTTGACAGGTCGTGTCGCCTTCATAATACTTGCGTTCGCGAGCCTGCATGCAGCGCGCCGGTGACGGAACAGGCCACAACGCAGGGGCCTCCGGCGCGCAAAGGCTGGGCCGCGTCGTGGATGCGCGATGCTCGATTGGCTTTCCTTCCGCGAACCTGTGAACGCCTGGACGCACGGCGTCTGGCTGTTCTTTGCCATTCCTGCCACCGTCTACCTGTGGCGCATTACGCACGGGCAGCCGGCGAAGCGCTTGAGCCTGCTCGTCTACGGCCTCAGCCTCTCGTTCTGCTTTCTCGCCAGCAGTCTCTATCACGCGGTTTGGCCCGAGCACCAAGTGCAATTCTGCGCCACGCTCGATTATGTCGGCATTTATCTGCTCATCGCGGGGACGGCCACGCCGGTCGCGGTAATCGTCTTTCGTGGCGTTTGGCAGTGGGGCATGTTGCTCGCCGCCTGGGGTCTGGCCGGCGCCGGCGTCGCGCTCCGGCTCCTCTATGCCGACATGCCCGACGCGCTATCCACCGCTCTCTATCTCGGCATGAGCTGGGCAATGATCCTGTGCTTCTTCGAGCTGGCGCGCATCTTGACGCTGCAGGCGATCGTGCCCGCCTTTATTGGCGGCATGTTCTATAGTGTCGGCGCCGTTTTCAATCTTGCCCATTGGCCGGCGCTCTGGCCGGGCGTTTTCCAAGCCCACGAGCTGTTCCATGTTTTCGTCATGGCCGGCAGTCTGGCTCATTACCGGTTCTTGGTGAAGTACGTGCTGCCGTATGACGTGCAAACGGCCGCAGAGCTGATCCCCGTGTCGAACGGCCTGCTGTCGCAATAGGTCGATGGTTGAGCTTTCCTCGTAGCTTCTTGCTCCGCGCCTGCCGGCGCGGTAGGTTGGCAAGCCATGGATATCAGCCTCATCGTCATCCTCTCCGTCGCGGGCGCACTCGTTGTCGCCGGCATCATCATGTTCATTCGCTCTCGGAAAGCCGCCGCGGCGCGGAACGAGCCCTACTACCATTTCGTTTGCACCGGGTGCAGGCGCAAATTGCGGTACCGCGCCCGCCAAGCCGGTCACAGCGGCATGTGCCCGCGCTGTAGCCGGCCCTGTACGTTTCCGGCTATCGAAAAGAAATGACCATTATCGAAATCAGAGCGAGTGTTCCGGAGCCAGCAAACATTTCACACGAGGGAATGAAAAACGATCGGCGGCGAGTCGTGTTTTGCCGTTTCGGATCGCCTCCGCACCGCACCACCCCACCCGTGCCACGCCCGATGCCGTGGTTGCGCAATTCAGTGCCACTTGACACTCTTTTCAATTCGGGAGTACACTTCTTAACAGCCAATTTGCCGCACCCTTGCAGGCTTCATCGGAAAAGGCGCCTGGAACGCTGAGGAAAAGTTCCGGATAACTTTTCGGAAGAAGCCTTCAGCCGATTCACGAGCCACAGGGTCGCAGCGGAGTTGGTCGAGTCCGTGCTGCGACGCCGGGAGATCGTCTACGTGAAGGCCATTATCAGCGACATCCACAGCAACCTGGAAGCCCTCCAGGCTGTCCTCGCGGACATCAAGAAACAGCAAATCGAGGAGATTTACTGCCTCGGCGACATCGTCGGCTACGGACCGAACCCGCGCGAGTGCGTTGATTTGGTGATGCAGTGCCGCGTCGTGCTGCTCGGCAACCACGACCAAGGCGCGATGTTCGACCCGGAGGGCTTCAACCCGCCGGCCGAGCGCGCGATCTTCTGGACGCGGGCCCAGCTGGAATCGCCGCACGAAAACCGCAATCTGCGCGAACGCCGCTGGGAGTTTCTCGCCGAACGGCCGCGCACCTTCAAAGAAAACGGCTATCTCTTTGTTCATGGCTCGGCGCGCAATCCGCTCAACGAATATGTTTTTCCGGAAGACATCTACAACCAACGGAAGATGGAACGCATCTACGCGCTCGTCGAACGCTACTGCTTCCAGGGGCACACGCACGTCCCCGGCGTCTTCACCGAGCAAGTGCCGAACGACCTGTATCAGTTCAACAGCCCGGAAGAGATCGAGTACGCGCACAAGCTCGACGGCCGCAAAACGCTGTGCAACGTCGGCTCCGTCGGCCAGCCGCGCGACGGCGACTGGCGGGCCTGCTACATTCTGCTTGATAATGACACCATTCGCTTCCGCCGCGTAGAATATGACATCGACGCCACCGTGAAGAAGATCTACGCGGTGCCCGATCTGGAAAACTTCCTCGGCGACCGGTTACGCGACGGGCGCTGATGTAACCGCGCTTGTTTCGTTTAGCCGCTCGTCGCGGACGGCGCGTGTATGAAGCGCCCGTCCGCGACGGGCGGCTAAATGAGTGCGCCGTAGAAAACTCCCAATCCCGCCAGTACAAAAACGAAGTACGGAGGGCGACACCGCGCGGCTTCGTCCTCCGTACTTCGTACTTTTTGAAGAGCTTCGATGCGGACAACGTACAGAATCGTGGCGATGATCGTGCTGGCCGCTCTCATCATCGGTTGGCAATTCTTCGTGCCTTGGATGTGGCCGCCACGCGAAGTGCCCAAGCCGCCGGAAGTCGCGGCCAAGCCCGTCCCGCTGCCGGATGAACGTTTCGCGGGCGCGTTCGGCGCGTTTGCGGAGATGCCGATTGCCCCCGGCATCGCTGACGCGGTGCGCCTTTCCAGCGACCTCGCCGTCACGAACTGGGCGGCCATCGCGCCGAAGAAGGAAGTTGTCAAGAAGCCGCCCAAGAAGGCGGAGCCGCCGAGGCCACATCACGAGCCCATCGTGCTGGGTGACGGCACGGAGAGCTATTTGAGGGTTGTTCTCGATCCGAAGGGCGCCGGCGTCCGCAGCGTTACGCTCAACAAGTTCCAGCAGGCCGATGCCGAGGGCCTGCCGGTTTGGAAAGATGCGGAAAGGAAAGTCGAAGCGCCTCTCGAGCTGATCCCCGCCCGCCAGAACACGGATGAGCCGTCCAACCTGCTCTTGCACTACGCGAAGGATGACGACGACCGCCCCCTTGACACGCTCGCCAACGTCGATTGGCGCGTCGAGAGCATTCGCAAGGCGGAAGACTCGGAAGTTGTCCGCGAGGTCGTGTTCGCGACGGACGTGCCGAACCAACCGATCACGATCACCAAGACGTACACGCTCAACCCCGGCGACTATCACATCGGCCTGACGATTGCGGTCAAACGCCGCGCCAACGATCCCGACGCGCAGAAGAAACGGAAGTTTCGCTATCAAATGACGAGCGGCAAAGGCTTGCCCGTCGAGGGAGTTTGGTACACAGCGGTTTTCCGCAATGCCCTCATCGGTGCGGAGGACCGCACCGGCTCTCTGTGGCGAACGCTGGAAGACGCACGCCGCATCAGCCAGCGCGGCGGGGGCGACGAGGTGCTCAAGGGTGACAAGCTCATCCGCTACGCCGGCGTGGCCGTACAGTATTTTGCGTCGCTCATCGTCGTCGATGACGAACAAGCGCCCGGAATCGGTCAAGACTTCCTGAATCGCGCCCGCCCGACGCTCGAATCCGCCGTGGTCCGCGGCCGGCTCAAGGCCAAGCGCCATGTCGATGCGCCGGACGGCGAAGCCGCCTATGACGAAATCACCGTCGTAGCGGCCGACAACGCCGAGCACAAAATCATCGTCGGCTCCGACGCGAATCTATTCCGGCTCGCGGACGTTCCCGTGGGCGCCTCGCTCGGCGTGGCGTGGCATTACGACGGCCACGACCGCGAAGTCGCGAGCGAAATCCTCCTCGGTGAGGAGCAGTACAAAATCATCCCGGACGACATCACTACCCGAATCGTCACCGAGCCGATCGCCCTCGACAAGCCGGGGGACGAAGTGGTCCACAAGTTCTTGCTGTACAACGGCCCGGTAAAGGTGCGCTTGCTGCGCCAAATGAACGAAGGCAAGGCAATCTCGCCGGAACTCGCCGATCGCTACGAGAACACGCTGCAACTCAACACGCTGACCGATTACCATTTCCCGGGCTGGTTCGGCGAACGCTCCAGCTCCATCGGCTGGACCAAGGTGCTCATCTTCTTCACGAACGTGATGCACACTGTGTTGGGCCTGCTCTACAAGGTGATCCCGAACTACGGCATCTGCATCATCATTCTGACCGTGCTCGTCCGCGCCATGATGCACCCGATCAGCCGCAAGCAAGCGCTGACCAGCATGAAAATGCAAGAGTTGGCGCCTGAGATGAACAAGATCAAGGAGAAATACAAGACTGACGCGCAAGCCCGAAACATGGCCATGATGGAATTGCAACGGCGTCATGGCGTGAACATGTTCGGCACCTGCTGGGTCGTTTTCTTGCAGATGCCGATCTTCCTCGGCCTCTATTACGCGCTCCAGGAGAGCATTTTCTTCCGCCTGTCGAGTTTTCTGTGGATTAAGAACCTGGCTGCTCCGGACATGCTGGTCCGGTGGGGCGAAAACATCTGGTATATAAGCCAGCCGCAGTCGTACGGCAGCCCGATCTATCTTGGGCCGTACTTCAACATTCTGCCGGTCGTCGCGGTGGTCTTGATGATCTTGCAGCAGAAATATCTGACGCCGCCGCCGGCCGACGAGCAGCAGGCGATGCAGCAGAAGATGATGAAATACATGATGGTGTTCTTCGGCGTCATGTTCTACAAGGTCGCCGCGGGCCTGTGTATCTATTTCATCGCCAGTAGCCTGTGGGGCATCGCCGAGCGGAAGCTGTTCCTGCCGAAAAAAAAACTAATCACGAACACGGGCGTCCCGGTTGAAGCAAAACCAAGCATGTTGCAGCGGCTGCTTGCGAAAGCGCAAGAAAGCCAGCAGAATACACCGACGGGCAACGGACCGACCCGTGCTCCGGAGCGGCCGCGCCGCAAACCCGGCGACCGTCCGCGCGGCCCTGAATCCCCTGGCTCCGGCTCGCTGCTGCAACGCATGCGCAATTGGTGGGCGGGGGTTCTCGAGGAAGCGCGAAAAAAATGAAAGGGTTTCTCGCAAAGGCGCAAAGAGGGCCAAGCACGCACAGAATCGTTGGTCTCTTGGCGAGCTTTGCCTGCTTTGCGCCTGAGCACGCACAGAATCGTTAGCCTCTTGGCGAGCTTTGCCTGCTTTGCGCCTTTGCGAGAAATGTCTGCATAGGGAAGTTATGCGTCGAATCGTCTTCTTTGTCCCAGTGCTACTCCTCGCGACGTTGCCGGTCGCCGCTCAAAACACCGGCCCACAATACAAGATTGAACTCAACCAACAAAGCCGCGTGCTCAAGACCACGCGCGAGCGCGGCGGCAAGCAGGCTCTTTTCGTCACCGTCCAATTCAAGATCAAGCGCCCCGACGGCGAGTTGGCCACCGACGTGAATAAGGACGAAATCGTCGTCGAAGAAGACGGCCGTCGCGTCGCCGAGCTGGAAATCCATCAGCCCAGTGCCCTTGAGGTGCTGACCACGGTGCTCGCCCTCGATACCTCTGGCAGCATGGCGGATCACGGCAAGATCGAGGAAGCGAAGCGCGCCGCGCGTCTCTTTCTCGACCGCCTCAATCCCAAGTCCGATTGCGGCCTGATTCTCTTCGACCACGAAATGCGCACGGTCGAACCACCCGTTCGCGATCTCGAGCGTACCGCCGCTCACCGCCGCCGGCTCGCGGAGTTGATTGACGCCACCACGCCGCGCGGCGGCACAGCGTATCTGGACGCGACTGTCGAGGCGATTCGCCAACTCCGCGGCATCCGCGGCCGCAAAGCCGTGCTGCTGATGACTGACGGCGTCGATCTCAATAGCAAGAACACGCTCGCCGATGTGATTCGCGTCGCTCAGGCAGCGGAGGTACCGGTTTACACGCTCGGCGTTGGCGAGCCGGGACGTAACGAGCCCGTGACGACCGTCCTCGTTTTGGATCGATCCGGCAGCATGGCCGATCCCGCCGACGCCACCGACAACATTTCCAAGATCAAAGCCCTGCACCGGGCCGGCGGCCGTTTCGTCGATTTGATGCGGCCCGGCGCCAAAACGTCGCTCCTCTCCTTCAGCAACAAACCCGACACGCCGGGGCCGTTCTCGGATGACAAGGCCGCGCTCAAGAAAGGTATTGAAAGCCTGCAAGCCAAAGGCGATACCGCCCTTTTCGACGCCACGCTTGACGCCATCGCCACGCTGGAGGCAGCGCACCGCGAGGGGAAACGAGCCGTCGTCGTGATGACCGACGGCATCGACAATCGCAGCCGTCGCCGCGTTGGCGAGGTGATCGACCGCGCCCGCCGCGCCGAAATCCCGCTGCACATGCTCGGCCTCGGCCAGCAAGACGAAATCGATGAGCCGGTTATGATGCGCATGGCACAAGAGACCGGCGGCACCTACCATCGCGCCGGCAACCAAAAAGCACTCTACGAGGTATTCGAGAATCTTTCGATTCAACTGCACGACGACGGCATCGACGAGGCGTCGCTGCGGCAAATCGCCGACGAGACCGGCGGCAAATACTACCCCGCCCGCGATGTGACAAAACTCTCCTTCATCTATGGCGAGCTGGCCGAAGAATTGCAGACGACCTACACGGTAACATTTCCGAGCAGCCGTTCGAGTCATGACGGAACGGCGCGCGGCATCGACATCAGCGTCTGGCGCAACGGCGCCAGGCTCAGCGACGTGGCAAGCGTCGATTACAACGTTCACGGCGTGATCGTGCCGGAGATGGATGCGCGCGTATATCTCGTATTGCTTAGCGTGCTTGGCGGTCTGCTGCTGGTGCCCGCTGGACTTCGCCGGCTCTATCGCTTTTACGGCGGCGCCTAACCGGAGCCCGAAGCGTAAGCGAGAGAGGACATCCTCGCTTGCGCTGACTACTGCGCCTCCAATGCAATGGATCTGTAGGACGGGTCTCCTGACCCGTCCGCGTGTTGACGGACGGGTCAGGAGACCCATCCTACAGAGCGCCTCATTCGGTGCGCAGCAGTCAGTAATTCTTACGACATGCAACCCGATCCGAACGACACCATTGTCGCTCTTTCGTCCGCGCCCGGACCGGGCGGTCGCGCCGTCGTGCGCCTTAGCGGCGCGGAAGCGTTTCGGATAACCAATACCATCCTGCAAAGCATTCCGCCGCCAGATTTCACCGAACGAAGCGTCCACGAGGGCGGCATACGCCTTCCCGGCATAACGCAGCCGTTGCCGGCCATGCTTCTCCTCTGGCCGCAACCCGCGACGTATACCGGGCAAGACATGGTCGAACTCCATGTCCTCTCCAGCCCGCCGCTCGTCGAATTGCTCATCGCGGAGCTGCTCAAAGCCGGCGCGCGCGCCGCGCAGCCGGGCGAGTTTACGATGCGGGCATTCCTCGCCGGCAAGCTCGATTTAACGCGGGCGGAGGCAGTGCTGGCCGTCATCGAGGCGGGCGACCGCGATGAGTTGAAACAGGCGTTGGCGCAGCTTGCCGGCGGCATGGCGCGGCCGCTGCAAGAATTGCGGGACGATCTCCTCAATCTCCTTGCCGACGTCGAAGCCGGTCTCGACTTCGCGGAGGAAGACATTCATTTCGTCCAGCAGGACGATCTGCTCATGCGGCTCGGCAAGGCGCTCGCGTTCATCACCCTGCTCGGCAAGCAAATCGACCAGCGCTCCGTCGGCGGCCGGCCATTGCGCGTCGTACTGGCGGGGAAGCCGAACGCGGGGAAAAGCAGTCTCTTTAACGCTCTTGCGGGCCGCGCCGCGGCGCTCGTTAGCTCCGAGCCGGGAACGACGCGCGATTATCTCGTCCATCGCCTCGACTTGGGTGGCGTGATCGTGGAGCTCGTGGACACGGCAGGCTGGCAAAAGAAAAACGGCCACATCGAGACGCAGGCGCAGCTTCTCAGCAAAGAGCAAGCCGAACGCGCCGACCTCGTGCTGCTTTGCCTTGATGCAACGAAAGAAAGAGACGACCAGCAGAAGGAACTGCTCGAACAACAGCGGCCGCCGGTGCTCGGCGTCGCCACGAAATGCGATCTGGCAAAACCACCCGCCGACCTCGTAATGACGAGCGTGGTCGAACGCACCGGAATAGCGGAGCTTCGGAAAGTTCTCGCAGACCGTGCCCGCGCCCAAGCACGCCCCGCGTTGGCGCCGAGCCTCAGTCGTTGCCGGCATCACGTCGATGCGTGCCTTGAGCACCTCCGCCGAGCACACGCCGTCGTGCTCCACAATGACCCGCCGGAAGTATTCGCCCTCGAATTGCGCGGCGCCCTGGAGCAGCCCGGCGAGATGGTGGGAGCGGTTTACACGGATGATCTGCTCGACCGCATTTTCAGCCGGTTTTGTATCGGCAAATGATTCGGCAAACGGATTAGCCGCCCGCGAGGATTAGCGTTTCGACCAGGCGAAATCCAGTCGCTTCGTCCTTCTCGAACAGGATCAAATTCGCCAGCTCTCCGGGCTTCAGCCGTCGTTCCGGCAAGCCGAGCAACTTGCGCGGCCGGTCGATCGCCATCTCCAGCGCTTCGCGACAACCTAGCCCGGCGAAGCGCATCACGTTCGCCACACAGCGGTCGGTAAAGACGCCGGAACCAGCTAGAAACTCGGTGCCCGACAGCATAACCTTCCCGTCCGCTTGCACTTCGATGTCCTGCTCCCATTCGCGATACCGTCCCGGCGGCAAGCCGGCGAGGCTGCTGGCGTCGCAGGTGAGGATAATGCGCGCCGGCGTTTTGGCGCGGACTATGGAACGGACCACGGCGGGCGGGAGATGATGCCCGTCGCAAATCAGACTCGCCCATAGTTCGTCCGCGGCGAGCTGCTCCCAGATGTAATTGTCGTGCCGCGGCAACATCGCATGGGAACCGTTGCCGAGATGCGTGCTGAGCCGGGCGCCGGCGCGGATCGCGTCGCGAATACACGGGCCGCGCGCCGATGTGTGGCCGATCGCGACAACGATTTCTTTTTTGGTCAACCGCTCAATGAAATCCAATGCTCCGTCCAACTCGGGCGCCAGCGTGACAAGCCCGATCAGCCCGCCGGCCGCGTGTTGCAATTGTTGGAACTCGTCCCAATCCGGCGGCCGAATGTGCTGCCGCGGGTGGGCGCCGCGCGGACCATCCTCCGGCGATAAGTATGGCCCTTCCAAGTGAATGCCCGCAATTGCCCGCTCGACCACAGGATCTTGCGCGCGCGCCTTAAGAATCGTGGCCAGCCCGTGTGCCATTGCGGCAAAGGAATTGGTTATGACCGTCGCCAGCATCCCGCCAATGCCGTGGTCGTGGCAAACGTCGACGACGTGCCGGACCGAGTCGGGCGTCGAGTTCTCGGAGTTAAAGCTATGGCCGCCGCAGCCGTTGATTTGCAGGTCGAATAGGGCAGGGGCCACCCAGCCGGCTTCGCGGTCGGCCGGCAACTCGGTCGCGGATCCGACCGAGAAAATGCGGCCGTGTTCACAAACGACATCAACCCGTTGGCCGGTGCAGTAGTGGCGTGCTCGAATACGCATGAGAGTGCTGAAGAGAAACCAAGCTTCGAGATCACGAGGTTACTCTTTCGGTCCTTCTTCGACGGGCGGAGGCTTGCGCCGGAATAAGGTCGCCAACAGCCAGCCCATCAGAATCGCCGCAACGGTGCTGAGCGCGCCCAGGACGAACATGAGGAGGTCGCGCCGCGTCAACTGGGGGCCTTCCTCGTCGGTGACTGCCGGCGCCTTGGTTATCGCCGGCGTTGACACCAATTCAACGTCGAAGCCCGCCGCGGGTGATGCGGCCGGCGCCTCCGCGGGCAACCCAACGGGAAAACCGCCCGGCGCGTGCTTCGCGCGCGGCCGCGGCGGGTCGGCCGGCGGCTTGGCTTCGGACCGAGTCGGCGCGCCGGCGCTCGCCGACTTTGGCTTCGGCAGCGGCGCCGGGTCGGTCGCTACGGTTGGGGCCACGACCGTATCGGTGCTGGCCGGTTGCTTCGCTTGTTCCTTCTCCAGCCACGCAAGGTAGGAGAGCATTTGCGCGCTCGATTCCGTCGCCGTGTTCTTCTTGGCCCCGGCGGCGAGGAAGATTTCCAACGCTTGCGCGGCCCGCTCCGGCGCCTGGTAACGGTTGGCCGGTTCTTTCGCCATCATCCACGCGACGATCTGTTGCAAACCGTCGGGCACGTCGGGCGACAGCTCGCGCAGCGGTTTCGCCGTCTCGGTTGCGTGCCGCACCATCTGGCTGATGACATTCGTATCCGGAAACGGCGTCTGTCCGGCGAGGAGGTGATAGAGCACGCAGCCCAGGCTGTAAATGTCCGCGCGAATATCGGCGCTGCGGGCATCGCGCGCCTGCTCGGGCGCCATGTAGTCCGGCGTGCCGAGCAGGACGCCTTCCGTCGTGAGCGGCGATTCATCGATCGATTCCGGTGCATTTTCGTCGTACAGCGGGCGGGCCAGGCCGATATCGAGAATCTTGACCGTCGCCTGAAGCGTGGAACCGTTGGACGCCGCCGCGCCGTCGGGCGGAACCAGCATCAGGTTCGCGGGCTTCAGATCGCGGTGGACCAGGCCGCGCTCGTGAATGTGCTGCAACCCTTGCAATGCCTGGTAGACGATGCGCACGCCCTCGGCCGGCGGCAGCTTGCCGCGGCTCTGGAGCAGCTCGTCGAGCGTGTCCCCCTCCAGGTACTCCATGACGATGTAGTGCAAACCCTCTTGCTCGCCGATCTGAAAAGCCCGGACGATATTGGGGTGTTGCAGCATCAGCGCCAGCCGCGCCTCGCGTTGAAACCGGGCGAGCAGCATCGCGTCGCGCGCCTTGGACGGCGGCAGCACCTTGACGGCGACGACCTGGCATGACGGGTGGATCGCCTTGTAAACCCCCGCCATCCGACCCTTGCCAGTGCGTTCGAGGATGCGATATTGGTCGAGGAAAAACCCATCGGTGTGGCCGCGCGACAGCAGGCCTGCCTGATAGTCGGTAAGAGCCTTGGACGCGACAAGCCATTTGAGAAACTGAGTCGAAGTAGCGGTGATTGTGACGTCTTTGACTTCGGACTGCCAGCGTTGGAAAAGTCCCTTCGCGTCGTCCGCGAGAAAAAGCCGGCTGCGAATCAGCAGGCCGCACACGTTGTAGACCGTCATTTCCATGCCGCGAACCCAACCCACAGACCTGACCCTTCGAAGGACCTCATTTTCATCCATAATAATACAGTAGCATGGACATCAATGCCGCACTGTCCCTGTTGTGGCACGAGCCCGACACCCCGCTCGACCTTGCGGAGCTGGCCCTGCCCCTGGCCCGTGACGAGTGGCGAGGTGAAATTGAACTTACGAACCGCGATCCTTTCGCAGCTCCTTCACGATCTCGGCGGCAGATGTGTCTTCGCGATAAAGCTCTTCGAGACCATTCCAAATCTCCTCGGCTTCGGCGCGCCTGCCGTCGTCGCGGAGCTTGCGCGCAAGTTGCAGAGCCGCGCGCACGGCGGACCAGCGACGCTCGGCGGCGACGGGGTGCGTGCGTGGCGCTTTCAATTCTGCTTGGGCCAGATCTACCCACTTGCGTTCGCCGTCCACGTCGCCGAACGAACGGACCACGTTGTGCCATAATCGCAGGGCGCCGTCTTCATCGCCGCGTTGCCGGAGGCGCACGCCCTCCTGGTAAAACCATTGCGCTTCGCTTAACGCCGCAGCTGTCCGAGCGCGGCGTTTCGCCTCAATCTGTGCGTTGTAGTCCTTGATCTTCTGATCGAACTCATCGATCTGATCGCGATACGGGCTGTTGGGATACTTGTCCTGAAGCGGTTTGAGATAGTCCCGCCACGCACGGTCCCAATCAGTTGGCTCCTTCGACGCCATCAGTGCGGCGCCTTCGCGGAAGAGCGCGTCCTGATTCAACGGCCAGAACGCCCAGGTCAACACGCAGCCCGTTGCCGCGAGCAGGCCGAGAAGCACCCACGGCCGGTTGATGGCGCGAAAGATTGGACCGCCGCTTTTGTGCCGCTCCAGCTCCTGCCGCATGAGCTTGCTCATGAGGGTCGCCGGACCCGGTTCCCGCGCCCTGCCCGGGATTGCGGCCGCGTTGTCCGCCATGGTCGCGCCGGCCGGGATCTCGACCTCGGTCGCCTGGTTCTTGCGATCGTACTTGCGGCGAATGCGATCGAGCTGTTTGTGCAGCGCCATCGCATCGCCCGGCCGGTCCGCGGGATCTTTCGCGAGCAGCTGACAGACGATTTCATCCAGATCGAGAGGGATGTCCGGCACGATCGTTCGCGGCGCGTCGAATTGGGCGTAGCGGTGCTTGTGCAGCAGATCGAGCACGCTTTTGCCCTGGAACGGCGTGCGGCCGGTGAGCAGCGTGTACAGCACGGCGCCGAACGAATACAGATCGCTGCGTTTGGTCGCCGGCTTGCCCATTGCCTGCTCGGGCGATAGAAATTCGGGCGTGCCGACAACGCCGCCTGTTTTCGTTAAATGCGGGTCGGCGAAGACGCGCGCGATGCCGAAGTCGGTCAGCTTCACCTGCCCGGTGCGGTCGCGAAGCAAATTGGGCGGCTTGAGGTCCCGGTGGATGATGCCGCGGTCGTGGGCATGCTTGAGCGCCGAGCAGATTTGCAACGCCATGTCGAGCACTTCCGACCAGGCGATTCGGCCGTAGTCGCTCAGCAGCTCTTCGTAGTTCGAGCCTTCCACGTACTCCATCGCGTAGTAGTAGCGATTGCCGTCAGCGCCCGATTCGTACAGGCGGACGATGTTCGGGTGGCTCAGCTCGGCCAGCGCTTTGATTTCGCTTTGAAAGCGGCGCAGAAAGCCGACCTCGACGGCCAGCTCCGGCGCCATGACCTTCAAGGCGGCGCGGCGCGGCAAATTCGACGGCGGCGCGTCGTCCGCGAGATGGGCGAGGTACACATGGCCCATGCCGCCGCGGCCGAGTTCCTTGTCGATGATCCAATCGCCGAGACGGTCGCCGAGCATGATGAACGTTATCCCTCACGGCGAGGCGGTTTGGTTTCCAGCATATCCCAAGCCAATGGCTCTTCCCATAGAATCGTGCCCAGAGGCCATGAAAACCGCATTGCTCCTCATTGCACACGGCAGCCGGCAGGATGAAGCGAACGCCGACTTGCATCACCTCGTCGCGGAATTACTGCGGCGAGGCGCGTATCCCATTGTCGAAGCCGCTTTCCTCGAGCTGGCTGAACCGGACATCGACACGGGCGCCGCACACTGCGTCGCTCGCGGCGCCGACCAGGTTGTGTTGCTGCCTTATTTCTTGTCGGCCGGCGTCCACGTGCGGCGGGATTTGACCGAGGCGCGGCGGCGGCTCGCGGAACGGCATCGCGGCGTTGAAATCCGTCTCGCTGAGCCGTTGGGCCGACATTCGCTCCTTCTGGACGTGCTCTTGGAACGTGCCCGCGACGTGCTGCCCTAAATGCTGAGCCGGAAGACTTCTTCCGCGTCAAGCACCTGGTCGTTGCTCTCGAACAGACGGGCAATCGCGGCCTTGTGCAGCTTCATCTTCGTTTCGCCGACGCCGATGGCGCCGTAGCAGATCACGCCGGCACGCTCGACGCCCTTGTCCATCACTTCCACACCTTCAATGCCGAGCGGCGGCACCGCATTCAGATCGATCAGCATTTTCAAGCCGGCGACCGTCGCACGCACCGACTTGGGCAGGAGCACCACGCCGGCCGCGCCCGCGGCGATGACGACCGCGCAGCCCTGAAACGCCGCGGCTAATTCCTGTGCGGTGGACGTGGCGACCGGTTGCAGGCGGCCGAGTGGCACTTTCGCACGTATCGCATCGCACACCGCCGCGGAACGCGGAAGCTGCCGCGAGCCGACACGCACTTCGCTCCCGGCAGCGGCCAGCAGACGGGCCACGCGCTGTCCCACGGGTCCGGTGCCCGCGAGAACGAGCGTCTGCTCATTCTTTAGGTCGAGATGGCTTGCGGCCGCCCGCACCGCCGCCGCGGCCGTGGTGTTCGAGCCGTTCGGATCGAGCAATACCGAGACGCGCAGCCCAAACTGCGGGATCATGTGCCGCAGCGCTTCCGCTTGGAGCCTTTCCGCCGCGGCAACGTCGCTGCCGCCGATAAACAGTGCGGTGTACTGGAGATTCTTCGCCCCGCGCGTGAAGATCGCCCCGTGGACGAGATCGCGCACCTGCTCCGGCTTCACGCCGCCGTAACTAAACAACTCATCCACCCCGGCGTCGATCGCCACCACGCGATCGAACACACTTGGCTGCGGATCGGCGTCGAGCTGGATGAGGATTTTGCGCTTGTCCATGTTGGTACGTGGTGAGTGGTGAGTGGTGCGTCGTGAATCGTGCGTCGTGCGTCGTGCGTCGTGAATCGTGCGTCGTGAGTGGGTTTGCGGGACCACTCACCACTCACCACTCACCACTCACCACTCATCACTCACCTCTCACCACAGACTATTTCGGTGAAAATGGATGCTTCGCCGAATCCTTTTTCGAGAGAATCTCGTCGATCTTCGGCTCGCCTTTCATGGCGCGCTTGATGGAGAGTTTCGTGGCCTCGTAGTTGTACTGGTAGATCTTGGTGTCGTCCTTCGCCTGGGGGTGGATGAATACGCCGCAAACCATCACAAGGTTTTCCGCCTCGGATTTGGGGATGACGCCCTCGGCGACGCTGTCCGCGACGGCCTTGGCGACGGACGCCTGCGCCGGGCCGAACATCTGCACCGCCTGCCCAAGGTTTTTGATCGTGACTTTGGTTATGAGCACGGTCGCCGGCTTGCAGACCAGATTCGGCGCCAGCACCGCCAGCAGATTCGTGTGGCCGTGCGACTGATTTGCCAACGCGTTGGCGAATGCCGTCCCAACGGGCCCGTCTTTCGAGCCGATCAGCAGATCAATGTGCGCCACCTCGTTGCCGTCCCCAACTAACGCTTCCCCGATGTACATCGACATGGCAGCATCTCCTTTACGCGGTGCGGAAACAACAGGGGCGACCGGGAGGAGTGTACAGGGAAACGGGAAAAGGACAAAGGAAAAAGTGGGCACTGGGCAATGGGCCGTGGGGCGGAAATCCGAATCGCGCATTGGTCCTGTACGGCCCATACGTCCCATAAGTTCCCGCCCACTGCTCACTTCCCCGGCGCGCACCTAGAATAATACCCCGTCGCCCCCGCCTATTTCCTCGACGAAAGCGAGAACGGAACCATGCCCGAACGCGGTCGCACTTCGAGTGTTTCGGGCTGCTCGGTTTGCAGTTGACGCCCGGCAAGCTGCGCGGCTTGCAGCGCATCAGCAATGCCAACGGCACGCTGACGATGGTCGCGACCGACCAGAACAGCCCGATGACGAGCATGATGCGCGACGCCTTCAAAAAGAAGGGCGAAGCGCGCGAGCCGACCTATCAAGAAATCGTCGAGGCAAAGATTCAGCTCGTCCGCGGCATTGCACCGCTCGCGAGCGCCGTGTTGGTCGATGGGTACTACGGGGCATGGAATACCATCGCGAGCTTCAGCTTGCCGTGCGACGTTGGCCTGCTCGTGCGCGTCGAGAAGTCGGGCGGCGACAAGAATTCGCACGGCGCGCCGCTGGGCGCGATCGAACCGGGCTGGGGCGTTTCCAAAATTAAGCGCATGGGCGCCGACGCCGTCAAGCTGCTTGCCCAATTCGAGCCGACCGAGCCGGATAGCGCGGAACATCAATTCCAGCTCGTGCAACAGGTCTATCAGGAGTGCCAAAAGCACGACATTCTCCTGCTGCTCGAAACGGTCGCCTTCCCGTTCGACAACGAGAAGAAAGACAGCAAGAGCTTTCTCGACCGCAAGGCCGACACGGTGGTCGAAAGCGCCCGCCAGTTGAGCCGCTTCTGCGACGTTTACAAAGGGGAGTATCCCCGGCTGGCTCGGCCGCGACAGCGAATCGACGTTGCTGGACAACCTGAAGAAGCTCGATGCCGCCAGCGAACGGCCGTGGGTGCTCCTAAGCGCCGGCGTCGATTATCCCGATTACAAGAAGCAAGTTGAGCTGGCGATGAAATGCGGCGCCGCCGGCGTGCTCGGCGCCAGGGCGTTCTGGAAGGAATTCTTCTTGCAGGACGGCGTCACGGCGCGCGAACAATTCGCCAAGACCGAGGCGGCCAACCGCGTTCGCGAAATCGATGAAATCGTGCAACGGAACGCCAAGCCTTGGTTCGCCCGCTACGGTTTGACGCTCGACGATCTGCACGGCGTGCGCGCCGCGGAGAACTGGCACTTCCGCTATGGCGACCCGATGCGACCCGCGGCGAAGGCCGGGCCGGTCTCGGAGGGCGAAGTCTACTAACGCAGGCCCCGACGCGCAACCGAGGGATAGCAGAGCCCGACGCGTTTACGCGTTGGGCTCTGCGCGCTGGTGGGGCGTTTTCGGCCGAGCGAGCGACGCAACGCCGTGAACGAACAAAATGTATGCACCCAGCGCGACCGCCGTCTTTGCCAGCGTAAATCCGAGAACTACATAAGCCTGCTCGTTGGCGCGGGCGGTCGGCGAGGCGCGGCTACTGGAAACCGTTAAGTTGTTCCGGTCTGGGTCGAAGACCCAAGCGTGCGCGGGTTTTCGGTCCGAGAACTGAACGAGTTGAACGTACCGCTGCGACACGGATATCAAAACCGCGCAGACTAGCGCCAACAGTGACCAACGGACCGACGCAGGGACACGTTCCTCGGGAAGCCTCCGCCAGAAGTAGAGGTAAGAACAGCCGACGAGACCCAACATGAGGAGGACGAGCCAGTCCATTACCGCACTCAGCGTCAGAACTTGACTGACAGACGCGATCTCTTCCATCGAATCAGCCCACTCTGCTTACGGCGTTTCCGCCTCATTCTTCTTCAGCCACAACGACTGCAACCCAATAACGAACGTGAACAGAGCGATGATAAAGAGCAGTGTTTTGACAGCGGCGAATCCAAAGATGACGTGGGCTTCCAAGCTACTGTTGCCGCGGTTGACGCTTGAGCCTTCCAGAAAGTGCAAATACTGCAAGAGCTGCTGAACCAGCGTCACGGAAGCGTACGCGACCAAGAGGTACAACGATGCCGCGAATTGCGACGGCCGCCGCGGCTCGTAGCCGATTACGGGGACGATCACGTAGATGACGGCAATCGCAAAGAAAGCAAAGACAACGACCCAATCAACGCCCCCAAATCCGCTAAACATGCGGGGCGTAACCGCTCGTCCTCTACGCCGCCAAGGCGAAGAAAGCCTCACCGGCGACGAGTTTGCGCTGCGGGTATAACCGCTCGGTTTCGTTTTGGATGCGCTGCTCTTGGAAGGTGGCCCAGTGGCCGCTAATCCACACA
>JBGQKZ010000056.1:0-43194 GCA_041499805.1 Gemmataceae bacterium
AAAGTGCGTCGTCCCTGGCCGGCACGAGAGCCGCATCGACCGCCCGCAGCACCGAAAATCCTCAAGATGGGAAGCGACCTTAAACACCTAATGGATAGGCTTTTAGAGAGTGTGTAAACCTGCATTTGTTAGTGGCGTTGTGCGGGGCGCTTGGGCCGTCCATAATCTGAGAAGACGCTGGAGCGCGCGCGTCGGAAATGCCAAGAATTGCTCTTGCCTGCACACGACCAGACGCTATACTCACATCTGTACAGTAATGTTTGCCGCGATGTCCAACTCACTTGTGGCATTCGCCCGCCGCGCTGGGTACAACGCTCAGGAACAACCGTGACAGTTGGCCCGTTCCGATCCGCTGCTGAATCGATCCGAAACTAACACATACTCCCCACTACCCAGCAAGGAGAGACCATGGCAGAGCAAGCGCAAGACCGCGAGTTGAGGAACGCCCTGTCGCAAATCGAAAAGCAGTTCGGCAAGGGCGCGATTATGCAACTCGGCGAAAACTCCTTGGCGGATGTGCCCGGTATTTCGACAGGGGCGCTGAGCCTTGACATCGCACTGGGCGGCCGTGGATTGCCGCGCGGCCGCATCACCGAGATCTTTGGACCCGAATCAAGCGGCAAGACGACCGTCGCCCTGCACGCGGTCGCCAACGCTCAAAAGCAGGGCGGCGTGGCGGCGTTCATCGACGCGGAGCATGCTCTCGATCCGGGCTGGGCGAAGCGCCTCGGCGTCGATCTCGAAAGCTTGCTCGTCAGCCAGCCGTCGTCGGGCGAAGAAGCGCTCAAAATCGCGGAGATGCTGGTGAAGTCGAACGCCGTGGACCTGATCGTCATCGACTCGGTGGCGGCGCTGGTGCCGCGGGCCGAGGTCGAGGGTGAAATCGGCGATACGCACGTCGGCTTGCAGGCGCGGCTTATGAGCCAGGCGCTGCGCATCCTCAACCCGACCATCGCTCGCACCAAAACGTCCATGATCTTCATTAACCAGATTCGCCAGAAAATCGGCGTCATGTTCGGCAATCCGGAAACGACCTCCGGCGGCCTGGCGCTCAAGTTTTACAGCTCATGCCGGCTCGACATCCGCAAGGTGACGAGCATCAAGGACGGCGAGGAAACGACCGGCTCGCGGGTGAAAGTACGCGTCGTCAAAAACAAGGTGGCGCCGCCGTTCAGATCCGCCGAGTTCGACTTGATGTACGACCGCGGCATCAGCCGGGAAGGCGACCTGATCGACATGGCGATCGAGGACAAGCTGATCGAAAAAAGCGGCGCTTGGATCAGCTACGGCGAGATGCGTTTGGGGCAGGGACGCGAGAACGCCAAGCAGTATTTGCGTGACAATCCGGCCTTGATGGACGAGATCGGCAAGAAGGTGCTGGAGAAACGCGGGCTGCTCAGCCAACCCGGCGTCGGCAATAACGGCGAGACCGGCCAGGTCGAGGCGGCGAAGGCCGAACCGGCGAAGCCTGAATCGGCGAAGCCCGCCGGTCGCCGTCAACCCGCGGCAGCTGAATAGCGAATCAAATCCAAGCGTCTTTAGCCGCAAGCCGTCGGCGAGCGCGGGCGCGTAACGCAGCCCGTTCTTGCCGGCGGTTGGCGGCTATTGCTTTGCGCAGCTCAAAGCAGAAACCCGCCGCGTCGCATTCATTGCATTCGTTACGTCAAAAAGCGAGCCCACGGCAAAAAACGCCACTCCCGCCGATGTTCGCGCAGATGTCATCGCGTGCGCCATTTGGCCACAAAACATTGTCACGACATCGTTTACAGCGGAATGAAGCTTCCGAGCGGCGCCGCCGGATTCGTTGCACCCCCTTCATTTGAGCCAAAACCAGTGTGTGAGGAGCAATGCAAGCAATCCATTTTGAGCGCTCCGCGGATAGGCGCCGCGTTGGCTGAACCTCATTCGGGCTCGTCGAATCGCGGTATTTCCTCCTTGACTTCCCCCTGCCTTCCGCGCGACACTCAACGGTAGTCCCGCCTTCTTTCCCGCCTCGAATGGATGCCGAGCTATGACCACGCAACGACGGCGCTTGCTCCTGGTCTGTTTTTCCGTTGGGCTTGTGACGTTCATCGGCGCAGCACGCGCCGCGGAGCCATCCGGTGCGGTGGAGCCTTATCCGTGGCGTCCGTTCGAGAAGGTGCATCGTCCAGCAACGCCGACGGTCAACAACAAGACCTGGGTACGCAACCCGATCGACGCCTTCCTCGCCGCTGAACACGAAGCACACGGCCTGACGCCGCGTCCGGAAGCGCCGAAAGCCCTCTTACTCCGCCGCGTTTACCTAGACCTAATCGGTCTGCCGCCCACGCGCGAGGAACTGCACGCGTTTCTTGATGACCCGTCTTCGGACGCTTACGAGAAAGTCGTTGATCGACTCCTCGACAGTCCGCAATACGGCGAACGTTGGGGCCGTCATTGGATGGACGTCTGGCGTTATAGCGACTGGGCCGGCTGGACCGGCGGCAATCAAATTCGCGATAGTCAACCGCACATCTGGCGCTGGCGCGACTGGATCGTCGAGTCGTTGAACCGCGACAAAGGCTACGACCGCATGATCCTCGAAATGCTCGCGGCCGATGAGCTTTGCCCCGACGACACCGACGCTTTGCGGGCGACCGGCTACCTGGTCCGCAATTACAAAATGCTCAGCCGCGAGACGTGGATGCAGGAAGTCGTGGATCACACCTTCCAAGGCTTCCTCGGCGTGACGCTCGGCTGTGCGCGCTGCCACGATCATCCGGTCGATCCAATTAAGCAGCCGGAATACTATCGCGTCCGGGCCGTCTTCGAGCCGCATCAGGTGCGGATTGACCGCGTGCCAGGGGAGTTAGATACGAAGAACGACGGTTTGGCCCGCGTCTACGACGCCGACTTGCAGGCGAAGACGTATCTGTACGTCCGTGGCGATGAGCGAACTCCGGATAAGACAAAGGCGTTGGAGCCTGGAACGCCGGCCGTGCTTGGCGGGCAATGGAGCGATGTCACGCCGCTGCCGCTGCCGCCATCCGTTTTCCGGCCGGACAAGCGGCCCTACGTTCTTGCGGATCTTCGGAAATTGAGCGAGCGCGAAATGGCGGCGGCGAAGGAGCGCAAAACCGCCGCGCACCAAAAGGCGGACGCGCTAGCAGCATCGTTCCGATTGATCGGGCTGCGACCCATCGCAACATGGTTGGCGGAACGATGTTTGCGGTCGCAAACCGAGCTTGCCGGCGTCGGCCTCTTGCTCGCCTACCGCAACCAAGAGGAACTGGAAACGCTCCTTCGCGTAGAGGAGCTGGAAGACGCCGGCCGCAAGGGAACGCCGGAATGGGAGAGCGCCGCCCGCCTGGCCGTCAGCGTGCAGCGAACGGTCGCCGCTCTCGAAGCTCGCTACGAGTTTCTGGCGCTCGCGCAGACAGTCCCGCCGAAGCAGGCGACCGCTCGCGCCGCCTGGGAGACAAAGCGCGGCGCTGCACGGGTCAAGTTGCAAAAGGCGACCGACGCACTCTACGATCCGCTGCAAACAGCGTATCGACCGCGCCCCAATACCGGTCCTGCGGCGCGCGGGGCAACGTACCCGGATCACAGCACCGGCCGTCGCCTCGCCCTCGCCTGCTGGATCGCCGACAAGGACAATCCGCTCACCGCCCGCGTCGCCATGAATCACCTCTGGATGCGCCATTTCGGTCGTCCGTTGGTGCCGAGTGTCTTCGATTTCGGCAAGAACGGCCAGAAACCGACACATCCCGCCCTGCTCGATTGGCTGGCGGACGAATTCATGGCCCGCGCCTGGAGCATGAAGGCGATGCATCGCCTCATTGTCACGAGCAACGCCTACCGCATGGCTTCGACGCCGGATGAAACAAACGCCGCCATCGACCGCGATAACAAGTACCTCTGGCGCATGCCGTCGCGCCGCCTGGAAGCGGAGGCCGTGCGCGACGGCGTCTTCTACGTCGCCGGGCGACTCGATTTGACGATGGGCGGTCCCGATCTTGACCACGAAAAGGGACTCGCCATCCCTCGCCGCAGTCTCTACTTCCGCACGGCGGCGGAAAAGCAGATGGAGTTTCTCAAAATCTTTGACTGCGCGGCGGTGACGGAATGTTATCAGCGAAAGGAGAGCATCCAACCGCAGCAGGCACTGGCGTTGGCGAACAGCGAGTTGACGCGCTCTAATGCGTGGAAAATTGCCGAAGCACTGACGAAGCAACTCGGCTCCGACCCGGCGACCTTTGTGACCGCGGCCTTCGAGCAGGTTCTGTGTCGGGCGCCGACCGCAGAAGAGCGTGCGGAGTGTGCCACGTTTCTGGAGGAGTGGGCGTGGAAATTGATTCAGGATGCCCATGTGCCGCGGCAGTCAGCGCCCGCCCACGCCCGCGCGTCGTTGATCCACGTGTTGCTAAACCATCACGAGTTTGTGACGATACGTTGAAGCGAGGAGAGCCAGGCCATGAAAGTTCAGACGCCGGTTGGCGACGTTACCTTCGACGAGTTCTGTTTCCTCGTGAGCGACGGCCAGAAGGCGGACCTGATTGACGGAGTCATTTACATGGCGTCGCCGGATAATACCGACGCGAATGAAATGTTCGCGTGGATGCTGTCACTTCTGAATCTCTTCGTACAAACGAAGGATCTCGGGAAAGTCTACGGATCACGGGTGGCCTTACGATTCAACAAAAAAAATGCGCCGGAGCCCGACGTTCTCTTTGTCCGCAAGCAGCGGCTGCACCTCGTTCGGCGTGGTTTTATCGCCGGCGCCGCCGATTTGATTATGGAGATCGTTTCGCCGGAGAGCATCGAGCGGGATTATTTCAAAAAACGCCGGCAATACCAGCGCTTCAAGGTGCCGGAATACTGGATCATTGACGAAATGAAGCAAGAGGTGACGCTTCTTCGCCTGAGCGTGGACGGCAAGTACCACACAGTGTCTGCAAGAAACGGTGTGCTGCGCAGCACGGCCGTCCCCGGCTTCTGGTTACGCACGGAGTGGCTCTGGAAACGGCCGCTGCCCAAGACGTTGGCGGTGCTCACGGAGATTCTCGGATGATTGAGTTCTATGGCGGCTATCAGGTGTATTCGGAGAGCGGCGTTGATTTGACGCTGCTGCGCGAGAATCTAAAGCGGTCGGTCGCTGATCAGTGGCTTGGCAATTTCCAGACCCTTCCGTTTCTAGACGCCCTTCAGGAATCGGGGACCGGCGGGGTAAGAACATCCCCAACGGGGAGGCGGCCGGTGGTCCAACTGGAAGCAATCCTGCGTCACTTGACAGCGAACCAGGTAGAGTACGTCGTGATCGGCGGTCTGGCCCTTATTGCACACGGTTCGGCGTACATCACGAAGGACGTCGATATTTGTTACTCGCGCACGCCAAAAAACTTGGCTGCGCTGGCCGTAGCGTTCGCTGCCCATCACCCTTATTTGCGCGGAGCGCCCGCGGGATTGCCGTTTCAGTTTGATGCGCCCACGATCCAGGCAGGGTTGAATTTCACGCTGGTTACCGACCTTGGCGATGTCGATCTATTGGGAGAAGTGAGGGGCATAGGTTTCTATGACCAAGTTTACGCACAATCCGTTGCGAAAAGTGTCTTCGGCCTCGCAGTGCGCGTGCTCTCCATCGACGGATTGATTGCGGCGAAAAAAGCTGCGGGCAGAGCGAAAGACAAGCTTCATTTGCTCGAACTGGAAGAACTGAAGAAACTCAAAGAGACACCGCCGCAGGAGTAGATCATGCCTTCTCCGAAACGGCCAAACTGCTGCCCCGGCATCACGCGCCGCTCGTTCCTCGCCGACACCGGCATGGGCTTCACGGGCCTTGCGCTTGGGGCCATGCTCTTCAAGGATGGCGTGGCACACGCTGCTCCGGTCGCTGACGCTCCCGGCTCGCTCGTCGGGCAGGCCCATTTTCCGCCGAGGGCCAAATCCGTCATCTGGATTTTCCTCTGCGGCGGCGTCAGTCACGTCGAAAGCTTCGATCCGAAGCCGGCCCTGACGAAGTATGCCGGCAAGAGCATCGAGGAGACGCCGTACAAAGACGTGCTCAAGTTCGAAGGCAAGGACGTGATCGCCGGAAATCCGGCGCATGGCAACCGCAAAGTCTTGATGGCTCTCAATACGCCAGTGAAGAAATATGGCCAGAGCGGCCTCGAAGTCGGCGATTGGTGGCGGCACGTCGGTGAGTGTGCCGATGACTTGGCCATCGTGCGCTCATTGTGGACAATCCACAATGACCACGGCACGCAGCTTACCTGGCACACCGGCCGGCATCCGCGCGAGGGGCCGTTTCCGACCATCGGCTCGTGGGTGTGTTACGGCCTCGGGGCGATGAATCAGAACCTGCCGGAGTATGTCGTTCTCGGTCAGCCGACCGGCGATTGCTGCGGCGGCGAATGGACACACGGGGCTGGCTACCTGGGACCGGAATTCGCCGGCGTTCGGTTGAATGTCGAGGGCAAAGAACCGCTGCCGTTCGTCACGCCGCCGGCCGGCGTCAAACGCGAGGACCAGGAAGCGGAATTCAGCCTGCTCGGCAAGCTGAATCGGCTCGCCGGCATTGACTATCCGGACGACCCGGCCTTGCGTGCCCGGATCAAGTCATACGAGCTGGCGTTCGGCATGCAGACCGCGGTGCCGGAAACGCTGCAACTGGAAAAGGAAACCGAGGCGACGCGGAAACTTTACGGCATGGACCGCGACGTGACCAAGCCGTTCGGCAAGTTGTGTCTGACCGCGCGCCGGCTCGTCGAACGTGGCGTCCGCTTCGTGCAAATCTTCCACGGCGGAGGCGGCGGCGGCGCCTGGGACGCGCACAGCGGCATCAAGGCGAATCACGGCCAACTATCGGAACAAGTTGATTTGCCGATCGGCGGCTTGCTCAAAGACCTCAAGCGCCGCGGCATGTTGGACGAAACAATTGTCGTTTGGGGCACCGAGTTCGGCCGCTCGCCGGGGGCCCAGGGCGACGGCCGGGATCACCATCCGCAAGGCTTTTGCGCCTGGCTCGCCGGCGGCGGCATTAAAGGCGGCGTGGTTCACGGCGGCACCGACGAAATCGGCTTCCACGCGGTCGAGAACCGGCATTACATCACCGACATTCATGCGACGGTGATGCACCAACTCGGGCTCGATGCACGGCGCCTGGAAGTGCCGGGGCGAAAGCGGTTGGAGATGGATATCGGCAAGCCGATCGTGGAGATTATCGCGTAGATCATGCAGGCGGCTCCCTCTTCCCGCCGACCTCATGTCTGCAAGCGCCTATAATGCCCGTGTGTATTGTCCCGTCGTTGAACCGGAGTCCTCTATGTCCGCGGCGACGAAAGCGCAACCGCAGTCGACCTCTGTTTCTGACGTCCGGCCGGTCACGGTACCAGATTTTCTCGCCGCCAAAGTCCGCGGCGTGCGGCTGACCGTGCTGACCGCCTATGATTACACGCTGGCCCGGCTGCTCGACGCCGCCGGCGTGGATGCGCTGCTCGTCGGCGATTCGCTCGGCATGGTGGTGCAGGGGCAGGAACACTCGTTGGCCGTCACGCTGGACGATATGATCTATCACACGCGCCTGGTCGCGCGGGCGATTCGCCGCAGCTTGCTCATTACGGACATGCCGTTCATGTCGTTTCAGGTCAGCCCGCAGCAAGCCGTGGAAAATGCTGGTCGCATCATCAAAGAAGGGGGCGCCCACGCGGTGAAGATCGAGGGGGGCGTTCGCAGTGCGGCGGCCACCGCGGCGATTACCAACGCCGATATTCCCGTCATGGGCCACGTCGGTTTGACGCCGCAGTCGGTCCGTCGGTTTGGCGGCTTCCGTGTACAGCGCGACGAGAAGAAGCTGCTCGAAGACGCTCTTGCGACGGAGCAGGCCGGCGCTTTTTCGGTCGTGCTCGAGTGTATTCCCGCCGACGTCGCGCAGAAGGTCACGGCCGCGTTGAAGATTCCCACGATCGGCATCGGCGCCGGCGTCGGCTGCGACGGCCAGGTGCTCGTCGCTCACGACATGCTCGGGCTATTTGATGAATTAAGGCCGCGCTTCGTCAAGCAATACGCCGATTTGGGGCGCGAGATCATCCAGGCCGCCGAGGCGTATTGCCGCGAGGTGCGCGAAGGGAAATTCCCTGCGCCGGAGCATGGCTTCCGTTAGCGCCTTTGCGAGAGCCCTTCTTCATTTCATAATGAGCGCATGAATCGCATTACCATTTCCAGCCCGCAGGACGCGGCGCCGATTGACCGGCAGAAGATTCGCGCGGCCGCCCACATCGTACTTACCGGCGAGCACATTGAAGGCGCCGAGATCAGCGTCGCATTTGTGGATAACGCCACGATTCATCAACTCAATAAGCGGTACTTGAATCACGACGAACCGACCGATGTATTGAGCTTTCCGCTCAGCGAGGGGAAAAAACTGCACGGCGAACTGGTCATCGGCGCGGAGGTCGCGAAAACGCAAGCGGGAGCGCGCGGCCACGATGTTGCGGCGGAATTGGCACTCTACGTGATTCACGGGCTTCTGCATTTGTGCGGCTACGACGACAAGGACGAAGACGCCGCGGCCGAGATGCGAAAGCGCGAACGGCGGTATCTGCGCGAACTCGGTTTGCCCGACATCGCACCGCGGGATGATTAGCTTTGTCCAGCGAAAAGGCCCAAGCCCTGGTTCTCCGCACCGCCGACTGGAGCGAAACCAGCCGCATCGCCACGCTATGGACAAAGGAATTCGGCAAGGTACGCGTACTCGCCAAGGGCGGCCGTCGGCTCAAATCGAACTTTGAAACTGCACTTGATCTGCTCACCGTGTGCAGTATCGTCTTCCTCCGCAAATCCTCAGGCAGTCTCGACCTGCTCACGGAGGCGCGGGTTGTCCAGCGGTTTCCGCTTTTGACTACGAACCTGCATGCCCTTTACGCCGGCTATTACATCGCGGAGCTGCTCGCGGACTGGACTGAGGATTACGACCCGCATCCGCGACTCTTCGATGACGCGCTTGAGACATTGGCGGACCTGGGCAAGTCCGACGTGCCTACGGGGCCGCGCCTTGCGAAGTTCGAGCTAGCATTGTTGACCGAGCTGGGCTATAGCCCGGTATTCGACCATTGCGCGGGCTGCGGTTTGCTTGAGTTGGAACCTGACAAATTGGCCTTCAGCTCAGCCGCAGGTGGAATGGTCTGCCCGGCGTGCCGTCCGCGGCAACGCGCATGCCGGTCGCTGTCGGCCGCCGCGTGGCACGCCTTGCAAGCGCTCGCCGGACCCGGCGAGGGCTGGCGGCGCGACTGGGACAAGAAGGTGCGGGCGGAGATTCGCCAGTTGCTGAACCAGCACGTGACCTACTTGATGGGTCGCCGGCCGCGACTGCTGTCTTACCTGGGGAGTTGAGGTCGTGAGCAACCGCTTACTGTCGGAGCGACCGATTTGGCGAAGCGTGCAACGGCTTCTCGTGCTCGCGGGCTGTTGTGCGGGCACAACCTTGTCGATCGGCTGCGGCGATGCACAACTTTTTCAGCGCAAGGAAGACGCCACCATCGCCCGAGCTGCCGGCGCAACGCAAACTCCGCAAACGGCCGACGCTCAGGGGAATGTCGCGACTTCGGACGATGGCGAAAGCTGGTGGGAAAAGGTCAAGCACCCGTTCGGCGGGCCGAAGGCGCCTCCGGGTCCGGCCGACAGCATGGTGTTGCGGGCCGGTCATCTCGAAGCGGAACAAGCACCCATCGGCGGCGCGTCCGCGACCGACGTCGCCGGGGCGCACGAACTTTATCGCCAAGGCAACTACGCCGACGCCGAGGCGATCTTCCACCGTGTCGCCGACAACTCCAAGACGCCGACGCCTTTGGCCGAAGAGGCGCGTTACTACGAGGCCGAGTGCCTCCGCCGACGGGGCGACCTTCCGAAAGCCGCCGACACCTACAAGCGCTTGGTGGAAGGCAAGGACTTCCCGGCGATGGCTTATCGCGAGCAATCGTTGCAGCACATGTTTGAGATCGCGAACGCCTGGCTCGATGACACGCGCGAGGAAATGCGCGAGGACAAGGAAAAACACGAAGGCAAGCGTTTCGTCGTTTGGCCGCACTTTGTGAACTTCGACAAGAAGAAGCCGCTGCTCGACGAGGAAGGCCGAGCCATCGAATTGCTGAACGCCGTGCGTTTCGGCGACATTAACGGCCCGCTGGCGGACAAGGCGCTGTTTCTGGCCGGCAGCGTGATGTTCTTCAACAAGGACTACAAGGAAGCGGACCACTACTTCACGCAGGTCGTCGAGATGCACCCGAACAGCTCGTTCGCCACCCAGGCGGTCGAGTTGGCGATCATCTCGAAGCACATGAGCACCGGCGGCTCGGATTACGATGGCCGCAAGTGTGCCGAAGCCCGCCAGCTCGTGGACGCCGCCTTCCGCAGCTATCCGCAGCTCGCCAACGAGAAAAATGATTTCCTGACCCGCCAGCTTGTCGGCATCAATATGCAGCAGGCGGAAAAGGATTACAAGATGGCCGAGTTCTATCGCCGGACCGGCCATCCAGGCTCGGCGTACTTCTACTACGAAATCGTGCGTCGGCGCTATCCGAATACGAAGTTCTTCGACCTTGCCACGGAACGGATGAACGAACTTCGCGGCAAGTTGGAGAAGGACCCGGACGCGACGCCGGCGCCGCTGCCAACGGGAGTTGCTCCGCGAAATGACGCGCCGGCTGCGTCGCCGGAGACGTTGCCGTCGCCGCGTACCGTGCCGTCCGAGAAGAGCGGACCGCCGCGGTTGCTGCCGAACCTAGGCCAGCAGCAATAGCGTGGAGCACTCGCTCCGCGAGTGCAAATTCAACTCGCGAAGCGAGTGGACCACCCTGGAGTGCATCGCAATGACTTCGCCGTTCGCGAATTCGACACGACTTACCCGCCGAGCCGCTCTCGCCGCGGTGGCGTTGCCCTTGTTCGCGTTGCCGGCGTGCGAATGGGACGGCCATTTCACGGTGCTTGGTTACACGACGCGCCCGAACTACGATTGCAACGTCCATACGGTCCGTGTGCCGATTTTCCGCAATCTCACGTTCTATCGCGGCATGGAATTCGAGTTGACGCGCGCCGTAGTGCGCGAGATCGAGCTGAAAACGCCGTACAAGGTCGTCGGCGCCGACTGCAACGCCGACACGGAGTTGGCCGGCACGATCATCATGTACAATAAGGCGATATTGAATCGCAATCAGTTGAATGAGGTCCGCGAGGCGGAAACGACGCTCGGCGTCCTCCTGGTTTGGCGCGACCTGCGCACGGGCGAAGTGCTCTCGCAGCCGCCGACGAATCAGCCGCCCATCATCCCTGGTGTACCGGCGGTTGGGCCAGGCGACTTGCCGCCGCCCGTCATCGTGCCGGCGCCGCCGGGAGCGCCCGTACCGCAAGCGCCGCTGGTCGGTCCGCCGCCACAACCCGGTTGGCCGGTCGCCGCGCCGGTGCTCGTGCAATCGGTCGCCGGCTTCATTCCCGAACTTGGCGAGACAAACGCCACGGGGCGCAAAAAGAACGTCGATCGGTTGGCCGTGCAAATCGTGTCGATGATGGAAAAACCGCCATTTTAGGAATCAGGAATCAGCCGGTCCTGATTCCTGATTCCTTATTCCCATGCAACACACCTGGCGCGTTCGTGACCGTACCTTGAGCTGGGGCCCTCGACCGTTGGTCATGGGCATCGTCAACGTCACGCCCGACAGTTTCTCGGATGGCGGCCAACACTTTTCCACACAAGCGGCAGTAAATCACGCCCTGCAACTGATCGAACAGGGCGCCGACCTGCTCGACATTGGCGGTGAATCGACCCGGCCCGGCGCCACGCCGGTTTCAGTCGAGGAAGAACTGAACCGCATTCTGCCGGTCGTTCGCGATTTGGCGACCCAAACGACTATTCCGCTCTCGGTCGATACTTCCAAGTCCGAAGTTGCCCGCCAATGCCTTGCCGCCGGCGCGCACGTCATGAACGACGTCACGGCACTGACGGGCGACCCCGCGATGGCCGCCGTCGTGAGGGAATTCAACGCCGGCGCCATCCTCATGCATATGCAGGGTACGCCGCGGACGATGCAAATCGCTCCGCGCTACAACGACGTTGTCGCGGAAATCGGCAGGTATTTCGAGCAGCGGTTGCAGGAATTGGCGGACTTGGGTATAGGGGCTGAGCGGCTGGCGCTCGATCCCGGAATCGGCTTCGGCAAGACGCGCGACCACAATTTGGAACTGCTCGCACGCCTCACCGAGTTCCGGAGGTTTGGCAGGCCGCTGTGTCTCGGGGTGTCCCGCAAGGGATTCCTCGGCAAACTGTTAAACCGCGACGTGAGCCGGCGGCTCGCCAGCTCGCTCGCCGTGGCGTGCCACGCAACGCTGCGGGGCTCGGCACAAATCGTCCGCGTCCACGACGTGGAGGAGACGCGTGATGCATTGACGACCATTGCGGCAATTGAAGAGTTTAGCGGCAGGTCGTAGACCCGCGGCTAAATCGGGAGGCGACGTTGGGCGAACGGTGGACCCAACTCTATGAATCGCTTGGCGGACGCGATCTTGTCGAGATCGGCATCCTGGCCGTTGCGATCTACGCGGCGCTGCGGTTCCTCGGGCGGACGCGCGGTTCGGGGATGGTTCGCGGTCTGGGCCTGATCGTGCTGGGACTTTTTCTCGTCGCCCAAGTCATCACTGCCAGCTTCGACCTGACCGTTCTCGGAATGGTGCTCGACTACCTTCTCACGTCCGTGATGGTCGGTCTGCTCGTCATCTTTCAACCGGAATTGCGGCGCGGCCTGATGGTGCTGGGCCGCTATCCAGGCGTGCGCTTTTTCCTTGGCGAAGAGCATCATCCCATCGTGGATAAACTGGCCGATGCCGCGGAGGCCCAATCGCGCGAGTGTGTCGGCGCGCTGATTGCGATTCAAAGGGAAGTCGTGCTTGCCCCGTATGCAGAAACCGGCGAGGCCATCGATGCGGAAGTGTCGGCATCGCTCATCCGCACCATATTCACCCGGAACAGTCCGCTGCACGACGGAGCTCTGATCGTGGTGAACGGCAGGCTGACCGCGGCCGCGTGTCAATTGCCTCTGGGACAACCGCCCGAGCGCGGCAACAGCGAACTGGGCATGCGTCATCGTGCGGCTCTGTGCTTGAGCGAGGAAACCGATGCCGTGGTGTTAGTGGTGAGCGAGGAGACCGGACGAATTTCGCTCGCCGTGGCCGGCAAGCTGGAAGTTGTGTCGCGCGAGAACTTGTCGCGCCGGCTCGCCGCTTTGCTCAGCGGCGAACGTCCAGTTGCTCGGCGGCTCGCGGCGTAGCGTGCTTGTTGGACGTGTCCTACGAGGCTTGGCAATGCTCGACCGAGCGCTTACGGCGTCTGTCGCTCTCAGCCTGGCAATTCTGGTCTGGCTCTACGCGCGCAGCCGCGACCAGGAAAACATCGACAACGTCTCGATTCCGGTGCATGTCTCCTTGCCGGCGTCACAAAACGACCAATACACGCTGGAACTTGCCGGCTCGCCGCAGATAACCGTTTCGTTCACCGGCCCGCCGGCGCCGATGCGCGAGCTCCGCCACCTCCTGCAACAGGGCGAACTGCAAGTCAATTACACCATCGCGGTGCCGGAGGATCGGCTCAACGAGGGCCGCTACTCCGATACCGTCCGTATCGACCCATCGGACATCCACGTGCCGCCGGGCGTCAATCCGGTCATCGCCGAGGGGCGCAATCGCATTCCGGTCACGGTCAACCGCATCGTGGAGCGCCGGCTCGTGGTGCGATTCGACCCGTCGCTGGAGGACCGCGTGGGCACCGTAACCATTGAACCGAGCACCGTGCTCGTTCGCGGGCCGCAAGAAGTGCTCGACCGCACGCGCAGCATCGCCACGCAGCCCTATGTGTTGCCGCCGAGTCCGGAAGGGCATTCGCTCACCGCGACCAAGGCGGAGGCCACGGTCCCGCTGGTGCATGACATCGAGGGTCGGCCCGTGCAGCCGAAACCGGCGTCGGTCCAGGTCTGTTTGACTGTGCAGCCACGGCAAGAGCTCTATGAGCTAAAAGACGTCCCGATTCATTTCCTGAGTCCGGCCGGATTCCCGTATCGCCCGCGGTTTGTTGGCGAACGACGAACGGATCGCGTGACGCTGCACCTGCTGGGCCCCGCCGGAAGCGAGCCGCCAACTCCGCACGTTTACGTGGATTTGACGCAGATCAAACCGCGGACCGGGCTGTTCGAGGAGCCCTTGCGCCTACAATTACCAAAGGACTTTCAACTGGCGCAAAGCTTGCCGCGAACCGTGCTCTTTGAGTTACAGCCCGTGGACATCACCTCGCAACCATGAACGACCTTGCCGCCTACTGCGCAGATTTGGCCAAGCGTGCCCGTGCCGCGGCCCAAATCCTGGCGACGGCGAACGGCGCCCAAAAGAACCGTTGGCTCCTCCAAGCCGCGGACGGCCTCGTCCGCCGCTCGGATGAAATCCTTCAGGCGAACGAAGTCGATGTGAATGCGGCTTCGCGGTTTGGCCTGACGAAAGCCCAAGTCGATCGCTTGCGCCTGACTCCGGATCGCCTCCAAGCGGCCGCGACGGGAATACGCGAGATAGCAGCACTGCCGGAGCCGATCGGCCGCGTGCTTGGCAGCAACATTCGCCCGAATGGACTGCAAGTATCGAAGGTTGGCGTGCCACTCGGCGTAATCTTCTTCATTTACGAATCGCGGCCCAACGTCACCGTGGATGCGGCGGCTCTGTGCGTAAAGGCCGGCAATGCCATTATCCTGCGCGGCGGGAAGGAAGCCCTGCATTCGAATATCGCGCTGCACCAGATTCTGCAAGAAGCGTTGCGCGCGGCCAATCTGCCCGCGGACGCGATTCAGCTCGTAACCACGCCGGATCGGGCCGCCGTTGGACATTTGCTTCAGCTCGATTCGTACATCGACCTTGTCATCCCGCGTGGCGGCGAGGAACTGATCCGCCGTGTCGCTGCCGAGGCCCGCATGCCGGTGTTGAAACACTTCAAAGGGAACTGCCACGTCTACGTTGACCGCTCCGCGGACCTCGCGATGGCGGAACGCATCGTCATCAACGCGAAGTGTCAGCGCCCAGGTGTCTGCAATGCCGCCGAGAGCCTGCTTGTGGATTGCGCGGTGGCCGGCGAATTCATCCCGCGTATTGCCGCGGCGCTTCGGCAGCAAGGCGTGGAGTTGCGGGGATGCGACGTGACTCGGAAACTCGTTCCTGACATCAAGAGCGCAAGCGAAGACGATTACGCCGCCGAATACCTCGATCTCATTATCTCAATCAAGATCGTCGCCGACCTGGAAGAGGCGATCGCGCACATCAACCGTTTCGGCTCGCGCCACACCGACGCCATCGTCACGCGCGATCTACAGGCTGCGCGACGTTTCACGGCCGCCGTCGATTCAGCGGCCGTGATGGTCAACGCCAGCACGCGATTCAACGACGGCTACGAAATCGGCCTCGGCGCTGAAATCGGTATCAGTACGGATAAAATTCACGCCCGCGGTCCTTGTGGTCTGCTAGAATTGACCAGCTACAAATACATCGTTCTCGGCGATGGACAGGTACGCGAGTGAGCGCACCGCCATCCCACAGAACGGGGAGCCCGCTGCGCCAGCGAGGGAGGACGAGCGCTCTCGCTGGCACAGCAGGCTCTCAAACCAGCGCGCACCGCGGACATGGCTGCTACGGTTCTTGTTATCCTTGCCGGCATGCTGCCTCTGCTTTTGGCGATCGCGTTTCTTTTGGGCCGCCATCTGCACCGAGGGCAAACACTCCGCGATGACTTGTCGCCGGTTTGTCGCCAACACATCGACTTATTCCAGGGCGGGCAGCTCAGCGAATCGGCGGTGGAATCGGCGAAGGCCCGCTTCCGCGATCTTCTTGAGCGTGGCGAGATCGCCGCTGTCGAGGAAAGCCTTCGTCCCGGCACACATTACATTGTCCATGTGCGGGCATTGACCGAATTGGGCACCGACGACGCCGGCCGAATCCTCGAACGACAACTCCAGCGCCGGCTCAGTGACGATCAAATTGAACGATCGTGGTACTTGATCGACCTCGCCAATGGCTTGCGGTCGCTGAATCGGTCGCAGAGTTTGCCGAAATTGCTCCAGTGTGCGGACGCCGCGGGAGAGATTCCGCTCGGTCATTTCTTTGCGGCGGAGACGGTTTGTTTCCTCGGATTCGGCGGCTATCTTCAAGAGGCTAACTCGTCGCTTGGGCGATCGGCGCTGCGCGTGTTGCACAAGGCCCTGGAAGGGTTACGCCTGGGCTTGCAACCGTACGTCGTCGTAGAAGGCCGGCTCGGCGAATTGATCGAAAACCTCTGGGACAATCGACCGGAAAAGATCGATCCCCTCGTCGTGCGCATTTTTTACGAAGCGCTGCGGATTCTCCGCCGGGCGCCCCACGCCGAAGCGTTGCTGGAAAGCGAACCGTCCGAGTCCGAGGCATTTGGCTGGCAGATGTCACGGCTGTCGGCGTTGGAACCGACCCTAGAGGACTACCTGCAAGATTCCGGCGAACCGCTCCTCGATGCCGCGCAGCGGGCGACTGGCGACGAGCTGCGCGACGTCCTTTTGGCGTTGGCCGACCTACGCGCGGACGGAGCGGCTCTTCTCAATCTGTTCGAAGAAACAGAATTCGAGCAAAAGGAACTGGCCGTCAACGTCTTGCAATGGTCGCGCGACCCCCGTGTTGGGCCACGGCTGCGCGCCTGGGCGGCACGGCGTGTCCCAATGGTCCGCCGGGCACAGCGAAGGCGACGGCCGTTCGCGCCGCGCCGCCCCTCCGTGCCGCTGGATATCCCGTACGCCGCCGTGATACGGGCGCTGCGTGGGCACGGCTCGCCGCAGACGGAAGCATTTCTCCTCTTGGCGGCTCACGACTGGGACCCAACCTACCGCGTCGCTGCCTTGAGCAGCCTCGGCTGGTGGGAACCAATGCAGCGCGGCGAGCTGCTGGCCACGCTCGACGACGCTCGCCATGATCCCAACCCGGAAGTGCGTCAGGCAGCCCGTGCGGCGCTCGCCCGGCTTGGCGAACGGCTCGCTTTGCAGTGGTTCCGTCAGAACCTGATGAGTGAAGACGTGCAACGCGTTCATGAAGGCATACAACTCATTTCGGCGGAAGGCCTGACGCTCCTTTGGCCGGACCTCGACCACCTCGCCGACTCCGAGGATACCGACGTCGCTCACCATGCCCGCGAGGCATTGGAGCGGCTGTGCGAGGAGATGGACGCGCGGCGCTCGTGAGTAAACTTTAGCGAAAACCTAAATGCCGCTTGCGACGCGGGTCTCGGCCTGGGTCGCAAGCGGCATCGCCGTCATGCCGCACTGGAATTGATGGACTTCCGCCGAACGGACCTCCGATATTTTCCAGTGGAGTAGCCGACTCGGACGCCGGGGCTCGCCACCGGGCGGGCCCCGGCCGGAGGGTGCCATGCGCCGTGTCGTCTGGCGGTGGGGCTGGGCTGCCCTGCTCGGGAGCGGTCTGAGCACCGGCTGTGAGCATACGGGAGCTTTCCAGCGCTACCCGACTGACCCGCTTTTCGCCCGCGCCAAGCCGGTCGCGGGAACGCCCAACGCACCGCTCCAAGTCGCGCGTTTGGAGCCGGAAGCGCCCAGTTTGCCGCCGTCCGCGGTCGCTCTTGTCCACCGAGCGCGATCGAATTCGACGCCGAAAACCGCCCCCGACATCCCTTCGACACGGGCGGCGCAGATTACCCCGCCCACGGCGACTCTCGCCGGGCGCGAACGCGCGCCGATTTCCGCAACTCCCGTCGTGCGGACGCGCGAGCTGCCCGCTCCGCTCGAGCAGACGCCTGCGAGTCAAGCGCACCCCGAACTGGGCGCATTTGCTCGGGATTACCGCTGGGTTGAGGGAATTCTGGAGCGCGATCCGCGCGGGCATGTCATGCTTCGCTATGCGACCCCATCCGTCAGCGAGACGTGGGGGGGAATACTGGTGTTGGACGACATTCCCTGCCTCGCCGCTATCCCGGAAGGAACGCTCGTACACGCCGAGGGTGAATTCGTGTTTGAAGACGGTGAACCGGCGCTCGGTTGGCAAGGCTACCCGCGGTACCGAGTTGAGGCGATGCAGCCGAAACCATAGCAGTCACTTCGTGAGCGGCGTCACGTAGCAATTATGGTCGTCATGCCCCGTAATCACGGACTTCCCGTCCGGACTAAATGCTACGCAATATGCTCCGAATTTGGCGAGCTTGCGCGTGAAGGACGGTTTGCCGTCGGCCAAATTCCACACGTGAACGTACCCGCCATAGCCGCTCGTCACGAGCGACTTGCCGTCGCGTGAGAACGCCAGGCCATAAAGGTCGTCCGGCGTCGGGCCGAGTTTCTTCGTCTCCTTGCCGTCGGCCACGTTCCAAACGCGGACGAAATGATCGAGCAGGCCGATCGAAACGACTTCCTTGCTGTCCGGCGTGAAAACGACGCCGGTCACCGCGCCGTCATGGCCCTTGAGCGTCTTCGCTTCCTTCTGTCCGGCGACGTCCCAAATCTTCACCGTGGCATCAGCGCTTGCCGACGCGAGCCATTTGCCGTCGGGGCTGAACGCGACCGCGTAGACGGAGTTGCCGTGGCTACCGAGGTTTTTCACTTCCTTGCCGTCGGCGGGGTTCCAGAGACGAACCGACTTGTCCGCGCTGCCGGAGGCGAGCTGCTTGCCGTCGGGGCTAAAGACGACGCTGTCCACGATCTCGGTGTGGCCTTTCAACTCGCGCAGCATCTTGCCGTCGGCGACGTTCCAAAGCCGAATCGACTTGTCATGGCTGGAAGACGCCAGCGTCTTGCCGTCGGGGCTGAAGGCGACGCCGTAGACCGGCGCCGTGTGGCCGCTGAGCGTCCGCAGTTCCTTGCCGGCCGGGTAGTCCCAGAGCTTAATGGCATTGTCGAAACCGGCCGTCGCGAGGATCTTGCCATCGGGACTGAAGGCGAGGCTGTAGACGAGGGCGGTGTGGCCTTTCAACTCCGTTGGGGCTTGAGCGAACGCTGTTTGAGAACCGGCCATCGCGATTGCGAGAGCAATGATGAGGGATTTCATGCGCGTCCTCAAAGATGAAGTCCACGAAGCCGAGAGTTTCTGGCAGAGGCGCGAAGAGTTTCTCGCAAAGGCGCAAAGTTGGCCAAGCTCGCCAAGGAATCCCGGGCTCTTTGCGAGCTTTGCTCCGTTCGCGCCTTTGCGAGAAACTCTTCGCCCCATCGCGGCCGAGACCGCGAGAATCAATGTCCGCTTTGCCCTTGCAAATCCTGCACAGGCGCAAAGCCACGGCGCATCGTATTCTCTGTAATCGTGCGCGGCAACACAAACTGCAAGAGATAATCCGGCCCGCCCGCCTTCGAGCCGATGCCGGAGAGTTTGAACCCACCAAACGGCTGCCGGTCCACGAGCGCGCCCGTGATCTTGCGATTGAGGTAGAGGTTGCCGACGCGGAATTCACGCCGGATGCGGGCGATGTTCTGCGGGCTGCGCGAATAGAGACCGCCGGTCAGGGCGTATGGCGTACCATTGGCGATTCGCAGCGCCTCGTCCAGATCGCGGGCCTTGATGACGGCGAGAACGGGGCCGAAGATTTCTTCCTGCGCGATGATCGCGGACGGCGCCACGTCCGCGAACACGTGCGGGCCGACGTAATGGCCTTCCGCCCCTAGCGGGCCGAGATCGGCGGTGTAGGCAAGACGTGCTTCCTGTTTGCCCTTCTCGACGTAATCCAGAATGCGGCGGCGGGCGTCGCCATCGATGACCGGGCCGACGAACGAGCCGGGATCCTCCGCAGGGCCGACTTTCAAGCTGCGTGTCGCCTCCACGAGCCGTGGTAGAAACGCGTTGTACAGCCGTTCGAGCACGATGACGCGCGAACACGCCGAGCATTTCTGCCCGGCGTAGCCGAACGCGCTGCCAACCGTGCCGTGGACCGCTTCATCGAGGTCGGCGTCCTCGTCCACGATGATGGCGTTTTTGCCGCCCATCTCGGCGATGACGCGCTTGACGTGGTCCTGGCCTTGGGCCGTCTCGGCCGCTTGCCGGTTGATCCACAGGCCGACGCCGCGCGAGCCGGTGAACGCGATTAGAGCAACGTCAGGATGGTTCACCAGCGTCGGCCCGATTTCCTCGCCAACGCCGGGAAGGAAGTTGACGACCCCCGGCGGCAGGCCAACCTCCTGGAAAACTTCCATCAGCTTGGCGCCCAGGATGGTGGATTGTTCTGCCGGCTTCAGAATGGCCGTGTTGCCCGTGACCAGCGCCGCCGTCGCCATTCCGCAGAGAATCGCGAGCGGGAAGTTCCACGGCGCGATGATGACCGAGACACCACGCGGCTCGTAGAAGTATTCATTTTCCTCGCCTGGCACATCGCGGCGTTGTGGCTTGGCGAGGCGGAGCATTTCGTAGGCGTAGTAATCGCAATAATCAATTGCCTCGGCGACGTCGGCGTCGGCCTCGCGCCATTGTTTGCCGCACTCGTAAACCTCCCACGCGGCCAACTCATAACGTCGCCCGCGCATCACGTCGGCGGCACGGAAGAAGTACTGCGCACGATCGAGCGGCGAAGTATCGCGCCATGCGGGAAATGCCGCCGCTGCCGCGGCAACCGCCTGCTCCGCGTGCGGCGCCGTGGCGGCGTGCCAGCGGCCGATCACTTGACGCGTGTGCGATGGATTGTTCGAGTCACGCACAACGCCGGCGGCGATCGTTTGACCTCCGATCACCAGCGGATACGTGTGATCGAAGGAATTGGCCACGTCGCGCAAGGCCGATTCCATCGCCTGCCGCGCTTCGGCGCGGCTGAAGTCGGCGAGCGGCTCGTTCTGGAAGGATGACGGAGGTCGGATGAAGGATGAACCAGCGCGTCCGTTTCCTCCTTTCTCCTTCCTCCTTCTGACTTTCCGATCGGGATTCATCAGCAGCTGCTCCTCGGGCATGTGCTCCGTGAAGCTGGCCCGTAAGAACGATTCGTTGGCGGTATTCTCAAGCAAGCGGCGAACAAGGTACGCCATACCGGGCAACAGTTGACCGTAAGGCGTGTAGACGCGCACACGACGGCCCATCGCAACGAGCGATTCCTTGATCGGGTCCGCCATGCCGTAAAGCATCTGAATCTCATAGCTCCGCGGCGGCAGACCAAGCTTGTCGGCGGTTGCGAGAGCGTGGGCGAGGCTACGCACATTATGGCTGCCAAGAGCCGGCCGCAGCAGATCGCGCCGCTCCATGAGAAACGTCGTCATTCGCTCGTAATTCGCGTCAGTCTCGGCCTTGTCGGTAAACACGGGGGCCGGCCAATGTTGTTGCGCCGCGACAATTGTTTCGTAATCCCAATACGCTCCCTTGACCAAGCGCACCCACACCGGCGTCCCACGGCGTTCGACCCAGCAGGCTAGATCCTCCAGGTCGTTGGCACAGTCACGCAAATACGCCTGGATGGCGATGCCAACGTCCGGCCAGTCGCGGAACGTTTCTTCTTCCAGCACTTCCTTGAAGATTTGGAGCGTCACGTCCTTGTATGCGTACTGCTCCATGTCGATGTTGACGAATACGCGGTGTTGCCGCGCCAGTTCTAAGATGGGCCGCAGCCGCTGGCGGACGGCGCGGCTCGTGCCGACCGGATCAATCGGATCGAACTGGCTGTAGAGCGATGAGAGCTTGACCGAGACGTTGACACGCGGCAACGGTCCGTTCTCGTCGCGGTCAATGAGGTCGATGGGCGACCAGGTGTTGACCGCTTCCGCCAGGCCAGCAACCAGTTTCAAGTACTCGCCCTGATACTGGTCCGCCTCGGCCTCGGTGATGGTTGCTTCGCCCAAAAGATCGATCGTGAATCCCAGCGACCGGCCGCGCAGCGTGGCAATTGCGCGTAGCGCTTCCTGCACGTTCGAACCGCTGATGAATTTGCGAGCCAAGCGTTCGGCGCTGGCGAACGCCGTCTTGGCCAACGCCTTTCCCAAGACGCCATTCTGAGGCAGCCAGTGGAGACCGAAGCGCAGCCAGCCCGGCAGCTTGTCCTCCACCTCGCCGAAGTACTCGCGCAGGTGGCGGGTGATTTCGGGCGGCGAATGAAGCAACGGCAGGGCGTCGATGAAGCGGAATAACTGCACCTTCACGGACGGGTCGCCCATGGTCCATTCCATGAGCCGTTCATCCCACCACGTGGGCGTAAAAAGCAGCGGTCCGGTCCGGCCTACGCGGGCAAAGATGTCCTGGCCGTAGGCCTGCGTCAGGTCTTCGAGGTCGTACGCGGTTGGCATGGTATTTCGATTAGACGAGCCGCAGAGTGGTGCATTCGCTCCGCGAGTGCAAGACCCGCATTCGCGGAGCGAACGCACCACTCTCTCGCGCCCTTATTGACTCCATCTACCGCCGCTGCGCTTTCGCTGTTATCATTTTCACATTGCACTCGCTTTGGGGGGACGGCATGCGCCGTGAGTGACTCCATCGGCAAGTTTCAGGTCATGGGCACGCTCGGCACGGGCGCCCATAGCACCATTCTGCACGTCCGCCGCAGCAAGGACGCGAAGCATTACGCGCTCAAAGTCGTGCCGATCACGGGACCCAAGGACAACAAATTCCTGGAGCAGGCCAAGCACGAGTTTCGCGTCGCGCAGATGCTGGACCATCCCAATCTTATCAAGATTTACGCTTTCGAGACGCCGCGCGATTGGCTGTTCCGCATTCGCAAGGTTCATTTGCTGATTGAATACGTCAACGGCAAGACGCTCGACCTGATGCCGGCCATCCCGATGCCGCAGTTGCTGCAAATCTTCGTCAAAATCGCCGCCGGCCTGGTCCACATGCACCGCCGCAACGTCTGCCATGCCGACTTGAAGCCGAACAACATTATGCTGAGCCGCACGGGCGACGTGCGGATCATCGACTTCGGTCTGGCGTGGATCAAGGGCCAAAATAAAGAACGCGTCCAGGGAACGCCGGAATACATGGCGCCGGAGCAAGCCAAGAATAGCATGGTGAACGAACGGACCGACATCTACAACTTCGGCGCGACGATGTACCGGCTGACGACGTGGCGCTTGCCGCCGAGCCCGATTGCGGGCGAGAATAGCGGCCTGCCGATTGACGCGAAAACGTTCCAAAAGCTCCTCAAGCCGGTGCAGGAATTCAACGCCGAGGCGCCCGCCGCTCTTTGCAACCTGATTCACCAGTGTCTTGAGTTCAACGCCAGTAAACGGCCGGAGCGGATGAGCGAAGTACAAAACGTGCTCGACCGCCTCGCGGATGAAACGTCACAAGGATCCGCGGATCGTCTCGAAGCGCTGGAGTGGTAAAACGCAACAATCTCAGATTGCCGATTTAAGATTGCAGATTTCCAGACCGGAGTTTCTTGGCAATCTGCAATCCGCAATCTCAAATCTGCAATCACACCATGGGCGATTTTCCTGATTGCGAGCATTTCATCCCGCTGCGGCGCAGCGACCTGGTCGATCTGCTTTGCACGCAACCGGATCTGTCCACGGACGACGTGAATCAGTTCCGGCGTTTCTGCCGGCTCCTCACCGCCACGTACCACTTGGAATACAACCAGCGGCTGGAAGAGCTGAAAACCGACTACGCGCCGTTCGACCCGGACAGTGACACGCGCGCTCTGGCCCATCTTTCGAGCGACGAGTGCCAGCGCCGCCTCAACGAGCTGTTCAGTGATTTCGCCTGGCTCCTGGAGCGCGCCAACTTCACGCATTTGAGCCGGGACGACATCGAGCCGTCGCTGCTCGGCCGCGGGCAGCTCGGCATCCATCTCGACGTCGATTTCAGTGTCTTTGAGCGGATCGCGATGTTCGGCCGCGGTGAAGCGCGAATGAAGCGCACGATTCGCCGGTTGCGCCATCGCTGGAAGCCGGAGGAGATCGAGGTGCCCATCTATCGACGTCTGGTTCTGATCTTGAAAATGCGGCCGCACCGGCGACTCGGTAAGGCAGCGGACACACGCAGCGTCTATCTCAAGATATTCAAGGAAATTCCGAAGTTGGACATCAAGATGCTGCTCCCCGGCGCCCGCGTACGTTTCAGTTACTTGGATCGCGGCAAGATCGGCCTGCCGTTTCTCAGCGGCATTCTCATGGCGCTCGGGCGCATCGCGTCGGAAGTATTTGAGTTTGTCCGCACTCTTTTCGTCAGCTCGGATGCGCTCTTCAGCTTCCTCGGCTCGCCGGGCGTTTTCTGGGGCCTCGCGGCCGGCACCATCGGGTACGGGACGCGCTCGTACTTCAGCTATCAGGGCACGAAGCACCGCCACAATCTGACCCTGACGCAGAGCCTGTATTACCAAAACCTCGACAGCAACGCCGGCGTCTTGTTTCGACTGCTCGACGAGGCGGAGGAACAGGAGTGCCGGGAGGCGCTGCTTGCATACTTTTTCCTCTGGCGGCAAGCCGGCGCGGCAGGTTGGACAAGCGAAGAATTGGATCACGCCATCGAGCAGTACCTCGAACGCACTGCCAACGTAAAAATTGATTTCGAGATCGCGGATGCGCTGGCGAAATTGGAGAAACATCTCATTATCGAGAAATGCGGCGAGCGCTTTCGTGCCCGGCCGATGGCACAGGCCCTCAACTCCCTGGGCGGCACGTGGGACCGTTATTTCAGCAATTCTTCACCGAAATGACGGCCGCGCGCCACGAACTTCGCCAATCAGACGGGAAGGACGGGAGGCAGCAGGTGCGCACGGCGGCGTCGGCGGTACCCAAAGCTCGCCGTCGTCAAGTCGCCAGCCGCGGCGATGCTGTTGCCGCCTTCACCGCCTCCTTCGTCAGTGGGGTTACGGGTTTGAACCGCAGATGCCGCACCGTTGCCGGCGGCACGTTGATGAAGATGCGTTCGCGGCCAACCTGGAAATCGCGAATGTACTCGCGCACGAGGCGGCCGACGCCGTGCAGGCGACGCCGTTCGCGGCGGTTAGAAAAGGGAGTCTTGAGCTGGCGGATGAAGACGTACTCGTAATACGTCAGCGTGCCGCCTGGTTTGAGCAGACGGTCGTACGCACGGAAGATGCGCCGCACCTGAGCAATCGGAAAGTTGTTGAGCGGCAAGCCGGAAACGATGTAGTCGTAGAGGCCAGCGCCGGGCAGATCCTCAACGGGCGAGTGAATCAGATGAATCGCGCCGCGGTGTTCACGGAACAGCCATTCGTTATCGATCCGCCGACGTAGCAACTGGAGAAAGTGCTCGTTGATCTCGACGGCATCGACCTGATCGCCGGGCAGCAATTGGCTGACGATTTCTTTCGTCACCGAACCTGTGCCCGGGCCGACTTCGAGGATGCGGCCGGGCAAACGCGGCTTGCGTAGCTCGGCGACGAGAGCGCGGGCAAGGAATCGGCTACTGGGGAGAATGGCGCCGGTGGTCCGGAAGTGCCGCCGGAATTCGCGGAGGAAGTTTCCGCACTGCGACCAGTAGCGCATCCCGGTGCCTCGTTCGGAAGGTGCGGCAAGGTGGGAGGGGCCGTGCCACATGCGCCAAGTAACCTACGGTTTTTGGGCGGGTCGGCAACAGGATTCGACCTGCCGTGGCCCCTCTCAGTTATACCACCTTTCCGCTTTGTCGATCTGTTTCTTTGCCCACGGGCGCACCGAAGGCGTTTCGCCGGGCTCCGCTTTCGGCGACAATGTGATACACGGCACTACGCTCCGCGGAATCCTCCTATGCGGTACAGCACGACGATCCGTTCCGAGCGCTTCGCCTTCGCCGACCTGCGCGAGGTCTTCGCTACGGCCAACGAAGAAAAGTCGGGCGATCATCTGGCCGGCATCGCCGCACGCTCGGAACGCGAGCGGGTTGCCGCCAAATACGTCCTTGCCGACGTGCGGCTCGGCGAGATCGTCGATCAGCCGCTCATCGATCCGGATCACGATGAAGTCAGCCGGCTGATCCTCGATTCGCTCGACACGAACGCCTTTCAGTGTTTTCGCTCATGGACCGTCGGCGAGTTCCGCGAGTTTCTATTGGAAGACACGACCGGCGAGGCAGAGCTGCGGCCGTTGCAGCGAACGCTGCTACCGGAAATCGCTGCCGCCGTCGCCAAGCTAATGAGCAACAAAGACCTGGTGCTGGCGGCTGGGAAGGTACGGAACGTGACGCGCTGCCGCAACACCATGGGCGAACGTGGCGTGCTTGGTATCCGCGTGCAGCCCAATCATCCCGCAGATGACATCGGCGGCATTCTGCTCGCGGCCGTGGATGGCCTACTCTTTGGCTGCGGCGACGCTGTGATCGGCGTCAATCCGGCCACGGATTCCATTGCTACGGTCGAGACGATCCTGCACGGTCTTGACCGCCTTATCACCGTAAGCGGCGCTCCGACGCAGGCATGCTGTCTCGCCCACATCACGACCCAGCTGGCATGTCTGGAGCGCGGCTGCCCTGTGGACCTGCTCTTCCAATCGGTCGCCGGCACGCAAGCGGCGAACGCCAGCTTCGGCGTCAGTCTGGCGACGCTCCGCGAAGGCCGCGAGCGGGTCGTCGAACACCATCGGCGCCGTGACATCCCGTGGGTCGGCGACAACGTGATGTACTTCGAGACTGGGCAAGGCAGCGCTCTTTCCGCGGACGCACATCATGGCGTCGATCAACTTACGTTGGAAGCGCGCGCTTACGGCGTGGCGCGGGCTTTTGACCCGTTTCTGGTCAACAGCGTGGTCGGTTTCATCGGGCCGGAGTACCTCTTCGACGAGCGGCAGATCATTCGCGCCGGGCTCGAAGACCACTTTATGGGCAAGCTGCTCGGCCTGCCGATGGGTTGCGATGTTTGCTACACCAATCACGCCGCGGCGGATCAGAACTCGGCTGACAATCTTCTCGTGCTGCTCGCGGCGGCGGGGTGCAATTACTTCATGGGCGTGCCCTGTGCCGACGATGTGATGTTGAACTACCAATCGACGAGCTATCACGACGCGGCCGCCGTGCGACGTATCTTCGGTTACCGACCCGCGCCCGAGTTCCTGGCGTGGCTGGAAGGACGGCACATCTTCGTTGGCGGGCAACTTGCCGCAAATGACGCGGCCGCGCGTGGCTTACTGCTTCGCCAATTGGCGCCGGTTCTTTCACAAGCGTAGCCGAAGGAGGCCGTTGTCCATGAATTCGCGCGACCTACCTCCCGAAGGCGAACCGTCTTCTTTGCCGGCGATCCTTCAAAGCGTGCGGGCCGCGACGCCGGCCCGAATTCTTGTCGGTCGCGTGGGCTTGGCGTATCGCACCAGGACCTATCTCGAGCTGCGGCACGATCATGCCGCCGCCGTGGACGCCGTGCGCTCGGAATTGGAGATCATTCGCGATTTGGGTCCCGACTTTGTCGAGCGGTGGCGGTTGTTCGACGTGCAAACGTGTGCGACTTCGAAGGCCGAGTTTTTGTTGCGCCCTGATTTGGGACGCAAGCTGCACGAGCGCGCACGGGCCGAAGTCAGCGCGCGCTGCCCGAAAGAAGCCGATTTCCAAGTCGTCATCGGCGATGGGCTGTCCGCGGCGGCGGCGGTCGCCCAACTACCGCGTCTCTTGCCGTCGCTTGCCGAAGGCGTTCGTGGGAAGAATTGGTTGTTCGGCCAACCATTCGTCATCCACCATTGTCGCGTCGGCGTGTTGAACGACATCGGTGAATTGCTCGACCCAGCCGTCGTTGTGCTCTTGATTGGAGAACGTCCCGGCCTGGCGACCGCGGAGAGCTTATCCGCTTATATGGCTTACCGGCCACGGCATGGGCACACGGACGGCAACCGCAATCTCATTTCCAACATTCACGAGCGCGGCGTGCCGATCGAGTCGGCCGCGGAGCGCATTCTTGCGCTCGCGGAAAAGCTCCGCAGAATGGAAGCAAGCGGAGTCGAGATCAAGGAGGAATTGCTTCGCGCGGGCCGCGCTATGCCGACTCCCCCTGCGAGCCAGCCTCGGCCAGCGGCCCCACCAAGTTGAGAATCGTGCCGAGCTGCGCCAGCCGCATGCCGTAGCGGTCGAGGAATTCTTGCAGCGTGAAATCGTTGTCCAGCGTGTCGCCGCCGTTCTCGCGCAGGTGCTGGGCTAACTCCGTGACAAGCTGCCCGTAAGTCCGTTCGAGGATCGGCACCACGTGCTTGCAAGCGTCGCCGAGTCCGGGGAAGTCCTCCTGCCAGCGCGATAGGTACGCTTTCCAGCGCGCGCTCGAATCGTGAGCGGCGTAGGATGCACGGAGGTAAGCCAGTTGCTCGCGCTGTACGTCGAGCATCTGTCGCAACACATCCACCATTTCCGTCGGGGACGGCGTGGCCGGCTCGGTGGACGTGGGAGTCACCGTCGGTGTGCAATCAAACTGAAAGTGCATGGCTCGTCGGTAGTCCGTGGTCAGTAGTCGGTGGTCCGTGAACACACAGCACTCTACACGAAGGCTCGTGCCGATGCCAGCACCTACTGACAACACCACGGCAACGGACTTCAGGTATTTGACCTCGGCGAAAGAAGAGCGGCCACCCGCCGGGGGAAGCGGGTGGCCGTGGGGGCATGCGGGGGGCAGGAGTGCGAACGAGACGAGCGCGGTTCACGGGCGAGCAGCGGAGCCGGGACGGTTGAGGGTCGGGAGGCCGGGGAAACCTCCGGCAACCAACCCGACTCCGCGCTGCGAACAGGGCTGGCTCGGGCCGTCGGGGAAAACGACACGGAGCCCAGCGTGAGCACCTGACTGCTGCGTGCGGGGGGTTGCAATCAGGGCGATTTCTTTCCATTGCACGCACCATGCCAACACCGCGTATGAGGTTCCGCGTAAGGACCTAACTCGCGTTCCGCAAAGAGTTTTGTGGTCAAGAATCATCGACCATCGCGAAAGACGCACGCGTCGATTCGTTGTAAGAACCGAGCGGCGTATGTAAATCTTTCCCGTTCCCTATCTCCGGGCGCGAAATTGCATAGGACCGCGGCCGTCGCGAGTCTATGCTGAAGGGGCCGCATGCACACGGCCGGAAAGAACCGCGGAAAGGAGAATTCCCGTGGAACAAATCCACGCGTCGCTCAGCAAATCAAAACGGCTGGGGTTCGCTTCTCTGACCGTGCTTCTTTTTTGCGCGTGCTCCGTGAACGCGCAGCCTGCCGCAGACGAGGCGGTCGCTGCCGACGAAAAGGTCCTCAAAGACGCGAAGCTGCCGGTGGACGGAGCGGGCCTGCTTGACTTCTTCCGCAAACGCACACTGACCGATGCCGATCGCGGCCGCGTCGGCAGCTTCATTCAACAACTCGGCGCAAACGCGTTCGGCGTCCGCGAGCAGGCTGCCAAGAACTTGTTGGCATTCGGCGCACCGATCCTGCCGCAGCTCCAGGAAGCGTTGTCGCATCCGGATGCGGAAGTCCGACACCGCATTAAGGAGTGCATCGAGAGCATTCAGAACAGCCCCGCAGCGGGACAAGCAGCGGCGGCAGCCCGGCTCTTGCGCGCGCGCCGGCCCAACCATGCCGTCTCCGTCTTGCTGGCCTATGTGCCGTTCGCCAACGACGACAGAGTGGAAGAAGAAGTTCTCACGACGTTGCTGGCCCTTGGCGTACGCGACGGCGCGATCGATCGGGCTCTGCCCGCCGCACTGAAGGACAAGGAAGCGGCACGAAGAGCCGCCGCGGCATTGGTCGTTGGACGTTCCGGCAACCCAGCGGAACACGCTGCCGTGCTCTCGCTGTTGACCGACCCGGAAGCCAAGGTTCGGCTGCGTGCCGCTCAGGGAGTGATCGCCGGGCGGAATAAAAACGGCGTTCCGGTTCTCGTCGGTCTGCTCCTCGATGCCCCATTGCCGCTGGCCGAGCAGGCGGAGGACTTGCTCGTTTGCCTCGCCGGTTCGCGTGCGCCGGCGGTTGCACTTGCCGCCGATGCGGCGGCACGCAAACGCTGCCGTGAGGCGTGGGACGGGTGGTGGAAGAGCAATAAGGCGACGTTCGACATGCAGCGTGCCGTCGTCGATGTCGCGCTGCTCGACGCGAGCCAGCGGGCCCGCGACGTGGCGCGTCATTTTCTCAACGGACTGATTCGGGGCGACGTGGCGGCGATGCGGAAAACGACCGACGTGCCGTTCACCTTCGCCGGCATGCAGAATTGCGCGACGCGGGACGAACTCGACAAGTTTCTTGGGGAGGTTGCCCAGATCGGCCGGCCGCAAAAAGCCTCGTTCAACGTCGTTTCGGTCGTTTCCATCGATGACTACCTGAAGACGGCGCCGCCCAATGAGAAGGAGGCGTTCAAGGAAGCGAAAGCGGGGCTGCGGGCCGTTTACGTACAAGCCGTAACCGACGGTCGCAAGGACACCGCGGCGGTGTTCGTTCGGATCGCGGGCAGTCGCGTCCGGGTTGTCGGAGTTGGACAGGGGAAACCGTCGTAGTGCGGGCAGCTCGACAGCAGAAACAAGACCGGCGGCAATTCGCATGCAACGCGCACGAAAAAAGCCCACGGGTTGTAACCCGTGGGCCTAACGCTTTTCGATCATGTCCCTCCGCTCCTTTTCAGTTGATCCGTTGGAAACGCCACGTCGGCACGTGCGGCGGCAACTGGCCCGAGTAGTACGCCTCGTCGCCAACCATCTCGCGTAGCTTCTTCAGCGCCTGCCGGCGCACCGTCACGTAGTAATACTCGCAGCGCGCATCGCGCACGGTGTCCCACACTTGATACAACCGATCGGTTTCTTGCAGCGTTTCACGAAGCTGCCACCACCGCGGCAGGTCAAGCGGCTGGCGAACATCGATGTGTTGGCGGTAAGTCCGGTTAAACGCCAAAAGATCGCTGACCGCCGCCCGCTCCGGGAAGCGGTTGCAGTCGATGAGAGCCGGCGCCTCCGCCAACTCTCGGTAACGTCGTTGCAGCAAGCGAACGTCGGTGCCGAAATCCTCCGCCCGCGTAAGTACGTAACGTACCTCACGGGGGTCGAGAATTTCCCATTGGAGGGCGAGCGTTTGCAGGGCGGGTTGCAGCTTCGCGTAGACCTCGGGGCCGAGCGCCGCATCCGGCGTGTCGGCCGGGGAAGTCAACAGCGCCACTGCGAGCACGAAGTCGAATGGCGACATGACTCTTCTCCTCTTCCGGTATTCGCCGGACGCTTGTCCGGCACAATCACGGCGCGGAGTCTACGCTGACGCCGCGCATGCCCTCGCGCGGGAGGGTTGTGGAAACCTCTCTGATTCGTGGGGAAGTTCCGGTTGTGACAAGCCCGAGACGAGTCCTCGGGTCAAGCGCTGGGGTGTGTTTCTCGGATGGGACCCTGGCGGAGGCTCGGAACGGGTCGCATCGCCTACTATGTCAACTCTAGTTTAATATCGGCATTTGTGCGGCGAGGCGGCCGCTTTTTTTCCCTCTTCCCTGCTCCTTTCTTAACGGACTCGCGCCCCACCGTCGGCGTTCCGTAGCCGAATCGAAGCGCACCGAAGCACCGTCTTGTAACGCGGGTGGTCGCAAATTCAATGCCAAGGTAGGCGGTAGTTGGAAGCGCTTCGACGCGGACGCAAGAAACACGCTGAAACTAGCCACAATCTACGCTTCCGTTCCCCGTGCCCGCGAACGCACCCGATGCACGCTGCCGCGGAACGAGGCAGTGCATGCATGCGATATCAAACAAACGAGACAAAATGCGTAACAAACTGTTTGCGGGATTACGCGGGAAGCTTGCACTGAGCGTTTCGTTGAGTGAGGGCGAAATGGTAATCGGAAAGGCAGAAAGCGAACGCGGCGTCCCGCGACGCCGACCGGCCTCCGTCACGCGAGACCGATCAGCGGCATGAGACGCCGCACTCGGATATATCCCCGGGAGCCGAGCACAGGGCTCGGCTCCCGGTCTCACATAAGCCCTGCTACGAAGCTCCCACTGGAGTGGCCGACCCAATAACCACTGAATCCAGCGAGTTGTTGCCTCTACCCAGGAGGGCGGGTAGTGCTGGTTTTCCCGCAACTCCAGCACGCAGCAGAGCTCGGCTATGCAGTTGCTCCGGCCGATCGGCGTCGCGTTTTCGTCCCGCCGATCCGCCTCTGTCAATTCGTGAGGCGGCCTGATACCCAAAGGGCGATTTCATGTCAAGCCGAACTCGTATTGCCGCCCGGCGTCGACGCCGGTGACAACGAGGCGGGCGTATACCGCACCCTATTCATTTTGCAAAGGGCATTTCTTCACGAAGCCCGACACGCGAAGAGAGGGCTCTCGATTGAGAGCCTGACGCTCCAGCTAGGGCGCCGGTCCTTACTGCCTGGCGCGGCGCCATCCTCTTATCCGAAAACTTTTGTCCGTCGCACGTCTATTTGATAGGGTGTTCCACACACCCGTCACCGTGGCAACTGCATTCGCATCGCTTCGCAGGGAGGTTTCCATGTTGGGACACCGACGCTTGCTTCGTTCCCGGACGTGGTTTGCGCTCTTGCTGGCCGTCGCTTTCCTGACGACCGCGGGGCTCTTGGTGATGGGGCAGGCCAACGAACTCGAGGCCGCCATGATGTCTTCTAAAGCCGTCGCCGGCTACCAAACGGTGGACAAAGTGCTCGTCGCCGTTACCCTCGAAAATCGATCGGGGAAAACGCTCGCCGGCACGCTGCGCATGGACGTGCGTATGGCCGACGGCAGAACCGTTCGTCAGGCGCAGAAGGAAGTGAAGCAGATTGAGAAAACCGCCGCCTATCGCTTCGAGTTTGTGTCGCCGAAGACACTTCCCAAGGACCTCGTGCTGCACTTCCAGTTCGGCAAGGAGCAATTGGACGTGCCACTCGATAAGGCGCTCGTCGTGAAGGCTCACGAAACGTCGCTCACCGCCGGCACCGAGTACGTCGTCGGCAGTCCCGGCAGCTTCCGCTGCGACGTACATGGCGTGAAGTCGATCAGTGAAACCGTTCCGCTCGCGGGCGCGGAGGTCTCGGCCACGCTCATCAGCAAAGTGAAAGACGCAGTCGGCATCCCGTTGGCGACGACGAAGACCGGTCCCGACGGCGTCGCCCGCGTCGATTTTCAGGTGCCCGAGGTGCCCGCCGGCGCCTATACGCTGCGGGTTGTCACCAAATCCGGCCTCGGCGAAGAAACGCTACAGCGCGACGTAAACATCAAGACCGGAGCGAAAGTTCTTCTCGTCACGGATAAGCCGCTTTATCAACCCGGGCAGGTGATGCACCTGCGTGCGATGGCGTTGCGGCCGTTTGACCTGAAACCCGTGGATGGTCAGGATCTGCTCTTCGAAGTGGAGGATTCCAAGGGCAACAAGGTCTTCAAGCGCTCGCTGAAGACCTCGCCCTACGGCGTGGCATCGATCGACTTCCAGCTCGCCGATGAAGTGAACATGGGCGACTACCACGTCCGCGCCATCCTCGCGGAGACGCAGGCCGACAAGACGGTTGGCGTGAAGAAATACGTGCTTCCGAAGTTCAAGGCGGAAGTGACCGCGGACAAGAAGTTCTACTTGCCGAAGGAAACCATCCACGCCGAGCTGCAAAGCGATTACTTCTTCGGCAAGCCGGTGGCGAGCAGCAAGGTGAAGGTGACGGCGAGCACGTTTGACGTGCAGTTCAAGGAGTTCCAGACCTGGGAGGGCAAGACCGACGCCAACGGGCACGCCAAGTTCGAGATCAAACTGCCTGACTATTTCGTCGGCCAGCCCCTTAATAAAGGGGACGCGTTTGTCCGCCTTGAGGTCCAAGTGACGGACACCGCCGATCATGCTGAGACGGTCAGCAAGCAATACACCGTCAGTAACCAACCGATCCGCGTGAGCCTGATTCCGGAAGGCGGCCGCATTGTGCCGAACCTGGAGAATCGCATCTTCGCGGCGGCGACGTATCCCGACGGGACGCCCGCGGTGTGCGAAGTGACCCTCTCTTTCGCCGACATGCCGCCGGCTCCTCCTGTAGGTCCGCCGGGTCGAATTCGGCCGGCGGTGAAGCAGGAAGCACCGAAACCCGCGGACAAACCGGCGGCCAAGCCGATCGCCAGGCTCAAGACCAACGACGCCGGCCTGGCGGAGTTCAAGTTGACGCCGAAGCCGGAGCAGCTCCGGCCCGGCGAATGGGTCACGCGTAGCGTCGAAATGCTCGGCGGCCAGACCATTCAGGTCGGCGGGCAGCGAATGTCGCTCTTCCTCACGGTTGAGGCGAAAGACGCGATGGGCCATCAGATTGCGGTCACGTCCGGCATCGGCAGTGAACCGTTCGGCGAGAACATCATCCTCCGCTTGGACAAGGCGATCTACCGCGGCGCCGACGCGATGAACGTGGACATTCGCACGTCCGCGGGGCTGCCGACCGCGTACATCGATCTCGTCCGCGGCGGCCAAACGCTGCTCACGCGCTGGCTGGACGTGAAAGAGGGCAAGGCGAGCTACAAGCTCGATCTGCCGGCGGAGGTGTTCGGCACGCTTGAAGTGCATGCGTATCAAATGCTCAACTCCGGCGAGATCATCCGTGACAGCCGCGTCGTCTACGTCGCGCCCGCCCAGGATTTGAACATCAGCGTCCGCGCCGACAAGGACGTGCATATTCCCGGAGCGGAAGGCAGCATTCATTTCCAAGTGACAAACGCGAAGGGCAAACCGATCCCCGCGGCGCTCGGCGTGATCATCGTCGATGAAGCGGTCTACGCACTGCAAGAGATGCAGCCCGGCCTGGAAAAGGTCTATTTCACCTTGCAGGAGGAGTTGCTCAAACCGCAAGCCCAGGTCGTGTACAAACCCAGCGATTCCATCGAAACACTCGTCCGCGAACCAGTGCTGACGGCGGACAAGCAGCAGATCGCGGAGGTGTTGCTGACAGCGGTCAAACCGAAGCCGCCGAAGAATTGGCAAGTCGCCCCCGCGTTCGAACGCAAACAAAAGGTACAGCAGCAAATCCAATTGATCGGCGGAGCCATTTTCAACTACGCCGAGAGAGGGAAGCCGTTCCAGGAGCGCGACGCCGACGGCAAGGGTTGGCACTTCCGCCCGAATCTGCTGAAAGAACTTGATGAAGCTTACAAGAACGCGCCCGATCGCCTCCCTGATTTGTACAAGAGTCCGCTCGGCACGACGTTAACGCTCGACGATCTCACCCGACTGGAAAAGGACTTCACGGCGAACCACCTTGCCGCCGCGTTGACCAAATATCACATGCAGCAACTCACGTGGCCTTTCATCAATTACACCAACACCGGCAAAGGCAAGTGGTTCGAGGATGGCAAGTGGACCTTTCCGGACACAATCCTGAAGGAAGCCGCCGCCAACCAGCGATTGGACGAACATTGGCTCAAGGACGCATGGGGCCAGCCGATCAAGCTCGTAAAGCGCGACAAGAAGATTGAACACGGCACCGGCTGGACGCAGTTCGATTTCTACGAGATTATCTCCGCCGGCCCGGACGGCAAGTTCGGCACCGCCGACGATGTGACGATGCACGGGCCGAACCGCTGGTTCGACGTGAGTATGTGGTGGCTCGAAGAAGATCGTTTGGGCGAACGAAACATGATGCTCGGCATGACGCGCACGCGCGGGGCCATGCTGATGGACGGCGCGATGCGGTTCGGCGCGCCCGCGCCTGGAGGGATCGGGGGCGGCGGCGGCTTGCAGGGTCTGCCGGCGCCGAAGGCGGCGATGATGGATCGTCTGACCGCCATGCCGGAAGGAGCGATGAAAAAGCTCGAAAAGGGTGAGGCTCGGAATGGCGCTGACAAGGGCGGCGCCGCTCCGGCCGTCCGTGTTCGCGAGTATTTCCCGGAAACGATGCTCTGGCAGCCCGCCCTCATCACGGACGACAGCGGCCGAGCCGAGCTGCCGGTGACGTTCGCCGACTCCATCACCACTTGGCGGCTGACCGCGTCGGCCAACAGCCGTGGCGGTCTGCTCGGCGGCGTTTCCGCTCCATTACGCGTGTTCCAGGACTTCTTCGTCGATCTCGACATGCCCGTGACGCTGACGCAGAACGACGAAGTGGCGTTCCCCGTGGCGGTCTACAACTACCTGAAAACCCCGCAGACGGTGAAGCTGGAATTACAGCGTGAACCGTGGTTTGAGCTGACCGACGCCGACGGCTTCACCCGCTCGCTCGATCTGAAACCGGGCGACGTGACGGCCATCAAGTTCCGCATCCGGGCCAAGAAGATTGGCTTCAGCCCGCTGATGGTGAAGGCGACCGGCTCCAAGATGTCGGACGCCATCAAGCGAACCATCGAAGTCGTCCCGGACGGAACGCGCGTCGAGAAGGTGTTTACCGACCGCCTCAGCGGCAAGGTGACGCAGCGAATCGATATCCCCAATCACGCCGTGCCCGACGCCTCGAAGATCATCGTCAAACTTTATCCGGGCATCTTCAGCCAGGTCTTGGAAGGAACGGAAGGCATGCTACGCCTTCCGGGCGGCTGAATGGAGCAAACGTCTTCCGCGGCCTACCCGAATATCCTGGTCGCGGATTACGTCAAGAAGGCCCGTGTGGCCTCTCCAGAGATTCTGATGAAGGCGGAGAACTTCCTGAACGTCGGCTACCAAAAACTCCTTACGTTTGAACGCCCCGGCGGCGGCTTCGATTGGTGGGGCAACGGCGAACCGCTCGTGTGGCTCTCCGCCTACGGTCTGCAAGAGTTCAACGACATGTCGAAGGTTTACCCCATCGACAAGGGAGTGATCGCCCGCACGCAGGCCTGGCTGATGAAGCAACAGGACGCCAAGGACGGCACGTGGTCGAAGATCGGCATGACGCACGGCGAGAGTATCGAAAGGATGGGCGATCCCAAGCTGCTCCTCACCAGCTACGTCGCCTGGTCGCTCCTCGACAGCGGTCTGCGCGTGCCGGAGCTAAAGAAGTCCGTCGAGTACATCCGCACGCACGCGAAGGACGCCGACAACGCCTATATTGTTGCCTTGGCCGCCAACGCGCTGGCCGCGTGGGACCCGAAGGACGACGCCACGCTGGAACTGCTTCAGAAGCTCGAAAAGATGAAAAAGGAAGTGCCCGACTGGAAAGCCGTCAATTTCCCGACGCAGGGCCAGTCGCTGAGCTACGCCCACGGCGACAGCCTAACGATCGAGACGACGGCTCTGGCTGCCCTCGCGATGCTGAAGTCCGGCCAGTTCACCAATAGCGTGAACGCGTCGCTAACTTATCTGGTTAAAGTAAAAGGCTCGAATGGCACCTGGGGCAGCACGCAGGCCACGATTCTCGCTTTGAAAGCTCTTGTCGCCGGCATGAGCGGCAACAAGCAAGAAGGCAAAGCGACGTTCACCGTAAAAGTGAACGGCAAGGAAGCGGCCCAGGGCGAAGTCACCGAGCAGAACGCCGACGTGCTGCAACTATTCGACCTGAAGGACGTCACCGCGACCGGTGCGAACGACGTGGAGATCGCGGTCAACGGCTCGACGAACCTGATGTACCAGATCGTCGGCCGCTACTTCGAGCCGTGGAAGACGGAGGCGCTCGACAAGCGGCCAGTGCTCGACGTGAACGTTGAGTACGACCGCACCAAGCTCTCCACCGCTGACCTGCTGCGGGCGAAGGCCACGCTGCGGTACAACGGCGAGCGACCGACGTACATGGTCATCGTCGATCTTGGCATTCCGCCCGGCTTCACGGTGGATTCGGGCGACTTCGCCGAGCTGGTCGCCCAGAAAAAGGTCGAGAAGTTCAGCGTCACGGCCCGCCAGGTGACGCTGTACCTCGGCGACGTAAAGCCCGGCGACACGAAGGTCTTCGAGTACACGCTCAAGCCGAAGTACCCGATCAAGGCGAAGACGCCGGCGACCGTGGCTTATGAGTACTACACGCCGGCGAATCAGGCGGCCGCGAAGCCGGTGGAATTGACGGTAAGCGAGAAGTAATTCACCTCAACACCGCGCACGGCCCACGCCGCCAGCAAGTCGGCGCGGGCCGTTTTCCCGTATTCTCGGCGGACTGCGGCGCATTCCTGCCAATTCCGCCCCCCATATTCGCGGCGTGGTTACGCCGAAAACGGCGGCTGGATTGCGGGTTATGGCGAATGCGCTTTTTTCATTCCTGCCACCCTTGGCAGAAAACCACCTTAAGTTATTGCTATGAACGCACTTACCCTCTGCTGCAATTCTGATCGGTTTGACGTAACCAGTTGCAGCCAAGACGTTGTGACAAAGCGCGATGATTTCTACTACTACTACTATCCGACATGAGCGCCTCCATGAACCCGCGCGCCAATGCGACCGTAACGATTCAGTAACGCGCTGGTCGTTCGGCTAGACGAAGGCGGTTCCTACCGATTACGCTGCTGGGGCAGTGCCATTCATCCTTCGGGAGTCATTGCCATGAAACAGCCAAACTCCCTTCTCAAGATCGTGACCGTGGTGAGCTCCGTTCTGCTCGTCGTGGGGTTCGTCTGCTACCGTGCCGGCGCGAAGCGACGGCGGCCGGGGACGACGGCGCGGGGAGCTGAAATGTCCGGTTTTGTCCGGTTTTTCAACCGGACATTTGCCATTTGTCGTTTTACTCCATATGGTTGCGCTGAAACCAGAGCTGGCCGACCGGACATTGTGACTCGTAAGCGCTTCATTATCAGAGACTTAAGTGTGTCCGCCTCAAAAAAGAGCCGAAAAACAGCAACCTCAATTGTAGTATACTAAAATATCGTAACCGCGTCAAGAACTCGGTTGTGCCGTTCAGGAATCGCTCGCGAGGGCGACTGCAAAGCTACGGCGGATGTCCGGTAGATTGCGGGTTTTCAGGTCCGTTCGAGCGAGTTTCTTGGGCGTTATTGAGCGCGAATTGCAGAGACTGGGCAAGTTTTTGCCCCATTCAATTCATTTCCGGCGCGAATTCTCGCGCGCCGCATGAAATCTAGAAATACTATCGCCTGAATCGTTTTTTCTCTTGACGCCGACTATACTACGCCGACGATTATTTTGAGTACGACAGCCAGCACCGCGTAACCAAGGTGACGCTGCAAGGCGCCGGCAGCACCGAAGGAACGGGCAACGGCCTGGGAACCTACACGTACAGCTATTCGCTGCCAAGCAGCAATTCGGATGGCTTTAATAGCTGGAAGTACAAGACCGTCGAGACGCTGCCCGACGGCAACACCAACACCGTCTACGGCAACTACGCCGGCGAGGTCATGCTGACCGTCTACCACGACACCACGGCCAACGCGAATTGGATCAGCTACTTCCAGTACGACTCCAACGGCCGTCTCGTCTTGCAAGCCAACCCCTCGGCCGTGACCGGCTACGACGAGACCTACGCCGACTTGCTGCACAGCGTCAGCGGCAACTATGCGTATCTGGCCGACAGCGCCGGCCTGGTCACCACGACCGGTTACTACAGCAGCACGACGGCGACGAGCACGACGGCCGGCGGCGTTGCCGGCTACATGGACCAGACCGCCATCCAACGCGGCGAAACCGGGACGAGCGTGCCGCAGGAAACGCTCGATTACATCGCGCGCACCGGCGGCAGCGTGACGATCTATCCGGTCGCTGATTCGACCGTCTACCGCAACACCGACGGCACCGGCGGTGAGACGACCAGCACCGCCTACACCTGGTTCAGCGGCACGGTGCGGCCGCAGTCGATTCAGGTGACGTACCCGACCGTCACCACGGCCGAAAACGGCCCCAATTCCGCCGACGTGGTCACGACGTTCTACGACGTCTACGGCCGCCCGATCTGGACGAAGGACGCCGACGGCTTTTTGACCTACACGGAGTACGATCAGCCGACCGGGGCGGTGAGCAAACGCATCGTGGATGTGAACACCAGCAATACGAGCGACTTTACCAATCTCCCAAGCGGCTGGAGCACGCCCACCGGCGGCGGCCTGCACTTGATTACCACGATGGAAGTCGATGCGTTGGGAAGAACCACGAAATTGACCGACCCGGCCGGCGATGTCACGTACACGGTCTACAACGACACCAACTACGAAGTGCGCGTCTACCCCGGCTGGCAAAGCGGCAGCAGCACGACGACCGGGCCGACGCAGGTTTACCGCGAGGACCGGACCAATAGTTACCTGGAAACGCTGACGATGTCCGCCACGCCGCACGTGACGAGCAGCCGTCCGGACGGCACCGAAGCAATTGGCAGCTTGCAAACGCTGGCGCGCAGCTACACCGACAACGCCGGCCAGACCGTGCGCACCGACGCCTATTTCAACCTTTCCGGCGTGACCTACGCCACAAGCACCTACATCGGCACGCTGAACACGAACTACTACAAAACGCTGTTCGACTACGACAGCCGCGGCCGTTTGGATCGCACGCTCATGCCGACAGGCACGATCAACCGCACGGTTTACGACGGACTCGGCCGGGTTGTAAGCACGTGGGTCGGCACCGACGACACGCCATCGAGCGGCAATTGGTCGCCGACGAACAACACGTCGCCGTCCAACATGGTGCAAATCACCGGCAACCAATACGACGGCAACGGCGTGGGCGATTCGACCTTAACGCAGATAACGCAGATTCCCGGCGTCAGCGCCGCCAACCGCGTGAACCAGTTCTATTACGACTGGCGCGATCGGCTCGTGGCCAGCAAACGGGGCGTGGAGGGAACCGAATCAACCAGTCTGAACCGGCCGATTTTCTACACGGATTACGACAACTTGAACGAGCCAACCGCCCAAAGCAAATACGACGGCGACAACGTGACCATCTCCTTCACCAGCGGCGTGCCGGACAAACCGTCGAGCAGCCTGCTCCGCGCCTATTCCACGACGAGTTACGATGAACGCGGCCGGGTTTACGAGACAAACACGTATGGTGTCGATCCGTCCAGCGGCTCAGTTTCGACCTATGCGCTGCACGCCGACTTTTGGTACAACCATCGCGGCGAACTCATCAAGTCCGCCGCGCCCGGCGGCTTGGTGACGAAGAACCTCTACGACGGCGCCGGCCGCTTGACAACAACCTACACGACCGACGGCGGCAGCGACTCATCGTGGTCGGACGCCGGCACTGTGACCGGCGACGCGGTGCTCACGCAAACCACGAACACTTACGACGCCAACGGCAACGTGCTGCTATCCACCGCCAAAGACCGTTTCGACGACGAAACCGCCACCGGCGCGCTCGGCGACGCAACCACGTCGCCGAAAGCCCGCGTCAGCTACATGGCCTACTACTACGATGCCGTGAATCGCAAAACCGCCGATGTGAACGTGGGGACCAACGGCGGCTCGTCCTACACGCGGCCGTCCAGCGAGCCGTCACGATCCGACACGGTTTTGGTCACCGATTACGGTCATAATGCAGCTGGCTGGCTCGAAACCACGACTGACCCGCGTGCCATCGTGAGCAAGACCTACTACGACAATCTGGGCCGCACGACGAAGACGATTGAGGATTACACCGACGGCACGCCGACCGACAGCAGCAACAAGACGACCGAGTTCACCTTCGACGGCGATGGCCACATGCTCACGCTCAAAGCCGATCTGCCGAGCAGCGCCTACGAAGAGACGCAGTGGAACTACGGCGTCACCACCTCCAGCAGCGGCGTCAACTCCAATGACATCTTGGCATCAATGGAGTATCCCGACCCCAGCACGGGCGCGCCGAGCACCAGCCAGGAAGAGACGTACACCGTCAACGCCTTGGGCGACCGCACCACGTTTACCGACCGCAACGGAAATGTCCACACCTACAGTTACGATGTCGTCGGCCGACAGACCACCGACGCCGTGACCACGCTCGGCAGCGGTGTGGACGGCGCCGTGCGCCGGCTGGAAACCGCCTACGATTCGGCCGGCCATCCGTATCTATTTACAAGCTACAACGCGGCGTCGTCAGGCTCGGTCGTGAACCAGGTGCAGCAGGCGTACAACGGCCTGGGCCAGCTCACCACCGAGTATCAGGAACATTCCGGCGCGGTGAACACGTCCACAACGCTGAAAGTGCAGTACGGCTACAACGAGATGGCGAGCGGCGCGAACAACAGCCGGCCGACCAGCATGACGTATCCCAACGGCCGCACGCTGAATTACACCTATGCTACCGGACTGGACACGACCATCAGTCGCCTCTCGTCCATCACGGACAGCGGCACGACGCTGGAAAGCTACAAGTATCTCGGCCAGAGCACCGTGGTCGAGCGCGACCATCCGCAGACGAACGTGAACCAGACTTTCATTTCCCAAACGAGCAGCACCGGAGACGCCGGCGACAAGTACACCGGCCTCGACCGCTTCGGCCGTGTCGTCGAGCAGGCCTGGTACAACACGTCCACGAGCAGCTCCACGGATGATTTCTTGTACGGCTACGACCGCGACGGCAACGTGCTGTACCGGGTCAACAACCTGAACCATTCGTTCGACGAGTTGTACCACGCGAATGGCGCGAGCAACGGTTACGACAATCTCAACCAACTGCAAGCGTTCGCCCGAGGCACCCTGAGCGATACGAACAGCGACGGGATTCCGGATACGGTGGCTACGGCCAGCCGTAGCCAAAGCTGGAGCTTTGACGCGCTCGGAAACTGGTCGAGCGTCACTTCGGACAGCACGACCCAGAACCGGACCGCCAACAAGCAGAACGAGATCACGTCGATCACGAGCCTGACGACGCCGACGTATGACAGCAACGGCAACATGACCGGCGACGAGAATGGCAAGACGCTCGTGTACGACGCATGGAACCGGCTCGTGGCGTACAAGAATGGCGGCACGACGTTGGCGTCGTACTCTTACGACGCTCTCGGCCGGCGCATCGTACAGACAGAAAGTAGCACGACAACCGATCTGTACTATTCCAGCCAATGGCAAGTCCTCGAAGAGCGAGTGGGCGGCGCCGCGAAAGCGCAGTACGTGTGGAGCCCGGTCTACGTCAACGCCATGATCGAGCGCGACCGCGACGCCGACGGCAATTCGAGCAATGGACTAGAGGAACGTCTCTATGCCCAGACCGACGCGAATTGGGACGTAACGGCGCTGGTCGGCACGGCCGGCACAGTGGCTGAACGTTACGTCTCCGACCCGTTCGGCGCAGTGACGTACTTGACGGGAAGCTGGGGCTCGTTGTCGAGCAGCGCATACGCTTGGAAGTACTTGTTCCAAGGCGGGGCGCTCGACACGGCGACCGGACTTTACGTCTTCCAACACCGCGATTACTCGCCAGCGCTCGGGCGTTGGACGAGCCAAGATCCACGTGGTTATTCAGCGGCGGACACGAACCTCTTGGGCGTAACCGCCCGTCCGCTCTAGCGTAACCGCTGTGATTGCAGGGCCTTGCAGCCCTGGGATCCATAGTCGAGAGGGCCTCCTGCGGATAATCTTGCAGCTGACGAAGTCTGCAAACCCGCACGGAGGCCCGGCC
>JBGQKZ010000057.1:0-43092 GCA_041499805.1 Gemmataceae bacterium
AACGCCTTGCGCCGCCACTGTCTGGAAGAAGAATTTCAAGCTGGTGCGGCACGTGCCGCGGTGCCGCGGAAAATCCAGAGCCTCTGGCACCGCGTGATCCGGCTCGTCATGTGAGCAAAGAAAATCTAAGAAAGCGCAGAAGGAGCAGATCGATGGCGTAAAGGACGTGGAGAAGGCAGTAGCGGGGCCGGACGATCTTGCGCCCGAGCTTTACGAATACTCGGAAGCTGATCTACACCCCTTCCTCGCGTACTACTCCCGGAATTTCTTCAAGGCGTATTGCAAGACTATCAGGCACAATGTTTCGAAGAAGAAGGAGTTCGCGGAGTGGGTGCATCCCGACGTGATTGGTGTTTATTACGCAGTTGAGGAGTGGAAGCCGTCCATTTTGGACCTGAGCGCTGCGTCCGGCAACAATACCGCGGTCAGACTGTATTCCTTCGAGATCAAGAAGTCGTTGTCTTTCGCGAATCTTCGTGAGGCATTTTTTTAGGCGGTTTCTAATTCTTCTTGGGCGCAAGAGGGGTACTTGGTCGCTGCGGAGGTATCCGACGACGAGGATTTTCGCAGCGAACTTCGGCGGCTTTCCAGTTCGTTTGGCATAGGCGTAATCAACATCGACTTGGACGATCCTGATTCGTCAAAAGTTCTTTTTCCGGCAGAGCAGAGAGAACGCATTGACTGGGACACGTTGAATAAGCTCACGTTAAATAAAGACGTGGAGAAACTGCTGATCCGTATCCGGAATGACCTGCAAACGAAGGAAGTAATTAAGGAGCAGTACGACATCATTAAGTCTCGCGAGGAACTCGTGAACAGCGTCAAGCGCAGGCCGATGTAGCCCGAGACAGCGGACCCGTTGAAAGGGAGACGGAAATGTTAGGCCAGCTTCGACAGATACTCCCCGAACCGACTCTCTCCCGCCGCACCCTCCTCCGCCGCACCGCCACCGGCTTCGGCCTCGTCGGTCTCGCCGCCACGCTCGATGCCGCGGGGTTGCTCAACGTCGCGGGCGCGGCCACGGAGCCGGCGGCTCGGGCGCATTTTCCGGCAAGGGCGAAGCGGGTCATTTTCTTGTTCATGAACGGCGGGCCGTCGCATGTTGATACGTTTGATCCGAAGCCGGCCCTCAAGGAGAAGGCGGGGCAGAAGCCGGAAGCGAAGCGCGAGCGGAGCACGAAGGTGGGCGGGTTTCAGCCGTCGCCGTTTGCGTTTCGGGCGCACGGCAAGAACGGGCTGGTGCTGAGCGAGTTGTTTCCGAACCTGGCCCGCTGTGCGGACGACCTGTGCGTAGTCCGGTCGATGCACACCGACGTGCCGAACCACGAGCCGGGGTTGCTGCTGATGCACGCGGGGGTGCAGCAGCCGACGCGGCCGACGCTGGGGGCGTGGGTGTCGTACGGGCTCGGCTGCGCCAACAAGAACCTACCGTCGTTCGTCGTGCTCGCGCCGCGGCGGCCCGTGGTGGGGCCGATGCTCTGGTCGAATTCGTTCCTGCCAGGCGAACACCAGGGGATGGCGGTGGACACGAACGACCTGCGCGTCGATCGGCTCGTCGCCAATCTCAGGCACCCGACGCTTGACCGCGGCCAGCAGAGACAACAGCTCGATTTGCTGCAATCGCTGAATCGTTTGCACGAAGAACAACGCGGCGCCGACGCCGCGCTCGACAGCCAGATTCAGGCTCTGGAGACCGCGTTTCTCATGCAGAGCGAGGCGGCCGAGGCGTTCGACATCAGCAAGGAGCCGACCCCAGTCCGCGAGCTATACGGCGACAGCAACTTCGGCCAATCGTGCCTGCTCGCCCGCCGGTTGGTGGAGCATGGCGTGCGCTTCGTCCAGGTTTACTACCTGAGCAAGAACGACAACCAGCCGTGGGACACGCACCAGGACAACGACAACCGCCATCGCAAGCTGTGCGCCGACAGCGACCGGGCGACCGCCGCGCTCATCATCGACCTGAAACGCCGCGGCCTGCTGGAAGACACGCTCGTCATCTGGGGCGGCGAGTTCGGCCGCACGCCGTATGCGGAGATCGGCAAGGAAAACGTCAAAACGGGCCGCGATCATCATCACACGGGTTTCTCGATGCTCCTCGCCGGCGGCGGCGTCAAGGGCGGCTTCACGTATGGCGCGACGGACGAAGTCGGCATGTTCGCGGTGGAGAACAAGGTCCACGTTCACGATTTGCACGCGACGGTGCTGCATTTGCTCGGACTGGATCACGAGCGGTTGACATATCGGTACAGCGGGCGGGATTTTCGGTTGACGGATGTGTATGGAAATGTCGTGCGCGAGGTGATTGTGTGAGGGTGGCCGTCACGGCTTCTCTCCAGCGCTTTGCAGCACTTGGTCGTACAGCGGTGGTGCGACGTAGAAACCGGTCTGGACCAATGCGTCGAGACTCGGCCGAATTACGCTCAGTAGGCCTCGTCTTTTCGCGACAAGCAATACCCCCAACGTGCCCATGACGGGAAGGCCGAGCGCTTGGGCAAGTCGACGTGCCGGACGGTCATCGAGAACAACCCACGCGGCTCGCACTTCGAGAGCCAAAGCCAATGTTTCGCTTTCTCCCGCTCCCAGCGATGCGCCCAAGATGACCGGCGCCAGCGGCTGGTTCAGGGGTTGTTCCACGATCCAAGCCGGCAACGTAAGCCGTGCGGCGGTCTCCCGCACGACGGCGGGCGGGACGGTGATCGTCCCAAAGACTTGTTGAAGCAAGGCAAGCTGATGGATGCGGTCGAGAGAAATGAGCGGGCTGGCATTGCTGACGACCGGCGACGCGCTCACAGCGATGCACTCCGAGTTGCTTCCTCGGCCCATTCGTCGGCGGTCATGTCAAAATATGGAATCCCCCGCCTGGACGCGTGTTGAACGAAGTCCCATCGTTCCATGTGAAGCCACTCGGCGGCTTTGCCGCTGGAGATGATGCCCTCGCGGTACAGTTCAAAGACCATCAATTCGCGCACGGCTGCGGAAACCGCCTGGTGCGACTGGCGCAGAATCGCCAAAAGATCGTCTTCAACATCAATCGTCACGCTGCTCATAGTTGCAATCCTACTCGTGCCCGGACATTGTACCAAGTATCCTGGTTCGGCATGAAATACTCAATTCCACGGAACCGTGCCATGCGGCCTCTTGCCTCAATCTTCGCCGTAGTCATCGGGACGCTGTTCGAGTCGTCGTTCTACCTCCATGCTGCCGAGCCGGCTTTCGACCTCATTATCCGCAACGGCCATATCTTGGACGGCACGGGCAATCCGTGGTTTCACGGCGAAGTCGCCATTCGCGGCGATCGCATTGTCGCTGTCGGCCGTGTACCGCCCGGAACTGCGAAACGCGAGATCGACGCCAAGGGCCTGATCGTCGCCCCCGGCTTCATCGACATGCACTCGCACTCGGACTACGTGCTTCTTGAGGATGGCCGGGCGGAGAGCAAAATTCGACAAGGCGTGACGACCGAAGTGTTGGGCGAAGGGCGTTCTGCCGGGCCATACAAGGGCAACTTGCCTCCGCACAGGGCGCGCGTCAATGGACAGGAGGTGTCGTGGACTACGCTCGCCGGCTATTTCGACGTGGTGGAGAAGAGCGGCGTCTCGGTGAACATCGCGTCCTATGTCGGCCTCGACAACGTCTGGGAAGGCGTAATGGGTCCCAGCCATGAACGGCCGACGGCGGAGCAGAAAGTGGCAATGGCCGCGCTCGTTGACGAGGCGATGAAGGACGGCGCCTTCGGCCTCTCCACCATGCTCGCCATGCCGCCCGGGTCGTTGGCGACCACGGATGACATTGTCGATCTCTGCAAAGTCGTCGCGAAATATGGCGGCATTTATTCCACGCACAATCGCAACGAAGGCACCGGTGTTTTCGACGCGGTGAAGGAGGCGATCACCATCGGTGAGCGGGCCAACGTGCCGGTGGACATCATTCACCTTAAAATCGCCGATCAGCAGCTCTGGGGACGGATGAACGAGGTGGTCGCCTTGATCGAAGCAGGGCGAAAACGCGGCGTCAACGTGGAGGCGAACGTCTACCCGTACACCCGCGGCAACAACGACCTCGCGAGCATCATCCCACCGTGGGCTCATGAAGGCGGCACGGCAAAGCTGCTCGAACGACTGAAGGATACGCAACAGCGGGAGCGGATGAAGAAGGACATCAAGGGCGGGCTGCCCGGCTGGTACAACCATTACACCGCGGTCGGCGGCGACTGGTCGCGGATGCTGATTAGCGGCAGGGGGCCGTATGAGGGCCTGACCATGGATCGGGTGCTGGCGAACCATGCACGCGACAAAGCGACCGCCGAGCCGCTCGATGCGTTCTTCGACATTCTGATCGAACAAGGCGGCTCGGTGCCGACCGTGTATGCCCATCACACCGAAAAAGACATGAACCTCGCCCTTGTGCAGCCGTGGTGTTCCATCGGCTCCGACGGCTCGGCATTGGCGACGGAGGGCGTCTTGCGTCGCGGCAATCCGCATCCGCGCAGCTTCGGCACGTTTCCGCGCGTGCTCGGCGTCTATGTCCGTGAGACGAAGCTGCTGCGGCTGGAGGACGCGGTGCGGAAGATGACATCGCTCAACGCGGCGAAGATCGGCATTCGGGATCGCGGCTTACTGCGGCCGGGGCAGTTCGCGGATGCGACCGTGTTCGATCCGGAGCGCGTGGTGGACCGGGCGACGTATGCGGAGCCGTTTCATTATGCGGAAGGGATCGAGTATGTAATCGTGAACGGGCAGGTTGTGCTGGATCGGGGAAAGCATTCGGAAGCGAGACCAGGACGGGCGCTGCGGCGCGAATGAATGCGTCCACGTTTCGCGCCCGCGCGACAAGGCGACAGACAGATCGCGGGCGCGAAACGGGAAACTTTAGATCCCCAACTTCTTCACCAGCCGCCGCGCCTCGCCGCACAAGAACGCAAACGACGGAATGATAAAGAGCTTGTCCTGCATCCGCGACGGATCGTAATCGGTCTCGATTACTTTTTCGGTCACAAACGGCCGGTGCTCCACTTCATTCGACAGCGAATACGGAATTTCGCCCGTCGAAGAGAGAATGCCGGCGCCGAACACCTTCACTTCGTTCTCCTCCTCCAGCAGCCCGAACTCGATGCTGAACCAGCTAAAGCGCTTCATCGCCAGCACTTTTTCGCCCTCGTGCGTCGAAGTGACCGCCTTGCCAATCCGTGTCATGAGTTCCGCGTACTCGCGATTGAGCAACGGCGGCACGTGGCCGAGGCAGTCGTGAATCATGTCGGGTTCGGGCGTGAATTCCGGGTGCGAGCCATGCCGCAGGAATTGCGTGACGGGGAAGCCGCTCTCGGCCAGGTACGAATAAAACGTGCGATACGGCAGCGCGCCCTCGGCCGGCACCAACTGCATGCCGGACACCTGTTCGATTTGCTGACTGAGCAACCGCAGTTGTGGAATTTCGGTCTGGCTGATGCCGAGCGTCCGTTTGCCGTGCAGGTACATGCGGCTGGCGTGTTGGAGGTGCAGGGCGTCGAGCTTCGGGCTAGCGTCGCGCCAGATGCGCGTTTCCTCGGGCGTGTATTCGATCAACGGCGGGCCCAGTTTCTCCAGGCGGTGCTTGCGGCAGAGGGCGAACAACTTGCGCCGTCGTTGCACGTAGTCGTCGTCCCCAAGGCCGGGATGGCCCGGCTCCAACTCCAGCTCCGTCACGTCCGGCGGCTCGGCGAGGAGCTGGGGATCGATCGGCACGCCGTACTCCACGACCGTCGTTGCTTCTTTCATAATCACGTCCCCTGGCCACGAGAGAGGTCTACCCACATTCTACGTCGCTCCGTCGGCGGGAGGTAGACGCGTGCGGGCTCGGCGTTCTCACCAAACCGGCGCGTACCCAAGTTGCCGGCGCAGCAGGCCGATCTGCCCCGCGTGCAACATTTCGTGGTGGCCGGCCCAAAGAACGGACGCCAATTTCGTTCGTGCCAACGGGTGCTCGCGGTGGGCCGGCTGATCCCACTCGGCTTCGGCAAGCGACGGCAGCTCGCGCAGCACCTGCGCGTGAATTCGGTCCAGCAGCGCGCGAAGCTCCGCCGCGCTCGGATACCTCCCGGCTTCCGCGATCGGCATCGACTGGCGGCGAAACAGATCGACATACGACTCGGGAAACAACCGCGCGTCCTCCGGCTTCGGCCCGCGAATGCGATCCAAGGCCAAACGGTACTCCGCGTAGGCCAAATGTCCTGCCTGCCAGCCGATGTGCGACACGCCGCCCGCGGGCTGGCGGAACCAGTCGGCGGCGTCGGTTTTGTCGAGCAGCCCCGACGTGTACTGCCGCGCGAAGGCGAGTTGTTCAATGGCTTGCTGGAGACGTGACACGGATTGCTCCCTTCGACGTTGGAGGGTTGCTAATCTGCCTTGCGTATAACTGCGTCGCGATCGAATGTATACGCCCGTTCGACGCGGCAGATGCGCAGTTGGAAGCCTGCATACCACTTTTCTCTGCCGAGGCGTTGGGCGATTCGGTGTTCGGCGTTGCGATGCCAGTTTTCAATCGCCTCCGTGCTTTCCCAATAGGAAACGGTGATGCCAACGCCGTCCGCAGCGCGGGTGCTTTCGATGCCGAGATAGCCGGGCTGCTCCGCGGCAAGATTCGCCATCTGTTCGGCCATCGCGGCGTAACCGGCTGAATCTTCCGGCGTGCGGCGCGACGTGAAGACAACGGCGTAGTAAGGCGGCGACGGCGTCTTTGTGAAGGGTTCCATGCGACGGTCTCCGTTGACCACGTTACGCATCCAATTCGCCGCGCAGGACCGTGACCGCCTGACCGCCAAGCCGCACCCGGTCGCTTTGCACGTGAACGCGAACGATGCCGCCGCGACGCGAGGCCTGGTAGCCGCACAATCGACTCTTGCCGAGCTTTGCTGCCCAGTACGGTCCCAAGGAACAGTGCGACGAACCGGTGACCGGGTCCTCGTCCACGCCGGTCGCGGGCGCGAAGAAGCGCGAAAGGAAATCATATTCGCTCTGGCGGGACTTGCACGTCACGATCACGCCGCGGACTTGCACGGCTCGCAGCCTCGTCATGTCGGGCGTCATGCCGCGGAGCGTTTCTTCATCGATGACTTCACAGAGATAATCCATGCGGGAACGGCCGACAGCGGCTAGACGGACACCAAGGCTCGACGCGAGATCGGCGGGGGCTTCGCAGGCCGTCACGGGCAGCGCGGGGAAGTCGAGCTCGATCCAGTCGCCGTTTTGTTCCGCCGTCAGCGTGCCGCTGCGCGTGAAGAAGCGAATGCATTTGCCGTTTGCCACGCGGCCGGTTTGCCAGAGCACATGGGCGCTTGCCAGCGTCGCGTGGCCGCACAGATCGACCTCGACAGCGGGCGTGAACCAACGCAGTCGATAACCAGCGTTCTCCGGAAGCAAAAAGGCGGTTTCGGAGAGATTCATTTCCGCCGCGACGCGCTGCAACCAGTCGTCGTCACGCGCGCGGTCGAGCGGGCACACAGCTGCCGGGTTGCCGGCGAACGGATGCGGCGTGAAGGCATCCACGGTAAAGAGCGGTATTGTCACGTGGCTCTCCTTCGACGGCGGAATACGGGAACGAATTGTTGCGGCTCGCAAGCCAGGACACCGAACAGACCAATCATGTTCGCGTCGTGATGCACGGTGAGCTTATTCAGCTAGGCGCTTCCGGGCAGAGCGAGTGTTATAGCGACTTAAGAAGCGCTCGCCCGATCCCTTGGGAAATGGTGTCGCCGCCGATGGAACAATTCTCGAATTCAGCAGCGATTGGCGGTTCGGAAACGGACCTCCGGGCGCTCGCGGTCGCCTACCTGCGGCGGGGCGAAACCGCCGCCGCTCTCGTCGCGGCGCAGCAGGCCGTGGCGCTCCACCCCGACGATGCCAAGGTCTTACATACCCTCGTCGCCGCCTTGCACGCCAATAATCGGAACGAGGAAGCCTTGGCCGCGTGCCGGCGCGTCATCCAGTTGCAGCCCGACTGGGCGGAACCGCATCGCAATCTCGGCATGATCCTCATGCGGCAGGGGAAGCCGGATGAAGCGATTGCTAGTCTGGAACGCGCCGTGGCATTGCAGCCGGGCTTCGCCGAAGCGTGGAACAGCCTCGGCACGGCGTATCGCGCGGTCGGCCGGTTCGCCGACGCAGCGGAAGCCCATACCAAGGCGATTCATCTGAAGCCGTCGTTGGCGGAGGCGATCAACAACCTGGGCAACGACCTGCAACGGCTCGGACACTTCGATGAGGCCATCGCCCGCTATGACGAGGCGCTGCGCGTGCGGCCGAACTATCCCAAAGCCCGCTACAACCGCTCCCTAGCGCTCCTCGCCGCGGGCGATTACGAACGGGGCTGGGTGGAATATGAATGGCGTCAGCAGTGCCTGATCATGCCGCCGGCGCCGCAGCTCGGTCCGCCGTGGGATGGCTCGCCGTTGAACGGACAATTCCTGTTGCTTCAGGCCGAACAAGGCATCGGCGACACCATCCAGTTTCTCCGCTACGCCGCGGGCGTTCGCGAGCGCGGCGGCAGAGTGGTGCTGCACGCTCCGCGCCGGCTCCTTCCGCTGCTCGGAACGTGTCCGTGGATTGATGCCGTCGCCGAGGAGGAAACGCCGCCGCCCGCGTGCGCCACGTACATCCCGGCCCTCAGCCTGCCGCGCGTGTTCGGCACGACGCTGGCCACGATCCCCGCCGCCGTGCCGTACCTGACCGCGTCCCCGGAGCGTGTGCAACATTGGCGCGAGCGGCTCTCTAATCAGCCCGGCTTCAAGATCGGCATCGCCTGGCGCGGCAGCCCGACGCACGGCGACGATCGCTTTCGTTCCATCCCGCTGCACTGTTTCGAACGTCTCGCTCGCATCGACGGCGTGTCGCTCATCAGCCTCCAAAGAGGCCCGGGACAGGACGAAGTGGCACAAGTGGCCGAGCGGTTTCCCATCGTCGATCTTGGTCCGGGCGTCGATGAAGCCGGGGCCTTTCTCGACACGGCCGCCGTACTAAAATGTGTGGACCTGGCTATTGTCTGCGATTCAGCGGTCGCTCACGTGGCCGGGGCGCTTGGCGTGCCGATCTGGCTGGCCCTGTCCGCCGCGCCGGATTGGCGCTGGCTGGTGGGCAGAGAGGATACGCCGTGGTATCCGACGATGCGGTTGTTTCGGCAGAAGACGATTGGCGAGTGGGCGGGGGCGTTTGAACGAATGGCGGGGGACCTGGGTCGCATGCCGTGATGGCGAGCGTGCGGCCCTGCGCGCGGAACATCGGTGATCGGCCGTTCGTCTTGTTTGTCGCCGCTTTCCTGTTACAATAAAATGCAACATCTGAAGCGGGATCGGAAATGCCGTTCTACTTTTTCATCTGGAACGACGAGATTGAACGGCACCTTGCCGAACACGGAATCACGCCCGCTGAATTCGAGGAAGTCGTTTGCAACCCGGACGAGGTGGAGGAGAGCCGATCCTCAGGTCGTCCTATTGCGTTGGGAGAATGCTCCACCGGAAAGTACTTGGCTTGCATTTACGAGATGTTGGATGACTCCACCATTCTGCCGGTGACCGCCTACGAAGTGGAGGGCTAACATGGCCGAAAGAAAAGCACGTCGAATTCGCCGCGAATTGACCAGCGAGGAGAAGCAGCGCTGGGAGAAGGCGCTGCAAGAGACTGAGGGCGAGAAGGATGAAATCCTTGCCGTCGGTCGCCGCATCAAGGCTGCCCGCCGTCGGGCCGCCGTGGCCTTGCGTCAAGCCTTTCAGTTGTTGAAGGCGGAGCGTCAAGCGCAGGGACTAAGCCTGGCGGAAATTGAAAAGCGCGCCGGCATCGGCCGCGCTGCCCTTTCACGCCTGGAAAACGAAGCCGAAGCGAATCCGACCGTCGTCACCTTGGAGCGGTATTCGGAAGCATTGGGCAAAAGCCTTGTTGTGCGATTTGAGTGACTTGAATCATGGCAGTAAAGCGTGTGCAAAAGAAGATCGATTGGACGCCGGAAGACCGTGCGCGGCATAAGGCGGTTCAGGCTACATTCAAAGACCATCCGACCTTTGAAGAGCTCGTCGCTCGCGGCGAGTTGAGCGGGAAACCCGTCACGTTGGGTGCGTATTTGAGTTCACGCAGGGCCACAGACACGTGAACCCGTTCGATGGGATGGAATCCCTCCTCACTCCTCCCCCGCCGTCAACATCTCCTCCAAAAAATCCGCCACGCTCCCCATTCGCGTTCTTCTTCGCCGGTCTCGTGGCCGAGGAGAACGACGCGGTAATCACCCCTCGGCTTGAGCGTCGAGCTCTTCGAGCCACTTTCGATAGACTGACGCGTAATGGTGGAAAGTGTATCCGAACGATTGAAAAAAGTCGGTCCTCGATGCGCGAATGCGAACCGGCGGACGTGCGCCCAACAGCCTGTGTGCTCCGTCAACGACTCTCTGGAATTCAACGAGAGCCGTCTTCCACGTCTTCTGAAGCAATCCGTCCGATTTCGGGACAAGGATGTAAAAGGTATAGGAGAATATCGAAACCGTGCGGCAAAGCAACCCGTTGAACCGCGGATTCTTTGAAAGCGCAACACCAACCCGGATGGGGCAAGGCGTAATCTCTGCCTCGTCCCGAGCGTTTCGTGGTATAGTTTTCAGTTCGTCGATCGGAATTAGTGCCTTTTCCCGCGAGGTGAGTTTGTGGGGAACAACGAGCTGAAGAAACAGGGCAAGTTTCCTTGGGGTCGCCGCGCCAGTCAGAATATACGGCCGATAGGCGCTAAGTATGTGAGCATCCGTTTCGCTGTTTACCCGGGCAGAATTGAACGAAACTTTCAAGAGCCAACGGCTTAAGAGCCCGAAGTCGAAGCAAAAACTGATGGACTCTTTCGCCCGCACAACGTTGCCAAAATAATAGTCAAAGAGTTTGCCGGCGTACGCGTCCAGATCTGAGAGAGGTCCGTTGTTACACGCCTTGCACACGTCTCTTATTTTAAGTTCTCCGCTCACCATTTTGTCGGCTCTTTGGAGAGGGCCAACCAACTTCTTCTTCACGCGTTTGTAAATCGTGCGAGACATCACGTGTTCTCTGGAAAGCGGTGCCTCCTTTGTGCAAAACGGGTAATATGCACATTCTAGTGCCACGGGGAATTCCTTCGTAAACGGGCGTACTCACAACTGTTCGGACAATACTCACGTAAATATTTCCGACGTACAATCCCCACCCGGATACCGCATCTCATGCGCCCGCGCCGGCCCGTCCTTTTCCCTTCACGCCAAAGCATCGAGGTCCTCAACGCGTATGCGCAGGGCCTTCGCGAGCTTCTGTAGCGTTGCGTGCGACGGGCTGTGCTGCCCGTTTTCGAGACGGCTAATGTGACTCTGCGGCAAGCCGGTTTTGGCGGCAAGCTCCTCCTGAGATAAGCGCGCCTTCTTGCGACACGCCTTGATCTTGCCGCCGACCTGGTCCATCCACTTCTTTAAGCCGGGGCCCGGCCGTACATCCGAGAGGTCGAAGGGAAGAACGCGAACCGGCTCCTGCGCCAGAATCTCACGCATCGCAACGACAAGGGCGTTCAAGTCTTCATCGCTTTCGGCCCTAGGAAGCTCTTTCATCAAGCCAGACAGGTCTTCGCGGTCCTCATCAGACAGGCTCTGAATCCGCTCGATCAAAAGGCCCAGCGCCAGCGTCACGGCTTCATGCATCCGTACGTTCGTCCGGCCGGGAAGCGTCGGTCGGTTCATTTCCTTCGTAGCCATTTCCAGACCTCCACTTCTTCGGGAAACCACGAGCCAGTGGATCTGAGTCGCTAGGCCGTTCCGTATTCGCCCGTCACGTATCTTCGCATTCGCCGCGACATGCGTTTCTTATCACCTAGCGGCGTCGGTCCATCGTTCTGCTTCTTGATCGCGCCGAGAACGACGATGGCGGACCCAGTTTTGTCCAGATAGAAGAAGACGCGGACATTTATCCCACCGAGCACGCCGCCTTTGTCGCGCAGCTCGTGGAAGTCTTCGACTGCGTCGACCGAGGCCGTTACGCTATGAGTCGGATCGGTCTCTCGTGCCAGCTCCTTCACCTGCATGGCGATGTGCCGGTACTGATCTTCATTGAGAAACTTGATTGCTTCGGTGTGGGCGACATCCAGAATGTGGACGTTCCAGCGATAACCCGGAGGCGGCCCGCCGCCGCGTTGCACACCGACCTTGATTTCGCGCGCCATGCTGTGCCCGCCGTCATTAGCGGCTCTCCGGGCATCATTACATAATATGCAACCCCATGCAACGCCGTCCTCATTCGCGCCGCTACGTAAATACATCCGACGTACAAACACCCCCGGATGCCGCATCTCATGCGCCCGCGCCGGCCTTTCGGCGGGTTACGCGACGACCGTCTGTCGTTTGACCCCGCGCCCATTCAGTTCCGGAAGAATCTGCTGTCCGGTCGAGAAGCGGAACGCATCAAATTGAAGCTTCATGAGGCTGCCATCGCTTAACATGATCTCGAGCGTGCAGCCCTTCTTGCGGCCGAGGCCGAACTCCTCGTACATCCAGGTCACGTAATCCAATGCGTGCGGCTCCAGCGAGGGCGCATGATTGATCTTCGGTTTGGCAATTAGTTCGACGGTCAAAAACACAATGGTGCGTGATGGCGGTTCCAGCTCCGCGACGATGAAGAACTGTTTTCCCCGTTGCGCGAGCGTGATGATGTGCGCATCATGAAGGCAAAGCTGGCGACGAAACCGTTTGACGGACGTTGGCAGGCGCCGAGAAATCTTCTTGAGCCGGCGTTGATACCGGTCGATGGCCCGGTCCCAGTCATCGTGCGCTTTGTCCGATACGTGGTCATCGGGCGAACGGAACCGCGCCAATAGTTCTGGCGTGAAATACTTCATCGTGCGTTATAATTTACCGCAAGGAGCACGCCATGGTCTATCGCGGTCGAGTACACAAAGGGAAGATCGTCTTGGACGATCCTTCGATGTTGGCCGAAGGCACGCTTGTCGCCGTGCGTCCCCTTAAGAGCAAGAAGCCTCGTCCGAAGGCGAGCGGTCCGTCCACTGCAAAGCTAAAGAAGTTAGCCGCGAAACACAAGCCGCCGCAGTCATGGTACGACGAGGACATGGAAGGTCTCTTTTGATCGCCCGAGGCACAATCCGTGCAACGACTCGAACGAGGTCATATCGTCGCGACCGAAGTGCTGGATCCACAGCATCGTAATCCGAAAGTGCGGCCCGTCGTCATCGTCACGCCCACGCCGGACATTGAGGCCGGACTGCCTTGCTTTGGTGTCGCAATCACCGGCCAATTACCGAAACCGTTGAGCAATGAATTTGTACTGTTGCCATTTCAGACAGGTCCCCGCGGTCATCCGCGCACCGGTCTGAAAAAATCGGTGTGCCGCCAAATGCGACTGGCTGGTGCCGATCCCGCGTGATCGCGTGATATGCGTTCTCGGCCGCGCTCCGGACCTGCAATTGAAGCAAGTTCTCGACAAGGTAGATGGTCTCTCTTAATCGCCGAGTGTTCTCTCGATTCTGCGCCCGACAATACTACGTAAATATATCCGACGTACAATCCCCACCCGGATATCGCATCTCATGCGCCCTGGCCGGCCCGTCCGGCTCCTTGCCGAAATCGACGAGGAACGATTCGTTCAGCTTCATGCCGCCCTTTTCCGTGTCGCAGTCGATTTGCAACAGGTGCGAGCCGGCTTTGCCCATGTCGGGGTAAAACTGGTTGTCCCAGGTGCTCAGAAGCGAGTTGGTCACGTAAAGGCGTTTGCCGTCGAGGCTCATTTGCAGCATCTGCGGGCCGCCTCGGAGTTTCGTGCCTTTGACGGTCGGGCCGTTGCCTTTCATACCCCCGATCCAGACCTGGCCGGCGAGTTTCGGCTTCGCGGGGTCGGACACGTCGTATTGGCGGACGTCGCCGTGCAGCCAGTTGGAGAAGTAGTAAGAGCGGTCGTCCATCGAGAGGATAGAGTCAGTGATGAGGGCGGGTACGTCGAACGGGACGCCTTCGACCTTGATCGGCGGGATGGCGAGGACCTGGTCGGCTTTCCAGGCGTCGCCTTTTTTATTCCAATACCATACGGTGCTGCTGAGGGCGGCGCCGACGAAGCCGTGCGGGCTGTCGGGGTTGTGGGCGAAGCGGACTTCGAGCGGGATCTTGCCGTCGCCGCCGAGGTCGATCGTCTGAGCGACGGTGCGATTCTTCCAGTCCCAAAAGTGCAGCCGCGAGCCGTACTTGCCGGCTTCCACGTCTTTCGGATCGAAGCCGCCGCCGTAGGTTTTCGGCGCGGCCCACTCGCTGGAGACCATGACGTTGTGCCGCGGCTGGTACCAGAAGTCGTAGTTGAATTTCATCCCGCCGGCGTCTTTTTCCCAGCGGCCGATCACGTCGAAGTTCGGATCGAGCAGCAGAAAGCCGCCGGGGCCGTTGCCGGCCGCGTCGCCCAACATGGAAATCATGATTGTGCCGTCGGCAAGGCAATGAACCGTGTGCCCCGCTGACAGGTTGGCGCGCTTCTTCACCACCTCGCCGTCGATGGTCTTGTGCAGCCTCGGCGCTTTCGGGTCGGCCGTGTCAACAATATGGATGTTGCTCGACTTCAGACCAGGGAGAATGAGGTACCGGCGTTCCTTCCCCTTCTCGGCGTGGCACGAGCTGCACGTGTTCCAGCCGAAATGGTGCAATTCGTCGTCAAGCGTCGGCATCGAAACGCGGTGGATGACCTTGCAGTACGTCGGCGACTGCGGATCAACATCGACCGTGGCGAGATAGTCCGGCTTCTTGACATTTGTGCCGCCGTAGAGCGCGCTGACGTAGAGCAGCGTTTCGCGCGGCGCCTTGATGGCTTCCGCCGGCGAAGCGAAGCCGGGACCGGCATTCGCACGGCGAGCGGTCGCCGCTCCCGATAGAATGGCCGCGGAGGTGGCGATGAATTCACGTCGGTTCATGACGGTGGTCTCCTTCACGAAGGGCGATCGTTGCCGTAGATAATGACAGCGCCGCCGGGCGGCTTCAAGCGCGGGAAAGGAAATCAAGTGTGAACGCGGCCACGAAGTTGATCGACGTGAGCCACACCGTCGAGAGCGGCATGATTACTTACAAGGGCTTACCGGCGCCGCTCGTATGCGATTATCTGAGCCGGGAGGCGTCGAAGCAGCTTTACGCGCCGGGGACCGAGTTCCACATCGGCCGCATCGACATGGTCGCGAACACCGGAACGTATTTGGATGCACCGTTTCATCGGTTCGCCGACGGGACCGACATCGCGGGTTTGCAATTGGAGCAATTGGCCGATCTCGACGCGATCGTCGTGCGTGCCGAAGGTCGCACCGTCACGCGGGCTGCCTTCGAGCGACTCGATGTTCGCGGCAAGGCCGTACTCGTGCAAACCGGTTGGGACGCACATTGGCGAACCGATCAGTATTTTGAAGGGCACCCTTTCTTGACGAACGATGCCGCGGAATGGCTGACCGCCGCGGGCGCGGTCTTGGTCGGCATTGATTCTTTGAACATCGATGACACGGCCGACTTGAGCCGGCCAGTTCATACGACGTTGCTCGGCGCCGGGATTCCGATTGTCGAACACCTGTGCGGGCTGGATCGACTTCCTGACGCCGGCTTTCGCTTCTTTGCCGTGCCGGTTAAGGTCAGGGGCATGGGCACGTTTCCGGTGCGGGCGTTTGGGCTCACGGGGCGTTAATTGTGAAACACTTCGCACTCTTTGCCGTCGTTTTCCCTCTCGCCACGCTGCTCGGCGCCGCCGCCGAGCCCGACAAAGACGCCGCGTACTACAACCGCCTCCTCGGCCGCGGCATCAACTTCGGCAACTGCCTGGAAGCCCCAAACGAAGGCGCTTGGGGCATGAAGCTCGAAGCCGATTTCTTCCAGAAAATCAAAGACGCCGGCTTCAACTCGGTGCGCATTCCGATCAACTGGGCGGCCCACGCCAAGAACGACCCGCCATATGAAATCGACCCGAAATTCTTTGAGCGCATCGACTGGGCCATCGATCAAGGCCTGTCGCGCGGTCTGGCGGTTGTCATCAACGTGCATCACTACGACGGCATTTTCCGTGAACCGGCGAAGCACCAGCCGCGCTTGGAGGCGCTTTGGCGGCAAATCGCGCGGCGTTACAAGGATCGCCCCGACCGGCTTTTCTTCGAGCTGCTCAACGAACCGCAAGGCGCGCTGAACGACGAGAAATGGTCCGCCATGATTCCGCCGCTCCTCGCCGCGATCCGTGAGAGCAACCCGGAACGCATCGTCATCGTCGGCCCCGCGAGTTGGAACAACCTCCATCACTTCGACAATCTCACGCTCCCGGAACGCGATTGCCGGCTTATCGTCACGTTTCACGATTATTCGCCGATGGAGTTCACCCATCAGGGCGCCGAGTTCATGAAGGACAGCAAGAAATGGCTCGGCCGCAAGTGGCCCGCGTCGCCGAAGGATGAAGAAACGTTGCACAAGGAGTTCGACAAGGCGGCCGAGTGGGGCAAGAAACACCATCGCCCGCTCTACCTCGGCGAGTTCGGCAGCTATCACTTCGCCGACATGGATTCCCGCGCCCGCTGGACGCAGGCGATGGTGCAGGAGGCGGGAAAACATGGCATGAGCTGGGCCTACTGGGAGTTCGGCGCCGGGTTTGGCGCGTATGATCGCGAGGCGAAAACGTGGCGGCAGGCGTTGCTGACGGCGCTCGTCGAGTTGCCGTCCACTGAGAAGCGCTAATGCCGTAGCTGGTGCCAAGCCGTTACGAAATTGTCGCTCGAACGCCGCGTTTATTGAACGCGTGAGTGTTTCTGCCGTAAAGTAATCGTAAAGCGCACTACCCTCCGTCTAGCGCCGATGTTGAAGGCGCCCGAGACAACCTTTCGCTGCCTCGGCAAGAAGTGATTCAGGGAAGCGTTCGACCAACTGGGCGAGCAGTTTTTGCGCTTCCTCTGAGCCATCCGACTCAAGCAGTTCAAGGCAACGTAACCAACGCAACCATTCAGGTTGGTTGCTCGGCTCGTCCCAACCCGCGATGATGTTGTTAAGCCGGGCGCGCGACTCTGTCGAACGCGCTTTGCCCGCAGCCGTGCGCACCTCCGCTGGCACGAGAAAGGACCATTGACGAAGCGCGGCGCTCGCCGCTTCACGATCTTCGAAGCGATCGGCGTCCAATTGGGTGACCCAGCGGCGGACGGTCCCGGGATCGCATTCGAAATGCTGTCCCGTGAATTGTTCCCGCAAGAAGGCACAAAGACGCGGCCGGTCGGCAAGCAGAAAGCACATGGCGCGGTAGCTGGATGCGGCCTCGCGTGAAGAGAGCGCACGCCAAGCCGTCTCCCGTGTGTCATCAGAATGCTCCGGCACGTGTCCCCCGTTGCCAGGTAGCGGGCGTGCATCCCACAATACGACGGAACCGTCCGTCTCTCCGCTTGCCAACACGGAGCCGTCATGAGAAAAAGCGAGCGCGCCATAGCTACGTTGAGTGTTGAAGGCGAGGCGTTGCTTTCCGGTTCGAACCTCCCAGATAGAAATCGTCCCATCGTCCCCGCGCGTGGCCAGCATGTGGCCTCCACGGGAAAAGGCGAGAGAACGGACTGGAACGGCGGATGCTTTCAGTTCTCGAACGCGCTGGCGGCTCGACAAGTCCCAGAGCTGCGCGCCGCCGCCCTGGACGCCGGTCGCCAGGCAACGGCCGTCTGGCGCGAACGCCAAGTCGTAAACGCCCAGGAGCGCCGCTTCGCCAAGTTCGCAAATAGCCTTTCCGTTCCCTGCATCCCAAACCGTTACGCGCGGACGGCTATTCCCCGTGGCCAAGAATTTACTGTCGGGCGAGAACGCGAGTTCGGAAGTGCTGATCGCACATTGGATGGAAGGAAGTTCCTGCCGGTTATTCCAGCTCCAAAGCCGGACGCGCCCGTCATGGCAGGCAGCGGCCAGTAGACGGCCGTCCGGCGAGAACGCCAGCGTTCCGACAATCCCGAAGCCAGGGACAACGGCGCGGTAGGGAAGACGCCCCGACTCGCGTCCCGAAGCGGCTTCAATGACCCGCACATTGCCCGATTTTCCACCATCTTCACTACAACCTACCGCCAACCAAGCGTCGTCTGCTGACAACGCAAACGACTTGGCGCCGCTGCCGGGCAAACGCTCCAGATGATAGCTTTCCTTTTTTTTCTCAAGGTCCCAGACACGAATCGTCCCTTCCGCGTGACGCCACACCAACCAGCGACCATTCCGCGCGTACTGCAAAGCGAGAACAGCGGCACCCCCTTTATGATCATTCCCACCAGGCGCTAAACGACCCAAGGCACCTGTTGGAACGATAGCGCCGCCCTCCGTGGAAGACGGCCGATCAGCCGCGCGACCAATCTGACTGGGGCTAAGACCTATTGCCACACAAAACGCAAGATGGAGAAGCCGTGGCACCCCCACGCTTTTCACGCGCCGATTCGTGAGCCAAATAAACGAAATCTGTCGCATTGCTTTCCCTAACTGAAAAACCGAGTAGTGCCACCTTCACCCACCCATTCTCCATCATTGTACTCAAGCTATGGCCTGCGAAGCTAACCGTGGTCACCGTTTACGTACGGGTACGCTCCATTTTGTTATTTCTGAAGGAGAAGCGAGTTGCTTGCCGATCAACCTCCACGTCAAATCAGTTTCCTCCACGTCCGCGCTGCCAAGTGCAACATTCATGGACCCGTGATCTGAATTGGCGTATGACTCCGTCCAACGTGTACGCCCCGGAAGTGTAAACTCCACGCCGCCGACCAAAGCGTCGTGTTTGGCGTCACGGACGTTGCCGGCGTCCGCAAATAGCGGATCTGCGAACGCGTCGCCGGCACTTCGTCCGCCCAAAAGCGATCTAGTGCTCGAAAGACTCATTAGAAGGCTGACGGCTGCCGCAGCACCACCGGGGGGCGGTAGAGGAACCGCAACAATCGGGGCGAGTCGCACGGTGAATTCGTAGCCGTAATCATGCTGAACGTCAGGTGGCATGGTTACCGGGTCATAGTCAGGTACGTCAATGCTGAAAAAGAACGTTCCCTGGGCTCCCGGCAATAGCCCTGGGCTTCCGCCGTACACGATTACATATGGATCATGTTGTATTAGCGAAAGCGGGCCCGCGCTGAAAGGCGTCGGGTCTTTATCGGGCCAATCCATGTCGAGTTGACACCCTGCCAACGGATCTTCGGCGTTCGGGCCAAGGCCGAACAATAGCATGAAGTTAATGCTCTGCCAGGTCTCGCCCGATGCGTTAGTGACGTGGTATTCGAAGTTGTATTCTGTGGTGCCGTCTGACGTGTCCACGTGATAAGCGATGTCAATGTAGCCCTTGTGAGCGAATGTGACGTCGTGGCTAAAAAAAGTCTTCTTGTCCCAGCCTGTGGTATTGTCGTTGTTGGGTGCCGTTGTGAAACTCGCCACGATGCTGGCCGAGCCCAAACCAGGGCCGGCCGTCCCAAGCAAGCCAGCGTTCGGGATCGTCCCGGGCACGAATCGACGTTCCAATTCCTCGCATGCTAACCTCGTGTGTTTGCTATTCGCCATCGCAGTGCTCTCCTTTTGAGCAAGGTTATGCGACACGTGTCCGAATATGAACGCAATTGCGATCGCGCCTCGCCCTATGCGACGAAGGGAATGAGGAGCGTTTTGCACGCTTTTCCCCAATCCAACCTTAGCCGCGCTTGTACCGCGTGGCTAAGGCTGAATGGCTGAATGGCTGAATGGCTGAATGGCTGAATGGCTGAATGGCTGAATGACTGAATGACTGAATGGCTGAATAGCGTCAGCCTATTCAGCTGCCGCCATTGGCAGTCGCCAGTCGTTCGGGCACTCGTCATTCGCCGACGGACGTTATCGGCAAACTCTGACCCGGCACCGTAACACTGCCCGAAGTGATGTCAACAACATTTTGAGATTTTTCATTTTTTCTACCCGCCTCATCTCGCGACGCGACTCCGTCGATCCGTTCCGCTTCCGCTCTGGCACGGTCGTTCCGCTGTGGCACGGTCTCCTGACCGTGCCACGCCGTTGACCGAAGGTCTCCTCTTCCGCGAGCGACGAATCCGAGTCCTTCGGCGCGCGTGGGGGGGGTGGCGAGGTCGGGAGAACACGCCACCACAGTGAAGTGAGAGGGGCCGGAAGCCGTTGAAGCCGGAATTGACAGTTAGCCAGACACCCGACTAAATTTAGCTTGGTGACTTAATTTAGTTGACAACATAAATGAGGCTAAACATGGCGAAAGCCACGTTCGCCTCGCTGCTGCCGGTGCGCGAAAGCACACAACCGACCGCATAAGACGGCCACTTTTGCGCCACAATAACGGACATGAGATAGAATTGCCATCGTGTCCATGTGCCTGTTTTCTGCGCTAGGCGTGTTCTGGCGCAAATGCTCTATGCATAGCATGTTACGGCAAACGCATGGGAAGCGCTCTTCCGCGCAAAGAGGAAATAAGCGGCCACGAATTTCGCGGCAATCCGAGCCAATTAGGCGACCGCACGTCTCTCTTGAAGTCGAGCCGGCGGCACGCGATCAATAGTCCGTGACCGGCTGCCCATCCGCGATATTGCACAGCAGAGCCAGCACGCGCGGGTCGATGCTGATCGGCAACGGCCGCACGCTGGCGTCGCCGAACACGAACTGGCAAATCCCCGTGTGATAGCTGCCGAAGCCGACGCTTTGATCGTTCGGCGACTGGGCAATCCGGTAGTTGGGCCCGCCGGAGCGCGACGAGCAAATCCAGTAGTCGCCGTTGTAAAACGAACAGTCGAAACCGCCCTTGCCGAAGTTCCGAATCGGGACGTGCTTTTCGCCGAGCAGGATGGTGTTGCTGAGGCCGTCGGTGATCTCCTTGAACGCGACGGCGCCGACCAGCCGCCCGAATTGATCGAAGCCGACGCGAAACGCGCCGTTGACCGCGCCGAAGCAATCGGCGCCGTCGCAGTTGTCGGTGCCGGTACACGCGGCGTAGTCGCCAAGAGCGCCGGGAGTGTGCGGACCGAGTGGGCCGAAATCATCGTTTTGATCGCCGGCGATGCTGAACGGCGGCGGCCCGTTCGGCCCGCGCCGCGACGGACAGAAATAGACCGGCACCGGCGTCTTCCGCGCGACGTCGCTCTGATCGTAGTACGTCAGCGGCAAGTTCCATTGCTTGTAGAGATTGTCCTGCTCCAGATACGGCATGATGAGGACGGCCCAGGTCGCGTGCAGGTCGCTGAGCCGGCTATTCGGCAGCGTCTTCTTGTCCTGATGGTACATGTGCAGGGCGAGGCCGATTTGCTTGAGGTTGTTCGCACAGCTCACGCGCGCACCGGCCTCGCGTGCTTTCTGCACCGCCGGCAGCAACAGCCCCACCAGCACCGCGATGATCGCGATGACGACCAGCAGCTCCACAAGCGTGAAGCCGCGGCGTTCTTGAGCGGCGGTCGTTGTGCGGCCTTTCACGAGGCACCTCGGCTTCGCAACGGGCGTTGCTAGGAGCTTGTGACGAAAGTCCACGGAATCTGAAATCGGATTGTACCTTTGCGCCCGAACGCGGCGGCGGGCAATTCCAGACGGAGATACTCTACCCTACCCATCGGCAGCGGGTAAACGAGCACTTCATTGACTTGTCGTCCGGGAGTCAGATAACTTCGTCCTCCGCGACCGACGACCTGCTGCTTGCTGGAAAACGTCTTCTGCGCGTAGCTCTTGTTTGCACTATCGGTCAAAGTCGGCGCAACCTTGCTTGGGGCGTCGGCCAGATCGATCCACGGCTCGTACGGGATTGGCTGAAAAGCAGCCCCGTCATAACCGACGCGCACTTGGACCACCAGATACTTCTCGGACGAGAAACTCTTCTTTCCTTGCGGTTCGAACTCCACCGTCCCCAGCCGCACGCTGACAAGCTGAACGCGCAGGTCGTAGGCCTTCACGGCGAATTCCGCGGCGTTGATCCATTCGCTCGCGTCGATCGGCTGGTGCGCCACCATCCCTTTCTCTTTAAGCGGAATGGCGACCAGCGGCGGCGCGGGCGGCGGCCGGCCTTCCGGCCAACTCCCCGCGAACAGGAGCGCACCGAGGCTCAAAAGCGACACGACGACGGGCCACACGAGCGCGGTGCGTCGCCAGAGTGCCGGGGCCATGCTTCCCGCGAGCGCGATCAAAAGTGCCGTAACACTCAGCGGCTTGCTCAAGAAGGCGACGCTGGGCAAAGAGGCGATCAGAATCGCGGCACTGCCGACCAGCAGCGCGAACACGCTGCCGGCATCGATCCGCCGCAGCCGCGTGAGAAAGGAATCGGGGACTTCGATTTCATTTTCGGCGTCGGTCATGGCGCAGCGTGGGAAGGGCTCGCGACGTGTCACCCCCAACAACGACGTAGGCCGCGGGACGAACGGGTAATTGAATGTAATCCGGTTGGCGATTATCGGCGTGCGGCTCGGGACGCGTCAAGGAGAAACACGCCGGCCTGTGCGATTTACGACGATCCCCGGGCGGCGCGCGCGACACTTTTGTCCTATGATGTCTGGAAACCGGAGAAGGCGCTCGATGGTGCGACGGCTCGGCTATCTCGGCGTTGGTGTGGGCGGCATGTCGCTGTGTACGGTCGCCGGCGCAGTCCTTGGCTTGGGCGGCTACACGTTCTACTACGCCGAAGGCGGCTCGTATTTCAGCAACGACCCGAAGGCGTGCGTGAACTGCCACGTGATGCGCGAAGTGTACGACGGCTGGCAGAAGGCGAGTCATCACGCGGTCGCCGCCTGCAACGACTGCCACACGCCGCACGAGTTTATTCCCAAGTACCTGACCAAGGCCGAAAACGGCTTTTGGCACTCGAAAGGGTTCACGCTGCAAGACTTCCACGAGCCGATTCGCATTCGGCCGAAAAACGCGCGCGTCTTGGAGCAGAACTGCATTCACTGTCACGCCGCGCTCGTGGATGAAATCGTCAGTCACGGCGACGACGCGGCCGGCTCGTTCGGCTGCGTCCGCTGCCACGGGGCCGTCGGGCACGGTCCAACGCGCTGAAGTAGCGACGGGATTCATACATGGACACGGCAAGCAAACCGCGACGGACAAGGCTGGTTTATCTCGCGCTGATCGCCGTGTCGGCGGTCGCCACGTTCCTGCTCGTCGCACTGCTCATGAACATCAACGAGCGCAAACACGAAGCGCAAGAGCACTACCTCAAGCTGGTCGAGCTTGATGAGAACACGCTCGACCCCGCCGTCTGGGGCCGCAACTTTCCCCGGCAGTATGACAGCTATCTGCTGACGGCGGAGGACTCCTGGGCGCCGCGGGCCGGCAGCGAAGCGCTGCCCCCGTCGCATCTCGAGGCCGATCCGCGTTTGAAACGTATCTTCGCCGGTTACGCCTTCAGCGTGGACTACCGCGAACGCCGTGGCCACGCGCACATGTTGGAAGATCAGGACCAAACCGAACGCGTCCGAAAATTCAAGCAACCGGGCGCCTGCCTGCACTGCCATTCATCCATCATTCCCGCGTACCGCGAGCAAGGCGGCGGCGACGTGATGAAGGGCTTCGAGAAAGTCTGCGCCATGCCCCTGACCGACGCGCGCAAACTCGTCGGCCATCCGGTCGGTTGCATCGACTGTCACGATCCGCAGTCGATGCAGCTCCGCGTGACGCGTCCCGGATTCCTCAACGGCGTCAAGGAGCTTGCCAAGAGCGAAGACCCGTTGCCGCACCTGCCCAGCATCGAACGCTGGCGCAAGGGGGATCGCAAGCAGGAATACGACGTCAACGCCCTCGCCTCACGCCAAGAGATGCGCAGTTTCGTCTGCGGGCAGTGCCATGTCGAGTACTACTTCAAACCAGAGGGCAAGACGGTGACGTATCCGTGGCACAAGGGCTTGAAAGTCGAGCAGATCGAAAGCTATTACGACGAGATTGGCTTCAAAGACTGGGTCCATCAAGAGACCGGCGCGCCGGTGCTCAAAGCGCAACATCCCGAGTTCGAGCTTTGGAACCAGGGCATTCATGCTCGCAGCGGCGTCGCCTGCGCCGACTGCCACATGCCGTACATGCGGCAAGGGGCAGTCAAGGTCAGCGATCACCACGTCCGCAGCCCAATGCAAAACGTCGCCCGCGCCTGCCAGACGTGCCACCGCTATCCCGAAGAAGAAATCAAGTCGCGCGTGTCCGCCATCCAGGCGCGCAACAAAGCCCTCATGAATCGTGCCGAGGACGCCCTGATCCAGCTCTACGACGCGGTCGGATCGGCCCAGAAGAGCGGCATCCCGTCCGAGAAGCTCACGCCAGCCCGTCAACTTCAGCGCCGGGCCCAATGGCGCATCGACTTTGTCAACGCCGAAAACTCCATGGGCTTCCACGCCCCGCAAGAATCGGCCCGCATCCTCGGCGAGGCCATCGACTACGCGCGCCAGGGGCAGGTTGAGGCGATTCGCGCGCGTTGAGGTCGAAATACTTCCTATGCAATCCAGCCGCCTTCGATTCTAATGGGCGCGCCGGCAATCGCAGTTCTCACTGCCGACGGGGGGATGGTCCATGCGCACATTATTGAAGCTGCTGGTCGCGGTCGTACTCGCAACGATCACCGTCTGCGCGGCTCAGGCTGGCGACGGACCACGTACAGGCGTGGAGACGGCGCACGCGGGCGTCGAACGATTCGCCGGCGTCTGGATTTTTGACGCCGCGACATACGGGGGGAAGAGCCAACTCTCGCGCGTCTGGGAGTCGAAGCTCACCGTCGCCGGCGGCGCGTTTGCTCTGTCGAAGTTCTTCGGCCATCCGAAGGACCTGAAAGGCCGATTCACGCTCGACCCGGCGGCGAGCCCGAAAACGATTGACATGCATTTCGAAGGGTTCAAGCTCAGCGAAATCGGCGCGCAGCCCGAGAACGACTTCGAGGCGTGTACGATTCCAGGCATTTTCAAGCTGGAAAGCGACCGCTTGACGATCTGTTTCGATCTGGAAAGCCGCGCGAAACGCCCGCGCGGCTTCGATGCCAAGGGCGACCGCGTGGTTCGCCTTACGTTCAGCAAGGCGCCGGCGGGCTTCCGCGAGTTCCCGAAAGAAATCACGTTGAAAACGACGGGACCCGACGGCAAGCCGGCCGCCGGCGTGATGGTGACGACTTCCATAATCATGTTTGCAGACTGGCCCGGCCCGGACGGCGCGAAACCGGAGTGGAAGTTCTATCAGGCGCTCAAGACAACGGCGGACGGAACGCTGAAGTTGCCGTATGGCAAGTTGGGCTCCGGTTGGTGCATGCTGGTCGTCCGCGATCCGGAGCGCAAACAAATGGCGTTCGCCACTCTTTCACCGGCCAATTTGCTTCGTGGAAAATTCACGGTTGCACTTCAACCGGAATGTCGGGTGAGCGGCGATGTGTTCTGCGAGGAGCTGTACGCAGCCGGATTTGCGATGGGCTCGCTCAACGTAAAACTGATTGTGGATGGCCGAGAAGTGGCCTATTTCGCGTCGAAACACGGCCGTTTCGAGTTCATCGCTCCGCCCGGCGCTTACACCGTCGACGCATACACCAAGGAGTTGAGGGACACCTTCATGCCGTTGACCGTGCCGGCGGGAAAAGCAGAGTTCCGCGCAGACCCGCTGCGCATGATCGCGTCGCCGCTTGCGCTCCTGCGTGGCAAGCCGGCGCCGGAGCTAACAGGCGTCGTCGCCTGGCACGGCGCGCCCGTAAAGTTCGCCGACCTGAAAGGCAGGTACGTCTTGGTCGACTTCTGGGGTTACTGGTGCGTCCCGTGCGTAAACGCCATGCCCGCCCTGATCGAACTCCACGAGAAGTTCGCCGACAAGGGCTTGGCGATCATCGGCGTCCACGTTGACCTGGACGGCGAGGTGGACACGGCCGCCAAGCTCGAACCCAAGATCGCCGGGCACAAGAAGAAGATCTGGAACGGCAAAGACCTGCCCTTCCCCGTCGCACTCGTTTCCGGCAAGCGCGAAGGGGAAGATGGTGCGAACGCACGCGGCGGCGCGGTCGCACAGTACGGGATTGGGAGTTTCCCGACCACGGTGCTCATCGATCCCGAGGGCAAAGTGGTCGGCGAGTTCACCATCCGCGACGCGAAATACGATGTGCCGCGGATTGAGAAGTTGTTGAAGGAGAAGAAGTGACACGCGCGGGGTTCGCCAGCGTCCGCTTGGCGAGCAACTTGGCGCACTCCGCGTCCTTCGCCGCGAGCCGCGGGTAGCGCACCGTACCGATGCCGCGGCGGTCGGGGTCGTGGACGTAGCGGGACCACGGGCCGTCGGCCGAGCCTGGAAATTGGAGCACTTCCTCGCCCGTCTATTCGCGCGGGTTCAGCCGGTTGTTATGCAGGCGGTCCAGCTCCTCGGCGATGACGAAAATGAGGCAGCCTTGGTCTGTCGGCCGCCCTACGGGATAGGTTCCGGAGAAAACGGGTGTGAGTTCGTGCTTTACTGCTCGTCTTCGACCTGTTCCGCTTCGCCTTCCACGCCGTTGGTGTCGAGCGGAGCGATGTTTGCCTCGACGTTGGGCACGCTTCCCGGCAGAATATCGGCGATGGCATCAAGCATTGTACTTACCTCGGGATGGATCTCTTCGGGCTGCATCCTTTCCGCCAACATGTAGAGGTCCCGCTTGGGCAGGGCCGCGGAAGTCTTGTTGAGGAGAGACACGATAAAGTCACTCGCCTTCAGGTCCCGCAGCGCGGGCAGGTCCTTAAGAAAGTCGATCCCCCCAGGAAAGTTTGCAGCGAATTCCGCCTCGACGACGGTCTCCTCGAGAATCGGGCCAGCGCTATCGCGCCCCACGAATCGCTTGAGAACGGTGGGGATCAAGAGATAGTTCTCGATTTCATATCGCCCCCACTGTCGCAAAACCAGGCCGGCCGGCATAGCACCCGGCATAGCGGCGGGGCCGGCATCTCGATCCAGAATGCACAGCCCCTTGATGTTCGGCTTAGCCAGCCTCAAGCATTGAAAATGGCGTTTCGCGTCATCGAGGTTTCCCTTGCCCTGCAAGGGAAATACATAAGGGAACTGCAAGAACTTTTGCGCCGGATGCTGAAGAACGTTGGCCCATTCGCGCAGAATCTTGTAATCAGACTCGTCCTCGACGTAGAGCACGGCTTGGACGTGATCGGCCTGCAAGAGATCGAGCGCGCTCAGCCTGCGTAACGCGTCTTGCAAGCGTTGCTTTTCTTCCGGACGAACAACCCGCCGTGGTTGTTGACCGATGAATGAGATGATTTGCTCCGGTTCGGTGCCTTCCAGCAGCACCTCGGCATGCGTGGCAACAATCAACTTGCAATTCCGGCGCTGGGCTACGCTCCGGAGATGATCGAAGATCTCCCGCTGCAGAATAAAGTGGAGGTGCGCATCAGGCTCATCCAACAGCAATATGGATGCCGCTCGCGCATGAAAAAACGAAAGGAGCAGGAGCACCTGGTGAAAGCCGCTGCCTGCATTTGCAATATCCAGTTTCGGCGGCCGAGCGATCCGATCGGCCGGATTCGGTTTTGGACGATATTCGCAAATGACATACGGCTTCGCATCCGAGAACTCAGGAGGCAGCAGGTCACACTGAAAAAGCCGTTCGATGTCCGCCTTAAGATCCTTCCACGGCTCCTGACTGGCCTTGGAACCAGAATGCTCCCAGATTTCGAGCAAGAGGTTTCTGACGATCTCGCCCGGTCTGCCTTCGCCGATGAGCTTGTTCTGGATACCCATGGCGTGCCGCGGTTCCTGGGTGCCGAGGCCCGAAAACGCCGGCACATGGACCACATTCAAGGATCGGGCGAAAGCTGGAATATCGTCAATCGGTTCCGGCACGTCGGGACTGTGGACAGGCCGGATATAGACGAGTTTCTCGTTGGCATACATGAATTCGATCGTCAGGGACTCTTCGACGCGTTGGCCCCTGGCGACAGTTACTTCGACGTAGATTGGAGCCGGCTTCGGCTGTTTTTGACTCGGCACACGTCGGGCTGTGTGCCGGTTCAGCCAGAGCAGATTCATCTCGCGGAGGGGGAGAGCAGTGAACTCGTCCAGCACGACACTTATGCGCCTTTTCCCGCCCGTTTCCCCTCTCTCGGCAAGCCAGCGTCTCAGGGCGAGATTCCAGGCAGAGATGGCGTGGAGGAGAGTGGTTTTTCCTGAGTTGTTTGGGCCCGCCAACAGAACCGCACCACCGGACAAATCGAAAGTTTGGTCCGCGAAACGCTTGAACCGAACGACTCGGACGCGGCTGATCACAACGCAACTCCTGTTTTCAGCTTAGGGATTAGCGGTGTGCCCTTGGCGATTCAACAATGAGAAGTAGCTCCTGCTGTTTATCTTACTCGACCTTGCGGCCCTGGCCTAGCGTGGATCTCGAAGCGGTCCGGATCGCAAACGACCAGAAGCAGCGGATTCTCCAGATCCTCGCGGCAACGGAGAAGTTGTGGATATGCCTCGGCCAGGCTGCGGGGTTTCCGGGTTGTACTTCTCAGGCGAAGTGCCCCTTCATCCAGACATCGGCCCAACCTTCGCCGCCGCCCGTCTTGCGGACGCCGCGCTCAAACGTGTAACTCTCCCCCTCCGGATCTGCTGCCGCGGGCTTGGGCTGGCCGAGCAATTCGCAGAGATCGAGAAAGTGCTCGTGCGCAGCGCTGCGCTCGGAGAGGTTGGCGCGCTGCCACTTGGTGATGAAGTCTTGCGGCGTCATCTGAAATGCGTCCGGTACGCGGAAGGATCGAGGAAAACGGCGTGGCGCGATTGTACTGGCGTTCGCGCCTTCTCGCCACACTCCGGAAAACGGCGGGCGATCGACGGCTTGCTCAACGCGTTTGTCGAAAAGAAACAACTTTTCCCCAACTTTGCGTGCGGTTTCGGCAAAAAAACAGTTCCACCCGCCCGCGCAACCGGCATTCAAATTGGGGGGGGGCCGCGCGCCATCGTTCAACGCAACGAGCTTGAATCGGATACGATATTTCAGTACACTATACGAAGCTGAGTTTTGCCACCTGCTTTCCATATGAGGCGAAAACATGGCCTCCTTGAGCGACCGGACACTGCAAGTCCTTGATATTGAGAGGCTTAAGTCGCACGATGTCCGGTCGAAAATGCCGTCGGCGACGCAACTCTTGTTGCTGAAACGACAACGGGAAAATGTCCGGTTGAAAAACCGGACAAAACCGGACATGCGTTTGACGTTGCGGGGGCGTCGACTTGGTGGTCGACTCGATGCCTCGGCGCTTCGCTCCGCGACGCCCCACAAGAAAGAGGCACTTGCGGCGCACAAAGGCGTCGTGGCGATTTTAGCGCTTTTCTTGGTCACGCTGCCCTGTTTCGCTCAAACCAAGGAGACGATTTGGGGCAACGAAATCATGACCCAACCCTTCGACGCCCGCCCCTTCCGCGAAATCAAAATCCCCAACTGGGTCCAAGAAACCCTCGGCTGCGGCTACACGCTCTCCGGCATGGACACCGCGGCGCGAACCCGCGCCGCTCAGCATGGCGTCACGCTCAGCGAGCTCGGTTTCGTCGATCCGTTTTACGCCTACTACGACAGCAAGTTGCTGAAACGCCGCAGTCCGCACGTGCCGCTCGATCGGTTGCCGAAGGACATCGCGGAATACAAACGGCTCGGCGTCCGCATCCTCGGCGTTTATCCGCCGACGTTACAGGGCGAGGTGTATGAGGCGCATCGCGATTGGCGGCGGATCGCGACCAACACCACGGAGATTCCGCAGGTCGATTTGAAGAAGCATCCGTATGGCGGCATGCTTTGTCTTCTTGGTCCTTATGGCGACTTCTTCATCGACGTGCTGGCCGAGATCGTGACGCAGTTCCCCGACGTGTCGGCGTTCAGTTTCGACGGGCTGCACTACGGCGGCGTCTGTTGTTGCCAGCACTGCCGGGCGAATTACCTCAAGGAGACCGGGAAGGAGATTCCGAACGCCGATCTCAACGACCCGGAGTTTCGCCGCTATCAGCACTGGGCCGACCGCCGTATGGAGGATGTGATTCGTCGCGCGCAAGAGCGGCTCAAGGCGATCAACCCGAACGTCGCGCTCGTGACATGGACGACCAACTCCGGCCGCTTCGGGCATTTCCTCAGCATTCCGCGGAACATGCCGGCGCGGATGAACCTGCTGCTCGACGCCCCCGATCAGGAATTCTGGCTCGATGAAACCAACCGCGGCTTGACCATCGTTCCCGCGTTCGCCAACGCCTACGCCTGGGCCGTCACCAATCATCGTGTGGCGTTCAGCGAGCCGTACCTGATGTCGCACGGCAATCCGTACGGCAAGGACAGCTTCCCGCCGCACGAGATCTTACGGCGCATGCTGCTGGCGGTGACATACGGCACGCAGCCGAGCATTGCCGTCGGCCAACCAGCCCGGCTGCAAGAAGACGTCTACCGCTGTCTCGACGAAATCAACCGCCGCAAACCGTGGTTGATTCACAAGAAACCTGAGCCGTGGGCCGCGCTCGTGATGAGCGACAATACACGCACGTTCTACGGCCGCTCCGCCGGCCGCGTCGAGGAGCGGTACCTGGCCAATGTCTTCGGCCTGTTCCGCGCCGCGGCCGAGGAGCACTTGCCGGTCACGGTCATCAACGATTGGAACCTGAACGCCGCTAACCTCGCGCGCTATAAGGTGCTGATCCTGCCCAACACCGCGTGTCTCGACGATCGGCAAATCGCGGTGATCGAGCAGTTCGTCCGGAACGGCGGCGGCCTGGTGGCGACGCTGGATACGTCGCTCTTCAACGAATTCGGCGACCCGCGCAGCAATTTCGGCCTGAGGGACGTGCTCGGCGTCGATTACCGAGGCATGCCTTCTGCGGGAGTCGAGAAGAGCGAGCTCGATGTCAACTTCGCAAAAGCCGTCGGCCCGGACTATTGGGAAAAGCGGAAGAGCGTGTTCGAGTTCAAGCCGACCATGACGTTCTTCAAGAGCGACCGGATGAAGTCCTACGTCGGCGACGGCGCGGTGACGTTCAAAGGTCCTGCCTTGCGCGTGGTGGCCCGCGACGGCGTCCAGGTCATCGGCACGATGAAGCCGCACGGCGCTACAACCGGCGACATGCCCGCCGTCCTCGCGAACACGCACGGCAAAGGCCGCGTCGTCTATCTCCCCGCAGGCCTCGACGCCGCCTACTACCTCTATTCCTACCCCTATCAGCGCCTCGCCCTTCGCCAGGCCATCGACTGGGTCGCGCCGGAACCGCCTCCGGTTGTCGTGGAAGCGCCGATGTGCGTTCATTCGTCCGTCATGCGACAGACTGTGGACGGCAAGCAACGGCTGATCGTGCATCTCTTCAACGATTTGAATACGACGGGTGGTCATGCGCTGCCGAACGACGATGTGCCGCTTCGCGAAGAGACATTGCCCATTCACGACATTCGCGTGCGCTTTGGGCCGAATTATCGCGTGAGCCGAGTGCATTGGGAGCCGGAAGGGAAGACGCTGGAAACGCGCCGGGGAACCGATGGCGTCACAGTAACGGCGCCGCGGCTGGACGTGCATGGGATGGTGGTAGCGGAGCTGGAGGAGTGACAGCGGCATCCCAAAACATGCTTTGATTTGCCGCGTGTAAGAGGTTATCTTACCTGTGATGAAAACGACCGTTTCGAGCAAAGGTCAAATCGTTCTGCCAGCCGACATCCGGCGGCGCGATGGGATTGAGCCGGGCCAGGAATTCGAGTTGGAGCGTCTCGACCGCGGCGAATACCGTCTCATGCGTCTGGAGTCGCGCGCCAACGAAGGATTGGTGGACTGGCTGCTTGCCTGTCCCGAAAAAGGGTTCTTCGTACCCGTCCAATCGGAAACCACGGACACGCTGTGAGCCATCTCGTTGACGCCAATGTACTCAGTGAGCCGACGAAGGCTGAACCTTCCGCGAAGGCCGTGGCTTGGCTCCGGCGACACGAACCCGACCTCGTCGTGGACCCGATCATCCTGGGTGAAATCCGCTTCGGCATTCATCTCTTGCCGGACGGAAAGCGTCGGCAGCGGCTGCTGCGCTGGTTCCGGCAAGGCGTGACCAAGCTCACTTGCCTTCCGTGGGGCGCTGCCACCGGTCTGCGTTGGGCGAAACTGCTCGCTGATCTGCGTGCCGCAGGCGAGTCGATGTCGATCAAGGACAGTATGATCGCCGCAACGGCTCTCCTTCATGGCCTGACGGTCGTGACGCGCAACGTGCGGGATTTCAAGAAGGCTGGGGTCAAATTCGTTGATCCATTTGTGTGAACTACGGTCTGCGAGTTGGAATCTCGCGTCGTAGACCGTCCGTGTCATGATGTCGCGAACGGCTGAACGGGTTACGGTTGGCCGAGCTCTCGCTGGACGGCAAACTGCTCGCCGCCGGCACCGGGGAACCGAAGATGCCCGGCAGCGTAACCATCTGGGATCTGGCTACGCGGAAGGTGTGCTTTGTCCACACCGCCCCCGTCGGGATTCCGGCGGTCGCGTTTTCACCCGACGGCAAAACATTGGCGATCGGTCTCTACGACTTCACCGCCAAGCTCCTCGACGCGGCCACGGGTGACGTGCAGGCGACGCTGCGAGGCCATACGAAGGAGGTCCGTGCCATCGCCTACTCGGCCGACGGCAAGACGCTGGCGACGGCGAGTTGGGATCACACGGTTAAACTGTGGGACGTCGCCTCGCGCAGCGAGAAACGCACGCTTTCCGGGCGCAACGATCAAATGTATTCCGCCGCGTTCAGCCCCGACAGCGCGCTGGTCGCCGCCGCGGGCGGCAACGACGGCGCCCACATCTGGGACGCGGCGACGGGTGAGGTGAGACGCCACCTTCAACCTGCGTTTGGCTGCCGTGTCGTCATCTTTATTAACGACACTTTCGTCATCTCCTGCGGCAACGACGCCAAGGTTCGACTTTGGAACCTCGCGACAGGTGACAACATCCTGCGCATCGGGTGCGCATCTTCCAATGGCATCGCGTTCTCAGCGTCCGCCCGGCTGATCGCCGGCTGCGGCAATTTCACCAAGACCGCGGCGCTGGTTGACTTCTCCCTGGACCCGCTGAGCGCGAAAGAACGCCAGCGCATACAAGAGCTGCTGGCCAAGTGGGAAGACGACTCCTACCCGGTGCGCGAGGCGGCCACGCAGGAGCTGCGCACCATCGGTTTCGTCGCCGAGCCGATCTTGCGGAAGTTGATGAAGGACTCCCCGCTTGCAGAAGTCCGCATCCGCGCGCCGCCTTCGCGCCGAGTTGCTCTCCGAAAACCGCGCCCTGTTCCGTGGCCACATAGAAGAAGTGCAAACCGTCGCCTTCTCGCCGGACGGCAAACAACTCGCGACCGGCGACAACGCGGGCTCGGTGCGGCCGTGGGACGTGGCGACGGCGAAGGAGCTGGCCCATTTCACGCCTGGACGGTAGGACATTCCTGAGATTGGCCGTCCGTAGCGCGCTCGCTCCCTGTCCGGCGCCATACCCAGCTCGGATCGAACGTAAACCCGTGCAGCATTATCATTCCCAGGCTCAGGTCCGCGAAGTCGAGCACGACGATTAAGCTCACGTGCATGCCGAGCAGCAGCCCCCAGAGCCAGGGCCGCAGGCGCGTCACGAGCGCTAGGGGCGCGAATGCCAGTTCCGAGGCAAGCGCGCCCCAGGTGGCGAGCCGCAGCAGCGGATCGGGCAAGGACCGGAGCGATTCGCGAACAAAACCCGGCCGCGCCAAGGGGTTCTCCAATACGTAAGCCAACGCGGAGCCGTCGATCCAGGACGGACTGCGCAGCTTCGCAAAGCCGCTGTACGAGTAGCCCACCGCCATGAGAATCCAAGCCGCCAGGAAGATGCTCTCCGGCATGCGCCAGTTGCGCCCGCGGTCGGCGCGCTTGCGCGCAGCCCAGGAGCCGTACGGCGCGGGAGGCAAGCACGCGTGCGCCAGGAGAATCCAACCAATGTAAGGAAGCCCCGGATTGCTGATGAGCGGCATGCGGCCGTGCAGGCAGGCCCAGATGTACCAGAGTAGCACCGCGGCCCAACGGTCGTAGGCGCCGACCGCGAACAGGACGCTCAATCCCGCAGCAACAACGATGATCGCCGTGACAAACGTGGGGCCGTCCCAGACGGCGAGTACGTTCGGAAAAAGGTGGAGCAGCGGACTCTCTTTCCCATTCGGTAGAATGCCGGCGCTGGAGAACAGCTCCGCGGCCCACGGCGCGAGCTGAATGAAGTGGACGAAGAGGTAAAGACCGAGCGCGGCCCGAAAAACGCTGTATTGACCGCCGGTCCACCCGTTTTTCATGGGCACGGCGCCTCCAGCACGAGCGGCCAATCGCCTCGGTTCGTCCCCGGTCGCGGCTCGTAGCGCACACGCACCGGCCCGGCGACGTCGGTCGGATCAATTCCCAGTTCACGCAGGAGCGGCGCCTCGCCGCACAGGGCGTAACGGCTTACGGAGCGAAAGAGTTCCTTGGTCGGCTCGGCGGTCGCCAACACGGGACCGTAAGCGAGCGTTGCGCCGTAGACGTTGCGCCGGTTATACGGCCCGCACAATCGTGCGTACAGTTCGGGCGTGATCAAGAGCGAATGTTCGTGACCGAAGCGATCAGTCCATTCCACAAAGAAACGGGTCGAGAAGGTCTCGAGGCCGCGGACCGCGCCGAAAACCTTCGGCGCGGGCGATGCCGTGGTCGCGGCGCCGACCCCCTTGAGCGGCCGTCCAATGACGCCGCCGCCCGCTTGGTCGAGCAGGTCGCCTGTCATTTGCAACAGGCCCAAGACAAGAAGTGCGAGCGCCGTTTTTTTCATGATGCGTGGACGGTCGAAGGATCGAGTTTTGACAAAGGAGTCTTGCTGACATCGACGCCAATCAGCATTTCCGCGAGGCGACCTTCGTTCCGCGCGCCGAGCCCGCAGCGGGCGTTCCATTGTCGTGGGTTGCGGAATGTTCCGAACAGAATGTCCCAAAGCGGAAGGTCGGCGTAGTTGAACGCATGCACGCCTTCTTGATGGTGGGCGCAATGCGCCTCGGGCCGTTGAAAGAGGTATCCGACCCAGTACGGCGTCTTTACATTCCAATGGTAAAACAGCTCGGCGAGCCCGGAGAGCAGGATGGCGCCGGCGGCCGCGCGTGGTCCAACGCCGACGACCAGGTAGAGGACCGCACTGGAGAGGACGCTGTCCGCGAAGATCTCGAACGGATGCTTGTAGAAGGCGGTTACAACTTCCAAACGCTGTGGGCTATGGTGAACCTGGTGGAAACAGCGCCACAAGAAGTCCGATCGGTGCCGCCAGCGGTGCCACCAGTAGTAGAAGAACGTGGTCACCAGGTAGCCGACGATCGCGCCGCCGGTGACGCCGAGGCCGTCGGCCGACCAAGGCCGAAGACCAGCAAACCAGCGATCCCACGCCACGCCGGCGATAAACACCGACGCCACTTGGACGCCGTTGAGCAGCGCGGCGCGCAGCCACCAACCCGCGACCCGCGGCCACGAACGTCCGGGTCGGTTGGCTTCGCACACCATCATGACAAGGGCGATGCTGAAGACGAATAATGGAATGAGCATGGCTTTCTCACGTCGCGCCTGCGTTCCGGGGCCTCTCTATGAACGGCACAGCGGCAACCGTGGTGTCACGCCGACCATCGGCGTTCCTCAATTGGCACACTATCTCGCGCCTCCGCTTGGCGTAACCCCTTGCGAAAGCGCCGCTTGCCGTCGGGTGGGTCTGCGAAACGGGGGTAAGAAGAGGACGTTATCAACATGCAATTCCGTGGAATGCGATCGCCCGCTTGACACGCCGGCCACGAACGCCGAGACTAACACATAGCCCGCCTACCCGCCGGCTGAGCCTCCCCGCTCGGATGATCTTCTCATGCGAACCCGCGCGCCGAACTCGTTGGTCTGTCGCTGCCTGCCCGTAGCGGCGGCGCTGTTGCTGTCCGTGCCATTCTCGAGCTGGGCTGCGGACGAGCCAGCCGGTGCCCAGCTTTATCGGCAGCGCTGTGCCAGATGCCACGGCAAAGCCGGTGAAGGCACGGAGGACGATTACCCGAAGCCGCTCGCCGGCGAACGCTCCGTGGCTCAGCTCGCGAAACTCATCGCCAAGTCGATGCCGAAGGATGCGGACAAGAAATGCACCGCGGATGAAGCGGAGAAGGTCGCCGCGTACATCTACGGCGCGTTTTATTCGGTGGCTGCGCGTGAGCGCAACAAGCCGGCGCGCATCGAGCTGTCGCGGCTCACGGTGCGGCAGTATCGCAATGCGGTGGCCGATTTGATCGGCAGTTTCCGCGACGTCGGCAAATGGAACGACCAACGCGGCTTGCGCGGGGAATACTTCAAGTCACGCCGGTTCCGCGACGACGACCGCGTGCTTGATCGTACCGATGCGGGCGTGGATTTCGACTTTGGTACGGCGAGTCCCGCGGGCGAGAAGCTCGATCCGCATGAGTTCTCCATCCGCTGGATGGGTTCCGTGCTGGCGCCGGAGACCGGCGAATACGAATTCGCCGTCCGCACCGACCACGCGGCCCGGCTCTGGGTGAACGACAACACGCGGCCGTTGATTGATGCATACGTGAAGTCGGGCAACGACCTGGAGCATCGGGCGGCGCTATTCCTCATCGGCGGGCGCGCGTATCCATTGCGGCTCGAATTCTCCAAGGCGAAGCAGGGCGTGGACGACTCGGCCAAGAACAAGGGGAAGCCGCCGCCGAAGGCATCGATCGCGCTCCAGTGGAGGCTACCGGGCCGGACGACCGAGGCGATCCCGGCGCGGAATATGACACCGAGCTTTTTCCCCGCGTCGTTCGTCCTGGCGACGCCCTTTCCGCCGGACGACCGCAGTTTCGGCTGGGAGCGTGCGACGACGATCTCGAAGGCATGGGACCAGTCCACCACGGATGCGGCCATAGAAACGGCGGGCTACGTCGCAGCGCATCTCCGCGAGTTGAGCGGCGTCGGCGACGACGCTTCAGATCGGCAGGAGCGGCTGCGTGACTTTTGTGTTCGCTTCGCCGAGCGTGCGTTCCGCCGGCCGTTGAGCGACGAGGAGAAAAAGCTCTACGTCTTGCACCAATTTGAGGCAACCAAGGACCTCGACACGGCGATCAAGCGCATTGTGTTGCTCGTGCTGAAGTCGCCGCGATTCCTTTATCGGGAAATTGCGGGCCGCAACGATGGTTATGACGTCGCCTCGCGTCTGTCGTTCGCGCTCTGGGATTCGCTCCCCGATCGGGAGCTGCTCCAGGCGGCCGCAACCGGCAAGCTGACTACACGGGATCAAATCGCCCGCCAGGCCGAACGCATGGTGGGCGATTTGCGGACGCACTCGAAGATTCACGATTTCTTGCTTCAATGGCTCAAAGTCGATCAAGTTCCTGACCTCGCCAAGGACCCGGCGCGCTTTCCCGGCTTCGATAAGTCAATTGCGTCCGAGCTACGCACGTCGTTGGAGCTATTCCTCGATGACGTGATTTGGAGCGACGTATCGGACTTCCGCCAGCTGTTGCTCGCTGACGTGCTCTACATGGATGGCAAGTTGGCGCGCTTTTATGGCGCGGATCTCTCGGCCGACGCGCCGTTTCAGAAAGTGTCGCTGAAGTCGGGCGAGCGCGCCGGCATCCTCACGCATCCGTATCTGATGGCCGCGTTCGCCTACACGGGCACAACGTCGCCGATCCACCGCGGCGTCTTCCTCGCCCGCAGCGTGCTCGGTCAATCGCTCCGACCGCCGCCCGAGGCATTTGTCCCGTTGCCGGCGGAGCTGCACCCGAACCTCACGACGCGCGAACGGGTCGCGCTCCAGACGAGGCCGCAGGCGTGCCAGACGTGCCACAGCATGATCAACCCACTCGGTTTCACGCTGGAGCATTTTGACGCAGTCGGCCGCTTCCGCGACAAGGAAGGTCCGAAGCCGATTGACGCCACCGGCGCGTATCAGACACGTTCCGGCAAGACCGTGACGTTCGGCGGCGTTCGTGAACTGGCCTCGTTCCTGGCCCAAAGCGAGGAGGTTCACGAGGCGTTTGTGGAGCAATTGTTCCACGCCGTCGTCAAACAGCCGATCCGCGCGTTCGGGCCGGAGAAACTTGCGGAGCTGCGCCGGTCGTTCGCCGATAAGCAGTACAATGTGCGCAGGTTATTGATTGAAATTGCCGCGACGGCGGCGCTGCCTCGGGAAGCAATAATCAAGTAGGCATTTGTGGGACTCTAGCAATGGCCGAAGGTTACGATTGGCGGCTGACCGGGCAAGAGCGGTTTCTCGCCGGCGTGACGTTTCATTGGTCGGAATGGCGCCAGTCAAGTCCTGAGTGGGAGCATGACCACTGCGCTTTTTGCTGGGCGAAGTTCATGGAAACCGCGCTTCCGGGTGTGCTGGGTGCTGGATACACCACGGCGGATACCTCCTATTGGGTCTGCGCGACGTGTTTCAAGGATTTTCGGGCGCGGTTCGCATGGAAGTTAGTGGGAGAAGCAGATGGCCACGATCAATTCTCTCGGGCGGCCGCATCAGTCCTTGAGAAGAACGCGGAACTTTACCGCCGGTTGGCATGATTCGGGAAATGGATCGGAGACAAGAATGACCAACACTCGTACCCGCCGTGACTTTATCCGCGACCTCGGCATCGGCGTCGCTGCCCTGCCCTTCGTGCTCAACTTGCCGAGCCTCGGTTTCGCCAATCAGACGCGGCGGAAGCAACGGCTGGTTGTGCTCTTCAGTCCCAACGGCATTGTGCCGCCCGCGTTCTGGCCCGACGGCGATGGCAAGCTGACCACGCTGAAAGAGAGCCTCTCGCCGCTCGAGACGTTCAAGGAGCGCACGCTGATTCTACATGGCGTCTGCGACAAGGTCCGCGGCGACGGCGATAACCACATGCGCGGCATCGGCTGTTTGCTTACGGGCGTCGAGCTGTTCCCGGGCAACATCCAAGGCGGCTCGCACACACCGGCGGGTTGGGCGAGCGGGCTGTCGATCGATCAGGAAATCAAGGGTTTCCTGCAACAGAACGCCGAGACGCGCACGCGCTTCGGCTCGCTGGAGTTCGGCGTCATGGTGCCGGATCGGGCCGATACGTGGACGCGCATGGTTTACGCCGGTCCGAACAAGCCGCTGGCGCCGATCGACGATCCGTATCAGATGTTCGCCAAGCTCTACGGGCGCGTGAAGGATCGCGAGAGCCTCAAGAGCGTGCTCGACGATTTGCAAGCCGACCTGGCCAAAGTAAAGACGGTCGTCGGCGTCGAGGACCGCCGGCTGTTGGAGGAACACGCGACGTTTGTACGCGAGATGGAGCAAGAATTGAAGGCGGCGAAGGCCGAGGACGTTGGCCATGCGGTCCCCGAACCGGAGGCGGGCGTGAAGCGGGAGAATGACCAGATTCCGCGCATCAGCAAGATGCAGATCGACTTGATGGTGAATAGCTTCGCCGCCGACTTCGCCCGCGTGGCGACGTTCCAAATCACCAACTCGGTCGGCCAGGCGCGCATGCGCTGGCTGAAGATCGACGAAGGCCACCACGAGCTATCTCACAAGGAAGACAAGGACAAGGACGCCCAGGACAAGCTGACGCGCATCAACAAGTGGTACTGCGAGCAAATGGCCTACCTCGCCAAGCGCCTGGCCGAAACGCCGGAGCCGGGCGGCGGCGGCAGCCTGCTCGACAATACCCTGCTCGTCTGGACCAACGAACTCGGCAAGGGGAACTCGCACACGCTGGACAACATTCCGTTCGTGCTCGTTGGCAACGGCCTCGATTTCAAGATGGGCCGGTCGATTGATTACAAGCCGGGTGTGCCGCACAATCGGCTGCTGCTATCACTCGCGCACGGATTCGGGCATCGCCTTACCAAGTTCGGCAATCCCGATTTCTGCGCGGCCGGCCCATTGGCCAATTTGACGTAAGGTCATCCCGCCGGATTTTCGATCCACACCCGATAACACGGCCCACACAGGTGTATCGTCAATCGGCGATGCACCTGGTCCATCGCCTCGCGCTCCGACATTGCCGACATCCGCTTCAGGAGATCCTCGATCTCCTTACGGTGATCCTTTTCCAAGTCGGCCGCCGTGATTGCCGGCGGCGCCGGGTCGGCGATCGCTTCGATGTGGACTTGAAAGAAGGTCGCGCCGCCCGGCCGCAGTTCGGTCGAACAGCGAGCGCAGAACAGTGATACCGCCTCCGTCTCGGTCCGCATTTTGGCGTTCATGTCGCCGGCCTCGCTCTACCAAATCTGCACCGGCCGTGGATTCAACTTCGCGCCCGCTTCCGCCGGGCTGACGTGAAACGCCTGAAAGAACTCCGGCATGTTGTAAAGCGGCCCGATCACGCGGAAACGCGGCGGCGAGTGGGGATTCGTTTGAATCATCACCCGCGTGAACTCCGGCCGCATCTTCGCCCGCCAAATCTGGCCGAACGAGAGGAAGAAGCGCTGCTCCGGCGTGAAGCCGTCGATGGAACCGGGCGCCGGCTTGTCGCCCAGCGCCTTGTGCAAGGCCAGATAGGCGATCTTGAGACCGCCCAGGTCGGCAATGTTTTCGCCCAGCGTTAAGCGACCATTCACGGTCCGGTCATCCACCGCCACGTAGCCGTCGTACTGTTTCGCAAGCAGTGCCGCCCGTTCCTTATAGATCTTCGCGTCCAGCTCGGTCCACCAGTCGCGCAGGTTGCCGTCGGCGTCAAATTGCCGGCCCTTATCGTCGAAGCCGTGCGTCAACTCGTGGCCGATGACCGCGCCGATGGCGCCGTAATTGACGGCGTCGTCGGCTTGCGGGTCGAAGAACGGCGGTTGCAAAATGCCCGCGGGGAAGACAATCTCGTTGTGCGACGGGTTGTAATAGGCGTTCACCGTCGGCGGCGTCATGCCCCATTCGGAACGATCCACCGGCTTGCCGATCTTCGAGAGGTCGTGCCGCACCTTGAACTGCTCCGCCTGCATGACGTTGAGCACATACACATCGCGGTCCACGGCGAGGGCGGAATAGTCGCGCCATTTGTCGGGATAACCGATCTTGACTGCAATCGCGTCGAGCTTCTTGAGCGCCTCCTTACGTGTCGGCGGGCTCATCCAGTCGAGCGTCTCCAGCCGTTCACGCAAAGCGGCTTTGACGTTTTGCACCAACTCCAGCGCCTTCGCCTTCGCTTCCGGGGGGAATGCTTTCGCGACGTAAAGCTGGCCGAGCGCTTCGCCGAGCAGCCGATCTGTCGTCTCCAGCACGCGCTGCCAACGCGGCTGCATTTGCGGGATGCCTTCGAGCACGCCTTTCTTGAAATGGAAGCTCTCCTCCGCGAACGGCTTGCTCAGATAATCGCCGTAGAACGCAAGGAGGTGCCAGCGCAAATAGGTCTTCCAGCCGTCAAGCGGCGTGCCGGTGAGCATCGCGCCGACTTCCTTGAGAAAGCCGGGCTGGGCGACGTTGACCTTTTCCACCTTTTCCAGACCGCGTTCGGCGAGATATGGCTTCCAGGAGACGCCCGGCGTCGCCTCATCCATTTGGGCGACGGTCATCATGTTGTAGTTCAGACGCGGCTCGCGGAGATCGACGCGGTTCCGCGACGCCTTCGCCAGGCGGGTTTCCATGGCGAGCACGGTTTGGGCGTGACCGTTCGCTTGTTCGGCCGTCTCCCCTGAAAGCGTGAGCATCTTCTCGACGTGGGTGACGTAGGCGGCGCGAACGGTTTTGGTGCGATCGTCATTGTTCAAATAGTAATCGCGGTCGGGCATGCCGAGACCGTCTTGGCCCAGCGTCGCGATGGTGCGGGTGCTGTCCATCAAGTCAGGCATCGACCGGAGGCGGAACGGCGCGGGCACGCCGCGGTCTTGCAGACGCGCAATCACCGCCACGAGGCCCGGCACGTCGCGCACCGCGGCGATTTGGTCCAACTCTTCCCGCAACGGCTTTACGCCCGCTGCGTCGATGGTCGTCTCGTCCATGCCGCTCTTGTAGAACGCGCCGACCTTTGCGGTGACGCTGTCGCGCGGCCCCTCCGCGTGCTTGGCGGCGTCTTCCAGAATCACGTGCAGGATCGCTTGATTGTGATCTTGCAGCAGCGTGAAACTGACCACCCGCGCCCGGTCCGGCGGTATCGGCGTCGCATCGTCCCACTTGCCGTTGGCGAAACGGTAGAAATTCTCGGCCGGCTTCACCGACGTGTCCATCCCGGCGAGATCGATGCCGTGATGAGCCGGCGCCGGCGCATCGGCCGCAACAAGGGCGGCGCCTACAAGCGCGAACATCAAGGCGAGGCAGGCAGAGAAGCGTTGCATGGCTGATCTCTCACGGAGCGAACGAATTGGGAAGCCGAACCTGGAAACAATTGTAAGGAAAACACGCCCCGACCGCCGGACTTGAAAACGCCTGCGCGCGTGGGCAAACGAACTCTCTATTAAGCCGTCGTAACGACCCATAACCACCGTTAACCACCGCAAAATCGATTTCTCCTAAAACGGTGGTTATCGCGTAAGCCCCAGCGCACGAATGGGTTACGGCATGGTTTTTCGTCATTTTGCGGCGACCATCCCAATTTAAGACATTTAAGTGCTTGGCACGATGGCAGTTGCAAAATTGGGTAGAGAAAACGCGGTCAGCTGCTGAGCGTGTCGGAATGCGCCGCGCTGCCACGTCTCGAAGAACCGAGCACGTAGCGCGTGTGCGCGGCAGCAATCGCCGTATTGCCGGCTCTTGCCGGTTTTTCAATCGGCAATCCTCCCGATGTCGTTTTCTGGACGGGAGTTGCGTCGCGGCGCGCATTATTGCACCGGCAAGGATTTTTGACCCTTTCATCGTCGCGCTCCTCTGGCTCCGTAACCGCTGAAGGGCAAAACCGCAGCCATTGAGTGTACAGATGTATCGTATCCGTGTCAAGCATCAGTTGCGCTCGTCCGCGTGAAGAGATACGGACCGCGTTGCGCGACGCGTTCTATCAATTGTTACCGTTTGTCCAGGTGAGAATCTGGGCCTGGCTTAAAAACAGGGTCGGTTTCGGGGTAACAGCTGGGCGGCCTATGGCATACGCCGCACGTGCTCTTCGATCTGTCGTCACCGGTTGTCTCTCAGCCAGTTGGCCACTAACCCGACTTGCGCACTTGGCTAGGTCAGCGTAAGAATTCCTCGGGTTTCAGCGAGGGCGTCGGCCCAGGTCTTCACTACAAAACGCGGTCGGGACTCAAGCGTTCGGGCATCTCCAAGCGCAGGGCCTCCAAGATGC
>JBGQKZ010000058.1:0-42567 GCA_041499805.1 Gemmataceae bacterium
CTCGTGAAACGGCAAGTGGAGTTTGAGCAATTGCAGCCGGTTGTCGATGGCGTCGATCAAGCCAATCCGCCGGGCCAAGGCATGGATCGCGCCGATGCCGCCGTGGCTGAGGCCCCGCGTGCGGCCGCCGATCTCGTAGTCCATGTTGCGGGCTGCAAACATGGGTCGGCTGCAATCACCGAGCTTGCTCTTATCCAGCCGCCGCTCGATGCGGCGCTTGCTGTTGGCCAACGTGCGGGCTATAGTCGCTTTCACTCGAAATCCCTCCGTGCTTCGCGTGTTGGAAAAGGTCACTACTCTTCAAACACCGCAGAAACGCAGAAGGATTTCGAGTTTTTCATGAATTCTCGCCGCCGAACGCTGGCGGCTTCGCTTGGTTAAGGGCTAGTTCCCCGGCGTGACCGATTGGCGCGCCCGGACGATCCCGTCGACGCCTTGGTGCTGGAGGGCAAGCTGCGCTCCGACGGCATCACGCTCGTTTTTATGGACGAAGTCTGCCCAGCGCTGACGCGGGGCGAGCGGCGGGACATCGCGGACCTAGTATTGGCCGTCGTCGATTACGATAAATCGGAGAAGGACCGGCGCGAGCTGTCCGCGAAGATTATTTGCGCACAGATTCGCCTGGCGCAGGCCGGTTACTCGGTCGGCGGTCGTGCGCCGTCGGCTTTCGGCGGTGGCTAGTCCACGAGGACGGCACGCCGGTCCGCGAACTCGCTGACGGCGAGCGTGTGCGGCAGCCACGGCATCACGTCGTCTGGCTGCCCGGTCCCGAAGTCGAGCTAGCAGTTGTTCGACGCATCTTAGAATTACTCGAGCGCATTCCCGGCTCCCGTGTAGCGGCGCTGCTAACTGCAGAGGGGATCCCTTCGCCCGACTCGGGGCGGTACCGCAAGGACGGCGGCGTCCGGCACCCGGTGAGCGGCGTCTGGCACCAGTCCACAGTGTTGGCGATCGCGCGGAACCCGCTGCTTATCGCGATAGCGACCTACAGACGGCGGTCGATGGGCGATAAGCTGCGTTTCTCGCCTGAAGGCCCCCGAGAGCTTCAAGACTCGGATTTCCGGGCGGGCGACAAAGTGATGGTCATCCAAAACCACGAGTCGGTCCAGATTCGAGCCGCGTCGCCCGTCACATTTCAGCCGGTCGTTGACCCGGAACGACAACGTCGGCTGATGGCGTTGTTGGAACTACGAGGCGCTCCTCAACGCCACAAACCGCGGTCACGCGATTCGCAGAACAACCCCCTGGGTGGCCGCGTCTTTGATATGGCGTGCGGGTGGCCCATGTCTCGCGAGCCATACAACAAATCGTTCCGCTACAAGTGCGGTCTTTACCAGCAGTCTCATGGGGCAGCGTGCAACCATAATCACGTGGGGGGCCAACGGCGGTGCGGTTTCTTCTGAGCTGCCTTGGCCAGCGAGTTTTTCGTCCGGAGTCGCTGGCGAAGCTCGAGGAGAAGTTACAGGCGATCGCGGAGCGGGAAGCTTCGTCGGCCCAACGCCGGATGACTGCAGTCGACCATCGAGCCGAACTAGTGAAGCTGGAGCAACAGCTCGAATTGGTGAAAAAGAATCTTGCGCTTGCGGAGAACACGGAGCACTACAACGCCATCTCGGACGTCTTCGAGGAATTAATGCGAACGCGTGAACGCCTCGCAACAGATGTTGCCGCGGCCGATAAGGAAGCTCTCTCTACATTAGACCCAAACGCCGAAGTGGCGAAGGCGCTGGCATTACTGCGTGATTTGGGTAACGTGGTTTCCGCGGCGGAAGACCTCGGGGTAATTGGTGAGCTTTTCCGGCGGGTCAAGGTGCGGCTATTCCTCCGTTTCCACCCTGTCAAGACAGGGAAGCGCACGGTGAACCGCCTCCGTGCGGGCGTGGTCATCTTCGGCAGCGCCTCGCCGCCAGTCCTGCTTTACGATGGCCCGACCGACCGCAAGAAGCTAAGAGCCCCGGCGGCCGGTGAGGTCGCCGAGGCCCTGAGTGCCAAATCGCCCGGCGAACCGAACCAAATTGGTTCCGGCAGAGAGGGTGACTCGTTAGGAAATGTCAGTCGGGGCAACTGGATTCGAACCAGCGACCTCACGGTCCCGAACCGTGCGCTCTAGCCAAACTGAGCTATGCCCCGTATCTGCTCGTCATGGTAGTGCGTGCCGGTCCTTTGTCAACCGCAACTCACGGGCGGACTTGCGTCCGAATGGGGCTGGCCTCGACAGGCGGGGCGCGGTGCGGTATACGCGGCTCGGCATGGTCGTGCGCCGCTGCAACTCGGCGCGTTCGGCGGCGCGGCGTCACACAGGAATCGTGGCCTGAACGACGGTCACGGCAAGGAGGCCGGCGTTTATGCGAGCCCGCTTTTTCGCCCTCGGCGTAGTGACTCTTTTGACTGCCGGCGGCGTGTACCTCGGCGTCGGTGTTCAGGCACAGGATGCCCCGCCCGATGAGCCGCCGCCCGTACCGAAGGGCGTTGAAGTCATGGCGCGCGGGCCGATCCACGAGGCGTTCGCCACGCCGACCGCCGAAGCGGTCGCGACCAAGCCAGTGCCCAAACAGCCGCCCAAGCCGCTCGATGAAATGCCGCCCGCGGAGAAGCCGGAAGGCGACGTGACGTGGGTCGGCGGCTACTGGCAGTGGGATGATGAACGCACGGACTTCATTTGGGTCAGCGGCATCTGGCGAACCATTCCGCGCGGCCGGCAATGGGTCGCCGGTTACTGGCGCGAGACGAACGAAGGTTGGCAGTGGGTGCCCGGCTTTTGGGCCCAGGCGGCGCAGCAGCAAGGAACCAACGACGTCACCTATCTGCCGCCGCCGCCCGCCGCGCCGGCCGTGCAGTCGCCGGGCGATCCGCCCGCACAAGACACGTTCTACATTCCCGGCAATTGGGTGTGGCTGGGCGACCATTACGCCTGGCAGCCGGGCCGGTGGGCGCGCGTCGTGCCAGGCTGGGTATGGGTGCCGGCGCACTTCCGTTGGACGCCGAGCGGCTACATTTATGTTGCAGGCTACTACGATCTGCCGGTGTCGCGCCGCGGGGTGCTCTATGCGCCGGTGATCGTGGACCGCGGCGTGGTCGAGGTCGGCTTCGTCTACACGCCGGCGTACGCGGTCAGCGATACGATCGTGCTCGACTCGATGTTTGTACGGCCGTCGTACTGCCACTACTATTTCGGCGATTACTACGGCCCTGCGTATCACAACTGCGGCTACGAAACGGTGTATGTCTATAGCCGCCGCCACTACGATTCGATCGTCGTCTACGAGCACTACGAGCATCGGCACGAACCGAACTGGATCGACCTGCGGATTGACATCGGCTCGCGCCGCGATCGCGGCGAACTGCCGGTCCCGCCGCGGACTCTCGTGCAGCAGAACACGATCATTCAGCAGACCATCGTCAACCAGAACAATGTCAACGTCGTGAATCAGACCAACGTGAACAATGTTGCGAACGTCAAGAACACGACCGTGAACAACACCGTGCTGATGCCGACCTCCAAGCTGGCGGCCGCCCGCGGGACGAAAACGGTCCCGGTGGATACGCAAACGCGGCAGCAGGCCAGGGAGCAATCGCAAGCGGTGCAGCAGTTCACGGTGCAGCGTCAGCAGAGCGAAGTCGCGGTTCCGGGCGGCGCGCTCGACAGGCCGCGCAGCGTGGCGCTGAAAGCACCGCCCACCGCACCGGTCGGCGCCAGCACTACGGCGGCGCGCGCTCCGGGAACGGGACTACCGGCTTCCGGCTCACGAACGATGTCCGGCACGGCGGGCGCGGGTTCTGTCCCGGCCGCGACCGTAAGTCGGCCGGCGACGAGCGGCGCGTCGAACGTCGGCAGATCCGGCACGACCAGCGCGACCGGCACTCCCGGCTTCGCGCCCGCAATACCGGCGCGACCGGGCATCACTGGCGCGGCCGGAACGACCCCGACGGGCCCGCCGCACCCTGGCGTCCCGGGAGCGCCACCCGGTCCGTCGTCTTACGGAACCACGCCACCGCCTACCACTCGACCCGGTGTTGGCGCGCCCGGTTCTCCCGCCCCTGGCACAGGTGCGGGCGCCACGCAAACGCCGACCGGAACGCGCCCACCCACCGGCATGCAACCTCCATCCGGAGCGAAACCAGGCACACAGCCGCCATCGGGACAACGGCCGACGAATAACAATCCGCCGCCGAAGGACAAAGACAAGAAGAAAGACCCGCGCGACCCCGCGTGATCGGTCGAAGGAGCCCGACGCGCCAGGCGAGGGCGGATGGATTGGGAGCCCGACGCGCCAAGCGAGGGCGGATCGCTTACTTCATACGCAGAACTCGGCAAGCGCCCTACCCTCGCTTGGCGCGTCGGGCTCCCAGCGTAACGGGCCGGGCTTCCAGCTTCTCGTCACGGCCGCTTTCTTCGCCGTCTCCGGCAATTCCGGCAGGCTCGCCGCCGCTTCTCACACCTCTTTTCTTCCTTCCATCGCTGCTTCCGCCCGCACCGGCAAAAATCAACCCTTTCCGTCTTTTTTTTGCAGAGCGCGCGATCATCTCGGCTTTACGATTCTTCCAGGATTGGGCATAGTTCTTCTACGTGTCTCTTTTACCCGTTTTCCGATCCAGACCAGACACCGGAACGGAATGTCCCGGCCGGGATCGGAGAGGTCCGCAACAGAGGAGTTGAGATGAATCGGCTGCAAGTTCGCTTGGCCCTCGTGGCGAGCGCCCTCGTGGCCGCGGCGGCTCTCCCCGTCCGCGCCGAGGATGCCTCCAAGGCCGCACCGGCTGCCCCCGCGGCCATCGATCCCTGTGCCCCCGCCACCCGCAAAGTTTGTTGTAAAGAGTGGGTGCCCGAAAACTATCAATGCACGCGCACGGTCAACAAGGTCGAGTGCCGCACTGAGACCTACACCGCTTACAAGTGCGAGTGGGTCCAGGAAACGCGGCAGCGCACCGTCACCTGCTGCAAGACGGTGTCCGAGGTTCAGAACGTGACCAAGACCGTGACCGAGTGCGTCCCGGTCGTCGAGGAACGAACCACGATGCAGTCGCACTGGGTGTGCAAGCCCACGACGAAGACCGTCACCAAGTGCGTCGATCGCGGCCACTACGAGTGCTGCGAAGTGCCGTGCGGCCCGTCGATGAAGGATCGGCTCCACAAGCTGACCTCGCGCCTGCACAAGCACGGTTGCGGCTGCGACAGCGGTTGCGGCGGCTGCGCCGACGCCTGCGCCCCGGCGTGCGAATGCGTTCGCACCAAGACGGTCAAGAAGTGGGTCCCGAACATGGTCCAGGAACAATGCACTGTCACCGTCAACGAGCGTGTCTGCGAACAGCGCCCGGTGACCTGCAAAGTGACCGTCTACAAGCCGGTCCAGAAGCAGGTGCTTTGCCAAGTGACCGTGTGCAAGAAGATTCCCGAGACGCGCGTTGAGAACTACACCGTTTGCGTCCAGAAGCGGACCCCTTGCCAGGCGACCCGTACCGTGCGCGTGTGCGTGCCGACGCAAGAGACCTACACGGCCTGCCGCATGGTGTGCCGTGAAGTCGTGAAGGAAGTCCCGTGCGCCCCGGCGTGCCCGACGACGTGCTGCGACAGCGGCTGCGGCTGCGGTCACGCGCACTTTCACCTTGGCGGCGCCGGACTGCTCAGCAAGCTGAAGGGCCACGGCCATCATGGCTGCGACTCCTGCGGCTCGAGCTGCTGCAACTAAGTTCGACTTCTCAACGGTTGACGAGAAGAGGCAGTGCGAGAGCGTGAGGACACGGCAAACGCCGGGCCTTCACGCTCTCAAGCTTTTCCGAAACGATGCGGCGGTAGTTTTCATTTCCGCGCGACGCGCCGCGTATCTTCGCGAAAATCATAAATCAAAAACGTCGTTGTCCGCGCAATAGGTTTGCACGACCGCAAAAACGCCGTCGTTTGCCGGCGTGATTCCGTGTCGCTGGAGGTGCCGTAAAGCAGCGTCGTGCTCACCGCGAGATAGTGTCCACGAACCCACGCGCGTACGTCGTCAGGGCTCTGGATCGGCATATTGTGGAATGGCAACTCGCGCATCGGCAAGCGCTTCAAATCCGGATCGCTGCCGAAGTACCAAACGTCGAGCATCGGCACGCCCTGCTTCTCTTCCCACCGCGCGAGTTCGTGCAGGCCCTGTCCCCAATCGTAGTTGGAGTCGCTCAGCCGCAAATAGCCGCTCCTTGTTCCGCCCCACAGCTCGTTGGTGTAGCAGAGTCCGTGTGGCCACACGCGAATTGCCGTAGTTGTCGTCCATCCAACGGCGACAACCAGGCAAGCCGGCGCCAGCCAGCGCCGTAAGAGAATGCCTGGCGCAATTTGAGTTGACGCTACTTGTACTTCCTCCCACGCTCGGGCGATCGCCGCGGCCAGGCCGATCACCCCCAGCGCCACGAGCGGCAGCACCAGCCGGATGCCGATCTGCACGCGACAATTCAAACTGAAGAGCAGCAGGAAGCCGGCCGCCAAACAGGCCCAGTTCACGAGCGCCCGCGGCCGGAGAAGCGTGAGCCCCGCCATCAGCAGCAGCAGCGGTGTACTCAGTTTGATCGTGAGCGCCAGCGGAAAGTAGTACCAGATTGCGCGCGGGCTGGAGACGCCGAGCAGATAGGCGCCGTGGCCGCGAATATTGTGCTTCACCTGGCGAACGATCCCTTCGCCGGCGTTACTGAAAATGCACAGGTGGTCGGCGAGCCACGCCGCGGTTCGACCAATGATGCCGTCGGGGAGCCCGTGCGCCCACGCCACGAACGACGGCTCCGGTTGCCAGTCGCAGCCGCAATAGACGAACGCGAGCGCCGTTCCGCAACCGATGAGCTGAACCACGTCACGGCGAAAGGCCTTGGTCGTTTGCCAAAACGCCACGATTCGCGCGTGAATTCCTTGAGCGGCGGCGACGGATTGCCAGGAGAGCAGCGTCATTTCTACCGCGAAGAGGCAAAACGGCGCAAACACGACGCCGGACGCTTTCGCACACAGCGCCGCCGCCAACCAAACGGCCGGCAGCCCGACGCGCCGCCACCAGCTGCGCTCGCGCCCGGTGTGGAAGTGATAGACAAGCGCCAACAGACAAGCGGTAACCGCGATGTCCGTCGTGGCCAGGCTCGCGTGCGCCAACAAGCTCGGTTCGCATGCCAAGAGCGCGACCGCCCACCGACCCGCCCAAGGTCCGGCGAGAAGGCGGCCCGATTTCAGCGCATAAAAGAGAAGCAGCCACCAGAAGACGAGCGTGCCGCCGCGCGCCCAGGGAAGAATGCGGTCAAGATCCGCGTCGGCGTCCCATTGGAAGCCGTGCATTCGTTCCCAGAGATAGAGCGGAAGGGTTTGAACGTCGATGGGCAGCGGCATGGTGCCGAGCTTGATGAGGCCACGATGGCTGCCGGTGCGCCAGCCTTCGAGCCCGCGGGCGACGTAGAGCGGCTCGTCGAACGTCGGCCCCAGTTCGCATGCGGCCGTGATGCACCACACCGAGGACGCCAGGCCCCAGAGCAGGAGCCAAAGTCCGTCGAGGCGTCGATCCCGCTTCCGTGCGTCCTCCATCCGCCCTCCCTTGCGCAGGGAATTCCGAAGCGGATGTAACGCAGCACGGAATTACGGTCAAGAGCAGCCCACGCGCTTCGGCGCTAAAACAGAACGTCGAAGCGCGTGGGATAGATCGGGCACTATGACGCAGTGCTGCCGATGGCGTTGCCAACATTGATGAATGTGCTGTTGGCGTTCGAGCCGAGCGTCGTGATGGCTGCAATGCAGACCACGATGATGAGGGCCAACATCACGGCGTACTCCACCGCGGTCGGGCCGTCTTCGGCGCGAACAAAATCGGTTACCCAACGTGCGAGCGGCTTCAACATGTGACGTGCTCCTTACCTAATCCGAACAACGAAAGAGAGAAAACCAACGGGAAAAGCGGGTTCGCCGCCGCCACGGCCGAACGACGGCCCGGCGGCGCGATCGCGGTCGCTCCAGCGGGGATTGACTGGATGACGCCGCGAGCGAGCGGTATTCTCCGCACGGAGTCGAGAGGGGGAAGAAACGAGTACCGGCAGCCATCAGGCGCCACAGGGGGTTCCGCACAGGCGAAGCCGATTCGGCGAGCGGAGGGTTTCTCGATGGGGACTCACGGCGTTGCGTCCACCCGTACCGCTCATTCGCTTGTTGAGAAGAACCCGGTGACTGGAATCTGCGACGGTTCTCCGTGTACAGCCCAGACCATTGCCACGATGCCAATAGGGAGCGCCCTGCGAAACCGCGGGAGACGCGAGCAACGGTCTGTGCAAACCGTAGAGCGAGAAAAGCCGCGAGTCAAACGGCGACCGCCGGTTTTAATCTCTTCAATCGGTTGCCGTTGTGGGAAATGGAGCTGTTTCCCCTGCCACGCAAAGGCGTAAGGCATTGTGCTCTGAAGAGATAGTCCACCGTGAAAGATGTCTGAGCCGATTCGTCGCGAATCGCGTGAAGATATCGTGACGGCTGTCTTCCCTTGTGAAGACACGGCGGGAGCTGGTACCCGCAGCTGAACGATTGCTATGGCACAATGAAATTTCAGCCGGCGGCGTCACCGGGGGGCATGGGTTCACCGTTCGCCTGCTCCGTTAGATGTCGTCCGGTCAGGCTGACGAACACATCCTCCAGGCTTGCATGGCGCGTGATGAGACTGGCCAGCTTCGCCGCGCGGGCTTCGACGACTTGCAAGAGCGCCGGAATCGTCACGTGCGGCGCCGCGACGGTGAGACAATAGGTGTCGGTTTCCTTGCGTACGCCGACCACACCGGGCAGCAACTCGAGCGCCGTCTCCTCCAGCGCTTGGCCGTCCATGAGGCTGAACTCCACGAAATGCTCGCCGCCCAGCCGTGCGATCAATTCGTTCGGCGTGCCGAGCGCGATTACCTTGCCGTGGTCCACGATGGCCACGCGGTCGCACAGGCGTTCCGCTTCATCCATGTAATGCGTGGTGAGGAGAATCGTCCGGCCTTGGGCTCGGAAGCCGCGCAGGATTTCCCACAGCTGCCGGCGGGCGTGCGGATCGAGACCGACCGTCGGCTCGTCAAGAAAGAGCAGCTCCGGGTCGCCGACAAGGGCGCAGGCGACGGCCAACCGCTGCCGTTGTCCGCCCGACAACTTGCCCACGTAGCCGTCTGCTTTTTCCGTCAGTCCCACCTCTTGCATGACGGCGTCGGGCGCCAAGCCGCGCTCGTAGAAGCTGCGAAAGAGACGCAAGGTTTCCGAGACCGTAAGCTTTTCCGCGAGTCGGGTTTCTTGCAGCGAAATGCCCAGGCGTTGCCGCAGCCCGGTATCGTCGCGCCCCCACGACTGACCGAGGATTTCAACCTCGCCCGAAGTCGGCGGCAACAGCCCTTCCAGAATCTCAATGGTGGTGGTCTTGCCGGCGCCGTTCGGACCGAGCAAGCCGAAACATTCCGTTGCCTCCACCGCCAAGTCCAAGCCGTTCACGGCCTCAACGACCGTCTTGCGGCTGCGGTATTGTTTGTGCAGGTTGCGACAGAGGATAGCTGGCGTCATGCAGCCATTATAGTCGCGGAATTCGCGCCCTTGGCGAAACCCGACCTGGGGCCGAGCGCCAGCCTCGGCTGGTGAGCGCTTCCATTTTGGCCCATAATAGGAAGGGGCGGCACCGTTCCTCTTGCGAGGTAGTCATCGTGGCAACTTCATTCGCGGGTTCGTTCCTGGTCGCGCGTCCGTCGCTCCGCGATCCGAATTTCGGCCATTCCGTCGTGCTCCTGCTGGCCCACAATGAGGAAGGCGCCTACGGCGTGATCGTCAACCGCCCGCGGAAGGTGAACGGCATGCCCTTCCCGATCTTCGGCGGCGGCCCGTGTGAATCTCCCGGCTTCGTCATGTTGCACGCGGAGGAAGAATGGCTGGAATTGGAGGAAGATCCGGACGACGCCGGACCGGAGGATAAAACCGTCGCCCGCGGCATCTTTCTGGGCGATGCCGCCTGCCTGGCCCAAGCCGCCGAACCGCCGCCGGGCGTCAAGTATCAATTCCGCATCTTCGCCGGTTATGCCGGCTGGGGCCCCGGCCAACTCGAACGCGAAATCGCCGAAGGCTCGTGGGGTCTGCTGCCGGCCGACGGCGACGTGCTGTTCGGCACCCCGGCGCGCGACCTGTGGGAGCGCCTGGTGCCGCCGCCCATCCCGCAGCCGAGCTTGAATTGATCTCCGGCCCACGTTCAAACACACGCGAATCGAAGTCGCCGGGGTGCTGGAACGTCTTGGCTCGGGGCACTCCGTGGAGGAACTCGTCGAAAACTACCGTGGCCGGGTCACCCGTCAAGCCATTGCAGAGGCGCTCGCATTGGCAGGCAAGGCACTGGCCATACAAGCGTCGCCGCGGCAATAACCTTGCGTGGCCTGACGCATGACAAAACTCAGCAATGATAATAGCTGAGCGCGGCCGACGCTGCTAAGCTAAGGCGTTCCGGCGATCGACCATTCTCGCAAAGGAGCATCAATGCAACGGATCATCTCTGTCCTGGTCGTGCTGACCACTCCCCTGTTGCTGGCCGCCGACACCGACGACGACGTTCGGAAGGAGCTCAAGGCGTTGCAAGGAAATTGGAAAATGGTGGCCGGGGAGGCAGCGGGGAAGCCGTTTCCCAAGGACGGAGTCCCGGACTTCGCGTTTGTCGCCGCGGCCGATGGCAAGTCCACGGGAAGGACGCCGCAAGGCGAGTTTCAGTTCACGATGACCGTCAATCCCAAGAAGAACCCCAAGACCATTGAAAACCTGCACGAGAGCGGAGAGCAGAAGGGGAAAAGGCAGTACGGCATTTACAAGCTGGAAGGCGACAAGTTGACCGTTTGCATGACGCCCCGTGGCGCTGCGGAGGCCGACCGGCCGAAGGACTTCACCACCAAGGACGCGACCTGCGTCGTGTTCGTGTTCGAGCGGGTCAAAGAGGAGAAAAAGCCCTGACACGGCGGAGCAACCGCGAATCAGCCTCGGGAGCAACGGGAAACCGCCGAACCAGGCGCTGCACAAGTAACGATGAATGTCAAGGCGCGTCCACGTGGTGACGCGCAGTGACACGGTTGGACTTGTGGCGTCGCCTCCGAGGTCTCCGCGAGGCAAGAAGCGCACCGTTCCTCAACCGTGCCTCGTCGCTGTTCGGGCGGCAGGTTCGATGCCGAAAGTGCGAACCAAGTCGAGGGCGGCGTCGCGCAGCGGCAACTTGCGGACGGTGGCCCACAAATCGATGCCGTCTCCGTTGACGCCACAGGCGGGGTCGAAGCACCGTAAGACGTTCTTGTCCAAGTGAACGCTGAAGGTGCGGCTTTTGCCGCCTGCAGCATGCAGTGGACGCGGGCCGCGCCGCTGGGCGCCGCGGCCGCGGAGCGTGTCGAGCAGGCCGAGGCGCTTCAAGTGCGGGCGGTATGGCTGGCCCTCATTCTACTGGGAGGGACAGTCCTCTTTCTCGTCGCCGCTGCGCCGCGCGTATGGTACGTTGGCGCCATGCTCGGCCTGGTTCAGGCCGAGCACCGAGAGCTTATCTTGCTCATCGGTCTCGCTTTGATCAGTGCCTTTTGCTACTTCGCATTGCCGCGCCTTACCAAGCACTTGCACGAATTGACGAAGCACACGCAAGAAATGACCAAGCGCCTGCAGGAAAAGAGGCACGACCGACAAAAGGACGATCCTCATCTAAGGCAGACCGCCATGAAAAGTCGCGCTGCACGTTCGCCGCTTGTCGCCGTTGTCTGCGGAGGCATGCTCCTCGCCGCGCTGGGTTCGGCTTGGGGAGCCCCGCCGCCGGAGCCAGCCCAGCGTTCGGTCAAAGGCCTGAAACTTAAGGTCAGCGCGAACGGGCGCTATTTTGTCGATCAGGACGGCAAGCCCTTCTTCTACCTGGGCGATACCGCCTGGTTGCTGTTTCAGCGGCTCGATCACCAGGAAGTTGAGGACTACCTACGCGACCGGGTCGCCAAGGGGTTTACCGTCATCCAGGCCTATGTCCTTCGGGGACTCGACGCACGCCATCCGGACGGGGCGACGTCGCTCCTTGGAGAGAAACCGCTCATCGACCGTGACCCGACCAAGCCGAACGAGGCGTTTTTCAAGAACGTGGACTACGTCGTCAACCGCGCCAACGAGCTGGGGCTGGTGATGGGGCTGGTCACCGCCAAATCGTGGCACGTCAACAAGCACCCCGAACGCGTGTTCGACGCCAAAAACGCCTACACCTTCGGCAAGTTCCTCGGCCGGCGCTACAAGGATAACGCCGTGCTCTGGTACCCGGGCGGCGACTCGCCCCCAGGGGAAGACCGCGAAGTTTGGCTAGCAATGGTCAAGGGCCTCAAAGAGGGAAGCGAGGGGCGCCACCTGATTTCCTATCACGGCCAGGGGCACACGTCCTCTTCGAATTGGTTCCACAAGGCGGATTGGCTGGACTTCAATTCCATCCAATCGGGCCATGGCTGGGCGGCGAAGACCTACGAGTTTATCGTCAAGGACTACGGACTGATGCCCGCCAAGCCGACGGTGGATATGGAGCCGCCCTATGAGAACCACCCCACCGGCAAGACCCCGCGCATCGATTCCCACCAGGTGCGCCAGGGCGCCTACCGGAATATGCTCGCCGGCGCGGCCGGCCACGGCTATGGCGCCCTCGATCTCTTCTATCTGTACAAGGACAACGACGGGCCATTCCCGCGTGACGGCTTCCAGCCCTGGCGCAAAGCGCTGACCTACGAGGGCTCCCGCCAAGTCGGGTTGATGCGCCGGCTATTCGAGTTGCGACCCTGGTACAAGCTCGTCCCGGACCAGTCTGTCCTTGCCTCGGGCCAGGGAGAGGGGGACGACCACGTCCAGGCAGCAAGGGCCGACGACAAGAGTTTCCTCATCGCCTACGTGCCACAGGGCCACAACGTCGGCATCCACATGGACAGGATTTCGGGCAAGAGTGTCAAAGCGTGGTGGTATGATCCGCGCGAGGGAACGTGGCGCGAAATCGGCGAGGTTGCGAACACAGGAACGCGCGAATTCGTCGCCCCTTCTCAGGGGGCGCGCAGCGATTGGGTTTTGGTTCTCGACGACGCGGCGAAAGGCTATCCGACCGAACGGTCGAAGTGACGCCGTGCCGCATGAGCCGCTAAAGTTGACCGGCGCCGCCATCCTGGTTTTCCGAGCCTCAACTTCGACGCAGGCAGCCCCGGCAACTGATCCTGGTCGTTCGGCGACAGAGATCGTCCGCCGCCTCTCCTGAACGATCGATTACGCGTGCAACAACATCATGAGTGGGCTTTCCAGAAACTCCGCAACACGCCGCGTAAATCGCGCGGCGCCAGCCCCGTCGATCACGCGATGGTCATACGAGAGTGACAAGGGCAACAGCAATCGCGGAGTCACGGCGCCGTCGCGCACCACCGGCTCCAGCCGCGCCCGGGACAGGCCGAGGATCGCGACTTCCGGGTAGTTGATAATCGGCGTGAACGCTGTCCCGCCGATGCCGCCCAGGTTTGTGATCGTGAACGTCCCGCCGCGCATTTCATCGGCCGACAGTTTCTTTTGCCGCGCCCGCTCGGCGATGTCCGTTAGCTCCTGTGCCAATTCGGCGACCGATTTCCGGTCCACGTCGCGTAGGACGGGCACCAGCAAGCCGCGTTCGGTATCCACCGCAACGCCGAGATGATAGTAGTTTTTGACGATCAACTGACCAGCGGCCGTGTCGAGACTGCTGTTGAACTGCGGAAACTGCTGGAGCGCGATCGCGACCGCCTTGAGCGCGAACGCCGTTACCGTCAATTTCGGCCCACGCTCGGATTGGTGCTTGCGAAACGCTTCCAACTCCGTGATGTCGGCGACATCGTGCTGGGTAACGTGCGGAATCAGTCGCCATGCGAGGCTCATCTGCTCGGCGGTCTTGCGGCGAATGGCGTCAAGCGGCTGGCGTTCGACCGCGCCCCAGCGCTCGAAGTCAGGCAGCGGCGGCGCTGCAACGGTTGCGGCGCCGTCGCCGGACGCCAGTTCCTTCACATATTCCTTGACATCATCCGGTGTAATCCGCCCATGCGGACCCGTGCCGGCGACGCGCTCAACCGCGACCCCCAGCTCGCGCGCGAGACGGCGCGTCGCGGGACCGGCGGGGACCGCCGTTGCCTCGCCCGGCGCCTCGCGGTCTGCCGGCGACGGCGCCGGCTGGCGCGCGGCAGGTCGCGGTGCGTCGCCGGCGTGCTTGCCGTTGCCGCGTTCTTCGCTCTCACCCGTCGGCGCAAGCCGTTCGGGCGGCGGCGCGGGTTCCGGTCCACCGCCACGCTCCGTCCGGCGCGCGGGTTCCGCCGCGAGCTTCGCCGTGGACGCTTCACGCACAGACGCTGTCGGCGGACCGGATGCCTGGCCGTCAGCGGCATCGATCCAACACAGCGTCTGTCCGACTTCGATCGTGTCGCCCTTTTTGACGAGCAGCTTGGCGACCTTGCCTGCGACCGGGGACGGCACTTCGACCGTGCTCTTCTCGGCCTCGACTTCAAGCAGCGTCTGCCCTTCCTTGACCGCGTCGCCGGGCTTGACGCGCACTTCCAGCACGTCGCCGCTCGTCAGGTTCTCGCCGAGTTCGGGGAGCTTGATTTCGGTTGGCATAGGCGTCTCTTTGTTCAGCGCCGGTTCGGAGAACCACCGTCAAACCGACCGCCGTGAGTACACCGGCGGTTCTGCGAACCGCCGCGAAACGAGCTTAGGCGCGCAACGGGTCGGCCTTGTCGGGATCGATCGCGAAATCGTCCATCGCCTTTTGAACCACCGTTCGGTCAATCTCGCCGCGCTTCGCTAATTGATTCAACGCCGCCACGGCGATGCACTCCGCATCGACTTCAAAAAACCGGCGCAGTGCCGGCCGGTTGTCGCTGCGGCCGAAGCCATCCGTGCCGAGCGCGAACAAGCCGCCGGGCACCCAGCGCTCGATCATCTCCGGCATCGATCTCATGTAATCGCTCGCCGCGATGAATACGCCCTGTTCTTTTTCCAGCAGCGTTTCCACATAGCTCTTCCGCGGGCTGGCCGTCGGGTGCAGCAAGTTCCAGCGCTCGCATTCGAGCGCATTGCGGCGAAGTTCCTTGTAGCTTGTGGCGCTCCACACGTCGGCCGCGATGCCGAAGCGCGCGGCGAGAATCTCCTGTGCCCGCAGCGTTTCCCGCAGAATGGCGCCGCTGCCAAAAAGATGAACTCGGCGTTCGGGATTCGGCTTTCGGCTCTCGGCCGATGGCCGATCGCCAACGGCCGACGGCCGCAGCTTATACAGGCCGCGGAGAATGCCCTCCTCCGCGCCCTTCCGCATCGCGGCCATCGGATACGCTTCGTTGCCGAGGGTGAGGTAATAGAAAACGTCCTCGCCCTTCTCGTACATCCGCCGGATGCCGTCCTGCACGATCACCGCGATCTCATACGCGTACGCGGGATCGTAGGCAAGCACCGTCGGCACGCTCGACGCCAACACGTGGCTGTGGCCGTCCTGGTGTTGCAAGCCTTCGCCGGCGAGCGTCGTGCGGCCCGCGGTGCCGCCGAGGAGAAAGCCGCGCGTACGCATGTCGGCGGCGGCCCAGATCAAGTCGCCGATGCGCTGGAAGCCAAACATCGAGTAATAGATGAAAAACGGAATCGTGTTGATGCCGTGCGTGGCGTACGCCGTGCCCGCGGCGATGAAGGAGGACATCGAGCCCGCTTCGGTAATGCCTTCCTCCAAAATCTGCCCGTTCTTCGCCTCGCGGTAGGAGACGAGCATCTTGAAATCGACCGGCTCGTAAAGCTGGCCGACGTTGGAATAGATGCCGTACTGCTTGAAGAGCGCGTCCATGCCGAAGGTGCGGGCTTCGTCGGGAATGATCGGCACGACGAGCTTGCCAAGTTCCTTGTGCTGAAGCAGCCTGCGCAACAGGCCGACGAACGCGGCGGTGGTCGAGAATTCGTCCTTGCCGCTGCCGGCGAGGAACTCCTTGAAGGTTTCGAGCTTTGGCGCTTGAATCGGCTTGGCGCGAATGGAGCGGGCCGGCAAGAAGCCGCCGAGGTCCTTACGGCGCTGGCGGAGATACTGCACCTCGCGGCTTTCCTCGGCGGGCTTGTAGAGCGGGCAGTCCGCCACGTCGTTGTCCGAGATTGGAATGCCGAAACGGGTGCGGAATTCCGCCAGCTCATCCTCGTTCAGTTTCTTTTGCTGATGGGTAATGTTGCGGCCTTCCCCCGCTTCACCGAGGCCATAGCCCTTTACGGTGGCGGCGAGGATCACGGTTGGCGAGCCATGGTGTTCGACCGCGGCTTTGTACGCGGCATACACCTTTTCCGGATCATGACCGCCGCGCGACAGCTTTTTCAATTGCTCGTCCGACAGGTGTTCGACCAGCTTCAGCAGCTCCGGATACTTGCCGAAGAAATGCTCGCGGATGTAGCTGCCTGGCTCGACCAGGTACTTTTGATACTCGCCGTCGCACACTTCGTTCATGCGGCGAACGAGCAGGCCGGTTTTGTCCTGAGCGAGTAGTTGATCCCAATCGCCGCCCCAGATGACTTTGATGATGTTCCAGCCGGCGCCGCGAAAAGCGGCTTCCAATTCCTGGATGATCTTGCCGTTGCCGCGCACGGGACCATCGAGCCGCTGAAGGTTGCAATTCACGACGAAGATGAGATTGTCGAGCTTCTCGCGGCCGGCGAGCGTCAGGGCGCCGAGCGATTCCGGTTCATCGGTCTCGCCGTCGCCGACGAAGCACCAGACGTGCTGTTTCGACGTGTCTTGCAAGCCGCGATGTTCCAGGTAGCGATTGAAGCGCGCCTGGTAGATCGCCAGGATTGGGCCGAGACCCATCGACACCGTTGGGAATTGCCAGAAGTTCGGCATCAACCACGGGTGTGGATACGACGACAGGCCGCCGCCTTTGGCCAGTTCATGCCGAAAGTTTTCCAACTGCGTCTGCGTGAGCCGGCCTTCCAGGAATGCACGGGCGTAAATGCCCGGCGACGCGTGGCCCTGAAAATAAACCTGATCGCCGCCGCTCGGCGTCTCCGGCCCGCGGAAGAAATGGTTGTAGCCGATTTCCAAGAGCGTCGCTGCCGACGCATACGTGGAGATGTGCCCGCCAATGCCCTTGTCGTGCTTGTTGGCGCGGACGACCATCGCCATCGCGTTCCAGCGGATGAGGCTCTTGATGCGGCGTTCAATCTCCCGGCTACCCGGAAACGGCGGCTGCCGATCCGGTGGAATGGTGTTGATGTACGGCGTCGTCGCGATAATTGGAATGTGGACGCCGTGCCGTTCGGCGTCGTCGCGGAGTTTGGTCAGTAAGAAACGAACGCGATCCGGACCTTCCGCTTCGAGCACGCCGGCCAACGCGTCGAGCCATTCGCGCGTCTCGGCTGGGTCGGGATCACGGGTGGGTCGGCCATCGGTCGACGCCGCGGCGGCGGGGGGCGAGGCGGCACGGCGTTCAGTTTGAAGTTCGGGCATGCTCGTGTTCCGGTAAGATTCGGCAGTCGATGACCTCAGAGAAGCACATTGGAGGCCGCGCGCAAGCGCCGCACCAAACTTATCTTATCCACCGCGCCGCCTGCTGGGCCGGAATGCAGGCCTGCCTCCGGACGGTGTTGGCCCGCTCGTAGCGGTGCAAGAGGCTCGAAAACTAGCCAAACATGATCAACTGTTCGTCGTAACCGCATTCATTTGGTTTTACTCCAACAGGACTCGATGAATCGGGTCGCGAAGACGGATTGGGCGCATTTTTTCGGCGCGTGTTACCCATGTTTGGGATCGATTCCATAAGTCCTTGTCCCCGCGAGAGAAAAATGGATAACAAACAAAACACGCCAATAGGGCAAAAATGGCGTTTCTTCCATCTCGGTGTTAGGAATCGACTTAACTCACTTCTGCGCAAAAAGATAAGCAATCCCGCTTGCGGGATTTCGGTAGGGATACCTACAATGACCTGTTCCCGTTGCCCGAAAGCGCCGGTGTTGCGTGTCCGAAAACCCGTCATCTCATGGAACGAGTCGCCGCCGCGTTGTCGTACTCGGCAGTACGGGGTCCATCGGCACCAACTGTCTGGACGTAATTGGCAGCCTCGATACTCGGTTGCAAGCGGTGGGACTGAGCGCCCACCGGAGCTGGCAGCCGCTTGTCGCACAGGCGGATCGCTGGCGGCCGCGCTGGATCACGATCACCGATCCTTTGACGGTGGGTAGTATCGACCCCAGTCGTTGGGGAGGGTCGGTTCGCCTCCTATCCGGCATGAGCGGGATCGAGACGATGGTGACCGACCCGGAAGTCGAGGTCGTGGTCAGCGCCATCGTCGGGGCGGCGGGATTGCACGGTACCTGGACGGCCCTGGAAGCGGGAAAGACCGTCGCCGTGGCGAACAAGGAAACGCTTGTCATGGCCGGGCCGCTCGTCATGGAGTTGGCCCACCGCCGGAACGCGACCTTGCTGCCGGTCGATAGCGAACACAGCGCGATTTTTCAGGCACTTCGCTCGGGAAAATCCTCGGAAGTCGAGCGGGTCGTTCTGACCGCGAGCGGCGGTCCGTTCCGTGGAAAGAGCCGGGCCGAGCTGGCGAATGTTACGGTCGAGGACGCCCTCAAGCACCCCACGTGGCGGATGGGGCCGAAGATTACGGTTGATTCCGCCACGTTGATGAACAAGGCCCTGGAGATCATCGAAGCCCGCTGGCTGTTTGACCTGCCGCCGGAGAAGATTCAGGTCATCATCCATCCGGAGTCGGTAATCCATTCCTTCGTGGAGTTCAACGACGGCTCAGTGGTGGCCCAGCTTTCCCCGCCCGACATGCGGCTGCCGATCCAGTATGCTTTGACGTATCCGGAACGGGTCTCCGGTCCGGCCCGGAGGCTCAATTGGGGCGAATTGGGGGCGTGGCACTTCGAGCAACCGGACCACGACACGTTCCCCGCCCTACAATTGGGGTATGAAGTCGCCCGGCGTGGGGGTACGTGTGGCGCGGTGCTCAATGCCGCCAACGAGGCGGCGGTCGGCCGTTTCCTGGCCGGCGAGCTACGATTCCTCGACATTACGCGTGTCTGCCGCGATGTCCTTGCCCATCACGAATACAGCCCGCGGCCGAGCCTGGCGGAACTCGCCGCCCTCGACCGTTGGGCCCGACAGGAGGTAGGCCGTTGGATAGCTTGCCAACCCCGGACCCGAATTTGAATAACCCGCCGCTCCCGCCTCCAGAATCGGCCCCGGCGCCGCCCGATGACGCGCAGCTTCCGTTCCGCGTCTGGCTCGTCCGGAACGGCACGTTTTTGGCCATCGTCGGACTCGTACTCCTCGCCGGCTACTCGTTCTTCGGACTGCAAGGCCTGCTTGCGGTCGGGTTAGCGGCGGTGGGTCTCGGCTTTGTGATCTTTATTCATGAACTCGGTCACTTCGCCGTCGCTAAGTGGTGCGACGTCCACGTGCAAACCTTCAGCATTGGCTTCGGGCCGGCGCTTCCCGGATGCAGCTTCAAGCGCGGCGAGACGACCTACAAGATCGCGGCCATTCCGCTCGGCGGCTACGTGAAGATGGTCGGCGAAGGCGACACGTCCGAGGAAGACGAAGACGATCCGCGCTCGTTCAAGAACAAGAGCGTCGGCCAGCGGATGATGATTATCTCCGCCGGCGTGATTATGAACGTAATCCTCGGCTGCATCTGCTTCATCATCGCGTACCACAGCGGCGTGAAGATGACCGCCGACGCCATCGGCGATGTCGAGCCCGGTTCGCCCGCATGGAAAGCCGGCATCCGCAGCGGCATGGCGGTCGGGCAAGTGGACAACATCCGCGAGCCGTTCTACGAGGACATGCTGTACGAAGTGTTGCTCTCGACGAAGGGGCAGCAGTTGCACTTCGTTGTGTCCCTGGAAGGATCGCCGGCGCAGACGATCAACGTGGAGCCGCGCCGTGAAGAGTATGACAGCCGTCCCGTCATCGGCGTGCTTTCGGCGCGGAGCATGCAACTGATCGGCCAACGCATGGCCAAGCGCGCGGACGCCCTGCTGACGTTCGGCGCCGCTCGCTTCGCCAGGCAACTGGACCTAGAGCCAGGCGATGTGATCCTCGCCACGACGAATCCGGGTTCCGCGGACGGTCCTCTGTTGGAAATGAAAGAGCGCGAACAACCGGGCAACTACGCGGAATTCAGCCGGCGGCTCGAGTCACTGGCCGGTCGAGAGATTCAGATTACGGTTCAGCGGCAAAGAGTCGCCGAGCCCGTTCGCCTCACGGTTCCGGCCGCTGCCTTCGAATTCGGCGATCGCATTGTCGGCACGTCGGACCCCGATGGGCAGCTCTACGATCCCTATCGCCTCAAGCCGCTGCCGCCGCAGCGCGGCGCCGACAACACGAACGATGACCCGGATTATTTCGCCTTTATCCGCCGCATGCAGGACTTGGCGGGCAAGCCGGTGGTTTTGCAAGCGCTGCGCCATGACAAGAACGGCTCCGAGCACCGGGTTTCCGTCTTCGTGCCCCCCGCGTTTTATCAGATGCTCGGCCTCCGTATGCACATGGGCAAGGTGGCGGCCCTCCGCGACGGTTCGCCCGCCGCCAAAGGGGGAATGCTGCCCAGTGACCGGATCAAGCAACTGGAAATGAGGGCCGGCCAAGAAACGATTCGTTTCTCGAACGACCCACCGCAACCCGGCGTCGCGCAGCGGGAACTCGATCCGCTGCGGCTGCCCTACGAGATGCAGCAATGGGCCAATCGCCGCCCCGGCGTCGCGGTGACGCTGACCGTCCTCCGGGAGAAGCACCACGAACAAGAGCAGCCGGAACAAGTTGGACCTCTCGCCTGGGACAACAACTGGAAATACTCCCAAGAGCAGGCCTTCAACACCCGATCGCCGGTTTCCATCCCGTGCCTCGGCATCGCGTACTTCGTAGAGACGACCGTCGATGCCGTGGCGCCCGGGTCGCCCGCACAGAAGGAAGGTTTGCAGCCGGGCGACGTCATTTCCGAATATCGCGTGAAGATCGCCAGCGCAAAAGAACCTGAGGGCAAGTGGAGCCCGTGGATTGAGCTATTCGTTGAGCAGAAGCCGGGGCCCACGAAGAAGCTGCTGCCGGGCTGGCCGAGTGTCATGCGCGCGCTGCAAGTCGCCGAAAACGGCCAAATCGAAGTGAAGGTGATGCGCGGCGACCAGGAGTTGCCACAATCGATCACACTCAACGCCGTGGCGGATGAAACGTGGCCGTTGGAGGAGCGCGGGCTTCAGCTCGAAAATGGGGCGCGCATGCAGCGAGCGGACAGCCTGTGGTCCGCGCTCGGCATGGGCGTCGAACGGACGCGGCGGAGCATTACGCAGGTCTATTTGAGCTTGCGGAGCATGGCGACCAATCGCGTGTCCGCAACGAAAAACCTGGTTGGACCGCTAACGATCGCGACCACGGCGTACAACATCGCGGGTGAAGATTTGCCGACGTTTGTTTTGTTCCTCGCCGTGATCAGCATTAACCTCGCCGTCGTCAACTTCCTTCCGGTGCCGGTGCTGGACGGCGGGCACATGGTCTTTTTGATCTACGAGAAACTGCGCGGCCGACCGCCGTCGGAAAACGTTCGGCTGGCCGCGACCTACGTCGGCTTGTTCCTGATCTTGTCGTTGATGGCGTTCGTGATCTACCTTGATGTCAAGCGCCAGATTATTGGCTCCTGATCCGAAGCATCCAAAGGAAAGCATGCGTGGAGACTGGTGACCATGTCGGAGTGCTATCCCGAGCCATCGACGCACATTCAGAAAATTAAACCCGACGAAGCGGATTCGATCCGCAAAGACGGCCTCGCCCTGCCCATCGAATTCGATGACGACGAAGAGCCGCGCGCGGGGCCGGGCGCGACGGCGGCCTTTATTGCCTTCGGAATTGTGTTTCTGCTGCTCTTCGGGCTCGCCTTGTCGGACGCGATCGTCGGCTTGATTCGCCGGTGATCCGCTCAGCCTCTTTTCGCCGAGCGGACAACGCCCTCTTCTTCCAGAATCGACCAGAGTTGATCCCACACCTGCGCCGGCGGCGGCTCATTCGGATTGCCGCCCGACCATGCCGTGGCAGCCGCTTGCAAACAGGCGACGGCTTCTTGCCTCACCGTGTCATTGGCAAGTCGCGGCTTCGTCGTCGGCGCCCGCGCCGGCTTGTCCGCGTCCAGTGCCCGATTGCACAGCGCATCGGTCCGGCCGTTCTCCTCGCGCCGGATGTGCTGAAACGTCACGCCGACGAACTCATGCGCTAATCGACGGGCCTCGTCGTAGAGCGAACGTAAGTCGGGATCCTTCACGCGATACTCGCCGCGCATCTGTTTGACGAGCAACTCGCTATCGCTCTTGATCGCCAGCCGATGCTGCTTCCCAAGCCGGGTCGCATGATGGAGCGCGTTCACTAGTGCAGTATATTCCGCCTGATTGTTCGTCATGCGACCGAGTACGCCGCACTCTTCAATCGTTTTCAGGCCGTCGCCGCTGATCGTGTACGCATACGCCGCCGCTCCGGGATTGCCACGGGAAGCGCCGTCTGTGTGAATCGTCAGCAAACTTCCTTCAGTCATCGTCGTATCTCCCGCGGAATTCGGTATTGGTGGAAAGCGATACGATAGAGGAGGCGGCGCGTCCGCGGCAATTGCAAATACGCCACGCAGCTCCCCCATCAGTGCCTAGTTTGACGTTAAGTGTGGCAGTGAAATGTAAACAAGAAGTCTTTAGCAGACTGGATTTGCTCTTCGGAGCAGGCAGCAAGCGGGGTACAGTGTGTGGAGGTGTTGCATGGCGCAATGGCTTGGACAATACAGCGGAAATAACCACGCGACTCGCGTTGAGGATGCGGAGGCTGCTCTCCGCCACGCAGTGACAGTCTTTCGCGAGGCAGGTTCAAGCAAAATGCGAAAGACCAAGGCAAAGGCCGTTCAGAACCTCGCCAATCGTTTACTTTCTGTCCGGCTCCGGCTGCTCAAAGCCCGTATGGCCGCGATGGAACCAGTTTCCGCAGACGCGGAAAAGCCCAGCAGCGGCATTGAATCTCTGCGGCAGCGGGAAGCGAAAATGCGCGAAGGAGGCTTGCTGGGAATTCTCGTAGAGTTCGCTGCGCAGGATGCAGTCACCTAGCGCCCGGTTGTTCGGCAAACCCTTCACGGCGAGCATTTTCGTTTCACGCCGCCGAATATCGTTTCAAGTGGTCGATGCGTTACGAAGCCGTTAGCAGTAGTGCAAGCCGGCAGCATGTACCACGAACTAGGCCACAACCGGCTCACCACATTGCTTGACGCCGCGAATCCCCTTTCTATATTCACCAGTGACGCGCTTGCTGCGCCGTCAACCTCGACACCGGTCGAGGATTCTTTTTGAACCCCATCGTGAAAAAAGTCACGAAGGGATGCACGGAGGTCGGATTCATGGACTTCGACCTGTCCAGCTATTATCCGATCTTCATCTACCTCGGCGTCATCGTTGTCTTCGCCGCCGTTAATCTCATCGCGGCGCAAACCATCGGCCCGAAGAAGAAGACCCGCGTCAAACTGATGCCGTACGAGTCGGGCATGGACCCGATCGGCGACGCCCGCCAGCGGTTTGACGTCAAGTTTTACTTGATCGCCATTCTTTTCTTGGTGTTCGACGTCGAACTGCTCTTCCTCTATCCGTGGGCGGTGTCCGCGTATCAGGGCGGCGAACAGCCGCTGCTTCCCGACGCGCTGCGGACGCCGGTTTTCTGGGAGATGCTGCTCTTCCTGGCGACCCTCGTCATCGCGTATGTCTACGCCTGGCGGAAGGGGGTGTTCCAATGGCGGTAGGCGTGCCGGAGAACATCTTCGTCGCCAACTTGAACGCGCTGGCGAACTGGGTGCGCAAGAATAGCCTGTGGCCGATGCCCTTCGCGACCGCGTGCTGCGGCATCGAGTTGATGGCGACCGGCGCCTCACGCCATGACATCGCGCGCTTTGGCGCGGAGGCGATGCGCTTCAGCCCGCGGCAGTGCGACGTGATGATCGTCGCCGGTCGCGTTGTCATGAAGATTCTCCCGGTGCTGCAACGCATCTGGCTGCAAATGCCGGAGCCGAAATGGTGCATCTCGATGGGCGCCTGTGCATCGAGCGGCGGCGTGTTCGACACCTACTCGGTCGTGCAGGGGATCGACCGCTTCATCCCGGTGGATATTTACGTCCCCGGTTGTCCGCCGCGGCCGGAGCAGCTTCTTCAGTCCATAATGGATCTTCAAGACAAGATCGCCCGCACTGGGACGCTGAACGGCAAAGAGTTTCAACAGCGGACACAGCCGGAAGGTCCGCGACCGCTGGTGCCGAATCTCAACCAGGCGTTGACGATCGTCGCCCCCGGCGACTTCGCCAGCGCTACCCGCTTGCGTGCCGAGTGAGGTCGTGATGGATCATACGCAAACGCTCACCCGCGTGACGGATCGCTTCGGCGCCGGTCGGTTCGCCACATCCGAGTTCCGCGACAATTTCCGTCTGCTTGCAAACCCGGCGGATCTCTTCGAGCTGTTGACGTTTCTCAAGGAAGTTTGCGGCTTCGACATGCTGGCGGAGCTGACCGCGGTCGATTATCTTCGCTATCCGAACGCGAAAGATCGCTTCGGCGTTGTTTACGGGTTGCTCAACACGCAGAGCGGCGAGCGCTTGTATGTGCGGACATTCCTCAACGAGCCCGATTTAGAGTTGCCGTCGGCGTTCACGCTGTGGAAAGGCGCGGATTGGCTCGAACGTGAGGTCTATGACATGTACGGCATCACGTTCGCGGGTCATCCCGACTTGCGCCGCATCTTGTTGCCCGAGGAGTTCACGGCGCACCCCCTGCGGAAAGATTACCCGCTCCGTGGCCGGGGAGAGCGCCACAACTTTCCGGTGATCGCGCGGGCGGACGGTTGATTTGCCGTTCGCGGCTTCGCGAACGGCCGGGAGCGGTAAGAGGGTCTTATGCCGCTGGAGTTGATCGACGCCGGCGTGCGCGAAAGCGCCGACGAACAGGAATACCTCTGGACGCTCAACTTCGGCCCGCAACATCCGGCCACGCACACCACGCTGCGCCTCATTCTCACGCTCGACGGCGAAACGATTGTCAAAGCGGTTTGCGACATCGGCTACCTGCACAGCGGCTTCGAAAAACTGGGCGAGGATCTCGACTACAACCAGTACGTGACCATCGTCGATCGGATGAACTACATCTCGCCGATCGCGAACGAGATCTCCTGGCACCACGCCGTGGAAAAGCTGTTCGATATCAATCTCACGCCGCGTTGCGTCTACATTCGCACCATATTCGCGGAACTTGCCCGCATCCAGGATCACCTGCTCAACGTCGGCGCGGCGGCCCTCGACCTCGGCGCTTTCACCGCGTTCCTTTACGCCTTCGCCCAGCGTGAAAAGATTTACGACATCTGTGAACGGGCGTCAGGACAGCGTTTCCATCCGAGCTACACGCGCGTCGGCGGCCTGATGCACGACGTGGATGACGAGTGGATTCGGTTGGTGCGCGATTTTGTTCGTGACTTCCCCAAGACGCATAACGACGTCACTCGGCTGCTCAACCGCAACCGCATCTTTATCGAGCGAACGAAAGACATTGGCGTTCTGAGCAAGGAAGACGCGATCAATCTTAGCTGCACGGGGCCGATCGCGCGAGCCAGCGGCGTCGTCCGCGATCTGCGTAAGGATGAGCCGTATCTGGCCTACCGCGACCTCGATTTCAAGGTCGTCTGCGCGCAGGCCGGTGATTCACTGGCCCGCTATCTCGTCCGCATGGAGGAGATGCTTGAAAGTCTGAAGCTCGTACAACAGTGCATCGAGAATCTGCCCAGCGGCCCGATCAATGTGGACGTGGACAGCAAGCTGGTGCTGCCCGACCAGCTCTCGACGTACCGCAGCATCGAAGGGTTGATCCAGCATTTCGAGCTGTGGATGACGAATCGCAAATGGAACCCGCCCGTCGAAGAGGTTTATGGCGCGACCGAGACGGCGAACGGCGAACTGGGCTTCTACGTCGTCTCCGACGGCACCGGCGTTCCATACCGGGCGCGCACGCGGCCGCCGTCGTACATCCACTTTGCGATTTTTCCGTATTTGATTGCGGGGCATCAGTTGAGTGACATCGTCGCGGTGCTAGGGAGTTTGAACATCATTGCCGCGGAATTGGATCGATAAACCCAGGCGAGTCGAAGCCACCTATGCCAGTGTTGACCGAAGAACTGCGCCAGCGCATCACGGCATACATGCCGCGTTACCCGCACAAGCAAGCGGTCACGCTCCCCGCCCTGCACGCCGTGCAAGACGAGTTGCGCTGTGTCCCATTGGAAGCGGTAAAGGAGATCGCGGCGCTCCTCGACCTGAGTCCCGCCGAGGTCATGGACACGATGACGTTTTACGGCTTCTTTCGCACCGAGAAGGACGCGCTCGGTCGGACGCGGTTGTGGGTGTGCCGTAGTCTCGCCTGCATGCTGCGCGGCGGCGAGGAATTGTTGAAGCAGTTGAGCGACAAGCTCGGCGTGCAGCCCGGCGGCGCCACGGCGGACGGCAAGGTCACGCTGGAGTTCGCCGAGTGCCTGGGGGGCTGCGAAGGGGCGCCGTGTGTGTTGGTGAATGACGAACACCGCATGAACGTAACGCCGGAAAAGGTTGCTGCCCTCGTGGACGAACTGCGACAATAGCGCAGGGAAATCCTGAGGAGGACCGAACATGAAACCGGATGACCGATTTGTATTTGAGACCTTTGAAACGCCGCATGGCGTTTCCGAGCGCATTCGGATCAAGGGGCACCGGATCGCGCTCGAAAACGTCATTGAATACTACAAGGAAGGTAATTCAGCCGAAGACATCCAGCGCGACATTTATCCATCCCTAACGCTCGCAGACGTACAGGCCGCGATCGATTATTACGAGCAATATCGGGACGATGTGGAAGCGTACATCGAGCGCGGCGAACGGATCGCGGACGCCTATTATCAAGAGGACCTTCTGCAACCCCCGCCGCCAGTTGTTGCACGCTTACGAGCTTTGAAGGCGGCGCAACGGGAAGAAAAGGCCGACGATGGCGAGTCCCCGGTTCCTGTTCGATGAAGACGTGCGCAGAGGTCTTGCGGCCGCCCTTCGGGGGCGTGAGCCGACGATTGACATTGTCAGCGTCGGGGGCCCGGGCGCGCCACCAAAGAAGACCCTGGATCCCGACCTGCTGATTGCGGCGGAGGGGTTGCACAGGTTGTTGGTAACACGCGATCGAAAAACCATGCGGGGACATGTCGCGGCTCATTGCGCCAACGGAAGGCATACATATGGCCTGTTGCAGGTGCGTCGCAGTTGTTCGTGGAGCACGCTCATCGACGACCTCCTGCTTGTCGCGCAGGCGACGGACGCGGATGAATGGATAGACACGATGCTTCACATTCCGTTCTAGGCAAAGGCTGTCGCCACTTACCGCAACAGATTGTAGATCATGCCTGATTTCGAACCAGTCCTGTTCCGCCGCATCTTGAATAATGCGGACATTTCGCTCGACGCCTACCGCGCCGACGGCGGCTACCGTGCGCTCACCAAGGTAGTCAACGAACTGTCGCGGGAGCAGGTCATTCAGGTCGTCAAGGATGCCGGCCTGCGCGGTCGTGGCGGCGCTGGCTTTCCGTGCGGGGCCAAGTGGGGTTTCCTGCCGAAGGACCATCCCGGCCCCATCTTCATGTGCGTCAACGCCGACGAGAGCGAGCCGTGTACCTTCAACAACCGCATCCTGATGGAACAGGATCCGCACCAGGTTCTTGAAGGCATCATTCTCGCCTGTTACGCGACGCGGGCGACCACGGCGTATCTCTATGTGCGTTACGAATATGGCCGTTCGTTCCGCACCATGCAACGGGCGGTCGATGAGGCGTACCACACGAACCTGCTCGGCCGCAACGTTCTCGGGAAGGAATTCAATCTCGATGTCTTCTTGCACCGCGGCGCCGGCGCTTACATATGCGGCGAAGAAACGGGACTGATCGAGAGCCTGGAAGGCAAGCGCGCGTGGCCGCGAATTAAGCCGCCGTTTCCCGCCATTGAGGGCGCGTTCCGCAAGCCGACGGTGGTCAACAACATTGAGACGCTCGCCTGCGTGACCCACATCCTCGACCGCGGCGCGGAGTGGTTCAAGTCGATCGGCGTGCCGCCCGATCCGAAGAACCCGCGCGACGCCGGCAGCTACGGGCCGAAACTTTATTGCGTTAGCGGACACGTCAACAAGCCCGGCTGTGTGGAGTTGCCGCTCGGCGTGACGGTTCGCGATCTGATCGACAAGCACGGCGGCGGCGTCTGGAAAGGCTTGAAGGCGAAGGGTTGCATCCCCGGCGGCAATAGCATGGGACTGATGACCGAAGCGGAATTCGACACGCCGCTTGACTTCAACGGTCCCGGCAAGGTCGGCTGTCTCGGCCTCGGAACCGCCGCCGTGACCGTGTTCGACCAGACCACAAGTATTGTCGATGTGCTCTGCAACATCACCCGGTTTTTCGCCCACGAATCGTGCGGTCAGTGTACGCCGTGCCGCGAAGGCACCGGCTGGATGAACAAGATCGCCGAACGGATTCGCGCCGGCCGCGGCCGGCTCGAGGATTTGAAGATACTCGAAGAGGTTGGGAACTCCATTGGGATCATGCCGGGAACGACGATCTGCGGCCTGGCGGACGGCGCGGGCTGGCCGGTGAAGCAAGCGGTTCGCAAGTTCCGGCCGGAATTGGAAGAATACATCCGCAGCGGCCGGCGCAGTGCGTCACCGGCGCTTGTCGGAGGGCACTAGCGGCACGTTCGCCCCGAGGGTTGGACCATGAGAATCCTAGGGCTATGTTTCGTCGCATTCGCCGTCGCAACGTTTGGCGCTTGCAACCACAACGCGAATGAACCGACCCGCGAAGAGGTCAATCCGCTCCGCTCGCCGACGGGCGCGATGGCGAAGAATGACATCACGCGCGGCGCTCAGAAGCAGATCCACCAGAATTCGATGGTCCAGATCAAATTGTTCTACACGATGTACTACAACGAACAGAATCGCCCGCCGGCCAACCTGGAGGAGTTCCTAAAATTCATCGAACGCGATGCGCATCTCGAGCACGAGCTTCTCAAAGAAGGGCACGTGGTGCTTGTTCTCAACGTCACGCCCACCAGCGAAAACATCATCGCCTACGAGAAGGAACCGTATCAAAAGTGGATGAACCGCCTCGTCGCCTTCGGCGACCGCGTCGAAACCATGAGCGAAGCCGACTTTCAGGCTGCGAAACAACGGCAAGGGTTGAAATAGTACACAGGTTTAGCCGCCCGTCTCGGACGGGCGCGTAGCGACTTGAACTTAGTTGGGAATTTGATGGCCGTCGTCACCGTCAACAACCAGCCGATCGACATCGGCAGCGAGAAACTGAATTTGATCCAGGCCGCGCTCAAGGGCGGGGTCAACATTCCGTACTATTGCTGGCACCCGGCGCTCACCGTGGTCGCCAGTTGTCGCATGTGCCTCGTTGAAGTCGGCGAAAAGAAGCCCGACGGCACGGTATCGATGCAGCCGCGCGTCGTTCCGGCGTGCCAGACGCCGGCGCGGGACGGCACGGTCGTTGTCACAAACAGCGAGAAGGCCCGTGCTGCCCAGCAGCAAACGCTTGAATCGCTGCTCATCAACCATCCGCTCGACTGCCCGGTGTGCGACAAGGCGGGCGAATGTTTGCTACAAGACTACAGCTTCAAATACGGCCGCGCACAGTCGCGGATGATCGACGCGAAGAACACGCCGCCGAATAAGCCGGACATCGGCGACAACATTACGCTTTTCGCCGACCGCTGCATCCTGTGCAGCCGCTGCGTCCGCGTGACGCGCGAGATTTCCGGCACCGCGGAACTGCAGGTCATCAACCGCGGCGATCATTCCGAGATCGACATCTTCCCCGGCGAACCGTGCAACAACAAGCTGGCGGGCAACGTCGTCGATGTGTGCCCCGTCGGCGCCCTGTGCAGCAAGGACTTCCTCTACAAGCAGCGCGTCTGGTACATGAAGACGCAGAAAAGCGTCTGCCCCGATTGCAGCACGGGGTGCAGCATCTGGATCGACGCGAACAAGGACATCGTTTACCGGTTGCGACCGCGCTATAACCCGCAGGCCCAAGGCCACTTCATGTGTGATGATGGCCGGCTCGGCTACCACTACATCAATTCCGAACGCCGCATTACGTCGCCGCGCGCGTGGCGCGACGGCGTGCAACTCGCCGCTCGCTATGAAGACGTGTTGCCGGCGATTCGTCGCGATTTGGCCGATGCGGCGCAGCGTGATTCCGCCGGAGTGGTGGGCGTCGTCTCGCCCTTCCTGACGTGCGAGGAAGCGTATCTTTTCGCGACCTACATCAAGAGCCTGTCGCCGCAAACGCGCCTAGCGCTCGCCCCGATTCCGATTATGGGCGAAGACGACACGTACCCGAAAGACCGTCACGGTCGCCCGGCGCAGCCGGTGAAGTTCACCATCCGCGCCGAGAAGTGCCCGAACCGCAAAGGCGTTGAGGCGGTATTGCGGCACTTCCAGCGTGAAGTCATCGGCTTCGATCAGGTGCTGCAAGACGCGGGCGCCGGACGGCTGCAAGCGCTCTACCTAACGGCAGGCTATCCGCCGCGCGACTCGTCGTGGATCACTGAAGCACAGGCGGCGCTGTTGGAAAAAGTCCCGCTGCTGGTCGTGCAGGACCTCGTGCCGACCGAGGCGAGCAAGAGAGCAAAATACGTTCTGCCTGCGGTCAGCTTCGCGGAGAAGAGCGGCACGTTCGTCAATCATGCCGGACTTGCCCAGGCGATTCACTGGATCGTCGCCCCGCCCGGCGAATGCCGCACGGATGGCCAGGTGTTTCTCGATTTGCTGGAGCGGCGCGGTCTGGTCCACGCACCGTCGCTGCGAGCCGCGCTAGCGAACGCGATTCCGTACTTCGCACCGCTGCGCGACGGAGGACTGGACGGGGTCGGCCAACCGCAGCTGACGAGCCCGAAACCGTCTGGATTTTTCGCCGCGAAAGTGGAGTTGGACACGAGCGACGACGGGATTCGATTGGAACCAACGCAGCCAACCGCATGACGTACACGTTTCATTTTTGGACGACGCTGATCTTCATTGCCGCCGTCTTGGGCGTGATTCTGGGGACGTGCGCGTACCTCATCTTCCTGGAACGCAAGATCGCCGCGTGGGTGCAGGATCGCATCGGCCCCAATCGCGTGGGTCCGTGGGGGCTGTTGCAGTCGGTGGCCGACGGGTTGAAATTCCTCCTGAAAGAGGACATCATCCCCGACCACGTCGATAAGCTCCTCTATATGCTGGCCCCCGCGGTCGCGTTGACGACGGCGTTGTTCGCGTTCGTCGTCGTGCCGTTCGGACCAACGACCGCGCCGCCGAGTCCGCCGTGGCCCGAAACCGTCAGCCAGGCCCGCGACGCTCAGGCGAAGTACGGAGCGGAGGTTGAGAAGTATAACGAGACGACGCAATTCGTGATCGCGCCGCACGTTGACATCGGCATTGTCCTCGTCTTCGCCATCACGAGCCTTGCGGTTTACGCCATCATCCTTGGCGGCTGGTCGTCCAACGACAAATACAGTTTGATGGGCGGCTTGCGGTCGAGCGCGCAACTGGTCAGCTATGAGATTCCTTTGAGCATGTCGGTGCTCGGCGTCGCGCTCATGGCGGGCTCGGTGAATCTTGAGCGGATCATCCAACAGCAAACGGCCGGCGGCGCGTGGAACGTCTTCTACCAGCCGCTCGCATTCCTGCTGTTCCTCGTCAGTGTCTTCGCCGAGTGCAACCGCCTGCCGTTCGACTTACCCGAAGCCGAACAAGAATTGGTCGGCGGCTATCACACCGAGTACAGCGCGTTGAAATTCGCTCTGTTTTTCCTCGGCGAATATACGCACATGGTGACGACAAGCTTTCTCTTGGCGATCCTGTTTTTCGGCGGCTGGCACTTCCCCGGCATCGCGACGGCGGAGTCTGGACCGGCGATCAAGGTGATCGTTCTGGCGGCGAAGATGGCGTTTTTCATCGTCTTCTATATGCTCGTCCGCTGGACGATTCCGCGCTTCCGCTTCGACCAGCTCATGGGCTTGGCGTGGAAGGTGCTGATTCCGCTGGCGCTCGTCAACGTGGCGTGCGTCATAGCAGTGCGGCAGTTGAATTGGAGCCTGTGGGTGTTGTTGCCCGTATCGATCTTGGTGCTGCTCGCCGCGGCGGCGCTAACCGTTCGACCGCGGGATAAATCTGCGGCGCAACGTCGCGGCAGCGTACTTACTGAGTCCGTCGCTCGATGACGCCAAGCCGGCGCATCGATCGGTGAGGAACGCATGACGGATTTCCGGCGCTATTTCGACGGCTGGTCGCTCGCGATCATCGCGTTGACGCTGGTCCTGTTCGGCGCCGCCCGGTTCGTCAAGGGCTTGACGCACGATTTGCTGCTGGAAGCCGGCGTGTTCCTCGTGTCGGTGAAATTGGTGATGATGGCGTATAAGAATGCGGTGACGGCCGAGAAGGTGGTGAAGCAGCTCGGCGACATCCAAAACACATTGAAGCAACTGGAATCGAATCAGCGCGGGCCGCTGCAAAGCCCGGCGACGAAGAGTTAGGGTGTGCCGCCATGCCGATTGCGCCGCAAGACGTGAAGTGGGTCCGAGCGCCGTCGATCGGACTTTACGAGCAGCTCTACCTACCCGCCATCGTCGCCGGCTTGCAAACGACCGTGCGGCACATGTTTTCGCCGAAGATCACGCAGCAGTTCCCGGAGCAGCGGCCCAAGCTGCCGGCGAACTACCGCGGCGTCCACCGGTTGAATCGCGACGAGCAAGGCCGTGTGAAGTGCGTCGCCTGCTATATGTGCTCGACGGCGTGTCCGGCGCATTGCATCGACATCGTCGCCGCGCCGTCGCCGTGGCCGGATCGCGAGAAGTATCCGGAGACGTTTGTCATCGACGAGCTGCGCTGCATCTACTGCGGCATGTGCGAGCAGGCCTGCCCCGTGGATGCGATTGAGTTGACGACATTGTTCGACCTCACGGGCTTGAGCCGCGAGGAAATGATGTTCGATAAGGAGAAGCTGCTCAGTATCTTCGACCGAACCGTGGCGGACGGCGCCGATCCGGTGCGTACAGGGGCGGGACGTTTGAGCGTGGCCTCGGAAATCCCGAAGCAGAATCCGTTGCCGCCGTCGAGCACGGCACAACCGTAGGGGACTGGAAGCCCAAGGCGAAAAGCGCCGTCGTTTGACGGCCATTGCCTTTGCGATTTGGGCGTCCCACCTGACGATCTGGACTCGCATGATCTCATGTTCGCTATTGCCGATGTTCGCCGCCGCATACCCTGCGAAAACGATGTGGGCCATCACCGTCCCCGTCGTGCTTGGCGGACTCGCCGTCTTCGTGCTTCTGCCGCGGCCGCGTCGCTTCCCGCCGTTGGCCGGAGCGGCCTGCGCCGGTCTGGCGTTGCTGTTCGCGGGCTGGCTTCTGGTTGACACGGGAACGTCGGGCCCCGAGACGGTTCTGTTCTACTCGTTTTCCGGCATCGCGATCGTCGGGGGTGGTTTGCTGGTAACACAGGCGAACCCCGTGAAGGCGGCACTATCCTTCACCCTCGTCGTTCTGAGCACGTGTGGGCTTTTTCTGCTCCTGGCCGCGCCGTTCCTCATGGCGGCGACGATCATCGTCTATGCCGGCGCGATCATCGTGACGTTTCTCTTCGTGATCATGCTGGCGCAACAGTCCGGCCTATCGGACGCGGACCAGCGCTCGCGCGAGCCGTTGCTGACGACAGTCGGGGGCTTCGTTTTGCTTGGCGCTCTTTTATTCATCCTCGCCGTGACGTACGACTCCTCTGGCATCGAGCGGCATGTGCGCCGCACCGAAGCCGTCCTCGAGCGCCTGAGCGCCCTACCGCCGGACGGCGATTGGCGAGGTCCGTCGAGCGACGTGGAAAGCACGCTGAAGGATTTCCTTGAGTGGCAAAGCCAAACGGTCCGTAGCGGTACGGACGCGAGCAAACGCCTAGAAGCGGCGCTGATCGACGCGGCGTCCACAGGCGCGAGTCCCCAGGCAACCCGCACAGACGTGGTCCAAGCGCTGAATAACGTGCGCGATCGTGCCACGGAAGTGCGCTGGACGATGGGCTTCCTGCGTCCGGGCGCAAACGCGCGGCTGTCGGACGCGAGCGGGCCGCCGCCGAACCTGCCGCCGGGGGAGCTTCGGCGCGACGCGTTTGGCCGGCCGCCCTTGCCCGCGGCCAACACCGCTTATCTTGGCCGTTCCCTCTTTAGCGACTATCTGCTCGCCGTCGAGCTGGGCGGCACGCTGTTATTGATTGCTACGATCGGCGCGATCGCCATCACCGGCCGCCGCACGGAGAGACCCCGATGAGCGCGGTGCCGCTTCACAACTATCTCGTCGTCGGCGCGATCCTGTTCGTACTGGGCGTGATCGGCTTTCTGGCCCGGCGGAACATGATCGTTATGTTTCTGTCCGCCGAGATGATGTTGCAAGGCGTGACGATCAACCTCGTGGCGTTCGCCCGCTACCGCGGCAACTTGCAGGGGCAATCGTTCACGCTGTTCATCCTCACGGTGGCGGCGTGCGAGGCGGCGGTGGCGCTGGCGTTGTTTCTGATGCTCTACCGCAGCCGCAAGTCGCTCGATGTGAGCGTGTGGCAGGATTTGCGCGAGGCGGGACAACCGGCGACCGTGGACGAGGAGACGCTGCCATTGCCGCCCGTCGAAGAGCCGCTGCCGACGCTGACGCCGGCTGGCCTGGAACCGGAACATCGCGGGGAGCGGACGCATGTCTAACGTGCCGGCCTATCTCTGGCTGATTCCGTTTCTGCCGTTGGCCGCGGCGGCGCTCACGGCGCTGTTCGGCCCGCGCGTGCTGCGTCAACAGAGTCACTGGCCGTGCATTCTTGCGGCGGCGGGCTCATGCGTCCTTTCCGTGTTCGTCTTGCTGGCGGTGCGCGATCTTGCACCGACTGGACCTGCCGATCACCGGGCCGAGGAACAGTACGTCGCCGCCTATTACACGTGGATTCACGCGGGCTTCGTGGACATCGGCTTCACACTGCGGGCGGACTCACTGACGGCGATCATGCTCGTGATGGTGACCTTCATCGGGACGCTCATCGCCATTTACTCCGCGGGCTACATGCACGGCGAGGAAGGTTATCCGCGCTATTTCGCGGAGGTGGCCCTCTTCCTGTTCTCCATGACCGGGTTGGTGCTCGCGGACAATTACCTGCTGCTCTACGCTTTCTGGGAAGGCGTGGGACTGTGCAGCTATCTCCTGATCGGCTTTTGGTTCACGAAGCCCTCGGCGGCGGACGCCGCGCGAAAAGCTTTTCTGGTAACACGGCTGGGCGACGTCGGACTGTTTCTTGGCATATTGGCGCTGTGGGTTACGTTCGGTCATACGCTGAACTACGATGACATCTTCGGGCAGCTTCAGCGCAGTGGTCCGCCGGCATGGCTGAACGGCATTTGTCTGTTGCTCTTCTGCGGCGCCGTCGGCAAGTCGGCACAATTCCCGCTCCACGTCTGGTTGCCCGACGCCATGGAAGGTCCGTCTCCGGTCAGCGCGCTCATCCACGCGGCGACGATGGTGACGGCGGGTGTTTACCTCGTCGCACGGAGCACGCCGCTGTTCGTGCAGGCGCCGGAGGCGCAACTCGTCGTGGCTGTCATCGGGGGCTTCACGGCCCTGCTTGCCGCTCTGATTGCCCTCACGCAGAACGACCTGAAGCGCGTCCTGGCGTATTCGACGATCAGCCAGCTCGGCTACATGTTCCTCGCGCTCGGCAGCGGCCTCGGCAGCACACTGGCGTCGGTCGCTGTGGTCGCGGCGATCTTTCACCTCTTCACCCATGCGTTCTTCAAGGCCCTCCTTTTTCTCGCCGCAGGCAGTGTGATGCACGCGATGGGGAACGTTATCGACATGCGTCGCTTCGGCGGGCTGCGTCACGTGCTGCGAACGACGCACTGGACGTTCTTGTGCGGAGCGCTGGCGCTGGCGGGTGTACCGTTCCTCTCGGGTTTCTGGAGCAAGGACGAGATTCTGGCCACGACGCTCGAGGCGAGCCGGCAAGCGTGGTCGCCCTACCAGGCGATTTACCTGCTGCTGCTGTTGTCCGGCCTGCTGACCGCGGGCTTGACGGCGTTTTATACGTTTCGCGCGTACTTCCTGACGTTCTGGGGCGAGCCGCGGATTCCCGAAGAGGCGGGCCATCATGCCCACGAAGCGCCCCCGGTGATGACCGTCCCCCTGATGATCCTGGCCGTCGCCGCGCTGGCGATTGGCGCCGTGGTTGAACCGTTCACGCACTGGTTCAGCGGTTTCTTGGGGCGAACGCCTTTCCTCGGCGAAGTGGAGGAACACCGGCCGGTCGTGCTGCTGGCGATGGTAAGCGGCGTCATCGCGCTTGCGGGCATCGCCGTCGCGTGGTGGATGTACGTTCGACAACCGGGTACGGCAGCGGCGCTCGCCCAACGTTTCCAAGGCTTGTACCAACTCTCGCTCAACCGGTGCTACCTCGACGAGCTGTATGACGTGTTCTTCTTGCGGCCGCTTGCGGGGCTCAGGGAGTTCTGCCGGATTCTCGACGCTTATGTCGTGGACGGGCTGGTGGATCTCGTCGGTCAGATTCCGCGGCTGTTCGGGGCGTTCTTCCGGCCGATGCAGAACGGGCTCGTGCAGTTCTACGCGGTGGCGATGATGCTTGGCGTCACGGTATTTCTCGTGGTGATCCTGTTCAAGTACGGCTGGTAGCGCGTATGCACACGGACGTAATGTCGATCCTATTGCTCGTCATGCTCGGCCTGCCGCTCGCGGGTGGAGTGGTCGCGGCAGCGCTCGGCGCCGCGCGACTGCCGGCGATTCGCTGGCTGAGTTTGGCGGCGACGCTTGTCAGCCTCGCCCTTGCCGCCATCGTCGCTGTAGACTTCGGGGCTCATCGCACCCGCGTTCCTCAAGGCACTTTTCAGCCCGAACATGTGCCGGGCGATCCGGGCGTGATGGTGGAAGGTGTGCGCCAGCCGGCGCACACGACGACCTGGGACCTCCTGCACCTCGGCTCGGCGTCCGGGAACCAGAGGCAGCCGGCGATCCAATTCTTCATCGGGATCGATGGACTGAACCTTTGGTTGATCGTCCTCACCGCGCTGCTGCTGGTGTCCGCCGTATTGGTTTCCTGGACTTCCATAAGGGAGCGCGGCAATGAGTATTACGCATGGCTGCTGACGCTCGGCACCGGCATGTTCGGCGTCTTTCTGTCGTTCGACATCATTCTCTTTTATGTTTTCTTCGAGTTGACGCTGGTGCCGCTGTTTTTCCTCATCGGCATCTGGGGCGGATCACAGCGGCAGCATGCGGCACGGAAGTTCTTTATCTACACACTGACCGGCAGTCTGATTACCCTGCTCGGCGTTCTGGCCGTCGTGCTGACGTGTCAAAACCGTACCGGCGAGCTCACGTTCTCGATCCCGCGACTCGTGGCCCTCGTGCAGGATCAAGTGGCGAACGCGACGCCGGAAGAGCGCGGCTTCTGGATGACGTTTCAAGTGTGGGTGTTCCTCGCACTCATGGCCGGATTTGCAGTCAAGGTCCCGCTCTTCCCGCTGCACACCTGGCTGCCGCTGGCGCACGTCGAAGCGCCGACGGCGGGCAGCGTGCTCCTCGCCGGGGTCTTGCTGAAGATCGGCACATACGGCTTCCTTCGTCTCTGTTTGCCGCTGGCGCCCGATGCGAGCCTCGCCGTCGGCGCTCCGCTCGTCGGCACGCTCGCGGTGATTGGCATCATCTACGGAGCGTTCTGTTCGCTGGCTCAGGATGACATCAAGAAGCTCATTGCCTACAGCAGCGTTAGCCACCTCGGGTTCTGCATGCTCGGCATGTTCGCGCTGAACGAAGCCGGATTGGCGGGCAGCCTGTTGCAGATGATCAACCACGGCTTGTCCACCGGAGCGCTCTTCTTGCTGGTCGGCATGCTCTACGAACGCTACCACACGCGCAGGATGGCGGACTACGGCGGCATGGCGGCCCGGTTGAAACTGCTCGGCTGCTTCATGGTATTCATCGCGCTTTCCAGCATCGGGCTGCCGGGACTCAACGGTTTTGTCGGCGAAGCATTGATTTTCTTCGGCGCGTACGATTTCCACTCGGCGAACGTCTCCGGCCCGGCGCTCGCCGCACTCGGCTCAGCGGGCATCGTGCTCGGCGCCTGGTACATGATGACCATGCTGCGGCGCGTCTTCTTCGGCCCGGTGAAGGAACCGGAGCACGATGGGCACGGCCTCATCGCCGATTTGAACTTTCGCGAGCTGGCCGCGCTCGTGCCCATTGCAGTCCTCTGCCTCGCCATCGGCCTCTATCCCAAGCCATTGCTGGATACGGCGCGGCCGGATTTGAAGCTCGTGGCCGACATGATGAGCGAAGCCCAGAAGCGGGCCCAGCCGGATGCACTGGTCCGACGCGTGCCTTCCCCCGTGGCCGAGGAGCGACCCCAGTGAACCCGGGCACGGTATCAGCGTTGTTGAGCGTCTTTCCCGCCATTGTGCCGGAGTGTATTCTTGGCGCCGCGGCATGCGTCCTCTTTCTGGGCGCGACCATGCGGGGCAGCCGGCACATTTGGGGCGGAGTGGCGGTCATCGCCCTGGCCGCCGCAATGATGGCGCTCGGCTTCTCTCCCTCCTCCGTACCGAGCGGTGCGTCCGCGAGTTCTTTTGTGTTCATCGCACCGCTGCATTTCGATTCCCTGGCGATGCTCACCCGTTGGATCGCCTTGGTCGGCGGCCTCGTGCTGGTTCTGATGAGCTGGGACGGCGTGCCGGATCGGTTCACGGCGGAGTACCACGGCTGTCTCCTGCTGGTCGTCGCGGGTCTGTCCTTGACCGGCGCCGCGAACGATCTCGTCACGCTGTTCCTCGCACTGGAGCTGATCTCCATCCCGACCTACGTATTGCTTTACCTCCCGCGCTACGATCATGCCGCGCAGGAGGCGGCGATGAAGTACTTCCTGCTCAGTGTGTTCTCGTCCGCACTGCTGCTTTTTGGCTTCAGCTATCTTTACGGCCTGGCGGGAACCACGAACCTTGCCGGCGTATTAGACGCCTTACAGCGCGCAAGCAATCTTCCAGCGGTGACGCTGATCGCCCTCATCATGGTTACGGCCGGACTTTGCTTTCGCATTACCGCGGTCCCCTTCCACTTTTACGCGCCCGACGTTTATCAAGGGACGCCGACGATCGCGGCGGCGTTCCTGGCGTTCGTGCCGAAGGTGGCCGGTTTTGTTGCGCTTGCGCGCCTGCTGGGGTACGTCGTACCCGCGGGCATCGACGTGGATGCGGGTCGCGTCGGCATGGCCCTTGGCCCGCAGACGCCGATGCTCCTGTGGATTCTTGCGGCCGTTACGATGACGTTCGGCAACATCTTCGGACTGTTGCAGGACAATCTAAAGCGGCTTTTCGCGTATTCCAGCGTCGCCCACGCCGGCTACATGTTGATCGGGTTTGCCGTCGCGCCGTACCTGGTGGGTACGCACGCGCCCGGCGGCATCGACGCCGTGATTTTCTACCTCGCGGCGTACGGCGCGATGACCATTGGCGCGTTCGCGATCCTGTCGTACCTCAGCACGCCGGACCGGCCGGTGGAATACGTCGATGATCTCGCGGGGGTTAGTCGCAGCCACCCCGGCATCGCGCTCTTGATGGCGCTGTTCCTGTTCAGTCTGATTGGCATCCCATTGACGGCGGGTTTCACCGGCAAGCTTCTTCTGCTCATGGGCGCGATGTCGGCGCCCACGACGACCAGCTGGACGGACCCGCCGGCGCTGTGCCGCATTCTGGCATTGGTCGGCGCCTTGAACGCCGCGATCGGGGCGTGGTACTATTTGCGCATCCTGGCCGTGATGTATTTGCGGAACCCGATCAAGCCGCTGCCGGCGCGACGGAATTGGGCGGGACTGGCGGCCCTTTGGTGTTGTGCGGCGGTGACGCTGGTGTTGGGCGTGTACCCGGATGCGTTTTTGCGGCCGGCCCAGAAAGCAGCCACACCGCTTGCCGACCGGCAATCAAACATCGTGGAGCGATGGCACAATTCTCGTCCGGCGAACTAGATGTCGAAGCCCTCAACGTCTTGCTCCGCTATTTCCCAAACCACGGCCGGCCACAGACGCTCAAGCCGCTTGGCAATTACAACGGCTTCAGCGGCGCCCGTCTGTGGCGGTGCAAAACCGAGGAGCGGGAAATCTGCTTACGCGCCTGGGACGACGCCATTTCCGAGTATCGGCTGTGCCAAATTCATTCGCTCATGCACAAGGCCGCAAGCTTAAGCTATGTGCCGGAGGTCATCGGGTCGGCGTCGCGCACCGGCGGACAATGGTGGGACGTGACAACCTGGCTGCCCGGCGAAGCGGACTTCCTGGAACGACCCTACCCCGCACGCCTCGGCGCGGCTTGCACGGCGCTTGCGCGGTTGCACCAAGTCTGGAGCGGCGTATGGGCCGACTTGGGTCCCTGTCCCGCCGTCGAACGGCGCTTGGAGGCGGTTGCGGAATGGCGCGAAATCCTGCGTGCTGGTTGGGAACCGCCATTCCGTTTGCGGATGAGAGACGCCGATCCGATCGCGACCATTGCACTCCGCGGGTGGAGGCTCTTGTCGTCCCGACTAGACGAGACCTCCGTCGCGTTAGCGCCGTGGGGCGCGCGGCTATTCAAGTTGCAGGCTTGTCTGTGTGACGTCCGTTGTGCCCACGTGCTCTTCACCGGCGACGTCGTGACCGGCATCGTGGACTACGGCGCGGTCAAGCAGGATCACGTTGCCGTCGATCTGGCACGACTGCTCGGCGATTGCGCCCGAGAGGACCGCGCCTTGTGGGAAGCCGGCTTCGACGCTTACTGTGGCGTGCGGCCGTTAATGCTCGAAGAGCAGGCGCTCGTGCGGGTGCTCGACCGCACGGGCGTCGTACTCGGCGTCGCGAATTGGTTGAAATGGCTTTACCGCGATGGACGTGTTTTCGAGAATCGCGCCGAAGTCGCGCAGCGACTGAGCGCATTGGTGGAGCGAATGGAGGCGTGGTGACGCGCACGGAGCCCGACGCGCCAAGCGAGGCCGTCTGCCCGCCCTCGCTTGGCGCGTCGGGCTCCCGTGGGTATTACCGCTTCGAGAACTGGAAGCTCTTGCGCGCCCCTTTGCGGCCGTATTTCTTGCGTTCCTTCATGCGGCCGTCGCGGGTCAAATAGCCGGAGTCACGCAGCTTTTTGGCGAAACCGCCGCCTGCTTCCTGGCCGTCGGCGCTCTGCTCGGTCGTCATGCCGAACATGTCTTTCAAAGCGCGGGCGATTCCCTGGCAGACGGCGCCGGCCTGACCCGTGTAGCCGCCGCCGTTCACCTTCACCTGGACGTCGAGCCGGTTCCGCATCTCGGTGAGGTCGAGCGGGCCGGTGACGGCGTTGCGGTCCTTGTCTTCGGTGAAGTAGTTTGTCAGCTCGCGGCCGTTGATCTGAATCTTGCCGTTGCCCTCGGACACGCGTACGCGCGCCACAGAGGTCTTGCGGCGGCCGGTGCCGAGGTGGACCTTCGTCTTCGTTTTGGCTTCCGCCACTGGCTAACTCCCCATTTACGATGCCGGTTTGAATTCGATCGGTTGCTGCGCCTGGTGCGGGTGGTTCGGCCCCTTATAAATCTTCAGCTTCGTCATCTGCTGCCGCCCCAGACGGTTGCGCGGCACCATGCGGCGCACGGCTTCCATCAGGATGCGTTCGGGCTTCGTGGCGAGCACGTCCTTGGCGACGACCGTCTTCTGGCCGCCCGGATAGCGCGTGTACCATTGGTAGGTCTTGGTTTGCAGCTTGTTGCCGGTGAAGCGGACCTTCTCGGCGTTGACGACGATCACGAACTCGCCCGTGTCCAGGTGCGGCGTGTATTCGGGCCGGTGCTTGCCGCGAAGGATGGTCGCGATCTGCACCGCCAGCCGGCCCACAACCTGGTCGGTCGCATCGACCAGGTGCCAGCGCTGCGGCACTTGGCCTTTCTTTGCCATGAACGTCGACATTGCGGTCTCGTCTTTGAGGCAAGGGGGACGCTGTCCGATCCCCCGCAGAACGTGTCCCCATTGCCGGGAATCGAAACCGTTATGATAAGTGAACGACTTCGAGCGTCAATGCCAAGGGAAAAAAAGACAGCGCCGCCGCATCCCCACCGCGGCGCTGCGGGATTTCGTGGCCGACGACGCCCGGCGATTTCAGGCGCTGGGCGTGCCTCGAAAATGCGGACCGGTGGGACTCCAAGCGCAGCATCCGGCATTGGCTCGCGAAGCGCAAGTCCGCCCTGGTATAATCTCAGCAAAGGAGGCGCAGATCATGTCCACGGACACCGTTCAGACGAAGAGCTGGGTTCAGAAGACGCCAGGCGTATGCGGCGGCGATGCCTGCATGCGCAACACACGCATCACGGTGTGGGGACTAGCCCAGGTTGCGCACTTGTAAGAGAATTCTGTCGATTTTCGCCCCGGCTCCGCGTGAATTCCTCGGTTTTTCCGTAGTGGAAGTCGGCCAAACGCCGTGTAGTGAAGACCTACCCCCTTGCAATTTCGCCATGCTC
>JBGQKZ010000059.1:0-41319 GCA_041499805.1 Gemmataceae bacterium
GCCACCCCCGGATCGCCGGTAATGTCGAGTTGGTCGACGCCGTTGACGTGGATCGCGTCGTCGGTGATTGTGCGGTTGATGAGCCCGCCCGAGTTATCCACGATCAACGTGTCCGGGTCGTTGGAGCCCGTCACCGCGATGCTGGCGACGGACGCGTACGTGTAGACGTTCTGAAGCGCGCCGTTGGCGTAGACTTCCAGATTCGCGCCGTTGCGTACGAGCCGGATCGTGTCGGCAGCGCCGTCGTTGCCAATTCCGAGGGCCACCGTGCTGATATTCAGCGCGAAGGGACCGCCCGTCAAACTCTCGATGCTCGTAAAAGAAACCGGCTGGAACCCGGCATTCGTGATGGTCCCGTCGCCCGGTCCGGTCGGCGTGAGCGTACCGCCGGCGACGCTGTAATTGAGCGAGTCTCCGGGATTCGACGGGAACGGCGGATTGCCGCCGTTGACGGTAAACGCCGTAGTGGCGCTCGGTGTGACGTCGAACGAATCGTTGCCGTCCAGGCCATTGACGGTTAGCAACTCCATGGTTCCGTAAGTCACGGTCGCCGAACCCGCGCGCACCACCGTCGTGGCGTCGATGGTAAACGCGTCGGCGCCGGCAGTAGCGTCGACCGTCAGTGCGTCAGCGCCTGTCCCGCCGTTGACCGTTACTGGGTCCGTCAGCGCGGCCGTCTGGCTCACCGTGAACGTGTCGTCGTTGGCATCGCCATTGAGTGTGAGCGGCCCGCCGGCGCTTGTGGCGAGAACGGCAAATGCATCGTTGTTGTTGCCGCCAGTGACCGCGGTGGGGATGCTCGTGTTGTTGATCGTGAAGCTGTCGGCGCCGTCCAGGCCGTTGACCGTGAGTGACTCAATCGCGGCGTAAGTGACCGTCGCTGAACCGGTGCGTGCCACGGTCGTGCCGTCGATCGTGAACACGTCGGCGCCCGCCGTGCCGTTGACGGTCATCGCGTCGGTCCCGGTCCCACCGTCGACAGCAACCGTGCCGGCGAGCGCGGCGGTTTGGTTCAAGATGAAGCTGTCGTCGTTCGCACCGCCCTGGAGTGTGAGCGGGCCGGCGGCGCTCGTGCCGTTGACGGTGAAGGCGTCGTTGCCGTCGCCGCCGAGGACCGTGGTCGGCACGCTGGTGTCATCGATGTTGAGAGCGTCATTGCCGTCCACCGTGGCGACCTGAAGGGCGCCAAGTCCGGCATAGGTAACGCGCTGCTGCGCTTCGGCAGCGCGGGAATGGCGGATCTCGGTCGCGGTCAGTGTGACGGCGTCGGCAACGCCCGCAGGCGCCGTGGTCGTCGTGTAGAAGACCGTGCCGACATTACTGATCGTGCCCCCGACACCGGCGCCCGCCCCGGCAGGCGGCTCGCCGTTGGACAGCAGCCGCAGGTCGGAGAGATTGAGCACGGGCAAGCCCGCCGCCACGAAGCCAACGGTGAAATTCTGGATGTCGTCGCCAAAGAGCGTAACGACATCGCCGGGCGCGGCGCCCGCGCCGATGACGCGAACCCCAGCGCTGTCCGTGACGCCGTCGGGCGCGTCGGCGTCGGCGCCGTCGAGCACGTTGTTGAAGGCAACCGCGACCGTGTTGTTGCCGCCGGTCACGTCGATCACGATGCCATCCGCCTGGGTGACTCCCTGACCGTTCGGCAGCGTGCCCGTATAGGTGATCGAGTTGACGGCCACGAGCAGACCCGCCGTTGTCGGAATTGAGCCGGGAAATGAAGCGTTCGGCGCGAGCACGGCCGGCGGAACGACGAGCGCGTTGCCCGCGACGTTGGCGAGATCGAACGCCGGACGATTGAGCTGCAGGTTGCCGAGGTCTTTGTTGACGGTGTTGTTCTGGATCGTGATGTTGCTGTTCGCGGTGCCGCCAAAATCGTTGACCTGAATGTCGCGGAAACGGCCGTTGGTGAACGAATTGCCGTCCACGGCTGTCGGGCCACCGATCACCAGGCCGTCCACGCCGCCGCCGACGAACACAGCCGTGCTATCGGTGTTCACAAAGGTGTTGCTCGCGACGCGCGACGCCGTCGTGTTGTTGATGCCGATGCCGGTGTCATTGAAGATCTGGTTGTCGTGAATATTCAGCCCGGATTGGCTGTTCAACTGCAAGCCGACGAAGTTCATCGACGCCGTGAGATGCTCGTCCGCCAGCGTCCCGCCCGCGGCGGCGGGACGGTTGAAGCGATTGTTGGCGATAGCGGCGTTCGCCAGCCCCTGATCGGAATAGATGCCGTTGCCGCTGGCGCCGCCGGCTGGGTTGTTGTTCGCGAAGAACTCGTTGCCCGTCACCGAAGTCGTTAGCGTGCCCGAGCTGTTCAAATACAGGCCGATGGCATTGCCTGGATCGGCGACATTGGCGTATTGGCGCCCGAGAATGTTGTTGCGAATCTGGTAACCGGAAAACTGGGCACTGGCGAAAATGCCGGCCTGGTCAAAGTTCTGGACGATAAAGCCGTCAATCGTGATGGTGTCGGCCACGAGGTTGAGCCCATTGGCGGCGCCAATTCCCGTGCCGTCGATGACGCTTTCGGTGGCCGCCGGCCGGGTCGGAAATGCGACCACGCCGGCCTGGGCGCCGAGCAGCGTCACGCCGGGCTTCGTGATCGTCACCGATTCGTTATAAGTCCCCGCGTTGACGACGAGCGTGCCGCCCGGCGTCAAATCGTCCACGCCTTCCTGGAGGTTGCCGCCGGCGCCGGCTTGTGGGCTGCCGGCGTTGACGGTGAGTTGGGAGCGGTCCCCCGCGAAACAGGGCGCCGCCAGCGTGTTGGTCGGCGTGTTGTACCATGGCGAATAGTCCACCTGTGCCGCCGGGTCGGTAATGGCCTGTCCCGCGCCGGTAGGATTGCTGGCTACCGTTGGCCCCGTCGCCGAGCCCCACCAGTTGAGCGACGCGTCCAGAGTGCCGGTGTAGGCGCCGGCGGTGATGCGCATGCCGCCGAGCGGGTTATTGTCGATGAAGTTGTCGCGAACCGTGATGTTCGTGTTCGTCACTGGGTTGAAAAGATTATCGACGAAGACGCCGAACTCCCCGCCGCCGGGGGGCGTGCCGCGCAGGAAGTTCTCTGTCACCAGCAAGTTGTCCACGCCACCGCCGGCGTAGACGGCGTCGGCGCCCGCGACGACGGTCGTGATGTCGTTGCACTGCACGACCGAGTTATCCACATCGAGCAGATTGAACGACGCATCGCTCACGTTGTTGGTCATGGACACGCCGGTCACCGCCGGCGTTGTCGGCGTACCGGGCGTATTCCCGAAGAAAAAGAGCGAGGCCACGGCGTGGCCGGAGAAGACGTTGCCGTCAACGACGGCATTCGCCAGTCCCGAGTCGGAAAAGATGGCGACCCCGCTGGACGCGCCCGCATTATTGTTGTTCCGAATCAAGTTGTGCTGCACCAGCGCCGGAACGACGCCCGCATTTTGCAGGTAAACGCCCTGAACGTTGTTCTGAATGACGTTGTTGACGATGACGCTGCCGGAGATGGCGGCGTTCGTGTGAACGCCCGCATTGAGATTCGACGCCACGTCTTGAATCGTGAAGCCGTCGATGGTCACGTCGCTGGTCAGAACTTGGAAATCGCCGGTGGCATTGCTGATGACCGTCTCCGCTCCACGCGGCGCCGTGCCCGCAACCCCGTGTTCGGCGCCTTGCAAGATGAGCGACTTGGTGACGGCAATCAGCTCGTTGTCGACGCCGGCCGCGCCCAGGAGGGTGTCGCCGGTTGCCGTACCGGCGTCGTTGATGGCCGCTTGGAACCCGGCAAACGTCGCATTGTCCGAAAGTCGGGTGACCGTGACAAGCGCCGGCACCGTGCGGTCTTCGAGACGTTCGAGCCGAAGCGCGTGTCGGCGGAGTTTCCCGCGGCGCGGTTTGTTGGCGGATCCCCGATGCAGAGTTCGGGAAAGACGACGAAGGAATGCGACAAAACTCTGGGCCATGACGGGTTAGCCTCATGTAAAAGAACAGGCGTTTGCCCAATTGCGCGGCTACTGCGCGGCGTCGCTACACGGCGCCCGCATGAGCAGTTAAACAGGAGGTGGAATCCGCCAGGAGGGAGCCGTACCTGCCCCGAGTGTAGTAATCCGGACGCCACGACGTTCGCGATTGAAGCGACGTCGAGAGACCAGGAAGACTACCGAGTGTGTGGACGGCCTGTCCGATGGGGGGACCAGCGAGCCTCGAAGCTTTTCCCGCTCCGCGTTCCGCTACCAGAACGCGCGTTCACTATGGCGGCGGGAACGCACGGGGTTCAGGTAGGGAATCAGCGGAACAGTGTAGCAGACTTTACGAGGCCGTGTGCAACAAAAATCTTTCGTAATCCGATTTTCTTACGCAGCTTATCTCGGCATATCCCCGCGGCCGCGAGTCGGGAGCTCCGCTACGGCTGGAAGTGAAGTGCTACAGGTCGGATTTCCACTCCGTCGCATGCTATGCAAAACCTTCCGCGCCGGCTATCCAAGCGGGATGCTAAAACGGACACAATCCGGCTTGCGCCGCGAGCCCGCGAATCCGTTCAATGAGCCGCCGGATCTTGCGGTCGTAAATGCCGAGTCTCTCGGCGATCTCCTCGTTCGTGTAGCCGGACATCCGTAGTTCAAGGATCTGCCGCTCCTGCGGGCCGATACGGGTGAAGAAGAACTCCATCTGATCCATGAAGGCCGCGACCACTTCGGGGCCGGGCTCCCGTGCGAGCAACTCCGACAACGGTTGTGGAGCGTCTTCATCTTTCTGGGTGGACTCCTGCCGATGATCGCGCTTTTCGGCGGTGTGGAAGCTGATTTGCTTGAGCGTTTTGTGCAACGTAATGCGGACCAAGAGCTTGCAGACGTCGTCTTTGTCTTGCAGGTGGAAGTGACCCGTGCGCAGCCGGCCGAAGAACGTGCGAAACACCGATTGCACGACGTCCTCGGCGTCAATGCGGCTCGCCAGGCGCGCATTGATCCGCCAACGAGCGATCTGCAGGAGTTGCTCGGCGTAGTATTCAAAAAGTTGCCGCGCGGCCTCATCGTCGCCGGCACGGCAGCGCTCAACAAGACTGGCAATCGTGGGAGCTTCGTCGGGCATGGCGTGCCTTCCCGTACAGCGAGCGTGAAACGGGCATCGGAACTTACGGTTTCCCGATCACTCAATCCGGTACGTAAATCCGCCCTTCTCGTCGACGCCGACGTGGACCTGTGCCACCGGCCGTCCTTCCGCCATGCGTGCGAGGAATTCGCGCGACACTTCCGGCAGCATCGTGCCGGTAAGAATATGGTCCACATTCCGCGCCCCGCTTTCCACCTCCTTACAGCGGCTGGCGATCGTGCCGACGACGGCCTCGTCGTACGTGAACGTCGCCCGGTGGTTCGTGCGCACGCGGTCGCCGATCCGCTGGAGCTGCAACTTGGTGATTTGCCGCAGTACCTCATCGGAGAGCGGGAAATACGGCACGATCGACAAACGTCCGAGCAGCGCCGGCTTGAACGCCTTCAACAAGTCGGGCCGCAGCGCCGCCGCCAGGCCCTCCGCGTCGGGACAGGTATCCGGGTCGGCGCACAGCTTCATAATGGTGTCCGTGCCCACGTTCGACGTCAGAATGATGATGGTGTTCTTGAAATTCACCTCCGTGCCTTTGTCGTCCTGCAACGTCCCTTTGTCGAACACCTGATAGAAGATCTCCTGCACGGCGACATTCGCTTTTTCGACTTCGTCGAGCAAGACGATGCTGTAAGGTTTGCGCCGCACCGCCTCCGTAAGTACGCCGCCTTCGCCGTAGCCGACGTAACCGGGGGCCGAGCCGGTGAGTCGCGAGATTTTGTGGTCCTCCTTGTACTCCGACATATTGATCACAACCATGTTGCGGTCGCCGCCGTAGAGGATGTCGGCCAGCGCCATGGCCGTCTCCGTCTTGCCGACGCCGCTCGGGCCTACCATGAGGAAAACACCGATTGGCCGCCGCGGATCAAGAAGGTTGGCGCGCGCGGTCCGAATTCGCTGAGCAATCGCGTCGAGCGCGTGCGACTGACCGACAATACGCTGCTCCAGTTTTTCCTTCAAAGTAAGGACGGTCTTGATTTCGTCGAGAACCATCTTACCGACGGGGATGCCGGTCCAGCCGGAGACGACGTCGGCGATGGCTTGCCGGTCCACCACCGGTTGCACCAGCGGCGTTTCGCCTTGCAGCTTCAACAGTTCGGCCTCCAGCCGTTGGAAATCCGCGCGACAACGTGCTTGTTCATCGGCGGAAAGGCGGGCTTTGGGGTCGCCGCCTTTCGCGTCCGCCGCTGCATGGCCTTCCAGACGCTTGCGCAGCTTCTGGATGTCGTCCACCAGACGCTTTTCCTCCGTCCAGCGTTTCTCGAGGCCGGTCAGCCGCGTTTCGGCGGCCTTCTTTCGCTCCGTGAGTTCTTGCAGGCGCTCCGCGTGTTCCTGTCCCACGGCGGTTTCGCGGTTGAGCACGCCTAGTTCGACATCGAGGTGTTCGATCTCCCGCCGGCAATCCTCCAGAACCGGCGGCGTGGCCGACTGGCCCAGGGCGACCCGCGCACAGGCCGTGTCGAGCAGGCTGACCGCCTTATCCGGCAACTGTCGATCCGTGATGTAACGGTGCGAAAGCTTTACCGCGTCATCGACCGCTTCATCCAGGATGCGCACCTTGTGGTGGCCTTCCAGGGTTGCGGTGAGCCCGCGAAGCATTTTCAGCGCCTTCGCCGTGTCCGGCTCATCGACCTTGACCACCTGAAAGCGACGCTTCAAAGCGGCGTCCGTCTCGAAGTACTTTTTGTACTCGGCCCAGGTGGTCGCCGCGATCGTGCGCAACTCGCCGCGGGCAAGCGCCGGCTTGAGGAGATTGGCCGCGTCCCCTTGCCCGGCCTGCCCGCCAGCTCCAATGATCGTGTGCGCTTCGTCGATGAATAGTATGATCGGCTGCGGCGCCGCTTTGACCTCCGCGATCACGGACTTCAGCCGGTTTTCGAACTCGCCCTTAACGCCAGCGCCGGCTTGCAACAGGCCGAGATCGAGCACGCGCACCTCGACATTGCGCAGCGGCGGGGGTACGTCGCCGGCGACGATGCGCAAGGCGAAGCCCTCGACGACCGCGGTCTTGCCGACGCCCGCCTCGCCCGTGAGGATCGGGTTGTTTTGGCGCCGCCGGGTCAGGATGTCGATCACCTGGCGAATCTCGAAATCGCGTCCGATCACCGGATCAATCTCGCCTTTTCGCGCCCGCTCGGTGAGGTTGAGCGTGAACTGATCCAACGCCGGCGACTTCGACCCCGGAGCTGCTCCCGGAGACGGGCCGGTGTCCGGGGGCGGGGTGCCCGCTTCCTTGTCCTCGGATGAGCCGGCGATGAGCGCGGAGGCTTCTTGTAAAAGGCGATCCGCCGCGATCTTCCCAAGTTCCGGACTGCTCGCCCGTGCCCGCGGTCCCAGCGTGCGATCCGCGAGCAATGCGGCGAGGAGTGCAGCCGAACGCACGCGCGGCGTATTCAACTCCAGCGAAGCGATCGACCACGCCTCCCGCATTAACTCCACCACTTCCAGCGACAACTCAGGCGCGCGGGCGTTGCCGGTGCGCAGCTGATCGAGGGCCCGCGTCAACTCACGGCTCACCCGGCTTGGATCAACGTCGTAGTGCCGAAAGAGGCGCGTCAGGTCGGTATCGGGAGCTTCGAGGAGCTTGAGCAGCCAGTGCTCGACCTCGACGTTATAGTTGGAGCGCGACAGGCACATGCCGGCGGCGGCCTCGAGCGTGCGCCGGCACAAAGGATTCAATTTGGCCGCGAGCGCACGAATATTGGGGGAAGCCATTATTTTATCTCCCTTCTTGCGTCAAGATGCTACGCCGCTCAGATAGACGACATTCTCGCCCTCGAAGACGGCGTCGTCCGCGTCGCGCGGGCACGATAGACTTCGGATCCAAGTGTTCCAGCCCAGCCGCGCGCCGCCATCCACTGACTCCGCGAGATGACATTCGGGCACGTCTTCTGCTTTGAGGACCAATTGCACATCAAAATCAAACTCGGGTCCTGCATACAACCGTGTCAAGTGCGACAGCAGAAACAAGGCCTTGCGTTGCGGCGTCGGCGTCTTGTCGGGAAGCAACTCCTTGAACTGGCCGTAACGCAACGGACCGATGCGAACACGAAACTTACTTTGCGCGTCCCAGACCCGATCGCCCACGACGAGGCTGGCCGCCAGCTCGTTGTTCTCGCTGAGCGTTGAGCAACTACTGTTCTCAAGACGCAGCCATTGCCCTTGAAATTGCCGCAGCGTGACCGGCAATTCGAAATAATCGCGCAGCAACGCCTCCAATGCAACAGCGCAACGCGGCCGGTGCGAAAGAAAACCGGCGAAGTGCAGCAGCGCCAGGTCGTCCAGTGCCGCCAGGACACGCGGTCGTGACCCGTCCTCGTGCTCCTCAAGCACCGCCACGCGCAGCCGATTACGCAGCGTAGGCTCGCCCATGCCGATTAAGCTGAAGAGGGCGCGCGTGAAGGGATCGGGCTGCGGTCCGATATATTTGCCACGCTCGTAAGGTAAATAGAAGCGGTATTTCTCCCACGCGCGATAGAACAACGAGATCAGCCGGTGGTTGAAGAGATCGAACCAGTCGCGCGCCGCATGTTTTTCCGGCCCCTTGGCGTCACGCTCGATCTTGAGCAGCAACTCCGTGTAATGCTGCGGCAAAATGCCGCTTGGGCCGGTCAGTCCGAGGAAAGCCACGGTCATAGCCGGGGTCGGCATGTCGTCTGCCGGCGGACGGAGGTCGTAGAGAGAACTCGGAGGAAAACTCAGCGACAGCAGCGCCCGGAAGCGGACCGCTTCCTCGCTGGGCGGCCCGCCACGGCCTACCGGCTGCCGTGTCGGATCGAGGCGTTGCAGGATGCGCACCGCTTGGAAGAAGTCGAAAGCGTAGGGTTCGTCGAAGAGACGCTGTTCGACGCTCTTCAATCCGGCGGCGTCCGGCGTGGGAACGGCTTGCAGCGCCGTGCCGGGCGGTCTTCCCACGGTTGGGATGTCCGGCGCCGCCGCGGCTGCGCCGAGGTCGTTCACAGGAGTTGGTGTTCGCCCGCTCGCGGCGCCCATCGCTTAAAAGGCTCGCTTCCCTGTTTCGTGCTGCCGACCATCTGGGTAAATGAATTAAGGGAAGTGTATAGTCCTAGAAACCTTTCCAGCACGCAAGCAAAAAGGAGGACGCCGGTGCCGATGTATTTCTGTTCGTCGAATTCGATCGCGACCTCGGTGCCGCGGGCGAAGCCGCTGGCGGCGGCGCCCTTGAGCCTGCCTACCGCGGGCCGGCTCCGCACCGACGTGATTCCCTCGATCAGATGCTGCGTCACGGCGGCGAGCTGCGGGCCCGCCTCCGGGTCGGAGAAGTCGTACAGTTGCAGAATCTCCCGTAGCGCCTCCACCCCTTCTTCCTCGGCGGCGAGCGAGAGATGATTGAGCGATAGGTGCGAGACGAGCCGCCACTGTCCGCGTCGGCGCAGGTGCGGCCTTAACGGCGCCGTGGGCATGCGCAAACACTGAATGCCCGCTAACGGCGCGGCGGCTTCTAACTCCAGATACAGATCCTCGCCCGCGTGCTGAAGGCGGTTCGGCAAATCACGGTTTGTGCAAAGCGTCCATACCACGACAGCCGGCTCCGCGGGCAGGCGCGGCTCGAACGTCAAATCAACCAACACAAGATGAACGTCCGTGCCGCGGTCGCCTTCTACCAACGCGGCCCGCCGGCTTGTGTACCAGAATGCTTTCTTCAGGTCACGGGCGCTGCCGTGCCGGAACGAATAGAACGGATGATAAATCACCTCTCGCCCGGGCTCGATGTGCTTCACCGCGTTGACCGCGTACACCTCCATCCCCAACGGGTGCGCGACGTCGGGCGTAACGAGATACTCGTGCCGCACGTGCGTCAATGCGATCGGCTCGGTCGTTTGCTCGAACAGATTGACAATCGGCGCACAGCCCAATCGAAAGTTCTCGGCATTCACCGTCTGTTCCAGCTGGGGATCCGTGCGGTCGAGATAGAGGACGACCTCCACTTTCTTCCGATACCCCGCACGGCAGAGTCGTTGCAGTCCACAGAGATCAACAAACAAGAACTTGCTCGGAAACGAAAAGAACTCGGTCAAGAGCCGATAGCCCACGAACGATTGACTCGGGTACGGCAACAAGTCTTCATCGCGTTCGAAGCCGACCTGGGCGAGGCTTTCCGCCGGACCCAGCGTGAATTGCGGTTGCCGCGCGTCGCGTTCGCCCGGCCGATAGGCAACTTGTACGACGTGATTGAAAAGCAGCTCGTAAAGCGCCGCGATCAGTTGCTTCTCGCCGTGCAGATAGAATCGAAGCCGATCGAGGCTTAGCGCCGCGAAGCCTCCTTCATTGAAACACTCGAGCTGTAAACGAAGCACGGCGGCGACACGTTTGCCTTCGGGCGGACGCAGGCCCGAAGGAAACGGCGGCGGGATCAGCTTTGCCGCCGTCAGCGTGATCGGCCAGAGCGTAACGGGGTAACCGGTGCGGAACTCGCACGGCAACTCCTTGCCGTGGTCGTACGGCACCGGCCGCGTGCGCATCTTGCTATGCCGCTCAATCAGGAAACCGTTCGGCAACTCGCCTTTGCCGAGATCGAGATTGAACTGCACGATCGCCATCGACGGCACGGGCGCCAAGTAATGTGGATACAGCACACTGAACAACGAATCCGTTAGCTCCGGGTATTCATCGTCAAGCTTGTGCTGAATGCGGCCGGCAATGAGGGCGAAGGCTTCGATCAGGCGTTCGACGTGCGGGTCGGGACTGATGTCGTCTTCGAGCAGTAGGCGGCTTGCGGTCGCGGGATAGCGCTTTTTGAACTCCCGCGCCAGCTCGCGCACGAAGTGCAGCTCGGAATCGTAATAGCGATACAAGGCGTCACTCATGTCACGCCCCCGTCCTTCACCTTGTACTGGCCGGTGGAAAGCTGAAGCTCGGTCGCGAAGGCGATTTCGAGGGCCGGCTCCAGGTCGAGCCGCGCCGTGACTTGAAACGTTATGTTTCGCTCCAGGTCGGAGTTGACGTCGAGAAGAGACACCTGGACGTCGCGTAAACGAGGCTCGTACAGGGCGATGGCGGATTCAATGACACGGCCGATTTCCTCACGCTGCTTGGGAGTCAGCGCGTTGAGCGAAGCGATGTCCGGCATGCCGTAGGTAACCAAGGATTGGCGGACGGCGGTGAGACCCTCGGGCATGTCGACACAGCTTTGGCGCGTGTTGAGAAGGTCTTCGAGGTCGCGGGCCACGGCCTTGGCCATCCGCTCCGCCCCGTAGCCGCGCCGCCAGCGCGTGCCGGCGGAATCGGGATCGATCAGTCGATCCAAAATCGACGGCGTTGTGCCCGGGTCCTGTGCCTCGTTCGACGGCATGCGTCTGCCCTCCAAGCGGCCCTCGAATTGCTCGGTCTATGATCGTACCGCGTCGGCGAGGCGTCTACCAGCCGTCCACGGTGGCGTTGACGGAAGTCCGCGTTACAATAGGTCCCTTCGGGTCCCGGATTAGGAGCACGAGTACGATGGAGCTTTCTGAGTTCTTGCAGCAACGGGAGGCGGGTGAAACCGACTTTCGCCGCGCCCTGTTGGCCGGACTTGATCTGCGCGGCGCCGACTTAACCGGTCTGGATTTGCGGGAAGCCGACCTTTCCGGAACAACCTTCGTGGCCGCCCGGCTCGTCGCGGTACGCCTCGCCGGCGCCCGCCTACGGCGTGCAGTGCTGGTCCAAGCAGATCTAAGCATTGCGGACATGAGCGGCGCCGACCTGCGCGAAGCCGATCTAACGAACGCGACGCTGCGCGGAACGCGCTTGCTCAAAGCGGACCTGAGCCGCGCGAACCTCCAGGGCGCGATCTTGCAGGGCGCGCAGCTCAGCGGCGCTACCTTGGTGGGCGCCGTGCTCATCGGCGCGGAATGCCACGGCGCCGAGCTGCGCGGGGCCAACCTCACTGGCTCGAAATTGCTGCGCGCCCGCCTGGTAGCCGCGTCTTTGCACGGGGCCAACTTAACTCGTGCCGACTTGAGCGGCGCGCTCCTCCTGGGCGCGGACCTGAGCGACGCGCTCGTCGAAGACGCCAACTTCCAAGGGGCCGTCATGCCGGACGGCAGTGTACACGACTAAGTTCCTACCCGAAAACGGCTCCGGACCCGTCAATCCGGTAACGACTCGTCCAGCCAGTTCTTATACGCGCGCCTGGCAGCCCAACTCAGCCGCCGATAGGATGTTCGTGCGTCATTTCACCTCCCGGGGGTTCGTCAAGGAACGTGCGTTATGAAGCAGCCGGCTCGGCTCGCCGTCGTGGTTCTCGCGCTTGCCGTCGCGGTTGCGGCCGGTGAATCGGCGCATCCGCTCGTGACCGGATTAAAGACGCCGCGCGCCGTGGTGGTGGGTGTAGAAGGCAAAGTTTTTGTCGTCGTCGCGGGTGCTTCGGGAACGGGAGGCCATGGGGCGGTTGTCCGGATCGATCAGGGCAAAGCGATGCCTTTCGCCGCCGGAATGGACGATCCCCGCGGCATTGCGGTGTACCAACAATGGCTGTTTGTCACCGAGCGGCAGCGCGTTTGGCGGATCGATGCTCAGGGGAAGGCGCAGGTGCTTGTCGCCGCGACCGCGTTCCCGTCGCCGCCCCCGCCCCTGGCGGCGATCACCGCGGATCCCGAGAGCGGAACGCTGTACGTCGGCGGGAGCGACGGCAAAGGGAAAGGCGCCATCTATCGCATCAGTCCGGCAGGCAAAGTCGGTCTGCTCGTTGACACGGCGAAGTGGCCGGGACTGCAAGCGCCGACCGCGCTGGCGCTCGACGGCCAGTCACATCTGCTCGTGGCGGACGCCGGCTCGGGCGAATTGCACCGGTTCAAGATCGCCGACGGAAGCACGGAAAAGCTGGCGGAAGGATTTCGCGAGCCCACCGGCCTGGCTTGGGACTGGTTTGGGCGGCTTTATATCGCCGACGGCGGCGACGACGCCGTGTTCGTCATCGGCCGGCCCGGGCAGAAACGGGTACGTCTGGCCACGGGCTTCAAGGCGCCGTCCGGCCTTTGTCTCGATCCGACCGGTAAGCACATGCTTGTCGCGGACCGTGAAGCGGGGACGTTGAGCAGCGTACCTGCGACGGTACCCAACGCCCCGTTGGACGAGACGCCGATGCCGCTGGAAACGGCGGTAGCGTTTCCCGACCTGCGCTGGGCCGGGTGGGAACGCGAAAGCGCAACCGGCAAGATCGTGCCGCTGCGGCCGCTCGTACTCACGCACGCCGGCGACGGCAGCAACCGCGTTTTCGTGGCCACGCAGCAGGGCGTCATTCACGTCTTTCCGAACGATCAAAAAGCGAAGCAGACGAAAGTGTTCCTCGATATTCAGGAACGGGTCTTTTACAACGACAACGAAAACGAACAGGGATTCCTGGGCCTGGCGTATCACCCGAATTTCAAGAAGAACGGCGAATTCTTCGTTTTTTACACGCCGAAGAAGGCCAAGAACACCAACCTCGTGTGTCGCTATCGAGTCCGTGCGGACGATCCGGATCGCGCCGACCCGGCTTCCGAGGAAGTGCTGCTGCGCGTCGAACGGCCTTTCTGGAACCACGACGGCGGCACGCTCTGCTTCGGTCCCGACGGCTATCTTTACATCGCCCTCGGCGACGGCGGGGCGGCCAACGATCCGTTCGACAACGGCCAAAACCTGAAGACGCTGCTCGGCAAAGTGCTGCGTATCGACGTGGATCACCACGACGCGAACAAACCCTACGCTATCCCAAAGGACAACCCGTTTGCGGGCCGGCCCGACGCCCGCCCGGAGATTTGGGCCTACGGACTCCGCAATGTCTGGCGCATGGCGTTCGACCGGCAGACGGGCCAACTGTGGGCCGCGGACGTCGGCCAGAATCTTTACGAAGAGATCGACTTGCTAAAAGCAGGCGGCAACTACGGCTGGAACCGGCGGGAAGGGCTGCACCCTTTCGGCGCCAAGGGGGTCGGCCCGCGTCCGGAGATGATCGAGCCGATCTGGGAATACCATCACGACGTCGGCAAATCCCTGACGGGCGGCCACGTGTACCGCGGCCGGTTGCTGCCGGAGCTGGGCGGGTCGTACCTTTACGGCGACTATGTGACCGCGAAAATCTGGGCGTTGCAGTACGACGAGACCGCCCGGCGTGTCGTCGCCAACCGGCCCATCCGCAGCCCGGGCGTGCCCATCATGTCGTTCGGTGAGGACGAGCACGGCGAGGTGTATTTCATGACGTATTCGGATTCGGGCCGCGGACTTTATAGGTTCGTGAAGAAATCGTTGCGGCCTGCGCCGCTCGGGCGCGCTACCGATTTGTCGCGCTAAAGCGTTTTTCAGGTTGATGTGGCGTCCAACACACCGACCAGAACATTGCACTCACTACGGCGCTGAATGATCGCTTTCTGGAAAGACGGGAAGAAGGGGCTTGCCCAGTTTTGCTGGCGCCAATAGCAGCCTGCAACATCTTACCATTCAGCGCTGTAGTATTAAAGCGATGCAAACCTGTCTTGTCACCGGCGGCGCGGGCTTCATCGGCAGCCATTTGGTGGAAGCATTGCTGGCGCGTGGCCGGCGTGTTGTCGTATTGGATGATCTCTCCACCGGTTCAATCGCAAATCTCGAATCGATCCAAACAAGCCCACATTTTCAAATTGTCGTGGGCAACATAGGCGACGAAGCGCTGCTCCGTCGTCTGGTGGGCGAAGCGGACGAAATCTACCATCTCGCCGCCGTGGTCGGCGTTCGCCTGGTGCTGGAAGATCCGGAACGAACGGTATCGACCAACGTCGGGCCCACTGAAACGATCCTGCAACTGGCCGAGGCGAAACGGAAGCCGCTGTTTCTGGCCAGCACAAGCGAGGTTTACGGCAAGAATCCAAAGGTGCCGCTGAGCGAAGAAGACGACATGGTCCTCGGTCCGCCGACGAAGGCGCGGTGGATTTATGCGTGCAGCAAGGCCGTGGATGAATACCTGGCCTTAAGCGCACATCAGCGGACGGGACTGCCCGTGGTCGTCGGCCGTTTCTTCAACGTGGTCGGGCCGCGGCAGGTCGGCCGCTGGGGTATGGTATTGCCGCGGTTCGTCGATCAAGCGCTCCGCGGCGGTCCTCTCGTTGTGTACGACGACGGCCGGCAAGTGCGCTGTTTCGCCCACGTCGCCGACGTGGTTCGCGGCGTCCTCGATTTGATGGCCTGTCCCGAAGCCGTCGGCCGCGTCTTCAATCTCGGCAGCGACGAGCCAATCACGATCCGCGGCCTGGCCGAGCGCGTCGCGCAGGCCGTCAATCCCGATCTAGCGATCCAGCACATCCCCTATCAGGAAGCGTACGCGGCGGGATTTGAAGACATCCGCTGCCGCGTGCCGGACCTTACCCGTATTCGCGAGACCATCGGTTACCAGCCGCGGCACGGCATCGACGAGGTCGTGCGCGAGGTCGTGACATGGCGCAGGAATGCGGCGTAAAAATACGTAATACCGCCGAATAAGCGACATTTGGGAAATACGTCATCCGTTTTCAGCGTGCCGACTGCCGCCTTTTCGTAAAGCTCTAATGGATAATCATTTGCGTTGTGTCGCCTCCAGCCGCATTTCAAAAAAGTGGCTACGAACGGCTATTATTATTTGGCTCGTCAGCGACCCGCCCGCGCGCAACTGACCACGCGCTCTGCCACGACGATCTCATGGTCCGGCCACCCTTTCTCTGCCGCGACCTCCGGCCAGAAGCGGCGGTAAACCACCCGGACCGTCACAAAGCTGGTCTCGGTGGCGAACGAGAACACGGACCTGTCCGGTTCCCCAGGCTTTAGGCGCGAGTCGTCTGTTGTGTTGTCGGAACGCCAGAACGGGGCCGGTTGCCGGCCATCGAAGCCGCGCAATTGCTTCGCGTAGAGACGACCCGGCTGCCCCGCGAGTTGGCCGCCGGCAAGGCCGGATAACTTCGGGCCGCTCCGCGGGGGCACAGCCTTGCCCTCGGCATCGCGAGCGGCCAGCGTTAGCACCAGGTTCCGGTCCACAAACCCGGTGGGGACGCGATGGCCCACGTCTCGTGCTTCCAGCGTGACCTTGACACTCACTTGGTCCTTCTCTCGCGCGGTCCGCACGTCAAGGTGTAAACATGCCCGTAGCATCTCCTCGCGGCTGCCGGCAAGAAATGCATGATTGGCGAGCGTTTGCGAATCGCGCTCAATGCCGCCGTGGTCCGGCGCGATGTTGGTCAGCTTGCCCGTGGCCTTCATGTGGCATGTCTGGCACTGCTTCCCTTCGCGACGGGCGGGGCTCTCTTGCCACTCGGAGAACGTGCTGTAGACGTGGACGCCGAACACGACGCCTTCGTGGCACGACGCACAATAGCGGCTCTCCTTGTAAAGCGGCGAATACGAATCCTCGCCGCGATCAACGTCATCGAGCGAGCCAAAGAAGAGTTGTCCTTGCGACGGGCGTCGCAGGTTCAGATTGAAGCGGCCGTGCGTCAGGCCGAGTTCGCCGTCGCCGACGGATTCAATCTTGTGGCAGAAATCGCAGTGAACGCCGAGAGCCGCGACGCCTTGTAATTCGCGAAGCTCGGCGAGCGGCGCGGCCGTCGGCGCGTGGCACGCGGCACACACGCCGGCGCCGTCGGGATGCTCGGCGAGCAGGCTCCACCCACGATTGGGTCGGCCGTGCCAATCGGCGCCGTCGTAGAGATTGCGGAAATGCTTTCCGTTCGCCGAATGGGCGTGACCGCTCGCTTGCCATTCCTGGTAGATTTCGGCGTGACACGTACCGCAGTTCCGCGTGCCGGCTTGCGGCGTCGGATCGACCCAGGCGTAAGTCTCATTATCCTCGGCAGGCAGACGAGTGAGGCGGAGATCGAACGGCGACCGGTCCGCCGCCGCGCCGGCGATGAGATAACCAACTTTGGCGGCAGTGACGCGGGCGGCGGACGATTTCCGCGGCAGTCGAAATCGCCCGCTGGCATCCGTCGTGACGAATTCCGCACCCGCTTGAAAGCGCACGCGGGCCTCGGCGACGGGCCCAGCGTTGTCACGAGCCGTTCCCTGTACGAAATCGGGAAAACGCCCTGACGTGCGTGAGAGTTGAAACCAGATCGTGCCGCCCGCAATGAGGAGGAAGGCGAGCAACGGGAACCAACGTGCTGCGCGCATATCATTGGCCGCCTTGTCGCAGCCACCATTCGCGCCACTTCTTTTGGGCGTCTTTCCGTTCGGTGTCGCCGGCGTCCTTTGCCGGTCCCAAGTCGGCGCCGCGATTCATTTTCACAAGGGCCTGGTGGGCGGCGTCACGCACCTGGTCGTATTCGTCCGTGAGGAGATCGATCAGCTCATTGCCGAGACGCATCTTTTTCTCGCCGATCACGCGCGCCGCCGCCGCGCGAACTTCGGCGCGATCGTCTTGCAACTTGTCCTTCAACACTTCGGGCGCAAGCGCGGATAATTGCTTATTGAGCTGCGTCCGGGCCAGCTTTTGAATGTCTTCTTCATAAGAATTCGCAGCCGCCCCAAGAGCGGCGATGACTTCCTCCCCTTTTCGCCGGCCCAGCTCGTTGACGACGTCCTTCAGCTTGGCGCCGCGTTCCTTCTGCACCGCCTCGGTTAGTTCTTTCATGGACATCGACCGCGGCGCCCACTCCCCGGCCGGGTTGATGGTTCTCGTTGCCCCACCGCGCATGACCTCGCTTTTCCGAAGCATGCACATCACGCGCAGGTCCTTGAGGACGACCTGGTGCCGTGTGCGGCCCACTCCCGCGCCGATGTTCTCACGCGCGTAGTCGAGAAGCTCAGTATCCGAAGAAGCGTTCAACATCCGGCCAAGTTTCCGAGCGATGACGACCGCGGGGCAGCTATGTTCGATCTTCGCCGCCCGGTTGATCCCACGGATCAACGCCGGGATCGCTTCGGGGCCGAGCTTGTCGAAGTCTTGGCGGGCCCTTTTGCCTTCCTCGCCGAGCAGGTGGCCCGTGTCTTGGAGGATGAAGCGGTCGATGATCTGGTCGAGTTTGTCTTCTTCATCGTCGCTGAGTTGCGGCAGGCTAGGGGCGAAAGGGTTTGGCTTCCGCGGAGAGTCGGAAAGCCCCGCGCCCAGCACCGTAACGAGAGCCAGACTTAGGATGCTGGCGTTCATGAGCAATCCTCCATTAGATCAGCGCCCCACAGTCTAATCCAATGCCAGCGAGCCGACAATTGACCGGGTCCGATTTGTATTCTTCTGTATGGATTGATCGCCGAGACCGTGGCGACTTGCGCATTTACATGTTTTCCTGCCGCAGCGCCTCCTCATTCGTCGGCAGCCCACGTTCCGCTCGCACCCGATCCACCTCCGCTTGTACTTCTTCCAAAATCTGAACGTTTGTTCGCAGGTTGCGTGCCTCCAATTGGAATACCCACAGGTTGACCACGAGCGTCGCGATCGCCAGCGCCAGATGAATCCACCAGGGCCATTCGCGCTGCTGGTCGGCCTGACCCGTGGCGGCGGCCGCGATGGTAATGAGCATGGCGAGAATGACAAACGGCGTGTTGCCGCGTTTGATGTCGCGCGTCTTCCGCGGCCAGTTATCGTCGGGGAAATTGTAAGCAATGCAAACTTCCTTCACCCAGCGGCCCGTGCCGAGGAAGTACGTAATGATGAGGCAATGGAGGAACAAGGTAGTCAACGACGCGACGAGGCCAGTCAGGAAGTGCAGCAAGTAAAGCCGACTTTCCGGGTGGAGAACGCCGTCCTGCATCTTCGAGAGCGCGCCGAGGATGGCAGCGACCAACAAAGCAAACGAATCCAGAGCGACGAGCACGAGAAAAATGCGTTTCATGGGTGAAGATCAACCAGGTTCGCGTCGCGCCGCCTTTGGCACGTCTAACGGTGAGCGCCGGCGGTTGCCTCGTGGCAATCAATCCGGCGGCGACGACGAGTCGCTCTGTGCGGCGATGGGGACACTTTCCGCAAACTCCTAGGAGAGTGTCCCCAGCGCCTGCGTACCCGCGGTAGGATTTTTCACCTGCCCCTTGGCAAGGCGCTATAATAGAGCACGAGCGGGACGCAGAGGCCGCGACCGGATGTGGGTCTGGGCGGCCAACAGCCCGCGGGCGAAAGACAGCCATGCTGGAGCTGCTGGCGCAAGCGACGGAAAGAGCCGGCGGACCGCCGCGTGTGTCGGAGTGGTCGCCGCGTTTTCTTTGGCCGGCCGTCGCGTTGGTGGCGGCCTTGCTTATCGGGGCGATTATCATCGCGCTCGTGGACCGCTGGCGCAAACGGCCGTTACAGGATCGACCGTCCGCGAACGACGAACTCGCCGAGTTTCGTTCATTGTATGAGCGTGGCGAGTTAAGCCGGGAGGAATACGACAAGATCCGCAGCCGGCTCGGCGAACGCCTGCGTCAAGATCTCGACCTGCCGGCGCCGCCCGCGACCTCGTCACGGCCGCCCGCCGCGGCCACCGAACCCATGCCAACGGCGCCTACCGTGGTCACGGAGCCGCCAACACCACCGGCAAACTCGGAACCGCCGTCCGCCGAGCCGCCGCCCGCGCCGGGAAGCTAGACTTGAGCAAACTTCCTTGCGTGGATTTCGGGCGGCCCATAGAATCCAGAGCGAGATTGAGCCAAACCAACCACGGGACAGCCATTTCGCACTGCTGCCGAATGCAGAATGGAACGGAAGGCGCTGCGTTGGCGGCGCCGCTCTTGGGCAGAAGGATTTGCGAAACGACCCACCGAGAATCCATCCCGACCCCATGCCGGTTGGGCCGAAGCAGGAGAAGGAGATTGCATGGCGACGAAAGACCTGGGCACAGGGGGCGGCGGGCGCCGGCCGACCGGGAACACGGGGCGGAATCGCAACGCCTTCTGTTCCTTCTGCCGGAAGAGCTACCGCGACGTCGGCCCCCTCGTGGAAGGTCCCGGCGACGTGTACATCTGCGGCGAGTGCATCGAGCTGTGCCAGTCGATCATCGACCAGGAAAAACGCCGCCGCGGCACCTCGAAAACGCCATTCACGCACATCCCCTCGCCGCGTTCGATCAAGGATCGGCTCGATCAATACGTCATCGGCCAGCAACGCGCGAAGAAAGTCCTCTCCGTCGCGGTCCACAACCATTACAAACGTCTAAGCATCGGCGAACAGGGCGGCCACACGGAAGTCGAAGTCGATAAGAGCAACATCCTCCTTATCGGCCCGACCGGCAGCGGTAAAACCTTGCTGGCGCGAACGCTTGCCAAGGTTCTGGACGTGCCCTTCGCCATCGGCGACGCGACTACGTTGACCGAAGCCGGCTACGTCGGCGAAGACGTGGAAAACCTGCTGCTCAAGCTGCTGCACGCCGCGGACTTCGACATCGAGTCGGCTCAGCGCGGCATCGTGTACATCGACGAAGTGGACAAGATCGCCAAGACAAGCCAGAACGTCAGCATCACCCGCGATGTGAGCGGCGAAGGCGTACAGCAAGCCTTGCTGAAGATGTTGGAAGGCACGGTCAGCAACGTGCCGCCGCAGGGCGGCCGCAAACACCCGGAGCAGCAGTACATCCAGGTCGATACCTCGAACATCCTCTTCATCTGCGGCGGCACCTTTGTCGGGTTGGACAACCTCATCGCCCGCCGCATCGGCCGCAAGACCATCGGTTTCGGCAGCAATCCGGAGCACCGCGAACACCAACTCGGCGAATTGCTGGGCAAAGTCACGAGCGACGACCTGATCGAGTTCGGCATGATCCCGGAGTTCGTCGGCCGCTTGCCAGTGCTGTCGCCGCTCGACCCGCTGGATGAAGATTCGCTTGTCCGCATTCTCACCGAGCCGCGAAACGCCTTGGTGCGGCAGTATCAGAAGCTTTTCGACATGGAAGGCTCGGAACTGGAATTCCATCCCGCCGCCCTACGCGAAATCGCTCGCAAAGCAAAAGAGCGTGACACGGGCGCCCGCGGGCTTCGCAGCATCGTCGAAGAGATCATGACCGACATCATGTTCGAGCTGCCCGACATGGAAACGAAGGGCAAGTACGTCGTGACCGAGTCGGTGGTGCGCGGCGAAGCGCCAATGTTCCTCGGAGTGGAGAAAAAGAGCGCGTAACAAAACACGGAAGAAACGAAAGAAACGAAAGATGAGGACCCGCGAGCGCCGCTCGCGGGTCTTTCCTTTGCTGGTTTCCGCCTCGCGCGCGGTCGGAGGCGCAGGCGCGAAACGTGAACCGGACTGGGATTTCTGTAGCAATACGACGTAGCCGACTTTACGATCCTTTTTCGTTTCTTTCGTTTCTTCCGTGGTTTTTTCCGAGTGACCAATCATGGCACGGGCCAAGCCGCCGTTGGTTCGGCTGTGCGAGCTGACGCCGGGACAGTTGTTTGACTTCTTCGCGCTTCTTGCGGAGCGGGTCAAGAAGCAGACGCGCGACGGCAAGCCGTTCTACCAGTGCAAGTTTCGCGACGGGAAAAAGGCAGTGGCGTTTGTCGCCTGGTCGGACGTGTCGTGGTTCGAGATCTGTGAGCGTGAATGGCAGGCGGGCCGATTCTACAAGATTCGCGGCGTTTACGGCGAGCATGAGAAGTACGGGCCGCAGATCGATATTCAGCAGATTCGGCCGGTCACTGATGCGGACCGCGAGGACGGGTTCAACGCCGCCGAGTACGTCGAGCATTCACGGCACGACGCCGACGCGATGTTCGCGGAGCTGCGCACGCTCGCGAACACAACCATTGTCGATGAGCCGCTGCGCCGCTTGGTGCTGACGTTGCTCGATCGCCACGCGGATGCGATCAAACGACTGCCGGCTTCGTCGGGAAAGTTTTATCCGTTTCACGGCGGCCTGGTGGAGCACACGCTGTCGGTGACGCACAGCTGCCTGTGGCTCGTTGAGAAGTACGCGGCGTATTACACCGAGCTGCAGCCGCCGTTGAACCGCGATCTGGTCATCGCGGGCGCTGTGCTGCACGACATCGGCCGCGTGCTGGAATTTGACCAAGATCCGGTCGCGCCGCAGCCGACGGTGCCGGGGCGGCTGTTTGGTCACCTCTTTTTGGGACGTGATCTCGTTCGCGATACGGCGCGCGAACTGGGCGATGTGAACCCTGACTTGGTGCAAATGCTCGAACATCTCGTCGTGACGCACCTGGCCCTGCCGGAGTGGGGTTCGCCACGATTACCCGCCGTGCCGGAATGTCTGATTCTGCACCACGCGGATGATCTGGATGCGAAGATGGAAATGTTCGCGCGCTGCTTGAGCCGCGACGTGGAACCGGGACCGTTCACGGCGCCGGACGCGGTTCTGAAGAAGCCGTTATTCAAGGGACGAAGCGTTTAGATGCGCACGGCGCTAGCGCTTGGTGATCGTTACGCTGCGAGCGATTCGCTCCACTTCTTTACGTGTTTCGGACAGGCGCGTCGGTAACACACGCGCCGCCATCGTCGCGCCGCCTTGAGCCTGACGCACGATGAAATAGTCCATCAGCACGCGCTGGTTCATAACGTCGGCGTCGAGCGTGAAGTGGTCCACCTCGTTTGGCGGCCCCGTCATACGCCGCGGCGGATCGGTACGAAGAATCTTTGCCTTTTGCTGCCCCAAATAAGTGCGCGACTCGTCGAAGAACTGCTGCGCTGTCGGAACGCGATTTGATGATTCAGCGGTAATCAGCAGGCCGCTGCCGGTTGTCTCATCGAGGGCGATCTGCGACCCGTGTACGCCGGCGACGCGCCAATTCCGCGGGTAAAGGAAGCGGACGCCCAACTCCGCGTTGTCGTACAGCAACTGCGTGTTGTCTCCATTCGGCTCCAACGACACGCCGCGGAGTGCGTCATCCGTGAGATCTTTCGCGCTTGAGGCGGCCCGGCGCGTCAGCACGAAACGGCCTTCATTGCGGCCCAGTTCCTTGCCGGCGGAATCGAGCAGATAGCTGACGCCCCGAAGCGAGACGTAGCTGAGATGCTTGGATTCGAGGTCGAAGAAGCAGTAACCGTCGAGTTCCTGTCGGTTCGGGCCGTCCTCGTTGACGCCGCGGACGGCGCCGCTGAACGAGACACGCGCGTAGCGTCGGCCATCGAGAGTGGTGATTTCGTCAAAACGGCAGGCGAGCGTTCCTTCTTCGATGCGCTCGAGGTCTGTCAGCTCTTGCACGGCCGCGTTTGTCGCCGTCCACCGATCGCCGGGCTGAACCGGCTTCTCCCCAAGTAATCCATTCAGCGCCGGGGTAAACACGTCGGTGCGGATCAGGTCGATCTCATCCCAGAGCAACGGTCCATCAGGCGAAAAGGGAACTTCCACGTTTTTCAAACGCATGACGACCAAGCGGCGGACGCTGGGCCGGAGGGTGGAGTTCTGCGTGCGGCCGGCGACTTTGCGTTGCAGGTCAACACGGCGGTAGATCCGAGCCGTGCGCTCTACTTCGCCGTCGGCCGCGGTCGCCAGAATGCGCTCGTCGTACTCGATGGCGGACTCGCCGGTGACGTTGAGCGGCGCTGCCGGCTTGTCCTTCTCCGGGGGGAGTGTGAGCTTGCCGGCGAGGTCAACGCGGACGCTGACGTGATATTCGTAGCCCGGCTTGAAGCTTTCCTGCAAACGAACCGGTTCCGCGGCTGCCACGAATGCCGGTGAAAAGAGACATAGCGCCGTCACGAACGTCTGCCGTGCCATTCCTTGCTTCATAAACGATGGGCTCCAGATAACGTCAACGAACGCCAGAGGAAGCGTGCGTTCGCGAAAGTCTGGAACAATTCTACCCGCTTGGGATAAGCGTTTACCAAATGCTTGAGGAATTCTTCTGCGGAATTCAGCTGCAAGCCGCGGGTTTCGGCGGACTTTGGCTGTGGGGAAGAGTTTGCGGACGGGTCGCTGTTCAAATCGTGACCGGCGTGACTTGCAAATTGAAACAGCTACAGTGTAAAAAAGCACACTTAACGAACGTTCGGCGCGGCGACCGAGCGCGGAACGCGGATTTCGCGCGCCGGTGGGCCGTCTGTAACCGATGCTTTTCTCGAGGGTTACGCGACGGGTTCAAGGGCGTGTCACAGCGAACTCGGCAATTCGCGCCGTGAACGGTCTGACCTTTGCAACCGAATGTTTGTCGGCAGAAACGCGTGTTGCAGCCGGCCGCGATGCTGGCCACCGAACGACGCACGCCGGAGCCGCATACGGCCAACCGGCGAGAATCGGCATGTTTGACTTGAGCGGAAAACGGCGCCTTGTCGGCACTTTCCCCGAACCCGTGGCGCCTTAGGAAGTATCTAACTCGCGGTGTCCTGAACGTCGGCATGGCCGGGCAAGAACTTGAAACGAATTCGTAACAATTCTTGTTTTCGGACGTATTAACTGTAGCGACCGTTCGTCTAACCGATTAGAGCGGCACACGGAACAGACAGCAGGGAAGAGAGGCGGCGGCGCGGCGATCACCACGAGGACCGAGCTGCTTAGAACCGGCATTCGATGGGGACACTTTCCGAACAGTTTGCGGAAAGTGTCCCCATCGAATGGCGGTGCAAAGGAGTGAAAACAGTGGGCACTTTCAAGCATCCTGCTCTGAAGCAGCTCACGGATCAGCAGGTCCGGTTCGCCCCGCCCGCGCGCCGGCTGGCCAACTTGGCTCGCGCCGAGAAGCTTCTGGCCGAGATTGATCCGTCCAAACAGTACCCATACCAGTTTGTTTGCTTTCGGGTTACGGAGTTCCGCCCGGACTCGTATCCCGATCTGCTGTTTGAAGGGAACGACCTCGAGCACGATCTGTGCATCATGATCGAGGCGCTCGCGAAATGCACGCCCGCGGTGCCGGTCGAGTCCGTCCCCGAGCCGGTGCTAACGATGGACGAGATCAGCAAGCGGCTCAACGTCTCGACCAAGACAATCAGCCGTTGGCGTGAGCGCGGTCTCGTCGGCCGGCGCGTCCTGTTCAATGGTCGGCGGCAGGTCGGCTTCGTGAAGTCGGTCGTCGATCGGTTCCTGGCGACCAACCAGGAGCACGTTGAGCGCGGCGGCAAGTTTTCGCAGCTCACCGAACAGGAGAAGGAAAACATTCTGCGCCGGGCACAGCGACTGGCCCGCGTGGGCGGTGGGACGTTGACCGAAGTCAGCCGCCGCATCGCCAAGAGACTGGGACGCTCGCCGGAGACGGTTCGTTACACCATCAAGAACTTCGATCGCCAGCACCCGGAACTTGCCCTCTTCCCGCTGGTGACCGGCGCCCTGAGCGACGAGGACAAGCACATCATCTACAACTCCTATCGCCGAGGAATTACCGTGGATAGCCTAGCCAAACGCTTTCAGCGCACCCGCACCTCGATGTACCGCGTGATCAACGAGGTCCGGGCCCAGCGTCTTCTCGAACAACCGCTGGATTACATTTACCACGAGTCGTTCGACAACCCGACGGCGGAACCGATCATCATGGCCGCCATGCCCGATGCCGACGCCTTTGAGGCCAAGCGGCGGGAGATGCGCGTGCCGAAAGACGTGCCGCCGGAGCTGGCGTCCCTCTACGAAATGCCGCTGCTGAACAAGGAGCAGGAACAGCACCAGTTCCGCAAGATGAACTTCTTGAAGCACCAAGCGAAGAAGTTGCGGACGATGCTGGAGCCCGCGCGAGCCCGCATCCACGACCTGAAGGACATCGAGGACCTGCAGGATCAGGCGTCGGCGATCAAGGACATGCTGGTCGCATGCAACATGCGCCTGGTTGTGTCGATCGCGAAACGGCATTCGGCCCAGACCGACAACTTCTTCGAGCTGCTGTCGGACGGCAACATGTCGCTGTTGCGTGCCGTGGAGAAGTTCGACTACAGCCGGGGCAACAAGTTCAGCACCTACGCGAGTTGGGCGGTGATGAAGAACTTCGCCCGCAGCATTCCGGAAGAGAAGCACCGCCGCGAACGCTACGTGACCGGCCACGACGAGCTGTTCGAGTCGAAAGCCGACATGCGGAGCGACGAGCAGGAAATTGTCGCTTCGGCCGAGCAGGCAGCTCATCGCGTCAATCGGCTGCTGGAATACCTGGAGCCGCGCGAGCGCCAGATCATCCGCATGCGGGCCGGCCTGGACGATCACTCGAAGGCGATGACGCTGGAAGAAATCGGCCAACGCCTCGGCATCACGAAGGAACGCGTGCGGCAGCTCAACGTCCGCATCATGAACAAGCTGCGGTCGATTGCGAAGGAACAGAAAGTGGATATGCCGTAAGGGGGTTTCTCGCTAAGACGCCAAGAAGCGCAGAGCTCGCAAAGGGTCCCACCGATTCTTTGCGAGCTTTGCTTTTTCTTTGCGCCTCTGCGAGAAACATCGCGTAATCCCTACAGCAGCCCGGCGGTTCGCAGCGCTATACGCATCTTTTCCTGCTTCTCGGGCGGCAGCGGCGCCACGGGTGACCGACTCGGGCCGATCGATCGGCCGAGCAGGTTCAATGCCGCTTTCACGCCGCCCGGCGCGGTACCAAGCGTCAGGCTTAAACGCAGCGGATTGAGCCGCAGTTGGGCTTTCTTCGACATTTCCATGTCGCCCCGTTGAAATGCTTCATAGATTTGCACGGCCAGGCCAGGCGCGACGTTCGCCGTTGCCGGAACGGCTCCCTTTGCTCCCCACATCAGGGCCGGGAAGATCAGCGTGTCCCGGCCCATCATTACCGAGAACCGCGGCGGCACGACGCGGATGTACTCGTTCGTGTTCTGCAAATCGCCGCTTGAATCTTTGACGCCAAGGATATTCGGAATCTCCGCCAGTCGAGCGACCGTTTCGACGTCGATCTTCAACCCTCCACACGTAGAGGGGTTGTTGTAAAGGACCACCGGCAGCGAGGTATGCTCGGCGATCCGGCGGTAGTGGTCGTAAATTTCCTGCTGGTTGGGCATGATGAAGTACGGCGTGATGACCGAGACGCCATTGACGCCTTCATGCTCCGCCATCTTCGTCAAACGCACCGCTTCGCGGGTGGATTCTGCTCCGGTGCCGGCGAAGACCGGGACGCGACCGCGGACGTGCTGCACCGCCGTCGCGATCAATTCCTGCTTCTCGCGTTCGTCGAGTGCGTAGAACTCGCTGTTTGTGCCGAGCACGAAAACGCCGTGAACGCCGGCGGCGATCAACTCATCGAGAAATGACCGCAGCCGCGGCAGGTCGAGGTCTTCGTTCGCCTGCATCGGCGTCGCGACGGGGGGAATAATGCCGCAGATTTGCATGGGATTCGTCATCGCTTGCCGTTCTTCCGGGCGATCTTCAGCAGCACGCGCAGCGCTTCGTTTACGGAGGCAGAATCCGGAAAGGCCGCCGCAACGTCAGGCGCAAGTACGACCACGTTCGTACCCTCGGCGTAACGCTGGGCATATTTCCCGCGCACGCCCGCGCGAAAATCGTATTCGTCGAGCATATGCGGGTCACGTTTGCTCTTGGAGACCTTCTTCATAGTCCCTTTTCTCGCGACGAGTCGCTGCGCGCGCTAATGATACGAATCTTCTCCCCGCGATCGGTAAAGACGACGACTAGAAGACGGCGCCGGTGTGATGCGCCAAGGGTGACAAACCGATCTTCTTCCAGGGAATGTAGCGGGTCGTGAATCGTGCTGGCACGTGGATCGCCAAAGACGGTCGTGGCTTCATCGAAGGACACACCGTGCTTTATGACCTTTTGCCTCGCCTTCTTTTCGTCCCACTCAAAGGCAAGGCTCATGGAAAGTCCGTCACTTTGCTGAAAATCGGCCGCTGTATCCGGCCCACAACGCATCAACTGGATGGGCGACCCAGATATCCGGCCGCTCCTTCCGCAGATAGCGCATCACCTGAAGGAGGCAGCCCACGTTGCCCGTGAAAACTGCCTGCGCTCCCGTATCGAGAATGTTCTTGATCTTACGCTGCCCCAGCCGCTCGGCCATGTCGGGCTGCGTGAGGTTGTAGCTGCCCGCCGCGCCGCAGCAGATTTCACTCTCGTTGAGCGGCACGAGCTTAAGGCCGGGGATCATTTCGAGAAGTTGGCGTGGCGGCTTGCGAATCTGCTGCGCGTGACAGAGGTGGCACGCGTCGTGGTACGTCGCGGTGAGCGGCAGAGCGTGCTCCGGCTTTACCGGTCCGAGTTCGATCAGAAACTCGCTAACGTCGCGCACCTTGGCGGCGAACTTACGGCCCGCCTCGTCGTTGAGCAGGTGACCGTAATCCTTTAGCATGGCGCCGCAACCCGCGGCGTTGACGATGATTGCGTCGACCGCATGGTTGCTGGCAAAGAAGGTAATCCAGTTGACGCGCGCGAACCGGCTCGCGGCTTCTTCCTCCCCGGCATGATAGTGCAACGCGCCGCAACAACCTTGTGTGGGGGGAATCCAGACCTCGCACCCATTGTGTTGCAGCACGCGAATCGTGTTCAGCGTTGTCTCAGGGAAGAAGGCGTCGCCGGCACAGCCGGTGAAAAGAGCTACCCGCGCGCGCCGTGGACCCGTCGCCGGATAGGTTTCTCGCAGCTTACCGTGATCGGGTTGCAAGCGCGGCACCATATCGTGCATTTGCCGAAGGCCACGCGGCAACAGCCGAGTCAGACCGATTCGCTCAACGAACTGATCCATTCGTGCCCACTGCAACCAACGGAGCGGCTTGAGGGACCAGCGGGTGCGCCGGGCGAAAGGCGTGACACGAAATAGCAAGAACCGCTGAAGCCAGCTTAGTGCCGTCGCCGGCTGCTGCGTCTTCGCCAGGTGAACGCGGAACGGCTCAATGAGTTTGCCATACTGAACGCCGGACGGGCACGCCGACTCGCACGCGCGGCAATCAAGACACAAATCCAAATGCTTCCGCACTTCGGGATCGTCCGCCGCGAGTTTGCCGTCGGTCACCGCGCGCATGAGGTAGATGCGGCCGCGCGGACTGTCCATTTCCGTGCCGAGCTCGACATACGTCGGGCACGCCGACGTGCAGAGACCGCAGTGAACGCAGTCGAGAAACAGCTCGTAATCAATGTCGGCGCCGCCGGCGGACATGGAGCGAACAACCGGAAGCGTAGAGCGCGGTGGATCGGCGGTGGGAGTCATGCAGTTCTCAGATCCCGTCCACAAAGCAGCCGGGATTGAAAATGTTCTTCGGGTCGAGCTTCTCTTTCACGGTCCGCATCAACGCCCAATCGCCGCGCGGCCGGCCCCAAACGGGCAGAGTGCTTCTCCAATCCGTCGGGCAGCGGAGAAGAATCATGTTTCCCTCCGCTGCGGCCGCCGTGTCGAGCAGTGTTGTCAGCATCGCGTCCGCACGCTCCTTCGTCAAGTCGCCGAGAATATGGCCGATGACGATGCCGTTGCCCGCATGGGCTTGCAGCGAAACGCCGTCATGCAATGTCAGCGCCGCGCGGCAGAAATCGGCCGTGGCGTGCGGCAAGAGATTCGCCTTGAAGGTGAGAACGCCGTCATCGCGCGCGGGGAAATCGGTCAGCGCCCGCCACACCGGCGTGGCCGCGGCGCCGGCGCGCACGTCCAGGTACCGCGCGGCGGCGGTCGGTACTTCCCGAATGAGTTGTTGTACCTGCCAGGAAACGGTCTCACGGTTATCCTCGTACCCGACGGCAACGAGCCACGGCGAATCGGGAAACAAGCCGGCCGGCTCTGAATTTATTCTCGACACCGCGCCTCGGTTGAGCAAATCGAGACAAACGGGACGAGTTCGCGATTGGGCGAGCAGATCGAGGAGCGGTTCGGGATCATCGCAGCCGATGGCGATAATCGCCTGCTCCTCCGACCGCGGTTTCAGTTTGAGCGTCACTTGCGTAATGATGCCGAGCGTGCCGAACGAGCCGATGTAGAGCTTGCACAGATCGTAGCCGGCGACATTCTTTACTACGCGCCCGCCTGCTTTCACCTCCTCGCCACGGTCATTGATCACGCTGATGCCGATCACATAATCACGGAACGTGCCGAAGCCGTAACGCCGCGGCCCGCTGGCGTTGGTCGCAATCGCGCCGCCGAGGGTGGAGCGGTCGGCGCGCGGCACATCAATGGGCAGTCTTTGATTTTCCACAGCGAGTATCTTGTCCAACTCAGCCAGCGTGATGCCGGCCTGGACGGTGATGGTCATGTCGCGGGCGGGGTAGTCGATGAGTTGCGTTAACGAGCACAAGTCCAGAGCGATCCCGTCACGGGCGGGCAAAACGCCGATATCCCCTACTGTTCCTCCGCCCTGTGGGTAAACGGCCGAACCAGCATCCGAGCATTCGCGAACCAGGTCGCGCAGTGCTGCAACGGAATCCGCCCTGACCACGCGGAGGCCGAATGGATCGCTCATCCCCGGTTAATCTCAGCTAGTTCCGTTCCTACTTGGCCGACCATTGAACGCGCTCGCTTGTGAGTGTCACTAAGAGCAACGGCTGCTCACGGCGGCGAGTCCGGGTGGGATTTCGGATCTCGTCCTTTCATATCGTACTCCAAGAGCCGCTCTTCCTCTTCATCAAGCAGGGCGGCGCTTTCCATCGGCTTTTTCCTCGGCTTGGCAAGGAGCAAGTCGAGCACAATCGCGGACAGCAGGCAGACCCCGTAAACGCAAAGTTGGATGACCATGCCCACCCACTCGATATGCCTGATCTCTATCTCTTGCTCCTTCACGCCGAGATACATTCCGTATGCGAAAACGATCGCGACGGAGAGCGGCAGCGGCAGGATGATCAGCGCCCCAACAAGGCGAGCGCTCCCGCCGCGCACGACCTTGGTGTTGGAGAAGGCGATCTGGCCCCTCACCATGACAATGATGCCCCAGACGAGGAGCGCAATCTGCGCGATGAGCATCCCCATGACAACCTCTTGAGATCAGAGCTTGGCAAACGCCTTTCGCACCGCAGCAAGCGAACGCTTCACACCGACAGGTTCCGGACAACTACCGCATCTCTCAAAGAGCGGCCCGCCGTCCCGCCTTGCTCGCCTCGATGCACGCCCCGGCGGTAGGGAGCATCTTCGCCGGGCTGCATCGGCCGTCCGGATTGAACGCGCTGCGGAGCCTCCGCATCATATCGAGGTCTTCGGGGCTGAACAACTTGGGCATGAAGTCGATTTTCTCGACACCGATGCCGTGCTCGCCGGTGACGCTGCCGCCACAGCGAATGCACTCTTCCAATATCTCATGGCTGGCGGCGAGAACGCGCTTCACTTGCTCGGCGTCGCGTTCGTCGAACAGGAGGATCGGGTGAATGTTGCCGTCGCCGGCGTGAAAGACGTTGGCGATGCGCAGCTGGTATTTCGCGCCGATACGTTGAATTTCGCGGAGGATTTGCGGCAACTTCGTCCGCGGCACGACGCCGTCTTGGCAGCAATAACTCGGCGACAAGCGGCCGATGGCGCCGAATGCTTGCTTGCGGCTCTTCCAGAGAAGCAGCCGTTCCGCGTCGGAATTCGCTCGGCGAACTTCGCGTGCTTGGTTTTTCTTGGCGATCGCGGCGATGCGCTCCGCGTCGGCATCAAGTCCGGCATCGAGGCCGTCCACTTCCATAAGCAGCACCGCGCCGGCGTCGAGCGGGAAGCCGAAGTGAAACGCCGCCTCCACGGCTTGCAGGATGAGGCTGTCGAGCATTTCGAGCGCGCCGGGGATGATGCCGGCGCCGATGATGTCGCTGATCGTGTTGGTCGCGTCGTCGACGCTCTCGAACACGCCGAGCAGGGTGCGGTAGCTCTCCGGATTGCGGGTGACGCGGACCCAAATTCTGGTCGCGATGCCGAAGGTGCCCTCCGAGCCGACGATGACGCCGGTCAGGTCGTAGCCGGGGTTGTCCTCCGCCGGGCCGCCGGTGCGAACGACACGGCCATCGGGCAGGACCAATTCCAGTCCAAGGACGTGATTGACCGTGACGCCATACTTCAGTGTGTGCGGCCCGCCGGAATTCGTCGCTACATTGCCGCCGATGGTACACGCGCCCTGGCTCGATGGGTCGGGAGCGAAATGGAAGCCGTGTGGTTTGAGGTGGTTCGTGAGCCAGAGATTGACGACGCCCGGCTCGACGACGGCATAGCGGTCGCGCGTGTTGACCTCCAGAATGCGTTTCATCCGTGTGAGCGCGATCATCACGCCGCCGCCGACGGGGAGACAACCGCCGGCCAGACTGGTGCCTGCTCCACGCGGCAGGAACGGCACGTTTGCGTCCTTGCACGCCTGCACAATCTGAACGACTTGTTCCGTGGTCGTGGGGAAGACGACAACGTCGGGTTTGTTTTTCTCGATCGTGTAGCCGTCGCACTCGTAGACGAGGAGATCGCTCGGCGAGGTGAGGAGAGCGTCGCGGCCGACGGCAGCGCGTAGGCGGTCGAAGAGCGTCATGTAGAGATCATATTCGATCGGGGACGATCCGGAGAATGGTGTGCGAACCAAAGCGGAACGGGCGGCCACGGGCAGTCGGCGGGTCATCTTCGTAATACTTCTAGAATGCGTTCGAAGTCGTCTGACGATTCAAACGAGACGACGATCTGGCCCTTGTTCTTCTCGCGCAACCGAATTTCGACGCGTGTCGCCAGCTTCTGCCGAAGCTCATCCTCTATGCCTTGAACGTGGGCCGTCTTTTCGGGGGGCGGCTTCGGTTCGCTTCCCTTCTTCGCAGCCGGTTCTTGCAGACGGTCTTTGAGAAGGGCGTCCGTGGCATGAACGGACAGGCCGCGCGTGATGATCTCCTTACACAATTCGATTTGCCGTGCCGGCTCTTCGATCCCCTTCAAAATCTTGGCGTGCCCGGTGGTCAGCTGGCCGAGGCGGACCGCCTCCTGTACCTCCGCCGGCAGCTCCAGTAAGCCGAGCAAGTTCGTAATCGTCGTCCGCGCGACGCCGAGGCGCGCGGCCAACTGTTCGTGCGTCATGTGGAAGCGGCCGAGATATTCTTTGAAACCGTGCGCCTTTTCAATCGGGTTGAGGTCGGTTCGCTGAATGTTCTCGACGAGGGCCGCCTCAAGCACCTGCTGGTCGTTGAAATCGACGACTCGCACCGGCACTGCCGGGAGACCGACCGCTCGTGCTGCGCGCAGACGTCGCTCGCCGGCGATCAGTTGATAGCGATCGCCGACCGGCCGGACAACGAGCGGCTGGAGCACTCCGTGACTTCGAATGCTCTCGCCAAGAGATGACAGCTCGTCTTCGTCAAAGCTGCGCCGCGGCTGGTAGGGATTGTGATCGATCCGCTCCACGGAAACTTCGGGCTGCACGGCTGCGGTCGTCGCGCCGTTGTCCATGCCGCTGAGTAGGGCATCAAGTCCCCGGCCAAGACGTGTCTTCTTCTCCATGACGCTCCGGCTCCTGTCCCGCGGCGGGTGAATCCATTCAATGGGCGGCATTCTAACAGCCGGGTCGCGGCGGCGACAATGCGGGTTGTCCCGCACAATCCATATAAGCGTTCTGCGCGGAACATTCTCCCGCTGCTCAGGTGTTCACAACAATCCGCCGGGAGACGGAGCCGCGGGCGACGTGAGCCAAATCCACCATCGCTTCGCGCTTCGCTCTGCCAAGCCCCGGCCCGTCCGACCTTTGCCAACTGACCTCTGACTTCTGACTTCTGACTTCTGACTTCTGTTTCAACGTTTGCTCTTTTTCTTCCCGAACATTCTGCGTTAGAATCCGCCCCGCTGACGACACGGAACCGTCGGCAGGGGCCACGGACGGCCTTCGGAGAAGAGGATTGAAAAAGGGACTCGCCACCGCCGCAACGGTGAATGCTCGCCGGGGAAATCGGTTTCCGGAATGACTCGCCGGCGCCACCGAACGCGGCCACATCCTGAATCTCTTCCACGCCCTCGTCCCGCCGGCATCAGAATCCGGCAGCTTCAATCCACCAAGCACACCTACCGCGCGGGCGTTCAAAGAACGTCGCGCTCACCGTCCGCGGTCCTCCAAGACCCGTTTCCCGCACGCTCGGGAAAGGAGTCTGGAACTCTGAGGAAGAGTTCCGCACTCCTTTCCCGGGCGGGAACAGAGAGGACCCATGAATCGCGATCCCGTTCTTTTCCGCGTCGATGGTACGTCCCGGCTTGGCTGGGAACACCTCACTCGGTGTCTAACCTTTGCCGCGGCGTTGCAGCGGCGGCGACGCCCGACTTACTTCCTCTCGCAACTTGAACCCGGCGCTTGGGGCTTGGCGATCAAGCGGGCCGGCAACGACTGGCTCGATGCCGATGCCCCCGTCGGAACGCCGGAAGACCTGCAAGAGACAATCCAAGAAATCCGCCGGCTCGGTCCCGCGGCGGTCGTCGTCGACTCGCCGCACGCCACTGAGGAGTATCTCAATGAGATCGCCGCTGCCGGTCCACTTGTGGTGTCGCTCGACAGCCTCGGCGCGATCCGGTTCCCGTCGCGACTCGTCGTCAACCCGCTCCTGGGACCGAGCCGCGAGAACTATGAATTCAATCGCGGCACCCAGCTTTTGCTCGGTCCCCGCTATGCCCTCGTGCGCTCGGAAATTCGCCGCATGAGACCGATCCGCGCTCAGGAGCCGCCGCAACCGTTCCGCGCTCTGCTCGCCCTGGGTGATGATGATCCCAATGGCCGAAACGTGTCCTTGGCAAAACTCCTGCTGAATATGCCGCGCGTCGGTCGCGTGGATATTCTCGTTCGGCCTCAGCATCCGAACCTGGCACAACTTCAAGAGCTGGCGGCGACCGCGCCCGAACGGCTGGAGGTGGCAAGCGAGCCGGCTGAGATTTCCGCGCGCATCAGCCGCTGCCATTTCGCGGTGACGGCCGGCAACGGCTGGTCGCTGGAGCTGGCATGCGTAGGCGTGCCCCAGCTCGTCATCGTCCAGGCCGAAGCATTCTGGCCGACGGCTCAACGCTTGGAAGAGGAAGGAGCGGCGATGTGCCTCGGCTGGCACGAAAACGTGTCCGCCGCGACGATCCGTCAAGCGGTGCAAAACCTACTCGGCGACGCGCTTGAACGGCAAGCGATGGCCCGGTGCGGCCGACAATTAATCGATGGCCGCGGCCCGGATCGCCTCATTACCGCGCTCGAAGTTCTGCTGCACCCGTCGCGGCAGGTTCAGTTCGCTGAGGCGGCGTGAGTGGTGAGTGGTGAGCGGTGAGTGGTGAAGAAGAACGCCCGCGGGCTACGGTCCGCGGGCTTTTTAGTTTCTAAAATGTCCGCAGCGGCATTACCAGTCACCACTCACTACTCACCACCACCGCTCACCGATGGACAAATACCAGGTCGCCGCCGTGCTCGACGAAATCGGCACCCTGCTGGAATTGCAGGGAGAGAACTCGTTTCGGTGCAACGCCTATCACAATGCCGCCCGATCGCTCGAACAGACCGAAGAGAGCCTCGCTGATTTGATCAAGCAGGACCGGCTCGGCGAGATTCGCGGCATCGGCGACGCCATGAAGGAGAAGATCACGACGCTGGTCGGCGACGGCCGGCTGCCGTATCACGAGGAACTCAAAAAGAAGATTCCGCCCGGCCTACTGCAAATGCTCCGGCTGCCTGGCCTTGGCCCGAAAAAAGCCAAGGCGCTGTACGATCACCTCGGCGTCCAGAGCATCGACGAGCTGCGGGCGGCCTGCGAGCAGGGGAAGGTCGCGGGACTCAAAGGCTTTGGCGCCAAGTCGCAGCAGAAGATTTTGGAAGGGTTGCCGTTCTTCGAGCAAGCGGGCCAGCGTGTTCGGCTCGACCAGGCCCTCACGATCGGCGAGAGCTTGCTCGCTGCCGTTCGCGCGGCGCCGGGCGTCATCAGGGCCGAGCTGTGCGGCAGCGCTCGTCGGCGAAAAGAAACTATCGCCGACATCGATCTGCTCGTCAGCGCGAAGGATTCCGGCCCGGTCATGGATCTCTTCGTGACGTTGCCAGGCGTCAATCAAGTCATCGGCCGCGGCGACACGAAATCGACGATTCTCGTCAGTGCCGGCGGCGCCACGCTCAACGCCGACCTACGCGTTGTGACGGATGAACAATTCCCGTTCGCGCTGCACTACTTCACCGGGAGCAAAGATCACAACATCGCGATTCGGGCACGGGCTCAATCCTACGGCCTCAAACTCAATGAATACGAGCTGGCCGGCGACGGCCGTAAAGTGAAGTGCAAGGACGAGGCCGACCTTTTTCGCGCGCTCGACCTCGATTACATCCCGCCCGAGTTGCGCGAGATGACCGGCGAAATCCAGGCCGCGGCGGAGCACCGTTTGCCGACGCTCATCGAGATCGACGACCTGACCGGTACGTTTCACTGCCACACCGACTGGAGCGACGGCAAGAACACGCTCGCGGAGATGGCCGGCGCGGCACGTGCTTTGGGATTCAAGTACTTGGGGATCGCCGACCATTCCCCGTCGCTGACGATCGCCAACGGCCTGTCGCCGGAACGCGTCCGCCGGCAGCACGAGGAGATCGACGCGCTCAACAAGACGTTCAAGGGCTTCCGTCTTTTCAAGGGCATCGAATGTGACATCCTCGCCGATGGCCGGCTTGATTACGAAGACACGGTGCTCGCGACCTTCGACTACGTCGTGGCCAGCGTTCACAGCCATTTCGGGCAGACGCAGGAAGAGATGACCGCACGCATCCTTCGCGCGGTGAGCCATCCGCTCGTGACGATGCTGGGCCACGCGACCGGCCGGCTGCTGCTGCGGCGCGAGGGTTACAAAGTGGATCTCGACGCCGTGCTCCAAGCGGCCGCGAAACAGGGCACGATGGTGGAGATCAACGCCCACCCGCAGCGGCTGGATATTGACTGGATTCATTGCAAGCGTGCGAAGGCCCTCGGCGTCAAGATCGTCATTAACCCAGACGCTCACAGCACCCACGAACTGGAATTGGTACGCTATGGCATCGATGTGGCGCGGCGCGGCTGGCTGGAGAAGAAAGATGTTTTCAATACCCAATCCCCGGCACAGGTGGCAAAGGCCCTAAACGCGGCAAAGCACGCCTAGCCGCGCGCCGGCTTGTGTTAGCGAAAGAATGATTCTTACCTGCTTGCGCGTAACCGTACTTGCCGGTTCGCAAGTTCGCAGCCGTTTTTTCCGTGACTTCAACTCAGCCAAGGGTTACTTTTCTCTGGAAACCGCCCATCCCGCGCACAGTGCGCCTTTAGCAGGGGATACGATGTCGCGCTACGTTTATCTCACAGCGCCAGCAATGTTTAGTCTGCTGTGCCTTGCGCCATCCGCCAGCGCTCAGGGCTTCTACACTTCGGGAATCTGGGGATTGCCGCTCGGCGGTTATCGAACAGACTTGCCGGGCTATGGTTACGGCTACAGCACGGCCCGGATGCGGGCACCGCGACTCGGCTATGCGCTCCCGGCGTACGATACAACGGCGTACGGCGCCGGCTACTACGGAAGCAGCTACGGCACTGGGTGTTACGGCGCGTCCGGCGCGTCGTGTTACGGCGCTTCTTACTCCACGGGATCTTGCGTGGGCGCCGGTTACGGCGCAGGCTACGCGTTCGGCGCTCCGGTCGGCTACGCAGTCATGGCCCTGCCGACCACGCGCTTCGTTTATGGTGTCGCCGATGCGCGGTCGTGTGCGAGCGACCGACGCAGCGCGCTTGGCGCCACGCCGGATGATGCCGCTGCGCTAGCGCTGAAGCGCGCCAACGACACGCTCGACCGCATTAACGCCAAACTTGGATCGACGCGCACGCCGGCGTTGGCGCCGGCGCCGAAACAAAAAAGCGCCGCGCCGAACGAACCGTCCAATCCATCGACCGCGGTTCCCGCGTCGGATCGGGACCTCGCGGCGCGCGTACGTTGGTGGAATGAGCGTGCCGCGGAAGGATTGCCCGCGAAAACGGCGAAGGATGCGGCCGCTCAAGAGCAAGCGATTCCGCGCCGGCTTGGCTCCGCGCAAAGTCCGGTTCGGGCTACTTCTTCGGACAGCGGCCGCTGAGCGGAGTCGCTCCTCCACGATATCCCGCCGGATGCGCACCGTGCCGTGCTTGTTATGCCCGTGGCACGCGCGTAGCATGAACCAGGGCGGGAGTCGCCAAAGGAGGACGATCATGGGCATGGCGTGTAAGCGCGGCTGGGGCCCGCTTCTGGCACTGGTTGTGGCGGGCGTGTGCGTCCTACCCGTCGCCGGAGATGAAAGCCAGAATGGTATTGCCGTCCGGCTCGACACGACTCCTGAAGACGGCGGCAAAGTAGTCGATAACGTGCATCCACAACGGACGAAGAGCGGTTTCGAGATCGGCGCGATTCCGCTATTCAAAAGGAAACTGGCCGCGAAGCCGGGGCAATCGCTTCGCGTCGAACTCCCTTACGCGGCAACTGGTTATGCCTGGGAGTACACCGCCGGAAAGCAAGGAGCGGTCGTTCTTTCCGGCCCGGTTCATGGCAAAGTCGAAGAGATTCCGCCTGCCGCGGGCAACGGTGCGAAAGACCAAGCGGCGCGCGAAAAGCGCAACCCCGACCGGCCGGCCTACGGCAGCGGCCAACAGGCGAATCCGCCCGTTGACGGACCCGAACAGCGGGAGCGGCGCTCGCCGCTCGGCCGCCCTCAGTTGCAGGTCTTTGAGTTTCAAGTGAAGGAGCGCGGTTCGGCCACGCTTGTATTTAGCCTGAGCGCGGTAAGCGACCCGCTGCCCAAGCAGTTTTGCAGCGTAACGGTCAATGTAGACTGATTGTCGCCCGGCCCTCGACCGGAGTCACCGGGGACACGGAAAAGGCGAGCAGAGGCGGTTTCGCTTCCGTTTCTCTCACTTGGAGGGCGCCCATGTTGACACGTCGATTCCTCGGCGCCGCGCTGGCCGCCGTAGTTCTGGCGGCAGTCGCCGGCACCATCAGCGGCCGGCTCCTCTCCGCCGATCCACCTCCGTCCGCGGCGGAAATTCACCGAGCGCGACAGATTTACCTTGAGGCGAAATCGGCGCCGATCGTCCAGCAGAAGCTGGCTCTCGCCCGCGCCAGCGCCCGCCAGCAGGGTCTTAAGGCCGAGCTGCAAATCACCGGCGTCTCGGGCTATGAGCTCAAGGACATCACCGGCTACAAGCCCCGCCCCGCCGACCAGCGTAAGACGCTGGCCAAACTGCAAAACGCCAAGGTCGGGTTCAAATTGGCGGCGTTGGCCGAGCCGTTGCCGCCCCGCTTCGACGTGCGCGAAGAAATCCGCAAGAAGTTCCCAAATGTCACATGGGGCATGCGCTTTCAAGATAGCTGCGGTTCGTGCTGGGCATTCGCGGCGGTCGCGGCCTACGAGGGCAACTACCTGTTCCAGGGCACATTCGGCCCCGACATAGACCCGTCGGAACAGGACCTTCTGAATTGCACCTCCGGCAATGATTGCAGCGGCGGGCTGATCGACAATGCGTTCAAAGTCATGCAGTCGCAAGGCGCCGCGAACCGCGGCTCGGTCCCGTATTTCGCGCGAAAAGACTTTTGCCGCGACGAGGTTGCCCGGCCGTTCCACGCCAAGAAATGGGGCTTTGTTGACGACGAATTCGTGGACACCGATAAGCTCACCGGGGGAAATGTCGAGAAGCTCAAACGGGCGCTTCGGCAGTACGGCGCGATCGGCGTCGCGATGTTCGCAACGCCGGAATTCCAGCATTTCAAGAGCTCGCTTTGGGAGGACGATCAGCAAGGCACGCCGAACCACGCGGTCGTGCTCGTCGGCTGGGATGACGCCAAGGCGGGCGGCGCCTGGCTCATGAAGAACTCCTGGGGATCGAGCTGGGGCGGCGCCAACGATCCGGCGACGGGCGGCGGTTACATCTGGATCAAGTACGGCAGCAACCGCATCGGCTACGACGCCTGTTGGGTCGAAGCCGCCGGCTTGCCGCCGCCTCCCACTCCCACTCCGACGCCGACACCCATTCCCGACGTCGCGCCGCAGACCGGCGCGAACGCCTTTCAGGTCTTCGTCGGCGACAAGCTGCTCGATTACAAGGACACACTGATCGCGGTGCAAAACCTTGGGAAGGACGCCGCCAAAGTGCGCGTGTCGCTCATCGACGGCAAGAGCCAACCCGTGGAGGTCGCTCTCGATGGGCTTGCGAATCAAACGCTGAGCGTGAAGGACAAGTTCCCGGGCGCTGTTTCCTGCAGCGGGAAGGTCGAAGCACTGGACAGCGCCGCCATCCGCGTCACGGCATTCTGGCAGCAGAGCAACGGGACGCTCACCGTGGTTCCCATGAACGCGGGCAGTACGGCGCCGGCGCAACCGCTGCCGGCGGCGACTTCGCGGACCGACGAAATCCAAAAACGCATTGACGCCTGGCCCGACCGGTGACGGGCAAAAGCGGAAGAAGACCACTTGTTTCCACCCATCCGGCGAATGGGACCAAACGTCGCGTTCGCCGGCCAAAGTCCCCGTGGTTTTCCTCATCTCTGTAAGCCGCGTCGCCGATGTAGGTGAATAATCCCACGGTGTGCGGCCGGCGCACGGGATGCGCCCCCTTTTCGCGCGGTTTATCGGGATGGATCCTGCCATGAATCGCTTGACCCTCTGCGTACTCGCGTTCGGCGTCGCCGGCTGGCTCTGTTTCGGAAGCGCATTTGCGCAAACGCCCGCGCCGTGCGACACGGTACGCGCGCCGGGACCGCGCGTGATTGTGGAACTGTCCAAGCCGCAGGTCGTCATCAACGAAGTCGATGACACGTCGTGCTCCCAGAAGGAAAAGTGCCGCCTTTTCAAGCACGAGCGTACGCCGCGTGCAGTTCGCGAAGCCCGACCGACTGTCGGCCTCGTCATGACGCCGGTCTTCAACACGCTTGGCGCGGCGCCGCCAGTTATCGCGGACGGTCGTGAGCCGCGCCATCAAGCGCTGGCCGGACTATCCGCCGCCTATGAGATGGATTTGCAGGCCGCGACCTATTCCGCCGCCCGCGCCGCGGAAGAGGCGCACATGAAGGCATCCGTGGACGCTCTCGATCGGGCGGCCAGGAATCTGCGCGCGAAACTCGCGACGGCGCCAGCGGCCGTGCGCCAGACCGCCGAGCCGACGGACTCCAATGCGGACGTGAGCGCCAAAATCAAGGCCCTTTCGGAACGCATGGATCGGATTGAAGAACTCCTCCTCAAGCACGACGATTATCTGCGAAAACAGATCAAGCCGGGCAGCTGAGACATCAGGCAAGATTCGCGCAAATTCGTTTCCAACCGTCCTCTCGGACAGCACTCTGGCGGCGTTCCGCAGCTGGGCCGCATGACGCCGAGCCGGTTCTCATAAATTAACTACCCATAACCACCGTTAACCACCGCTAAATCGATTTTCTCTTCGCGGCATCATTTACGTAAAGAACACAACCACAGATAGTTATGACAAAAAACGCTTCCTCTCATGGCGGCGATCCCCAACGCCACTAACAAATGCAGGTTTACACACTCTCTAAAAGCCTATCCATTAGGTGTTTAAGGTCGCTTCCCATCTTGAGGATTTTCGGTGCTGCGGGCGGTCGATGCGGCTCTCGTGCCGGCCAGGGACGACGCAC
>JBGQKZ010000060.1:0-41312 GCA_041499805.1 Gemmataceae bacterium
ACATGCAAAAGGGCCGATGCAAGGGGGTAGGTCTTCACTACACGCTGATTTGCCGGAGCGCGCATTGCCAAATAAGGACTTGCGTCGCTAAACAGCCGGAAAATCGCGCTTTTTTCTTGTAACTCAGTAACTTGGGCTAGCGCTGCTGGCTTCGGCCCGACGACTCACCACTCACGACTCACATTTTCAAATCCGACGGCGGCACGCCGATCACGTTGTAGCCGCAATCGACGAACAGCACTTCGCCCGTAATCGCCGCCGCAAGCGGGCTACAGAGGAACGCTGCGGTGACGCCGACCTCCTCGGCTTCGATGGGTCGCTTCAGCGGAGAAACCGCGGCAGCGTAACGGGTCATCTGGTCGATATCGCCGATGGCGCGAGCGGCGCGCGACGCGTACGGCCCCGCCGAGATGCTGTTAACACGAATCTTGTCCGGCCCGAGATTGTTGGCGAGCTGTTTGGTGTCAATTTGCAAAGCCGCCTTCGCCGTGGACATGCCGCCGCCGTAATGACCGACGACGCGTTCGCCGCCCAAATACGTGAGGCTCACCGCGGCAGCGCCGTCGGGACGGTGCGCCATCATCGGTCGTGCGGCACGCAACAACGTGGTCAACGAATAGGCGCTGATGCTGAGTGCGGTCAGGTAGGCCTTGCGGCTGGTGTCGATCGCCGCGTTCTTGATCTCCGGGCTGAAGGCGATGCTGTGGATCAACACGTCGAGGGTCGGCGTCAGTGTCTTGAGCGTGTCGAACATTCCTTGCACCGAAAAGTCGCCGTGGCGGGAGAAGCGGCGATCATTCTTCTTTTCGTCCGGCACATCGGCCAGTGTGTCGTGTTCGACGTCGCAGGGAAGCAGCTTTTCGACCTTGAGCGTACCCGCGCCGAAGGGAAGTTTCCGGCTGGCGACGTCGTCCGCCTGATCGCTTTCGAGGATCGACTCGACGATCTTCATCAGCCGCGGATGGACGCTGAAATACAACTTCGCTCCGGCCGCCTGCAACGCCTTGGCAATGTGCCAGGCGAAACCGACGTTGTCGCCGACACCGGTGACCAACGCCGTCTTGCCGCTCAGGTCGATGGGAATCATGCGAAAACCCTTCGAGTACAATTGCGGGCGCGGATGCGGCTTTGATCTAGCAGATCGGCGCAAGCCGGGCAAGGGCAGGTCCCGGCACGGCGAGCGGCGAGGGCGTCGCACTCGATTTTGGCATTTCAACGTGGCGCGACGGGGCTCACGTGCCGCTACGCTTGTTTGTTTGCAGGCGTACCGGGACCCCCTGTGCAACGAACTGCAACGTTGCAACGAAACCGTGCAACGAAATGCAACGCTGCAATGAATCGTCGTAACCCAAGACGATGGCGTGGATTGTGGATTGCCCGATTCGTCGGCCTAAGCTTAGCCGCACCGGTGTGGGAGCCACGAACGCCGGCCCGGTTGACACGGGACGCTCGCCATCCGCGCGGAAACGCAACACGCCCACGGGAATTACTCCCGTGGGCGTGTTGGAAACCCCGGATATCAGCGCTTCTTACTTGGCGGGCATTTGGAAGCCAGCCGGCTGCACGACCTGGGCGCCGCGCGGCAGAGAGGCCACGGCCTGCTGAACGGCCTTCTGCACCCGCGGGTCGTTGTCGGCTTTGAGGCACTCGACCGCATTTGCGATGACGGCCGAGTCGGCCATCATCAGGACGAGGCCGTGGACGCAGCATGCCCGCACGCCGGGGGCGGGATCGTCCTTCGCGGCGGCGGCCAGCGCTTGCACGGCGATGGGATTCTGTTTCGCGTCGCACTTTGACAATTGCTCGGCGGCGCGTTCACGTTGCGACGGCAGCAGGGCGTCCTTGAGCGTCTGCACCATCTGCTTGGTGTCCGGTGTCGCCGCCGCCAGCGGCATCGTCGCGGGCGCCTTCATTGCTTGCGGATGGCCTGCCGCCGCCAGGTACGGGTTCTGTGCTTGCGGCATCATGCCGGGCTGCGGTTGATAGCCAGCGGTTGCCTTGCCGGCGGGGAAGCTCGGTCCGCTGTAGGGCGCCGCCGGCAACATTCCAGGACCTGAGGGGCGATTGCCGTTCGGCACGTTTGTCGCCAGAACGCCGGGGCCGCCCGCCGCGGGCTCAGGCCGACCCGGCGTGAACGCATTGACCATGCGCGACGGCTTCGGCGCGTCGGGATCGATCGTGTCGCTCGGCGCGAAGGCGTTCGGCGGCACTTCCATGCCGGGCGCCATCGGACCTTGCATATGACGATTGGGTTGCGGCGCCTGCGGCACCTGAACGAGCGGCAGACCTTCGGGGAGCACGGGCGCATATTCCACGTTGTCCGCCGCTTGCATGGACGCCGCTCCGGCCGGTGTCACGCCCTTCTTCGGGTCGCTCGCACTCGTCTTGGCCGCGCGCATCGTGCGTAGAGTGAAATGCGATTCAGCTTTGGGCTCGCTCTTCCGCTGAAGCTCGGGATTCGGTTCGCTCTTTGCGCTCTGCACGTCGGCCTTTGGCTCGCTCTTGGCGGGTGGCGCTTCGATCGTCGGCTCGCTCTTCGTGGTTTGGGCCTTCGTCCCTTCCTTCTCGAACCCGGCCGGCACGTGGTAGCTTGCCGGGTTCTGTAGCGGGTCTAGTTTCTGGGCGTCGGCCTTCGGCGTGTCATTCTTTACGGTCTTGACATCCGGCTGCGTCGTCGTCGGTTGCGACGGGGTTTGGCCCCACGACTTGCGCCAATCTTGTGACGACTTCGTGTCGGCGGCGGCACCCGTCGTGCTGGCCTTCACCGCGGGCGCGGCGGTGGTTGGCGTCGCCGTCACCGGCAAGGCGGGGACGCTTAACTGCGGCATCGAGGCCGGCGCGGGTTTCGTCTCGCCGGCGCTCGCGACTTTCGGCGCGCTCGGCATGGGCTTCGGGAGATCAACTGCCGACGGCGTGAGCGGCGGCGCCGCGGGCGTCTGCGCGACGGTCGTCGTCTTTTCGGGCTCCTTCTTCGCGGCGGGCGCGGCAGCCGTGACCTTTTGTTGGTTCACCGGTTTGTCGGTTGTGTAGTTCGGCGCGTAACCGCTGGCGACAGGGGGCATGGCGGGGACCGCCGTCGGCGCTGCGGTCGTCGTGGTCGTCGGCACGGTGTATTTCGTGGTCGCGGGGTTGAGCGTATTCTTGGTCGGCGCCGGAGCGCTCGGGCCGGGCACGACGACGGTGCTCACGAGCTGCGCGTCGGCGAAAGTGGGCGTGCCGGCCGGCGGCGTGTCGCTCTTGCCCCAGTGATAGATGCGCGTGGCGACGGCTTGGGCCTTCTTGCCTTCGTCTTTCAAATGGACGGTCGTGTGCGGGCCTTCTTCAACGATGGTGATGATCTCGCCGGAGTCGATCGCCTTGACTTGAAAGGCGTGCAAGCCGCCGGCGAGCTGCCAGACTTTCACGACTTTGCACTTTTGCGCGGGCCGGTCCACTTCCTGGACGGTGATGACCTTTTCGGCCTTGGTTGGGGCCGGCGTCGAAGACGGGCTCTGGCCCATGGCCAGGCTGGTCGAAACTGCTGCCGCGAACAGGCTCTTGATCCATTTTGCCCGGGCCATGGTCACTGGTCTCCTTTCCGCGCACACCGCTTGCCTACTGAGGGCCGTCTCTCCTCATTTATCGGCTATGTGAGGCGGAGGCATAAAGCCGAGTTTGACGACAGAAACGGATTTTCCGATTTCGGGGGTTTGCGAAAGAGTTGCGCGCGAAGGCGCAAAGAAGGCAAAGCTCGCAAAGGGCGCGTGACCCTGCGCGAGCTTTGCCTTCTTTGCGCCTTCGCGTGATACGGACTTACTTCGCCGCCATCTCCTTGGCGCCGCCCATCTCCCGGCGATAGAGGGGCAGATGGCGGTAGTAAACTTCGAGCGTGAGCGTACTGAGCGAGGTGAGCATGACGCGGCCGCCGACGCCGCCGTGCGCGTCGCGGGCCGGGTTCCAGCTGCCCAATTGGTGCGGATGCTTGAGATCGTTGCCGGTGTCTTGACGTTCGATGAGCGCGTCGCGCATCTTGGTGTTCCACTCCGTCCAGCTTTCGCCGCCCATGTGGTGCATCACCTGCGTCGCATAGTAGTAGTAGTACATGCTGTCGAGGGCGCCCGGCGGCGTCTTCTTCAGCCGGGCGACGCCGTTGAGTAAGCCGGGATTGCGCGGCGTCCAGCCGAGGTACTGGCGGCAGAGGAGGCCGACTGCCGACATCGTTGGGGTGGCGTTATTGTCGGTGTAGCCGTAGCCGCCGCCGTCGGACGTCTGGACCGAGTCGAGGAATTTCTCCGCGCCCTTGAGCGTCGCGCCGGGCACGGAGAGGCCCGCCATCTGGCCGCTCTTGAGGGCCATTACCTGCCAGCCGACAACCGAGGTGTCGCCCGGCGTGTTCGGCGTGTAGCGCCAGCCGCCGGCGGCGTGCTGCGCCCGGACGATGTAGTCGATGGCTCGCTGCGCGTGCGACTTGAGCATCGGGTCGCCGGTGAGGCCGTATGCTTCGCACAGGGCGATGGCGGCGATGCCGTGCGAGTACATGCCGCCGCCGAGATCGCCGTCGCCGGGGTTCTGCTTGGTCATCAGGTATTTGAGACCCAACTCGACGTTTTTGTTGTAATGGACGTTGTTGCGCGAGGCGGGATTGGGCTTATGCGTCTCGCCGGCGGCGAGGAATGGGAGCAAACCGAACCCGGTAGCGGCGATGTCGTTGCTGGTGGTGCCACGGCCCTGGCAGCCGCAGTTGCCGATCTTCCGCCCGTTGGCGTCCTTACCGTGGGTATGGAAGCCGTCGAGCGACCAGTGGCCGTCATCGGCCTGATGGAGGGACAGCCACTTGAGGCCGCGTGCGACCGCCGCCTCCGATTTGGAGTTGCCGCCCCCCTGTTCGACCATTCGCTCACGGGTTCCGCCGCTCCGGCCCGTGAAACCGCCGGGCACATAAACGCCGTTATAACCGCCGGCAATTCCTTGAAGCGCCCCCTTGCCGGAAGTCACGCCCGTGAGCTCAATCCCGCCACCCTGGCCTTCACCGAGGCCGGGCGGCGGCGCGACGGTTTGCGGCGCCCCTTCCGGCGCGTTCAAAATGCCGACCGCCGCATTGGCATCCACCGGGCCGGGCACACTTACTTCGGCCTTTCGGTCGAGGTCGTAGTTCGTTTGCAGGTCCGGGTTGTTGCCGATGTCCTCGTTCGTAAGGTTGGCGTCAGTCGTCGCGTCGTCGATCTTCGTTTCGATGACGGACTGCTCGGTCAACGCCGCGTTCGTGGCGCTGTTGACGGTAACAAGGAGGAACAACGACAGGAGCACGGCATGGATGACGCCGGACACGATCCACGCGGGCAAGGCATGGATGAAACCCTTGCTCTCCCCGTTCCCCGCCAGCCTGCTCGGCGTGCGGATGAGGACCGGCTGCCCGTTGGCGCTCGCCGCAATCTGCTCATTGGTAGACATGTCAGAAAGGTCCTTGTGAAGGGCGCGGGCAGCGCCCTGCCTGAAAGCGAAGGTCAGGGTTGTTCCGTCGGCTCGACGAAGGTCACCGCCCGCGCGCCTTCGAGACGCGACCGCACCTGCTTATCGCTGCGCCGGAACCACCACGTCGTGCCGGCGATCAGCGCCAACGTGCCGCCGAGGAGGGCGACGAACACGGGGACCAGAGACTCTGCCCAACCGGCCTCGGCGGCCACGGCAATGGGTTCGGTCAACACGAAGCTCTTGCCGATCAGCAGCGGCGCATCGCGGAATTCGTTGGCTTTGTAGTTGTCCGCTGCTTTGTAACGATACCGCTTGAAGAAGTAGCCGTCAAACGCTATCCGATATTCAACCGTTTCGCCTGGTTTCACGCCGGGCGGCAGTTCCGTGAACAAGAGGCACGTCGGATTGGCGCCGTACAAATCGCTGAACATCCAGCCTTCGTAGAGATTCTCGACCCCGGCCTGACGCGCGTCCGCGGGAGAGTCGATTTTCAAGAGCCGCTTGAGCCGCCCTTCCACGTGAACCACTTCGCCACGGTATTTACTCGGCTCGTTGAATAAGTGAACGTAAGTTAGGCCGTTGTTGTCTTTCGCGCTCTTCGCGAACGCGGGCAACGAGGTCTTCGAGGCGACATAGAGAACGTAAGAATAGGCTTGATTCTCGAGGTCGGCTTGCGGATCGCTCCACGCGCTGGGAAAGCCCTTGCCGTCTTTCACCGCTTCGAGCCGTTCTAAGAGCAAGATCGGCGCCTTGCCGCCGGGAGCTTCGGTGACCGCCTGGGTGTTGTCTTCCTCCGGCATCCAAACGGTGCGAAGACGGGGATTCAGCATCATGCACGCGAACGCCGGCTGGCCGCCGACGGACATGGCCATGCCGATCGCCGCGGTCGTCGCCGCCGGCGTACGAACTGTTTCGTCGAGGAATTGCGATGGAGAGGCGACCGGCGGTCCGCCAAACGTGAGGCTGCAAAGCACTAGACTGATGACCAGGCTGCCAAAACGTAGGATCAGCGGGCGCGCGAATGCGAAACACGAGGTGGACAGCATACGATGCGACATGACGGCGGATTCCTAGACCACTTCTTCGACGGGTCCCAACAAGTCGAAGTTCCGCGAACGTTCAATCGACCGGCGGCCCAAACCCGATGTTCTTGAAGCCCGCTTTCCGGCACGCGTCCATAACCTCGATCACGCGATTCCACTTCAGCTTGCGGTCGCATTGAAGCTTGATGTCTTCCTTATTCTGCAACGTGCTTTGAATCTTCTTCAGATGTTCCGTCAAGGCGCGCGGGTCTTGCGTGTTCAGCTGCGTTGGGCCAGCCGGAAGCTCGACGTTGAAGCCCGAAAAGACAATGCCGTCGTTGACGCCGTCGTGTACGGTTTTGGCGACGACCGTCACTTCGGCCGGCAGGGCCACGTCCACGTCGGACGACTTCGGATCAACGTCTTCCTGTTTTTCCGCTTTTACCTCGCCGAGCGCGGGGAGATTCAGCTCCATTTGCCCTTCGAGGCCGGACGGGTTGTAGGTGACCACGAAGAACGCGAAAATCTGGAACGCCATGTCGAGCATCGGCGTGATGGGCAACACGGGCGCGAGTTGTTCTTCCGGCCTTTTGTGGCGGCGTCTGGACATCAATCAACTCCTCGCGCGACGGACTCGGTCATGGCCCGCACCTTGATCTTGCTGAAGCCAGTGTCCTTGCAGGCTTGCATGAACCAGAAGATGTCCGCGTAATCGACGCTCTGATCGGCGCGAATGATGACCGCCGTGTTGACTCTCTTGCCGTTCGCCTTCAACTCGGCATCCTTGTGCTCGCGGGCCAGCCAGACCTTTGCCTCGGACAGGCGCATCGGCTCGCGCCCGGTGATGAGGGCAATCGGCTCGTTCGGTTTGAACTTCCCCTGACCGTCGCCCTCCTCGCGATACGGCCGGATGTTGACGAAGAGCACGTCCACCTCGCTCTTGTCCATCGGCCGAGCCATCTGCGACTTCGGCAACTTGATGCTCTCGTTCACCTGCTCGGCCGCGAAATTGACCGAGATGATGAAGAACATGATGAGCTGGAAAACCATGTCGAGCAGCGGCACGAGCGCTCGTTCATGGGGGCTTTCTTCAGCTCCAGCGGTTCCGTGGCTCATGACAATTCAGAAGACAGAAGTCAGAAGTCAGAATGCGACCTCATTCTGAGTTCTGTCTTCTGACTACTGTCTACTCCTTACTGTGGCTTCCCCGCCGCCGCAGTCGGCGCCGGCGCGGTGCGGGCGTCCGTGGTCGGCGTGCCGGCCGGGCGTTTCGAGTTGTGGTACATCTGCGTCAACAAATCGTCGGCAATGTTGCCGGTGTCCATCGTGATGCGGATGAGGCGATTGCGGAAGAAGGCGTGGGCGAAGATCGCCGGCACCGCGATGCCAATGCCGAGCAGCGTGATCACAAGGGCGTGCGAGATGCCGTCCGCCAGCTTGTCGGGTCGCGGCGTGGTGCCGGGCCGGCCCAATTCCATAAACGCGAGAATCATGCCGAACACGGTGCCAACGAGCCCCAGCAGCGGGCCGAGCGTGCCGATGGTCGCCAGGTAAGTGATGAGCTGTTCCTTGGCGGCCTTCAGGCTCTCGACCATGTTGAACGCGGCTTCGCGCGCGTCTTCGAGGCCGTATTGCAACCGCGACATGCCGGTCGTCAATACGCGGCCAATGAAGGAGGTATCTTGCCGCGCGAGTTCAAACGCTTCCTTGAATTTTCTCTTGTTGATTGTGTCGGTGAACTCCTCCACGAATTGTGGGGGAATCGCGACTTGCATGCGCAGGTCCATCGACAGAAGGACAATTAACGCCACGAGGCCGATGGAGATCAACAGCAGCAGCGGACCGAAGAACGGTCCGGCTGACTTGATGATGTGCTTAAACAGGTTTTGCGAAGGCGCCTCGGGGCCCGCGTCGGCCGTCTTGGCGGCCTCATCGTCCTGAGCACGCGCGCGTTGACCGGCGGGAGCGAAGAACAGAACGAGAAGCACGGCAAGCAGACAGCACACGAGGAAGGCAGACAACCGGCTGTGCGAGCGGGCCGCGAAAGCACCCATGTTGTGGAATCCCTGAGGAAATGGACGGCAACGAAAGCGACCCTCGCAGCCGGCACGCCACCGGCCGCGTCAATCTACCCCCGGTCGTGCGCGACGAAGCGATCCCGCAAGCCGGCACGAGCGGAATCCCACTTTGGACGAGAGCCGTGGACGATTCGTTCCCGCTCCTTGCCGTCGAAACCGCAAGGGCTGCCCCGCTTTTCCGGGAAGCAAGGCCATGTGCGGAAGGGATGGAGAAAGCAAACACTCACTACGCATTATTCACGTTCTATGGGACTTTGTGCAAGGGTATCTGGCGAGGATTTTTGACGGCGGGGGCAAGCACGCTCCGTGGATACGTTTCGCGCCCTCAGTATCCAGACAATCGCGCCATCCACCGGGCGCGAAACGTAGACGCTATTTCGATTTTGCGATTTTCTGGAAATATTCCAGCGTCCGTTCCAACCCCGCGTGACGCCCAATCTTCGGTTCCCAGCTCAACAACCGCCGCGCCCGGCTGATATCCGGCTTGCGAACCTTCGGATCATCCTCCGGCAGCGGCCGGTACTCGATTGGGCTCTTGCTCCCCGAGAGGGCGAGGATTTCCTTGGCAAATTCCAGAATCGTCACCTCGTCCGGGTTGCCGAGGTTCACCGGGTCGTGGAAGTCGGTGAAGAGCAAGCGTTCGATCCCGTCCACGAGATCGGCGACGAAACAAAAACTGCGCGTCTGGGAGCCGTCGCCGTACACCGTCAGCGCTTCGCCGCGCAAAGCTTGTCCGACGAAGTTCGGCAACACCCGGCCGTCATCCAGCCGCATGCGCGGACCATACGTGTTGAAGATGCGGACGATGTGCGTGTTCACCTGATGCGTGCGGTGATACGCCATCACAATCGCCTCGGCAAAACGTTTGGCTTCGTCGTAGCAGCCGCGCACGCCGACCGGATTGACGTGGCCCCAATACGACTCGCGCTGCGGATGTTCCTGGGGATCGCCGTACACTTCGCTCGTACTGGCGAGCAAAAAGCGGGCGCCTTTCGCCTTCGCCAGGCCGAGCGTGTTGTGCGTGCCGAGCGAACCGACCTTGAGCGTCGGGATTGGGTGCAGCAAATAATCGACGGGGCTGGCCGGCGATGCGAAGTGCAGGACGTTATCGACCGGGCCATCGAGTTCCAGCGCGTGCGAGATGTCGTGGCGGATGAAGCTGAATTGCGGGTTGGCCCGCAACGGCTCAATGTTGGTGAGCGCGCCGGTGATCAGGTTATCCACGCAGATAACCTCGTGGCCGCGTTCGAGAAAGCGCTCGCACAGGTGCGAGCCGATAAAGCCTGCGCCGCCGGTGATGACCGTCCGCACGTGTTCGTCTCCGTTGAATGATGGTCCCCTTCTGATAACAGACGGCTTCACGTTGGGCAAGCTGGGGAACCCGTATTTTCAAAAGCGGCCGCGTCGGGTATCCTAGCAACCATCACGCGCGACTTTTCTCGCAGAAACCGAATAGCGATTGCTCGTCCCACGGCCGTCCCGACCGTGGCGAGACCGACGAGGTGATAATGCCGTCCCGTCCGATTCGCACGTTCACCGTCCTCCCTTACCTCCCTGAGCGCCTCCAAGGGCTGCAAAAGCTGGCTTACAACCTGTGGTGGTGCTGGAATCACGAGGCGGTCGCCGTTTTCCGGCGCGTCGACGACGATCTTTTCGAAGCCGTGGATAACAGCCCGGTCAAACTGCTGGGCGCGATCGACCAATCGCGCCTGGAGGAGTTGCTGACCGACGACGGCTTTCTGGCGCATCTCGATCGGGTTGAGGAAAAGTTCGATGCGTACATGAGCGCGCACACGTGGTACGAGGAGACGTACGGCGCCAATAATCCGACGCGCATCGCCTACCTTTCGGCTGAGTTCGGCATTCACGAGAGCATACCGGTCTATTCCGGAGGCCTCGGCGTGCTGGCGGGCGATCATATGAAGTCCGCGAGCGACCTCGGCCTGCCGCTTGCCGGCGTCGGGTTGATGTATCGCGAAGGATACTTCCGCCAGTATTTGAACGTGGACGGCTGGCAACAGGAGCGCTATCCGGAAAACGACTTTTTCAATTTGCCGCTGATCGCCGAGGCGAAGCCGGACGGGTCGCCGTTGGCGGTGAGCGTGCCCATGCCGGGGCGCGAGGTGTGGGCGCGGATCTGGCGTCTCCAAGTCGGCCGGGTGCCGCTCTACCTGCTCGACACGAACATCCCGCAGAACGGGCCGGAGGATCGGCAAATCACCTATCGCCTGTACGGCGGCGACAATGAAACGCGCATTCGCCAGGAGATGGTGCTCGGCATCGGCGGCTTCCGCGCCCTGCGCGCCTTGGGCAAGCAGCCGACCGTCTGCCACATGAACGAAGGCCACTCCGCGTTTTGCGGTCTGGAGCGCATACGGACGCTGATGGAGGAGCACGGTCTCGACTTCGCCGCCGCACGCGAAGCCGTCACCGCCGGCACCTGTTTCACGACACATACTCCGGTGCCCGCGGGCAACGACGTGTTCCCGCCGCAGCTGGTCGAGCATTATTTCAGCAGCTACTTGCCGGCTTTGAAAATCAATCGCGACGAATTCCTCGGCCTCGGCAGGCAAAATCCGCGCGACTTGAACGAGCAGTTTTGCCTGACCGTCCTCGCCATCCGCCTCGCGAACACGACGAACGGCGTGAGCAGGCTGCACGGTCAGGTATCGCGGAAAATGTGGCGCGGCATCTGGCCCGACCTGCCCGACGCCGAGATTCCGATCGGCTCCATCACGAATGGCGTCCACACGCAAAGCTGGGTGTCGCCGGATATGATCCAGCTTTATGACCGCTACCTCGGGATGCAATGGACCGAGCGGCCGGCGGACCACAGCGTCTGGCGGCGGGTCGAACACATTCCCGACGCCGAGTTGTGGCGCACCCACGAGCGTCGCCGGGAGCGTTTTGTCGCCTTCGCCCGACAACGCGTCAAGCAGCAGCTGAAGAACCGCGGCGCCACGCCCGCCGAGGTCGCCCGTGCCGACGAGGTGCTCGACCCCGAGGCGCTGACAATCGGCTTTGCCCGGCGTTTCGCCACTTACAAGCGGGGCACGCTGATCTTCCGCACGATCGACCGGCTCAACGCGATCATCAACAATAAGGAACGGCCGGTGCAGCTCGTCTTTGCCGGCAAGGCCCATCCGAAGGATCACGGCGGCAAAGAGCTGATCGCCGAAATCTTACACATCGCCCGCCGGCCCGAATTCCGTCGGCGCATCGTCTTTATCGAGGACTACGATTTGAATGTCGCGCGCTATCTCGTGCAAGGCGTGGACGTGTGGTTGAACAACCCGCGCCGGCCGTTGGAGGCATCAGGCACGAGTGGCATGAAGGTTTGCTGCAACGGCGGTCTGAACCTGAGCGTGCTCGACGGTTGGTGGGTCGAAGGCTACAAGGGCGGCACGCCGACCGCCTCGAACCCCGGGGGCACGACCAGTCTGCCCAACGGCTGGGCCATCGGCGCCGGCGAGGAATATACCGACCTTACCTACCAGGACGATGTGGAGAGCCGCGCGATTTACGACTTGCTCGAACAGGAAATCGTGCCGTTATTCTACACTCGTTCCAGCGACGGCCTGCCCCGCGGCTGGCTGCGGATGATGAAGTCCTCGATGAGCACAAACTGCCCGGTGTTCAACACCAACCGCATGGTGCAGGAATACATGGAGAAGTGCTACGGCCCCTCCGCCCGGCGCTTCGATCTGCTGACGGCCGAGAACCTCGAAAAAGCCCGCGCCCTGGCGCGCTGGCGCCAGCAACTCGTGCGCGGTTGGCCGCAGGTGCGCGTTGAAAGCGTCGAAGCGGGCGGCAGCGACCCGTTGCACGTCGGCAACGAAATGGAGGTCAAGGCCCACGTCAACCTCGGCGGCCTGTCGCCCGACGATGTCGAAGTGCAACTCTTCCATGGCGTCGTTGATTCACTCGGCGAGATACCCAAACCGCGCACGGTCACGATGAGCCATAACGGCGATCGCGAGGGACCGAGCTGGCTGTTCAAAGGGACTATCCCGTGCCGCACCAGCGGGCAACACGGTTTCGCAGTCCGCGTGCTGCCGCGCAACGGCGACCTGCCGCACGCATTTGAACCGGGATTGGTGGCCTGGGGTTAGCGCCACGTCCCATTTTTCGTGCCAGTGCTTGTACTCAACCTGTCGCACAAGAAGTTAGGACGTTCCCATCAGGCGAAATCACTTTCCATTGACAAGGCCTCGTCCTTTCCATTGACAAGGCCTCGTCACTGGCCGCCCGCAACATTCCTAAATTTGGAAAAATCCGCTTGACACAAATTCCCAATTTTCTTAGCCTAGGCTCACGCTTGCGGAAGACCGCGAGCTAATCCTCAGGTGGGCTAAGACAGCCCTGCGGTGCAACATGCACGCGCGGGGCTTTTTTTGTTGCCCCACACTGTTGCCGGCTGACCGTGGCGTGTCGCTGCTGTCGGCCTTCCCTTCACGGCAACGGCTGCCGCGATCCCCGGTGCAATGGCGTACCCCTTGCTTGGCTCCTGCGTGGAGAGAGCGCCGTGAGTGTCTTGCTTTTGGAACATTCGCCTAAAACCCACGACGGCGGCAGGACCGGGCAACGGCTCGGCGTGCCGGAGCTGGCGCAACGCCGGCTGAACGATCGCGCCCTCGTCGCCCTGCGCAACGTCGCGTGCGACTTTCACGACGGCGTATTGACGCTGAGGGGTTGCCTGCCGACGTATTATTTGAAACAGTTGGCCCAAGCATGCGTCGCCGATCTTACGGGCGTTCGGCGGGTGGTCAACGACATAGAAGTCGCGGCGCCGCGCGGTCAGCGGCCGTGGCATGAATTAGCCCGGACGTTTCCGCGACCGTGACGGTGGAATGAACTTCAGCAAGGAGGGTGAATCATGTTGGTGCTAACTCGGAAGGTCGGCGAAGAAATCATCATCGACGACAATATTCGCGTGACGGTGGTTGCCATTCGCGGTAGTCAGGTTCGGCTCGGTTTCACCGCGCCGCCGGAGGTTCAAATCCAACGCGAGGAGCTGCTTCAAAACGCCGACGAGCCCAAGGCGTTTCATGCGCCCGCGCTGAGCCGGTGAATCACACTTCGTGGGGTCGGTCGCGCGCAGCGAGACCCACGCGCGGGATTCCTCTCACGCGCGGGTCTTCGCTTCGCACGACCCGCCTCACGAGTTGTCAACGCGTGTGGCCGCGTCGTGCCCGTAGCTGAATTTCGGAAACCTCGGTTCGGCGGCGTCCCGGCAGTTCGTGGTCCTACCAACTGACGATTCACGCCGACCGTACATCCAATCCTTCGCCTCCTCTCCGGCAGTCCTGCTTTCTCGGCCGGTCCGCACGTGTTTGCTCCTTTGTCTAAGGCCGCGAAAGCAGGGCTGGTGGAGAGCGCCTCCTTTCTGTACCGGCATCTTTTTTGCTCCGTATCGGTTTGCCGCCCCGCGGTCCGGCGCAACGTCCCTTTGCCGGGGCGCCTATGCGACCATCACACGTTTGGAACAGAGAGGCGCACCCGTGGAATCCACGCTTCACGCATCGGACAATCTGCCGCCCGCGACCGCCGCGTTCTACCGCCACGCCATGGAGACGCTCCGGCGTGCCCGCATCCCGTTTCTGGTCGGCGGCGCGTATGCTCTCGAACGTTACACGGGAATCGTCCGCCACACGAAAGACTGCGACCTGTTTCTGCGGCCAGAGGACTGTCCGCGGGCGCTCGACGTGCTTGGCCAGGCCAACTATCGCACCGAGTTGACGTTCCCGCACTGGCTCGGCAAAGCGTTTCACGGCTCCGACATGATCGACCTTATTTACAGCTCAGGCAACGGCGTCGCCACGGTCGATGACGAATGGTTCGAGCACGCCGTCGAGGGCACGGTGTTTGGCCTGTCGGTGAAACTGGTGCCGGCTGAGGAGATGATTTGGTCGAAAGCCTTTGTCGTCGAGCGGGAACGGTACGACGGCGCCGACATCGTTCATCTCATCCGCTCCTGCGCGCAAAGCCTCGCTTGGCATCGGCTTTTGCGGCGGTTCGGCGACAACTGGCGCGTGCTGTATTCGCATCTCGTACTGTTTGGCTTCATCTATCCCGGCGAGCGCTCCGCGATTCCCAAAGGCGTCATGGAGGAACTGACCCAGCGGATGAACGGCGAGCTGACGACTCCGCCGCCGGCCGACGAACACCTCTGTCAGGGAACGCTCCTGTCGCGCGAACAGTACTTGATCGATGTGCAACGCTGGGGTTACGAGGACGCGCGTAAGGAGCCGCGCGGCAACATGAGCGAAGCGGACATTGAGCATTGGACCGACGCGATTGGCAAATGACAGGACGCACAACGCCCTCTGAACGCCGGCCCGCCTCTACGGTAAACTGATACGGCTCGCCCCAGGGATGGAATGCAGCCCCCAGGTAGAATCCCGTGACGACTCCCACCAAACTTTCACTGACACGGTCCGCCGGTATTCTCCTGCAACCAACGTCCTTTCCCGGTCCCTACGGCATCGGCGATCTCGGCCCCACGGCGTATGCTTGGGTCGATGGCCTCGTGCGCGCCCGGCAGACGTGGTGGCAAATCCTGCCCCTTGGCCCAACCGGCTATGGCGATTCGCCGTATCAATCCTTTTCCGCGTTCGCCGGAAATCCGAGTCTGGTGAGCCCCGCGCTGCTGATTCAAGACGGGCTGCTCGACGCCTCCGACCTGACCGGCACAGATTTCCCCGCGGAGCGCGTCGATTACGGTCCGGTCATCGAATTCAAGAATCGCATCCTCAGCCGCGCGTGGCAGAGATTCCGGGCCGGCTCTGCGGCGCACTTTCGCGGTCCTTTTGAAGAGTTCAGCAAACAGGAAGCCGGCTGGCTCGATGATTTCGCCCTTTTTATGGCGGTGAAAGAAGCGCACGGCGGCAAGAGTTGGCAGGAGTGGCCGCCGCCTCTGCTGCACCGCGACCCGGCGGCGCTCGCCGTCGCGCGCCGACAATACGCCGACGCCGTCGGCTTGCAGAGATTCCGCCAGTTCCTCTTCTTCCGCCAGTGGCGCGCCGTGAAGGACTACGCCAATCAAAAGGGCATCCGGCTCATCGGCGATATTCCGATCTTCGTCGCCAGCGACTCGGCGGATGTCTGGGCGAACCCCGATCTGTTCATACTCGACGACCAGCGCCGGCCCACCGTCGTCGCCGGCGTGCCGCCCGATTACTTCAGCGCCACCGGCCAGCTCTGGGGCAACCCGCTTTACAACTGGCAGAAAGCGAAGCAGACAAGTTACGCCTGGTGGGTCGCTCGCATGCGCGCGACCTTGCGGCAAGTGGACCTGATTCGGCTCGATCACTTCCGCGGCTTCGAGGCGTATTGGGAAGTGCCGGCCGGCAAGCCGACGGCGGAAATCGGTCGCTGGGTCAAGGGGCCCGGAGCCGACCTCTTCCAGGTTTTGCGGCGCGAGCTGGGGAGCCTACCGCTGATCGCCGAGGACTTGGGACTCATCACGCCCGAGGTGGAAGCGTTGCGCGAGGAATTGCGCCTTCCCGGCATGCGCATCTTGCAATTCGCGTTCGGCGGCGCCCCGGAGCACCGCTTCCTGCCGCACAATTACGAACGCAACACCGTCGTCTACACCGGCACCCACGACAACGACACCACGCGCGGCTGGTACAACGCGATCACGGAGAACGAGCGCGATCATCTGCGCCGTTACGCGGCGCGCGATTGCCGGGACGTAGCGTGGGATCTGATCCGCTTGGCGTGGTCGTCGGTCGCCGACTATGCGCTCGCCCCGCTGCAAGACGTGCTCAGCCTGGGGACGGAAGCGCGCATGAACCTGCCTGGCCGCCCGTGGGGCAACTGGGGCTGGCGATTTACCGATGACCAAGTCGACGACGGCGTGCTGCACCGGCTGCGGGAGATGACCGAGATGTACGGCCGACAGCCGGAGTGAGATCACGGAAGCCAATCGTCAATGCGCAACCCCGGTACTTTGCGGAAATCTTTGAGATTCGCCGACAGCAAGAGTGCGTTGTGAACCAGGGCAATGGCCGCGATTTTGAGGTCTTGCGTGCCGATGCGAATGCGCTGCCGGCGGAGTTCTTGCGCTTTCTCCGCAGCAGCCTCGTCAAATCGGACCATCTCCCAACGCCGGAAAAAATTCATCATGGACGCGAGTTGGTCATAGACGGATACTTGCTTCAGCAAGTCTTGCCGGCGATGTATTTCCGCCAACCAACCACGCATCTGCTCTTCCAGAGTGACGATGGTGACGCCGATGGGCGGTTCGCTGGAAGCGACCAGGCGCACTTCCAGCGGCGTGCAACGCGGATCATTCGCGTAGCGCAGTACCGTGACATGGTCTGTGTCGAGGAGAATCATTTCTTGGCGCGTGGCCGTTTTGCGGCTCGCCGGGCGCGGCGACGGTCGGCTTCACGGTAAGCGAGGGCGAATGCATCAATCCGCTCCATGATCGGATCGCCCGTGAACATTCCGACGGTGCTCCGCCAATCTTTGGTCTGTGCATCGCCGTTGGCCAGCACGGTTCTTTGTAATTCCGCCAGCCGTCGTTCGAGGTCGGCAACGCGCGCTTCGAGCTTCGATTCGGACATAGCACGCCTCCTTTCCGCGGTTTATTATTCCACCACAACATGCCCGGAACAACGCCAAGCGCCATTGAACCGGGCCGAAGCGATGGTGCAACGCCGCGGGGCGGAGAGCGCATCGTCAAGCAAATGACTCCAACAAGTGCAGCAAACCGCGCAGCGGCACGCGTGCCCTCTCCGGATCGCGCGCGAGTTCATCGTGCAGCTCATTCGTCGCCCGCTTCAGCAAATAGAAATCGAGCAGCACGCTCATCTCGTCGCGATCCTTCGGCAAAAAATGAGCGTGGGCCGCCAGCTCGACGTACGACTTCAGAAACGTGACGCCGACCCAGCGCAACCAGTAACGTGCCCACGGCTCCAGCGTCGGGATGTCCTCGGGCCGGATGTTGCCGCGCCGCAACGCCGTCGCCGCCGCGTAGTGGAGCGACCGCAACATGCTGGCGACGTCTCGCATTGCCGGACGTTTCCGACGCCGGTCGATTACCCGCCGGCCCTGGTCGCCTTCCAGATCGAGAATGACGAAGTCTTTGCCGGTATAGAGCACTTGTCCGAGGTGATAATCGCCGTGGATGCGAATGCGTTGCGCGGTGATCTTCTTCTCGAAGACCGAGCGGGCACACGCCAACAGTTGCTCCTCCCGGGCGATCAATTTATGTGCGTCGTCGTGATACGCGGCGGGCAGCGTCTTCCAGCGCTTCCGCAACCACTCGAACGTGTGCCGGGCCTGGCTGCGGAACTGTTGATAGAGCGAGCGTTGGTACAGCGTGGTGAAGGCCTCCGGCGCGAACGCCGGGTCGTCCGGCGCCGAAGCGAGCGCCAGGTGCAATTCGGCGGTTCGCTGCCCGAGCAGCCGTGCCGATTCCAGATAGGGCCCGATCAGCTCCTGCGCCTCGGCGGGCAAGTCGCCGTCCAATAGCTCCACATACTTCCTCGGCGGCAGGCGCAGGTCAAAGATGCGGCCGCGCGTCGTCACGGCCGTTTCGAAGTAACGACCGAGCGTGTCGATCGTGTGTTGCCAGGCGTGCCCCTGGTTCGGCACGAAATGACTGACCACGGCCAACGTCATGGGCCGGGCCGACTCACGCTGATATTCAAGCGCTCCGACCAAGCGCGGCGTGTGGCTGAATCCCGTCTTCTCAATGAGAAAGCGCCGAACCTCCAGCTCCGGACTCGGTCCTTCCTCCAACAAGCGAAACGCTTTCAAGAAGAGCTGCTCGCCGAACGCGATGTCAGTGTTCGTCCCCACCGTCGGCACCTCCCACGGTTCGGGCAGCTCCGCGGCAGCCGGGATGGCGTCCGGGCTCTCCGCGAGCATGGTGCCGACGATCGAGCCCTCGTCGCCCGGCGCCGGCTCCGGTCGGGCGAGCGTCTGCACAAGAAGAGAAGTGAACGCGCGGTCGCCGAGCGGGTCATACAGGAACCCTTCGACCGCCTCGCCGTCGCCGGCCGCCTTCGGCTTCAACCGCAGCCGAGCGATGCGCCGTTCCGATGGGACAACTTCCGCCTCCTTGCCCGCGGCGAAGCCGAGCGGCACACAGTACGTTTCCGGGTCGTCCTCCACATATTCCACCTGCACGACCAGCAGCCGCGCTCGGTCCAAGGATACGGCGTCGAGAATGGTCGCCTCGCGCGGGGTGCCGTCCTTGCCCGCGAACCAGCGCCGGCCGGTGATGTAGCGCAGCAGCGCACCATTCAAGGCGAGCCGCGCTTTGCCGCGGAAGACCGTCTCCCATTCGCCGCTCGCCTCCAGCGCGGGCAGTTCGGTTGCGTGCGGCGGCGCCAGCGCGGCTTCCGGTTGCAGTACGAACCAATAAAACGCGTACGAACCAAGCGTGAGAAGATAGGGCAATTCGCCGATCGACGGGAACTTCGTGCGGCCAAGCACCTCGACCGGCCGATAGCCCTTAAACGCCCCAAGATCCAGCTCCACGTACTGAATGAACCGCGATAGGTTCGCGACGACGAGGATCGTTTCCTCCCCATGCCGCCGCACGAACGCGAGGACTTTCGGATTGTCCGGGTAGAGAAATTCGATACTCCCGCGCCCGAACGCACGATAGCGCTTCCGTAAGGCGAGCAGGTGCTTCATCCACCACAACAGCGAATGGGGGTTGCGATCCTGCACTTCGACGTTGACCGCCGCGTAGTGGTATTCCGGGTCGATGATGGCCGGCACATACAGCCGTTGCGGATTCGCCTTGGAGAAGCCGGCATTGCGCTCCGGAGTCCACTGCATCGGCGTGCGCACGCCGTTGCGGTCGCCCAGGTAGATGTTGTCCCCCATGCCGATCTCGTCGCCGTAGTAGATCACCGGCGTTCCCGGCAGCGACAACAATAGGCCGTTCATCAATTCGATCTTGCCGCGATGTCCCTCGAGCAGCGGGGCGAGCCGCCGGCGGATGCCGAGGTTGATCCGTGCCTGCGGGTCCTGGGCGTAGACGCGATACATGTAGTCGCGGTCCTCATCCGTCACCATCTCCAGCGTTAGCTCGTCGTGATTGCGCAGGAACAGCGCCCACTGGCACGTCTCCGGAATCGGCGGCGTCTGCTGCAAAATGTCGATGACCGGCAACCGGTCTTCCATGCGAATAGCCATGAAGAGCCGCGGCATCACCGGGAAGTGAAACGCCATCTGGCACTCGTCCCCCCGGCCGAAGTACGCGACGGAGTCTTCCGGCCACTGGTTCGCCTCAGCCAAAAGCATGCGGTTGCCGTATTTCTCCTCCACGTGCTTGCGGAGTGCCCGCAACATGTCGTGCGTCTCGGGCAGGTTCTCGCAGTTGGTCCCCTCACGCTCGTAGAGGTACGGCACCGCGTCGAGCCGCAGGCCGTCGATGCCCAGCTCCAGCCAGAAATCAAGGACCTGCGTCACCGCCTTGTGGACTTCCGGATTGTCGTAATTGAGGTCCGGCTGATGGTGATAGAATCGATGCCAGTAATACGCCCCCGCGACCGGGTCCCATGTCCAATTCGATGCCTCGAAATCCTTGAAGATGATGCGGGCGTCCTTGTACCTGTCCGGCGTGTCGCTCCAGACGTAAAAGTCACGTTCCTTGCTTCCCGGCTTGGCGCGGCGGGCGCGTTGAAACCACGGGTGCTGATCGGAGGTGTGGTTCAGCACCAGCTCGGTGACGACGCGCAGCCCGCGACGATGTGATTCTTTCAGGAAGTGCTTGAAATCGGCGAGTGTGCCGTAAATTGGATTGATGCTCGTGTAGTCGGCGATGTCGTAGCCGTCGTCACGCAGCGGCGACGGATAGAACGGCAACAGCCACAGAGTCGTGACGCCAAGGTCCTGCAAGTAATCGAGCTTGTCCACCAAGCCGCGGAAGTCGCCGATGCCGTCGCCGTTGCTGTCCGCGAAGGCGCGGACGTGCAACTCGTAAATGAGCGCGTCCTTATACCAAAGCGGATCATCGTCGAGTGGGATGGCTTCGTCGGTGGCGATCCGTCGGGGCACGGTAAGGGTCCTCGTCCACGGAAAACGCACAACGCCCGCGGGAAATCAGCATTCCACCGCGAGCGTCGCGTCTGTGCGTTATTCTAAGAGGTTCGAACGGAAAGGGGACCTCTTGGGCAATCACGGCCGCCAGCCGAGCAATGCCGGCGTGATGGTCAATTTCTCCGCGAGTGCGGCAAAGTCGCGCTTCAGGTCGTCGGTCAGTGCATTGCTCGCCTGCAAGCCCGCGTACGCGTCCAACAGGCGGTTCTGTGTTTGCCAAAGGTCAAGGGGTACGCCCAGAAGCCGGGCCGTGTCCAGAATGCCCACCGCCTGGCGCGTCACGGCGGCGAGATCGGACTGAGCGTTGATCTCGCTCGTCACGCCTTGCAATTCTTCCGTCAGGACGAGGGCCAACGTCGCCGCGTCGGGTTGATAGCCCCACGCTTTGCCGCGGTTCAGCAAGTTCTGCACACGCTCCGTGGCGCCGTCTGCGTCCAGCCTGTTGATCTCGTCGCGCAGGCGGCGGTCGATACTCACCGCGGCGGCCGTCAACATGCCGCGCGGAATCGGATAGCGCATGCGCCCCAGCCGGTTGAGCACGTCCTCGTCCTGGTCCGCCAGCCGCTCGAAGGTCTGCACATACTCTTCGAAGCGGTCGTGCAGGACGATGTCGATAATCCGCCGGCGTTCGTCCGTGAACAAGTCGTCGAGATGATGCACCTCGCCGTCAAACTCCCGCGTGACAAGCGCGGTCAGCTCAGCCAACGAGCCGGTTTCGTAGGTCTGAAAGAACTTCTTCTTGGCTTCCTCATATTCCGCGGTCGAACGCGGGCGGCGGAGTACGGTGTAGAAATCAAGTCCACCGTAGTGAATGACGACGAAGCTCGTGTCCGCCTCGTTCTGCGTCAGCCGCGAGCGTACGTGGAGCCGGCCCATGACGAGATGATTGCCGCCCCGGCTGGCCGCCTCGTGGTCGAGGGTTTCAATGTCGTACAAGTAGACGCGCGCCGTGCCCGTAGCGGGGCGATAGATCGAGCTGATGGCAAAGTGCGCCAGCACGCGGTCGAGATCGATCTTCGCCGGCCGGATTAACTGTTCCCACAGGTCGCGCCCGCTCTTGAACACGTTTGGCAGATTGCTCGGCGCTTTTTCCAGAATCGTGAGGAAGTCCTCTTCGTAATCCAGCTCGAAATGCCGGGCGAGTTGCATGGCACGGGCGGCGTAGCGGAGGCACTGCGTCGTCTCCAGGCCGCTGATCTCGTCGAAGAACCAGCCGCAGCTCGTGTACATGAGCAGGGCGTGGCGCTGCATTTCGAGCAGCCAGAGGGCTTCGCGCACACGCTCCGCCGGCAGCGCGGGGCGCGCATACTTCTCCAAGAAACGTTGCACGGATTCGTCGCTGCGGTCAAGGATCACGTCGATGTAGCCGTTGCGCGCCGCCCACGGATCGGGAAACAGCTCCTTGCCGCGCTCGATGAAGAGGGCGTCGAGCCTATCCTTGAGAGAGTTGAAGGCCTCGCGCAGGGGACCGCGCCATTTCTGCTGCCAGTCGCCGCGCGATTTGCAGCCGCAGTCGGAACGCCAGCGTTCGACGCCGTGGGCACAGCTCCACGAGCTGTTGTCCCAGATCTCCGCCTCCCACTCCGGCGGGTGCAGCTCAAGGAACTCGCCATAGTTCGTCAGCGTGAGGTTCGGGTCCTCGTGGAGCTTGTAAAGCACGTACGCGAGCGCCATGTCGCCGTGGGCGTGATGATGGCCGTACGATTCGCCGTCGGTGGCGATGTGCATGAGTTGCGGGTGCTCGCGCTTGTCGTCGAAGCCCTGGGTTAGCCGGCTAAGGAATTTCTCGCCGCTATCGAGCAACCGTTCAAACGCCACCATCTGCGAGATGTTGCCGTCGTAGAAGAACACGTCGATCGTCTTCCCCGACGGCAGCCGGCAAAGATACGCGCGCGATGGATCGACGCCCCCTTCCTGCCATGCCTCCGTGCCGATCTTCCGCCAGCGTTTCGCCTGTCGCGGGGCGAGGATGGTGAAGCGAATGCCGGCCGCCGCGAGCGCTTCGAGCGTCGGCACGTCGGCGGCGGTTTCCGCCAGCCACAAGCCTTCCGGATCACGGCCGAAGCGCTTCTTGAAATCGGCGATGCCCCACTGCAATTCGGTTTTCTTGTCGTGCGCGCTCGCCAGCGGCATGATGACGTGGTTGTAGACCTGGGCGAGTGCGCTGCCGTGGCCGCGCCTGCGCTCACGGCTGAGGCGGTCCCCCTCTACGATCCCGTGCAACACCTCCGGCGCTTCTTCCGCCAGCCACGCCAGCAACGTGGGGCCGAAATTGAAACTCATCCACGCATAGTTGTTGAGCAAGTTGATGATCTTGCCGGAATTGTCCACGAGGCGTGACCGCGAATTCGGTGCGTAGCATTCGCGCGTGATGCGTTCATTCCAGTCGTGAAACGGCGCTGCCGAATCTTGCACTTCAACCGCCTCCAACCACGGATTCTCGCGTGGCGGCTGGTAAAAGTGCCCATGAACGCAAATGTAACGGGGAGATCCCATGGGAGAGTCAGCTCCTCGTTCCCAGGCTCCGCCTAGGGACGCCGCCCGGTTGCGTTCGGCGGCTAGGTTAGTTTTATTGCGCGAGGCGGAGCCTTCCGGAAGGCGTTAGCAGGCTCCGCCTGGGAATGACACTTCCGCGATGGCTGAGCTTACGCTGCTAATCCTGTGCCACAAACAACGCGACGGGAAAGTGCTGCAAGACGTCGGCCATGAGCAAAAACGCCTCGCCATCGCGCTGCGCCGGGCTGAGCGTCTCGCCGGTGAAGACGTTGCGCAGCGGCCGATCCGCGGCGACGCCCGGCAAAACCAACGTCGTGTCCTGCCAGGCCGCTTCCCCCAACGGCAATTCGTCGGCGTCCTTCGCCAGTTGGGTCACGAGCCGCGGTGCTACGGCGACCGCGTAACGGTTCTCCTGTCGGCGTAAGAACGAGATGACGTTTTCGCGCCGGCTCCCGGTTACGTTCACCGCCAAGAATTCGCCCTCCGCGAACAGGCCGGGATTATCTCGCCGCGCGTGCAGCCCGCGATAGGTGACGTACAGCTTGATGCGCGCGTCCTCCTTGCTCGCCACCAACGCGTGCGCGAACTCGGCCGGATTCAGCCGCGGAGCGGCGAGCTGGTGCTTCAATTCCCGAAGCATGCGCCGCCGCCGCTCGTAATCGACCGGCCGGCGATTATCCGGATCGACCAGGCTGAAATCCCACAGCTCTTGCCCTTGGTAAATGTCAGGCACTCCGGGCGCTGTGATCTTGAGCAACACCTGCGCCAGTGAGTTGAAAAGGCCGAAGTGGTTGAGCCGCTGCACGAATGCACGCACATCGTTGAGGAAACGGGCGTTCTTCCGTTCGTCGAGCACCGCGGCGACAAACCGGCCGATGGCGTCGTCATACGCCGGATTCGGATTCACCCAGCTCGTGTGGACTTTCGCTTCGTGAATCGCCTTCTGCATGTAGCTCTGCATGCGCTCCACGAACACGGCGTGGGCCGCGCCGCTGACCTGCTCCAGCGGCACGGCGCCGATCAGGTTCTGATAGAAGAGGTACAAATCGTTGGCGTCCGGCGCTTGTACGTCGTCGACCGCCACGCGGTGCCGGCGGTTGATGCGGTTCCAGCGCGCGAGATGCGCCTGCCATTCACGCGGCAGTTCCGACAATACATTCAAGCGCGCCCGCACATCTTCGCTCCGCTTGGTGTCGTGCGTCGAAGTGGCCGATAAGGCCCGCGCCCAGCCGTCGCGCCGCTCGCGCAGGTGGTGGTAGAAGTCCTCCACGGGCATGCCGAAATGAGCCGGGTCGCCGCCCACTTCGTTTTGCGACAGCAGACGGTTGAACACGTAGAAAACCGTATCTTCGAGCCCTTTGGCCATCACCGGCGACGTCACTTGCTGGAACTTGCCGACAAAGTGCCGTTCCGCCTGACGACCACCGGCGACGGCATCGGTCCGGAGCAAGAGCACGTCCTGCACAAAGTCGAACAGCATCGCGCTAATGGCCGGGTTCTTCCGCTTGGCCTGGATGACGGCCAGGTTGATGTAGGCTCGATCGCGCTCGGGCACACCGTCGTCGGAAATATACGAACGATAGACGGGAAAACAGGCGATGATCTCGCGCAAAGCATGGCGCAGGCTGTTGAGCGTGAAGTCGCGCGACCAGCGGTTCATCTCCGACAGCCGATCGAGCTGATGGGCGAGCACATACAGCTCGCTCGATAGCGCGACCTGCATGATGAGGAATTTCTTCTGGTAGACGAGGTCGCCGAGCCACGGGTCCATGTCGGTCCAGCGGTTGTACAGGCGATTGAGCGCGGCGAGATGTTTGCCGTCGACAAAGAGGGCGTTGACCCAGTTCAGAAACTCGTAACCGACGGTGCCGTAGACGGGCCAATCGTCGGGCAACGGTTCCTCGCGGCCGAGGATTTTCTCGACGACGACATAAAGCGGCGCTCGATGACCGTAGACCGCTCGCTCCGCGCGCGGCGGCTCCTCTTGCTCCGCGAGAGGCTTCTCACTGCCGCTCGCCCAGGCCTTTCGCAATTCCGCTTCAACCTCGTTCCACTCACGTCCCTGCCACTCGGCCCGCTCGGCGAATACCTCCTTCGCGCGCTCAACCACATACTGCTCCTGCAAGCGCTCAAGGTACTGCTTCGGATCATACAGCCCGTCGGGGTGATCGATGCGCAGGCCGGTCACTTTGCGTTCGCGCAGCAGGCGGAAGATCAATTCATGCGTCGCCGCGAAAACCTCCGGCCGTTCCATGCTCAACGCGGCCAACTCGTTCACGTCAAAAAAACGGCGATAGTTGATTTCATCCGAAGCGACCCGCCAGTACGACAGGCGATACGCCTGGGCGTTGAGCAGATCGTCGAGGAGGTCGAAACTGCGCGGCTCGCCCGGCGTGCCGTTGAACAGTTCGACGTTACGTTCAATGAACGTGCGTATGGCCGGCGACGATTCGACCAGGGCCGCCAGCCGGCGCTTGACGACCTCTTTCTCCCGTTGCCGTTCGGCGACGCGCACCGGCTCGCGCACGGAGCGCGACGGCAGGTTTTTGATCGCCGTCAGGATGCTTTGCAATTCGACGTGCGCTTCCGCGGTCGGCCCGAGCGCCTGTTCCAGCTCTTCGAGGCGGTGCCGCAGCACGAGATCGAAAGTGCCCGGCGACAACGGGAAGCGGCGCTCGTAGTAATGGACGGTGAAGGCGCCCGCGTCGTAATTGATCCGCAGTTGGCCGGACTCGAGCGCCTTGCCGTACGGGTCGCCGAGGAGCGGGAGCAGCACCTTGTCGTACAGATCGGTCTTTTCCGAGTGCCAGTCGATGTCGAAATACGGTGCGTACGGCGACGACGGGCCGTTTTCGAGCACGTCGTTCCACCACACATTGTCGTTGTCGGCGATGCCCATGTGGTTGGGGACAACGTCGAGAAGCTGGCCCATGCCGTGCGCGCGGAGGGCGGCGACCAGTGCGTTGAAATCATCCTCGCTGCCGATCTCGGGATTGAGCACGCGATGGTCGGCGATGTCGTAGCCGTGCTTGCTGCCGGGGCGGGCCTTGAGGTACGGCGAGGCGTAAAGGTCGGTGACGCCGAGGTCGTGGAGATAGGGAACGAGCGCCGTCGCGTCGCGGAAGGTGAAGCCGGCGTGGAATTGCAGCCGATACGTGGATTCCGGCCACCGCCGTTCATGGGCGATGCGATCCAGAGTCTGGCTCAGCAGGTCATCGACCATGGAACACCGGCAAAGCTGTTTGTTGACCTTCGGCGATTCGCGCCGTGTCATCGCCGGTGATGAGCCGCGCCGCCCGGTTGCGAGTGAAGTAGTTCCACGCCCACTGGACCATGACCAGCAGACGGTTTTGAAACTCCACCAGATACAGTAAATGTACGAACAACCAGGCGAGCCAGGCGAAGAACCCGGAAAAGCGTATCCAGCCCAGGTCGGCGACGGCGGCGGAACGGCCAATGGTCGCCATGCTGCCGCGGTCACGATACGCGAACGGCGGCAGCGTTTGGCCGCGCAGGCGCGCGGCGATGAGGCGCGCGACGTACTGCCCCTGCTGAATTGCGACCGGCGCGACGCCCGGCAACGGCTTGCCCGTCTTTGTATCGGCAAGGCTCGCCAGATCGCCGATGACGTAAATATCGGGATAGCCGGGGACTGTCAGGTTCGGCTCGACGAACACGCGGCCCGCGCGGTCGAGCTTCACGCCGGTCGCTCGCTCCAGCGCGCGTCCCAACGGCGACGCGAGCACGCCCGCGGCCCAAAGGACGGTGTGTGCCGGGATGCGTTCGACCAGCTCGCCGCGGCGGACCGTGACGAAATCCGGCTGGATGTCGGTCACAGTGGTATTGGTCTGCACGGTCACGCCGAGCCGCTCGAGCGCGCGCGCCGCCTTCGCGGATAGGTCAGGTTTGTACGGCGGCAACACACGCTCGGTTCCTTCTAGAAGTAGAATGCGCGCCTTGGTTGGGTCGATCTTGTGGAATTCCCGGCGCAGCGTGAAGTGCGCCAACTCGCCGAGCGTGCCGGCCAGCTCGACGCCGGTCGGTCCGCCGCCGACGACCACGAACGTGAGCAACGCCTGCTGCCGGGCGGGGTCGGTTTCAACTTCGGCCTTCTCGAAGGCGACCAAGATGCGGCGGCGGATTTCGGTCGCATCTTCAATCGTCTTCAGACCGGGCGCCAATGGCTCCCACGCCGCGTCTTTGCCGAAGTAATGATGGCGTGCGCCCGTGGCGAGGACTAGCGTGTCGTACGCCAGCGTGCCGTCACGGAGGATCACACGCCGGCCGCGCGCGTCGATGTCCGTGACTTCGGCCAGGAGGACATCCACATTTCTCTGTCGGCGGAAAAGTGCGCGGAGCGGCGCCGCGATGTTGGCAGGCGACAGGCCGCCTGTTGCGACCTGGTAGAGTAGCGGCTGGAACAAATGGAAATTACGACGGTCGAGGAGCGTGACTTGTACGGGTATGCCGCGTAAATTGCGTGCCGCGTTGAGCCCGCCGAAGCCGCCGCCAACTATGACAACGCGATGTGGTCGATCCATGCCCGGCGCACCCTTTCTTTTTCCAAGAGTCGGTGGCTTCGCCCGGCCGGAAGTCTACCGATGTCGCAAGCTCTATGCCAGCGACTGGAATGCGTTTTGCACGGCATTAGCGCTTTTCAGGAACGGCGCGAGGCCGAATCTAGCTATACATACGTTCTGAACTTCGTGCGCAAGATGGAACTGCGATATGACCGCCGGCAAGGAACAAAGACGACGCTTGCCCATTGGCGCGGAGGTGCAACCCGACGGCGGCGTCCACTTCCGCGTCTGGGCGCCGAAGCGGCGGCAGGTCGCGGTGGTGATCGACGGCGAGCCTCGGCCTGTCCCGTTGACGATCGCGGAAGGCGGCGGCTATTTCTCCGGTCAGGTCGCCGCCGCCCGCGCCGGCACGCGGTACCGCTTCCGCTTGGACGATGATAGTTATCTTTATCCCGACCCCGCGTCGCGTTTCCAACCCGACGGCCCGCACGGTCCGTCGCAGGTGGTCGATCCGAATAGGTTTCGCTGGAGCGATCAGGGCTGGCGCGGCGTGTCGTTGCTGGGGCAGGTCCTTTACGAGATGCACGTCGGCACGTTCACGCCCGAAGGAACTTTCGCCGCGGCGATCGAAAAGCTGCCGCTCCTGAAGGAAGTCGGCATCACGGTCGTCGAGATCATGCCCGTCGCCGACTTTCCCGGCAAATTCGGTTGGGGCTACGACGGCGTGAGCCTGTTCGCACCGACGAGGCTCTACGGCCAACCCGACGACTTTCGCCGCTTCGTCGATCAGGCACACGCGCTCGGCCTGGGTGTGCTCCTCGATGTCGTTTACAACCACCTCGGCCCGGACGGCAACTATCTGAAGCAATTTGCCGACGATTACTTCACCGACCGCTATAAGAACGAGTGGGGCGAAGCGCTCAATTTCGACGGCCCGAACAGCGGGCCCGTGCGTGAGTTCTTCATCGCCAACGCCGGCTATTGGATCGACGAGTACCACCTCGACGGCCTGCGGCTCGACGCGACGCAGCAAATCTTCGACGAATCGCGCGAACACATCCTGACCGCGGTCGGCCGCCGGGTGCGCGAGGCGGCGCGCGGCAGGGCCACGATCATCGTCGCCGAGAATGAATGTCAGCACACGAGGCTGGTGCGGCCCGAAGCGCAAGGCGGCTACGGACTCGACGGGCTGTGGAACGACGACTACCACCACAGCGCACTCGTCGCACTCACGGGGCACAACGAGGCCTATTACACGGACTATCGTGGGACGCCGCAGGAGTTCATCTCGGCGGTGAAGTGGGGCTATCTCTACCAAGGGCAGCGCTATTCCTGGCAAAAGCAGCGGCGCGGCACGCCGGCGCTGGATCTCGATCCGGCGGCCTTCGTCACGTTCATCGAAAATCACGATCAGGTCGCCAACTCGGGCCGCGGGGAACGGGTGCATCAATTGACGAGCCCCGGCCGCTTCCGCGCGTTGACGGCTTTGACATTGCTGGCGCCTGGGACGCCGATGCTGTTCCAGGGGCAGGAGTTTTCGGCGTCCAGTCCGTTCCTGTATTTCGCGGATCACCAGCCGGAACTGGGCAAGCTCGTGCGAAAGGGCCGGGCCGAGTTCTTGAAGCAATTCCGCGCGCTCGCATCAACCGAGATGCAAGAATGCCTGTCCGATCCGGGCGCGGACGAGACATTTCAGCGCTGCCGGCTTAACTGGGCCGAACGTGTTCAAAACAAGAGAGCAGTGGCGTTACATCACGACCTGCTTCAGTTACGGCGCGACGACCCGGTGTTGCGTTTGCAGCGGCGGCGCGGCCTCGACGCAGCGGTGCTCGGTCCGCACGCTTTCGTGCTCCGTTTCTTCGCCGACGACGGCGCGGACCGATTGTTGATCGTGAATCTAGGTCGCGACTTGCACTTCAATCCCGCGCCGGAACCGCTGCTTGCTCCGCCCTTTGCCAAGCAGTGGGCCGTGCGCTGGTCGAGCGAGGAGCATTGCTACGGCGGCAGCGGGACGTCGCCGCTCGATACCGAGGAGAATTGGCGTATTCCGGGTGAGGCGGCGGTGCTCCTTGTGCCGGAAGACACGCCCCAGGCGGAGGCGAAGCCGTGACCATGGAGGAACCGATCCGCCGCGTCCCCTGGCCCGGCCCGCACGCCCCGTCGGTGCAGCCGCTGCTCGACCGCGAATGGCTCGTCACCAACGGACTGGGCGGGTATGCATCCGGCACGCTCTCCGGGGCTTCCACGCGCCGCTATCATGGTCTGCTCATTGCCGCCCTTGCCGGGTCGCTCGGCCGCGTGATGATGTTCAACCACCTCTCGGAGTATTTGCGGCTGCCCGATTTTCACACCGTGCAGTTCGGCGGCGAGGAGTGGGCCAGCGGCGAGCTGGAATTGCACGGCACGGAACATTTGACCGAGTTTCGCCTGGAAGCCGGGCTGCCCGTCTGGCGCTACGAGCTGGACGGCATCGCGCTGGAAAAGCGCGTGTTCATGCCGCACCAGCAGAACACGGTCTACATCTATTACCGTCTGTTGCGCGGCGACGGCACCGTGCGGCTGAAGCTGCGGCCGTCGGTCCACTTCCGCGGCCACGATGCGCCGGTGAGCAGCGTTGCCGCCGGACCGTATGTGTTAAGCGCCATCGAGAATCGTTACGAGATCAACGGCGGGGCCGAGTTTCCGCCCTTGAAGCTGTTGCTTTACGGCCAGAGGAGCGCCCTGACGATCCAGAGCGAGAAGCTTTCCGACTTCCTCTATCGCATCGAAGAAAGTCGCGGCTACGAGGCGAAAGGGGCGTTGTGGAGTCTGGGGTATTTCCGCGTGGATTTGACGAAAGAACGCGACGCCACGCTGGTTGCTTCCACCGAGCGCTGGGAGACGATCACCGCGCTCAAGCCGCAGGACGCCCTCGCGGCCTGCGGCGAGCGTGCCCGGCGGCTGATTCTCGCGGCGCCGGCCGCCGCCCAGCAAGACATGGCCGGGGAACTGGTGCTGGCGGCGGACCAGTTTATCATTCGCCCCGCCGGCCGCATTGAAGAAGCCGCTCGTGCCCGCGCCGCGGGCGACGAGGTCCGCACCGTCATCGCCGGCTACCACTGGTTCACCGATTGGGGCCGTGACACGATGATCAGCCTCGAAGGCCTCACGCTCGCTACGGGCCGGCACGTTGAAGCGGGTTACATTCTTCGCACGTTCTCCCATTATATCCGCGACGGCCTCATACCCAACATGTTCCCCGAAGGTGAAAAAGAGGGTCTTTATCACACCGCCGACGCGACCCTCTGGTTCTTCCATGCCATCAAGCGTTACCTCGACGTAACCGACGACCGCGAGACGTTGCGCCAACTCCTGCCGAAGTTGCTCGGAATCGTGGATCAGCATTTGAAAGGGACGCGCTTCAACATCGGCGTCGATCCGAAAGACGGATTGCTGCGGCAAGGCGCCGACGGCTATCAGTTGACGTGGATGGACGCCAAAGTCGGCGACTGGGTGGTAACGCCACGGCGCGGCAAAGCCGTGGAACTCAACGCTCTGTGGTACAACGCGCTGCGCCTGTTGGAAGAATGGGTGAGGGAAGAACGCGGCGACGGCGCGGCTCGTCCACTCGCGGAACAGGCGGAACGGACAAAACGGTCGTTCAACGAACGCTTCTGGTACGCCGGCGGCGGCTACCTCTACGACGTGGTGGACAGCGAGCATGGCGACGATTCGTCGTGCCGGCCCAATCAGATCTTCGCCGTTTCGCTGGTGCATCCCGTGCTGGACGAATCCCGGTGGCAGCCGGTGGTAGAAACTGTCCGCAAGCGGTTGCTGACGCCGGTCGGCCTGCGCTCGCTCGCTCCTGGCCACTCCGACTACAAGGCAAAATACTACGGCGACCTGCGCTCGCGCGACGCGGCGTATCACCAGGGAACGGTCTGGGCCTGGCTCATCGGTCCGTTCGTCGACGCATGGCTCAAGGCGCATCCCGAAGATCGCACGGGCGCCCGGCGATTTCTCGAAGGCTTCAAAGCGGGATTGAGCGACGCCTGCATCGGCCAGATCAGCGAGGTATTCGACGCGGAAGAGCCGTACACGCCCCGCGGCTGCGTGGCGCAGGCATGGAGCGTGGCGGAAGTGTTGCGGGCGTGGGTTAAGACTGCGGGATAGATGCCGCCTTCTGCGGACGAGCCGCGGCCTTCGGCGCTTGCGACTTAAACCACCCGACGGTCCGCCGCAGACCTTCGTCCATATCAATGTTCGGTTTGTAACCGAGGTCCGCCTGCGCGCGGGAAATGTCTGCCTGGCTATGGCGGACGTCGCCGGCCCGCGCTTCGGTGTGGACGGGCTTGATGTTTTTGCCGAGCAGAAGATTGATCTTTGCGATTAGATCGAGCAACGTCGCGCGGCGGCCGCAGGCGATGTTGTAAACCTTGCCGCCAACGCCCGGCGTCTCGGCGGCGCGCAGGTTCGCTTGCACCACGTCGGCGACGAACGTGAAGTCGCGCGATTGCAGGCCGTCGCCGTGAACCGTCGGGCTGCGTCCCGCCGCGATCGCCTCGATAAAGAGCGGAATGACCGCCGCGTACGGGCTGTCCGGCGGTTGACGCGGGCCGAATACGTTGAAATAACGCAAACGCACCGTCTCAAGCCCGTAGACGTTGGTGAACGCAGCGCAGTAGTGTTCCGCCGCCAGCTTGGCGACCGCATACGGCGACAGCGGGTCGGTGATGTCATCCTCACGCTTCGGCATCTTGGCCGCGTTGCCATAAGCGCTGGAGCTGGCCGCGTAGACCACGCGGCGCACGCCGACTTCCTTGGCGGCAAGCAACACGTTGAGCGTGCCCGTGACGCAGGCGTGGTGCGTCCCCATCGGGTCGGCAATGCTGCGCGGCACCGACGCCAACGCCGCCTGGTGGAAAACCAATTCCACGTCGTGCAGCGCCTTCCGCACGAGGTCGGCGTCCACGAGGTCGCCTTCGATCAACTCGATGTCGTCGCGCACGCCGACGAGGTTCGCGACGTTGCCGGTGCTGAGGTTGTCGAGCACGCGCACCGTATCGCCACGGGCGACGAGAGCATCGACGAGATGTGAGCCAATGAAACCGGCGCCGCCGGTGACAAGACAGACGGGCATCAGGAAGTCCTCAACGAAGGTGAGTTTCAAGCCTTGCACACGCGGCCGTCGCCGGGATCGCAATCCAGTGTTGCATTGCGTGTATCCACTACGAGGCGGGCGTGCTGCACGATGAACTTGAAATCGTACGCGGTGTGATCGGTTACGACAAGTACGCAGTCCTGGCTGGCGAGGAACTCCGGCGTCAAGTCCTGACTCGCCATGCGCAGTTGGTGATGGCGCATCGGCGGCAGCGTCGGAATGTGCGGGTCGTTGTAGCTGACCGCGGCGCCGCGCTTCAGCAGCAGCTCCATGATCTCAAACGCCGGCGATTCGCGCGGGTCGTCCACGTCCTTCTTGTAGGCGATGCCCAGGATACAGACTTTGCTCCCTTTCACCGGCTTGGCTTGCTCGTTGAGAGCGTCGGCGACGCGCTCGACGACATAGTGCGGCATCGACGTATTGATTTCGCCGGCCAGCTCGATGAAGCGCGTGTGTACGCCGTATTTGCGAGCCACCCATGTCAAGTAGAAAGGGTCAATCGGGATGCAGTGGCCGCCGAGACCTGGTCCCGGATAAAACGCCTGGAAGCCAAAGGGTTTCGTCTTCGCCGCGGCGATCACTTCCCACACGTCGATGTCCATCGCGGCGAACACGACCTTCAGCTCGTTCACGAGCGCGATGTTCACGGCCCGATAGGTGTTCTCCAGAATCTTGCACGCCTCGGCAACGCGCGGGCTGGAGACGGGAACAACGCCCTCGACAACGGGCTCGTAAAGCGAGAGCGCGAGATTGCGGCTGGTTTCATCAATGCCGCCGACCACCTTCGGGATGTTCCGCGTGGCGAAGTCCTTGTTGCCGGGATCCTCGCGCTCGGGGCTATAGGCGAGGAAGAAATCGCGGCCGGCTTTGAGGCCCGACTGTTCCAGAATTGGCTGCAGCAGGTCTTCGGTCGTGCCGGGATAGGTGGTGCTTTCGAGGACGACAAGCTGTCCCGGTCGAAGATGCGGCTGGATGGCTCGGCCGGTCTTTTCGATGTACGACAGGTCGGGCTCGCGCGTTTCCGTCAGCGGCGTCGGCACGCAAATGACGATGGCGTCCGCTTCCTTGAAGCGGCGCGGGTCCGTGGTGGCGTCGAAGCGGCCCGTCGCGACCAGCTCCGCGACACGCTCGGAGCCAATGTGCCCGATGTAGCTCTTGCCCTGTTTCAACTGCTCGACTTTGACGTGGTCGATGTCAAAGCCGAGGACCGGATAACCGCCCCAGGCGAACGTCTCGGCCAACGGCAGGCCGACGTAGCCGAGGCCGACAATGCACACCTTGGCGGTCCGCAAATCGAGTCGGAATTGCAACTCCTCAACCAGCGAGGCCGTCGCGGCCAGCTTCACCGTCATGACTGCTCCGTCGTTGTAAGTCCAAACGAACGATCTTCACAATCGTAGCATAGAAGGAAAGGTTAGCGCTGGTCTAACTCCGTCAGCATTGTGCGATAAGCGCCGCGTTCGACGGGGTGCAGCAGGTCCGGCTCAAGGCCCGACGCGCGGGCTTTCTTCAAGGCAGCGATGGCGGCGTCGCGGTTGTTTGCCTGCCGTTGGGCGCGGGCCAGGTGGAAGTAACGCGTCGGCGTCGGCGTGTCGGCCAGGGCGCGTTCCACGTCGCGGACCGCCAGGTCGCCTTGCTTCAGCGCCAGGTAGGCGATCGCGCGGGTGTCGAGCAGTTCCGGCCGCGGGCCGAGCACGTCGATCGCCCGTTCAATCAGCGGCAGTGCTTCTTTGCCATTGTCCGCACGCTGAGCAAGCAGCCAGGCAAGATTGTTCAGAGCGACGATGTTGCGCGGATCCCGGCCGAGGATGCGGCGATAGACCTGCTCGGCGTCGGCGAAACGCCCGCGCAGGTCGTGCAGGTCGGCGAGATGGACAAGTAGCGGGACGGAATCTGGATTCTTGTCGAGTGCTGCCTTCAACCGATTCTCAACACGGTTGCACTGCTCGTCGGCAGGCGGCGCGATGCGCAACACGGCGACGCTGGCCCCGCCGGCCATCTCGGGCGGGCACGTTTGCCACAGCTGCTCGCACAGCGCGAGGGCCTCGGCGGGCCGCTTCTGGCGGCCGTAGTGACCGAGCAGAAGGACCGAATCGTGCGGCGCCGCGCCGGGACGTTCCGCGTAGGCCTTGAGCAAGGCCAGCGCCTTGTCGGCTTCGCCGCACTGTTCGAGATACTGCGCTCCGAGCTCGATGCTGCCGTACGCGTTCGTCTCCACTTGCCGAGACTTCTCAAGCTGCTGGAGTTTATCAATGGCGCGGCCGGCGTCGGCGGTTTCCTTGTGCCGCAGAAGCCACTCGGCGAGGTGGGCGACGTAAAAGGGAGTCGCCGTCGGCCCCGTCGCCAGCTCGCGCATTTGCTCGCGGGCCTTGGTCCAGTTGCCTTCGGACTCATAGAGCTGCGCAAGCAAGAATTGGTCCACCGTGTTGAGCGCCTGCCGGCGATTCAACTCCTCGAGTAGAGTAATTGCACGTGCGCGCAAAGGACGTGATTTCTGGGTGGCCAGAACACGAGCGCGGGCCCGCTGATCTTCGAGCGGCTCGTCGGAGGTGCGTTTGTCCTCGATGATCTTGCCGGCGTCGTCCAGGCTCAGGCCGACGAGTTTCAGACCTTCGAGAAAGCGTCGATAGTCGCCCGACGTCGCGAGGACCAACGCGAGGCGGCGTCGTGCCCAGGCGATATCGCTGTCGGACGCCTTGAACTTGCGATCCAGCACCTGGCGCAACAGCGGCTCCGCTTCCGCTTGCCGGTTATTGCGCATAGAGAACAGCGCCACGCGGTTCACGACCGTCACGTCATCCGGCTTCGCGGTGAGCGCCGCCTGGTATTGTTCGCGGGCTTGATCCGTCTTGCCAAGCGCCTCGTAGCCTTGTGCCAGTGCGAGGGCCGCTTGATCTGCAGGCAGTTTCGCGCGTGCTTGCTGCAATGTGGCCTCGGCCTGGCTGGGGTTCGTCAGGGCGAGGAACCGAATCAATGCCAGCCACGTTTCGGGCACCGTGTCGCCTAGCTCGACGGCGCGGCGAAGCTTGGTCTCGGCCTCCTGCGGTTGCTTGCCGCTTGCGGCCAGCACCTGTCCCAGCCACAGGAAGTCGCGGTAGTCCTTCGAGTCGGCTGACACCGCCTGGCGTGCGAGCTCGACGGCGCGGGTCGCATCCTGATTGCGGAGCGACACGGCAGCGGCCAGGCGCTGGAGGTCGCCGGTCAGGTTCATCTGCTTCTGGAGTTTGCGGATTTCCTGATCGGCCTCTTCGTCGCGGTGCCGTTCGGTAAGCAGTTGGACGAGCGGGCGAACGGCACGCGGGCTTTGTTCGCCCAATTCGATTGCTCGGCGGTAATGGGCGATCGCCTGTTCGGGACGGCCTTTCATCTGTTCCACCTCGGCCTTGGCGAGGAAGACGGCGGGCCAGGTTGGCCGCTGCGCGGCGACGCGATCGAGGTGGATGCGGGCTTCATCCAGCGCCGCGGCGCCGCCTTGACGGCGGGACGACCAAATCAAGCGCAACGCCTCGCCGTAACGCCACATGGCGTCCGAGTCGCCTTCGATGCGACGGATGTGAGCCAGTTCCGCCTTCATGGCCGGCTCATCGTCCGCGTCGATGGCGAAGTCGAACAGCAGTTGCCGCAAGCGCAGGTCGTTTTCAAAGCGCGGTTCCTTAGCCAATTGCGACCACAGCTCGCGGGCTTCCTTCTGGTGGCCAACGGTCATTGCTGCTTCCGCCACGCCGGCGAGTAAGCGGCCCTGGTCCTCGGCGTTGAAACGCTCGCGACCCTGCGCCAAGCGCAATAACTCAGGAGCGGCCGCACGGCGGCCGGCCAAGGAGCGGGCGCGGGCCAGCCGTAAATCGACGCTGTCGCCACACTGCCGTTCCGCGTCGTCCAGCAGCTTCGCCGCCTGCTCGGGCTGGTTACGACGGTCGGCGAGATCGGCGAGCGCCGCCCAGAATTCAACCTGCTTCGGCTTGGCGTCCCGTGCCTTGGCGATCAGCGCTTCCGCCTGATCGATCTGGCCTTCCTCGGCGAGCAACTCCTTGCGGAGCAGGACGAGTTCGACGGCGTCGGGATTCAGCTTCTCCGCCTGGGCGAGGGCATCCTTCACGTCTTGCCAATCGCGGTTGCTGCCCGGGCGTTGTAGGTTGCGGCCGATGAGCAGGCGCGTGATTTCGATCCACGCGGGTCCGGCGGCTTCCTTTGCGGTCGCGGCCTTGCGGAACTGAACCAAGGCGTCGTCAAGGCGGCCCAACGACTGATTAGCGGACGCGGCGCCAAGCAGTCCGGCGACGGAGTTCGGGCTGAGGGCGAGCAAGCGGCTGAAGGCGGCCAGTTGCCGGCTCGGCTCATTGAGCTGCTGGTAGCACTGGCCGAGATACAGATTGACGAGCGTGAGAATCTCCTTCACGTCGCGGGCGGCGTCGGACGTGGCGGCTTCCAAGAGCGGCCGCGTCTTCTCAAAGTAGTGGGCCGCCTCGGCATACGCGCGCCGGCCGAGATGGACGCGGCCTTGCAAGTAGTCGATGGATGTCGGCGACGATTTGCCTTCCTTGAGCTGGGTGACGACTTCTTGCACGCCGGCCCAATCGGCGTCGTCGATGTGCAGGTTGCCGAGGACCCACAGCAGCTTGTTGCGCGGCTCGCCGGTGAACGCCTTGATCCCTTGCCGCAAGATTGTCGCGCCTGCCGCGTGGCGGTCCGCTTCCGCCTCGACGCGGGCGAGTGCGTCGTACATGCGCCAGTCCTTGGGGTGCAGTTCCAGGCCGTGCTTCAGAACCGTGCGCGCGGCGTCGAGCTGTTTACGCGACTTCTCCAAATCGCCGACGGCGAGAATCACATCGGCCTCGTCCGGCGCCAGCTTTTTGGCCCGCTCCACGTCCTGCGCGGCGTCGTCGTCGCGATTCGCTTGCTGCAAAAACTTGGCGCGGGTCAGATACGCCTGGAAGGAGCGGCCGTTCGCCTGCACGAGCTGATCCAGCACGGCGGCGGCCTGCTTGGCGGTGTCCGGTTTGCGATGGAGCAGCGCTGCCAACTTCTCATAGGTCTCGATCTGCTGCGGCGCCCGCTGGATCGCCTCGCGGTACCATTTGATGGCGTCGCCCGGAAATTGCTCTTGATCGCCCTTGTCCTCTTGCTTATGAGCCTCGTTCCACTGCCCAAATAGGCGCGCCACTTCGCCGTCTTGCGGCAAGGCTTGATTGAGCGCGTCGAGGTGCTCGTTCGCCAGGTCAAACCGCGGCGGGAACAACTCCAGCGCCAAACGGACCACGTCCTTACGCAGATCGTGCCGGCTTGGGTCGCGGGCCAATACCTGCTCAATGACGAAAATGGCGTGCTGCTTGCCGCGCAGGCTGACCGCGACCTTGTCGCCGGCCAGCGTTTGCGCGAGGTGCGCCCGCTCTTCCAGGTCGTTCGGCGCAAACTCCAGGTAGCGGCTCAGATAGGTCGCGACCTTCTCCGGCTTCGCTTCGTCCTCGGCGTGCTTGGCCTGCCAGAGCAGGGCGCGGGCAATCCGTCCGCTCTGGAACCAGTGCGTGAGGAAAAGCGCCGCCGTACCGACGATCACGAAAGCGATCAGGCCGACGAAGAGCTTCGTATTGAGTTTCTTCATGAGCGGTCGTTCCATCGGTGGCTCAGAGGCAAGCCGGAAGAGGTGTCTGGAACTTTGAAGAAAGAGTTCGGGACGCCTTTTTCGGCTCGGCTCTCAAGGGAAGAGATGGCGTAAAGGAAAGCCCACGGGCTTGGGGCCCGTGGGCTTTGTGCGTTGTCAGGGCGCTGCCGAGGCGTGTTAGGCCGCCTTGGCGCGTTTCCACCAGCGACCCAGACCGAGACCGGCGACGCCGAGGCAGCTCAGGACCATCGTGGACGGTTCGGGCGTATTGCCGCCACCGCCGCCGCCACCACCGCCACCGCCGCCAACCGTTTCGCCGACGATCACATGGGCGCCGATGGAGCCCGCGTTGAAGGCGGTCGGCGGGCCAGGAGGCGTATAGGCGTTCAGGTTTACCTGGAACGGATTGCCGCCCAGCGTCACGTTCCACAGCGGATTGAACACGGTGCTGGTGATGTTGGAGCTGCCCTTCACCGTGTGGCCGTTGGGCAGCACGCCGCCACCCGAAATCGCGCCGTTGAACTCGCCGGTGAAATGGTGCGTCGTCGATGCGCCGGACGCATCATCGGTCAGCGTCAACGTCATGCCCCAGCCCGCATGAGTGAGGTGATCGAAGTGGCCGGCGGCATCGCCGAGCGCCGAGCTGAACGTGCGGATGTTGGTGGCGAGCACGTCCGACGTGCCGAGCGCGCCGTTGGGCGCTTCGTTCGTCAGCGTCACGCCGCCGGTGCCGGGCAGGTCCGATTGGACCAGCAGCGAATCCGGCGTGAAGTTGTAGCTCCAGGAGACAAAGTCGGCCCGCGCGTTCGCGCCGAACGCCAGGCAGACCAGCGAGGCCCCAAACAGGGCCGTCAACAATCGTTTCATGTGCGTGGGTCCTTTCCTGTCCGTAGTGTCAGACCACGTAAGGGACAACCGTATGTGCTTTCCCATCCATGTTGGTTGCGTGGATCGGGCCATGTGCGGAAAACGCCCGACGTGCTACCTCCTTTCATTCCGGGCCGCGGCGCGGCCGCCGCGCACCGCCCTCGGTTCAACGGCGGGGTATCCTAAACAGGCTCGCGGGTTGGTGTCAATGTGGGTACTGGCTGCCTATTGCGACGCCTTAACCGCGCCGCGAATCGCGCATTCCTGCCCTAAACTGCCACCCCTCCCCCATTCCCCTCCAGGCGCGATTCTGATCGTAACGACTTGTTGCTGTGATGGTTCTGTCGAAAAACATTCCTGCCACATGCAGATATGGCGGCAGAAATGAGCCTTAAGTCGTTATGGAATAACGGGTTAATAACCGCCAGGCCGATTTGGCGACAACTCCTTGGTGGCGTAGAGACTTGCGACGAGAAGCCGAAAACGTCCAGTGTTTTGTGGCTGAAATGGCCCAAACGGGGCATGAAATTCGGGCGTTTTGCAAGGATTTGGCGGACGCGCACGGCATAATTGCGGCTCTTTTCTGCCGCCTTTGGCAATGGAGTCCCCACTCCGGCGCTTCTTCATGCCACGCGCCGGGGATGCACAAAGACTGCCATCTCGGGATGCACAAAGGAGACGCGGATCAAATCCAGAATTGATCCGCGTCCACTTTCTGCGCCTCGCTGGCCTTACGACAGAATGCTGCACTTCAGGTTTTTGTATTGCCTGAAGCCGTTATCGAAAGTGACCAATTTCCAACCCGCGGCCCGTGCGAACGCGGCCAGATACGCGTCGTTCCAGATCTTGGGTGAAAAAGAACGCCGGCGCGTGTAGCCGCGCCAAAGCGTTTCGATACGCACAGGCTCTTCCGCGAATGAAAAGCGCGGATCGCTCAAGATCGTATCGTAGAGATGCCATGCTTCGCTCAGGAAGACGGCGTCTCCGGGAAACACTTTTGGATTGGTTGCCAGTCGAAGAAAGCCTTGTTGGGTCAACCGGCAAAAGAAGCACAATTCGTTTGACAGGCCGTCCAGCCAACGCTTGGCGGAGGCATGATGGACAGGAGAGTCAAAAACCAGAGCCAGCCACCAATTGATGTCAGGGAGAAACATCGTCCTCTTCAAGAAACTCCGCGACTCGTTCGCCGGTCAAATGCACACTCCCCGGGCGTTTCGAACGAACCAGGGGAAAGTCGATCCGCTTCTTTTGGGTCGACGGCCCCGATCCTGACGCGAACTCGAAGGATACCGTAACCGGGGCGCCTTCCGGCAATGCGGGCCCGTCTTCCAAGAGCACCTTCCCGTTATGTATTCGACCGTGGATGACCATGCGGTGATTGTTCCTCGGCGACGGCGGGTAATCAAGCTCAAGCTGCCCGGAATTTGGGCATGCATCCAGGTACAATCGACGGCGACCGCGGAAATTGACGAGTACCTGAATCGCCGCAAGCAGGCGCCATGCTCGCGCGGACGGAAGAATGCGTGCGCGGGCGCGAAAACGAGACACGGTAGACGCGGATCGATTTAGGATTTGCTCCGCGCCTCGTTTTTCGCGCATTGTCCGAGCTTGCTGGCAAAGGCGTTTCAACGCCGGGCGGTTAGTCGGCCGCCGCGACGACACGATTCGCCCAGCTGGCGCCGTGATGAAGTGTTGGATGAACCCGCCGGCGACGGTGAAGGTGAATCGTTGGGTTTCCAGGGAGGGAAAGCTCTAGTGAGGGCCGTAGCAGGTCAGGCGTGATCTTTGGCGATTCCGCCGACCCGCGTGGGCGGGACCGGTTTTTCCAGAAGCCGCAATGGGCGAATCGTTTTCGTAAACTGTCCCCGCTGTCCGCAACGCCACTAACACTTGTGCCGGTCTTTTTGCAATAACCTTTTTAATTTCTTCAGTTTAGGGAGATTTCCAGCCCCAGCTGGTAAAGGGAGAAATGACCGCCGATTGGCGCAGCTGAAGAAGCCGTTCTCCGCCATGATGGAGTTGTTCACGACACCATCGCTAACGGAGAAACGGCTTATGGCTCGGTCGAAT
>JBGQKZ010000061.1:0-41193 GCA_041499805.1 Gemmataceae bacterium
GAAGCTGCTTTTCATTTTCCTGACTCTCCAAAGATTCGCGGCTGGAGGAAGGCGCGAACGCCGCAACGGAATAGTGTACCGATGTATCTTATAGGAGACAAGAGGAGTTGGGTGGAATTCGTGAGTTCGGAGTAGGCGCTGACGCGGCGGGCGCGAGTATGACGCCGCTTTGCTGGCCGAGTTGCCTCCCTCGGTGGATCGTTGCGGGGAGCGCGGCGAGTTTCACACCTTTTGCTACGGTGGTCCGATCTTCGCGGAGACGTCGGCTGTCCGCGCCGGCGAGCGCTTCGTGCGTGACGGCTTCCAATTCGCCGACGTGGTTCCTTGAAAAAAATCCGCTCTGCTGCAAGACGAATAGAATAGAGAGACGAAATCAGGGGCCCGATAGAGGGGAACATGGGCAACAGAAATAGACAAAGGCCAAAGGTCGCCGTAGCCCCGCAAACCGTGCCTCAGCGAGCCGCGCCTCAGCAAACCGCGCCATCGCAAACCGCGTCTCAGCAGGCCGCAACGCCGAAGCCTGTCCCTTGGGCGATCTTGATTTCCCTTCTGGCGGTAGTCGTGTCAATAATCTCTCTTTGTGTCTCGGTCCATCAGGCCGACATAAATCAGCGTCAGTTCGAGATAAGTCAACGAACGCAGGATCGTACATCGGGCAAAATCCGGGCACAATTCGCCTTTGTTGAGGAGAAGAGTGACCCATCTTCGTTGCGTCCATTCATGAGAAAGGAAGTAGGGAAGGAAAATGACGTTTTCAGGCTGGATAGCATTGATGACCTCTTGAGATGGCAACCGCACGTTAGCATTAGGAACACTGGAGATGAGATTATCGACAGTTTGAGGATCGATGTTCGCTACATGTTTGGGCGCAAATATGGGTTCGGTGTCGAGCAGAAGATGCCTATCCCCATAGTTGCGAACGAGACTAGCTCTAGCGAGATTGCAACCTTTGGCAAGTTGATGCCGAAGCAGAAGGCGACTATAAACCTGGTTCCACTGCTGTTGGATCAGATGCGGCAATCGTCGTCTGAAGTGTATCCTGATAAGGATCAGGAAGGCCAATTTATGATCCAGGTTTATTGTCGAGTTGTGGGAGCCTCAGCACATGATGCAATGGAACCAAGAAAACACATGACGCTTGGCTTCCACTGGAGTCAGGCTGTTTTTGCAGATCACGACAAATGCGAGACGATTCTCAACCAACAACCATACGTGATAGTTGAATGACGAGCCTTACGTTCTAGACGAGGGGTTTCTCTTCCCGGTGTCCACGAAGGACGGGAAAGCGCCGCTGAAGCAACTGGACATGGACCTATCGGCCCGCAAGGAGAAGAAAGAAAAGCATCGGCGTCTGCTCCTGGACGTGGGCCATCGCCTTGAAGGAAGGCGCGGTAATCGCCGTCCTTATAAACGACGGTGGCCCGGCGGTTGCCCCGATTGAGGACGTGATAGCATAGGCCGCCGACAGTGGCTCGCGCGGTGCGGGGCATGGATGGGAGCGAGATTACCGCTGCGCCGCTCCGCCAGCAACAATGACCGGTCGCTGCCGGTCCTGCCGCTCCAACCAGCATGACGACTGACACTCAATTCCTCCCTTCGCGATTGCAGGCAAGTCCGTCGCTAGTGAGCCATTGGACAACCTTGGAACACGCTCGAAGACCCAAACTGCTCGCGCAGTTGCGCTTGCGGGTCATAGCGGCTAGAGAATGTCACTATCAGCGCGTGAGCTTGCCTATTCGAATCGGCACGAGGGGCTGCTGGACTGACAGTCCGCAGAGCGCTTCTGTGAAGGTGAACGCCGAACCGTCGAACGTCCCGTTGACGCGGAGGGAAAATGCGCCGGGCCCCGCAAGGGCGGCAATCTGAAACTTCACCGTGTCGTGCTCCAGCCGTGCCGTTCCGGCAAAGGCTGATTCGCCGGTTGCGCGATTGATCCAAATATGGAGCCTATCTATCTCGTCGCCGGGGGAGGTGAACACAAGGAATGCGATCGAGTAAGTGTCAATGTCGGGGCTCCTGGTAGCCACGGCGCCGAGGAGGGCATTGCCCTCGCGGAGCTTGCGGACTCCGTGGCGCCCTTCAAAAGCACCATTGAGAACCAGCATATGGTGACTCCTACCGCAACTAACCTGGTGCAAAACCTTATCCGAGAACTCAACGCCAAAAGGTTGGGCAGCCAGTGACTGAAGACAGAACCGCGCTTCAGCCTCAACTGGCCCGTGGGTCTTCAGCGGATTCACGGAGCCGGACCCGGGTTCCAGAAATTCGCCGTGGCTCGGCACGGTCAACTGGTGGCCCTTTAGGCGCAAGCGGTAGGAAATCAAAACTGCAGCGAAGTCGGCCCGCGCCGCCGCGGGGCCCGTCACATACGGGCGGACCTTGACGATCGCTTCGAGCGCCCGGACGCCGCCAATTCTTCCCAGCGCCGTCATGCTGGCGGATAGTACATCGTTCTCGGGAATCTGAATGTTCCGGATCAGAATCTCCTCCGCCTCCGGCGTATCGATCCTGCCAAGGCTCAATGCTGCTAGAGCGCGGATCCGCGAAGGCTGGTCTTGGTCTTCCAATAAAATCTGGCACTCTCGAATCCCCATGGGAACTTGGCGGTTGCGCACGCCAATAGCCGGCGCGAGCGAAATCGGCACGTCTGCGCCAGTCAGAATGTTTCGAAGCATCTCGAGCTGTTGAGCTTCCTGTTTTCGTGTTCGCTCGCCAGGCGGCGTTTCCGTAAGAGGGTCTGCTTCCATTGACATGAGTTGTTTTTCCTCTAAGCCGGGCACCCGGCCCTGATCGCGCAGTGGGTCTTCATGATGTCACCTTGAGGGACTTCCTCTGGGTGGGTTCCGTTCTCATCCGTAATGTCTGCTATTTGAAAGGAGTCAAGTTTATTCTCAGAGGGCGTTGGGTTCATCAGGTTATCGGGGCGGCCACTGTGCTCGAGACCGAGATAGTGACCAACCTCGTGTCCAAATCCAAGGACGTTCTCGGTAGGCGCTACCACGCAGCCCTTCATTCCCTTGTCGTTCTTGTTGCAGGTTCCCGAAACGGGAGACAAGCCCGCGTGACCGTCGCCTACGTAAGACCGCACCACGAAGACGTCAATGCCAACATTGGGTACGATAAATCTAGATATTAGAGTCTCCGCCTCGCTATCACTATCGATCTGTTCATGACCCTCGGCCTGTGCTATCGGAATCGCATAATGTTCGACGCGTCCCACGCCTATCCCAACGGTTGCATAGCTGCTGCGCATGAATGCGAGAGCGAAATCGGCGTACAATTCGTCTGTGGCGTTAAAGAGCTCGCTGCCCACCTTAATCAGGTTGAGATGAATATGCGGACCCTGAAGCAGCCGTAGCTGGCCGAACACTGATGGAACTCCGAAAAAAGTAGAAGTGTATCCGAAGAAATCGCGTTTCAACGAGAAACTACCGGTAAGCCCGATGCAGGCCGCAATTTTTCTGACGCTCACCACGATCACGCCCTCCTCTTTTTTCGGCCGGAAATCCGCGCCATTCATTTACTTCTATTGCAAGGCGACTAGGATGGGAATCAGCCCTCGCCCTTCGGCGATGGCCCGCAGAGCTTTGCCGATCACCGACCCGAAAGCCTTGAGAGGATCGCCCGCTTTCATCGCATGGCCGGGCGTCGAAGAGGTCGTCAGCAGGTCGCCGACCTCGACGGCCCCGAATCGGGCGTCCACTTTGCAGTAGACCTTGCCCATTAAAGCAATCGGCATTCGGCATTCCTCCGAAGGTCTGTCGTCGAGAACAAGACCGGGTCTATAATCGCCTGCGCCCGATATGACACCAGCAACTTTTTTATCGTACGGCTGATCGCTCGGCCGCAGGCCGCCTTCATCGTTGATCACCATGACAGTGCCGGGCACAATCATCTCGATTGCGGAAACGTCGAAGTTCTCGGCACAGTCCCCACCTGAAAGTCTGATGTCGCCCGCAACGACAACATCTCCGTCAAAAAAACCCGCGATAGGGTTCGTGCCTGTAGCGGGGCTTCTCTTCGCGCTCGCTTGAGCAAATATGCCAACGCCACTGTCCCCTCCACCGAACGCGGACAGGCCATTGCCAGTACTGCTCGTAGCCCGTACGCCGTCGCTGCTGTCGCTAGCGCCGCGGACGCCGGGCTCAGCATGTCCGATCCCTAAGATGCCCGTGCTGTTCGTGCTCTCAGCGAAGATCGCAACGCTATCCGTGCTGCGGGCAGACAGGCCATTGCCACTAGTGCTCGTCGCGCGTACGCCGTCGCCGCTGTCGCTAACGCCGCTGACACCGGGCTCTTTTTGTCCGATCCCTAAGACTCCGGTGCCGTTCGTGCTCTCAGCGAAGATCGCAACGCTACTCATGCTGCGGGCAGACAGGCCATTGCCACTAGTGCTCGTCGCGCGTACGCCGTCGCTGCTGTCGCTAATGCCGCTGACACCGGGCTCTTTGTGTCCGATTCCTAAGACGCCGGTGCTGTTCGTGCCGCTCCCCAACACTCCCGGCTTCGTACCGCCAATGCCAGTCACACCGGCTGCTGGCGTAGTAGGATCGTCGGAACCCACGCCTAAAAGCGGCGGGTTTAGAAGTGGTGACGGTGACGGTTGAAATTTCGCCACAAAAATACCCTCCCCAGGCTGATCCTCCCTAAGTCTGCGCATACTACGGCCGGCGAATGTCATGTCAAGGAGATTCCTATACTGGGGTTCACCCATTCACCCAGGGTAGGCAGCTGAAAAGTGAAAAGACGTCAGGGACACTTTACGCATCGTGGTCCGTCTTTGTGAACTGGGGAAATACCGGTCCCGCCTCCGCTCTCTAAGGGAGTGCGTGGCGGGTCCGTTCGGCGAGCCCACCTGCGGCGGCGACGACCGCTCGAAAGGTCATGCGCGGCACACAAGGGAAAGAACAGGATTACGAGTAAGATTTGGAAGAGGATTAAGCGCGGGGGAAAAGGGGACGTCGATTAATCCGCGTCCCCCTTCAGCTTGCCTGATTACTTATTTCCGTCTTTTCTTCGCCGCCTGCTTGCGGCGAAACTCGGCGTCCTTGCGATCTAGTTCGGCCTTTGGGACTTGGACGATCTTGCGGGCAAGTTCTTTGAATCGTCCCAATGGGGTTCCGCCATTTCCCTTTTGATTGCTCATTGCCGTGTGTGCTTTCGTTTTGGGACGCGTTTTCGCTCGGCGTTGTCGTTCTACGCAGCTGGAATGAAGACTGCAACAAAAAAAACCGGGACCAGGCAGCAGCAAGCGTGTCAGACAGCGAAGAATCGAGCGAATTCCGCCTGGTTGCGGCAATTCACTACAATCGGCAACGGGTTTACGTCCTGCGCATTTTCACGCACGCCGATTACAGCAAGGATGCCTGAAAGGAAACGCTATGACGACGCCGGCAACCAAGACGCGAAACCTGACGAAGCGGCGGGCGGCAGCCGGCCCTACGGGCTCCTATTTAGCGCTCGTTCGCGAGTTCCCTCTGCGCCCGATCCGAGGCAAAAAGGAATACGAGCAAGCGGCGGCCGTCCTCGACGCCCTCGCAGTCCGGCCCGAAGGGACGCTCGACGCGGGCGAGCAGGACTACCTCGATACGCTGACTCTTCTTGTGCGGGCGCACGACGACGAACATCATGAGATGAAGAGCGGAGCGGGCGACGCGCTGAGCAGGCTAAAGTATCTCATGGAAGAGAGCGGCATGCGCACGATTGACCTGGGCAGGGTGCTGGGCAACCGCGGGCTGGCGTCTTTGATCCTGAACGGTCGTCGGCAATTGAGCAAGACGCACATTCGCAAGCTGTCGGAGCATTTCAAGGTTTCTCCCGCACTGTTCCTCGGACCGTGACGGCGCTACACGGGCACTTCGTTGGGCGCTGGTAGACTGCCGGCGCCATCCCCCGTAAAATCAGGAAGCCTTGCAAATTCAGCGGTTTCCGCTGCGAAACAAGGCCCTGGGAGTGTTTGCGCCTCTGGCGGGGCAACAATTCGGAAGCGGGACGCTGGCATAAAGAGCGCCGCCAGCGCCCTCTTTTTCCCTCCCGACCCAGCCAACCTCTCAACGAACGACAGCCAGTTCCAGTGCATACGCCGAGTTAAACGGGCTGTCGCTCCGCGTGCGTCTTGGGGCGGTATCGGGTGGAAGGGGAGGACGCCGTTGGCCGGACGCACGCGCAAGGATTTGGCGGCCCCGCAAGGCGGCGGAGAAAGAGACGAAGAAGCAACACGAACCCTTTACGCCCCCAGGGACACCGCCGAGTTTGCGTCGAGCTCGACCTTGGACACGATGAAACCGGCCGACTGCACGTGGGCGACGGCCAGGCGAATCGCGTCTTCAAGCGAGGCCGCCTGCCGGTCGAAATGAATCCAAACCCGGCCGTCGCAGCAGACGGGCGTGCCATCGTCGCAGCCGGCCGCGAAGAGAGCGTCGGCCTGATCGTCGGTGACCTCCGATACGTTCTTGAGGACGACATCGAATTCGTAAGTTTTCATGCGCGGACCTCCTTCAATGCGGACAAGCACTGACGCGCCGCCGAATGTAACGAGCATGGTGTTCGGGCACGCGCGGCGTGCTGTAAATTGTAACGATACAGCCGCCTCTTGCTTGTGCGGGGCAAAATAACCTTGCCCAAGCATGCGCCCGCGGACCCGATTTCGCGAGCCTCCAGCCGCGTGCGAGCGCGTCATTCACGGCTGCGCGAATGTGCTTGTTCGGATGGTCGTTCACAGGTTTTCCCTGCGGGTCCGACAGCTTGGCGCGCACTATTATCGTACTGTCGTTCCGCCATAAGGTCGATGATAGGCGGCAGCCGGTGGTAGCGTAATTTGGGAACGCGAGGCTGGTGCCGACCCTTCAAACCTGGCCCGACTGGATCCTCGCCCTCCCGGATTGGGCAATGCGCTCCGTCGGCGCACGTAGACTCCCATCCTCCGCCGTCGTAAAATCAAAAAGCCTTGCGTCGTCAGCGACTCCCGCAGACACGCAAGGCCCTGGGAGTGTTTGCACCTCTGGTGGGGGCCCTGGTCTTCAAAACCAGTGGGCGGTTTGAACAAAGCTGCCAGTGGGTTCGATTCCCATACACTCCCGATTTGTTGTTTCCTCGAAACGCAAGTTTTTCCGCATCAAGCAGGCGAACTCCACTCGTGAGCGCGACCGTGCCTCCACAAATCCAGAAGCTGCCCTCCGTCCGAGCGGAATCTTGCGGCCCCACTGGGAAGGAGATTAACGACGCACAAGCCCACGCTTAGTACGCCTGTCATCCCCAAGAGCGCGGTGCCCACGTCGCCGGGAAAAAGCAGAGCAACGTTCCGCCAGCCGGTCGTCGGGAATTGTGGTGGTGGGCCGGGATTGTGCCATTCGGCGATCGGCAGACAGATTAGCCCAATAAGCAGATTTGCCAGTGGTCCGCCCATGACAAAAATGGACCATCGCAAACGCCGATCACCGTCTATGGGAAGACCGGCCCTCACAAACGCGGCCGGTTGGAACCAAGCGGTGTTCAGCCGGATGCGGAATCGTCCGCTCTCCCGAACGATCTTTACCAACCCGACCGTGAATTGTTGAAAAGGAAGTCGGGTCGCCTTGGCAGCAAGAAGATGTCCTAGTTCGTGAGCCGCGATCAGGGCGAAAAGCGCGAGCACGCCGCCGACACATGCGAGAAGGCACGCGGCCAATCCCTGGAGGACGCCAACACAGAGAGCTTGCCATGCAAGCAAGAGGGCGAACGCGCTGGCAAGCGCGAATTCAAGGACAGCGAGGAGTAGTTTCTTGCACAACGGAAGCACGGAAGTCTCCCGCTGCTGCCTATCCACGAAATAGTTCGTGAATCGGTCCGGCGTCTGTTAGCGCTGTCAAACGGCCATCCGGGCCGGGCAGCTTCGTGGCGGGATCGATGCCGAGTGCGTGATACACGCTCGCCGCCACTTCCGCCGGCGATACGGGGCGCTCTTTTGGCTCGCTGCCAGTCGCGTCGGACGCGCCGATCACTTGCCCGCCGCGCACGCCGCCGCCGGCGAAGACAATCGACCAGCAGCCCGGCCAGTGATCGCGGCCGCCGCGCGGGTTGAGTTGCGGGGTGCGGCCGAATTCGCCCAGCGCCAGCACCAGTGTCGTCTCAAGCATCCCGCGTTGTTCCAAATCGTCGAGCAGGGCCGTGTAGGCGCGGTCGAGCATCGGGCAGAGGGTGGCGGCGTAGTCGTCCAAGCGGACCGAGAGGGAGCCGCCGTCGGCGTGACAGTCCCATGTCAATTCGTTGAATACGGTGTCGAACATATTGACGGTGACAAGGCGAACGCCGCCTTCCACCAGGCGACGAGCGAGCAGGCACGATTGGCCGAACGTGTTGCGGCCGTAGTTGTCGCGCACGCTGTCCCGCTCGGCGGCGATGTCGAAGGCTCGTTTGGATCTGGCCGAGAACAGACGATGCGCGGACGGTTCCCGCACGGTGTCCGCCGGGCCATTGGCGTCGAAGCAGCGCTCTACGTCATCGACGGCGTCGAGCAGGGCGTTGCGGCTGGAGAGGCGCGCGGGATCGACGCCGAGAATCGCCGCCAGCTCGTTGTCGGGGAACGCCGGCGCATGCTTCGACCCGAGGTATCCGGCCCCTTGCCCGTGGCTGACGCTAACGCCGGTGTGGCGGATCGGGCCGGGCGTCACCACGAAGGGCGGCGCGCCGCGGCGTTCGCCGCGCAGATGGGAAAGCACCGCCCCGTAATGCGGATGTTCCGCGCCGTTACGGAACAAGCGGCCCGTCTGCATCCATTGATGGCCGGTCTCGTGGATCGGGGCCGACGTGTGATGGACCGAGCGCACGAGCGCGAATCGATCGGCCCGGCGGGCCATGAGCGGCAGGTGTTCGCAGATTTGGACGCCGGGGACGCTGGTCGCGATGGGCCGGAAGGGTCCGCGGACGTTGGCGGGCGCGTTCGGCTTTGGGTCAAACGTATCGAGATGGCTCGGTCCGCCGACGAGGAACAGGAGGATGCAGCTTAATTCATCCGAGCGTGCCGCGTTTGCGTGAACCAGATCGGGCAGCGCAAGACTCACCGCGCCCGCCGTCGCGGCGCCGACACGCAAGAAATCGCGCCGCGTCAAGCCGTCGCAAAATTCCACACCCTTCTTCGCTTCAAACGACAACATGGCGGCGTCCTCCTCGTCAGCGTGCGGCCCGCGTGGGACCGTAACGCTCCCTATCGTAGCGAGGGCGGGACGCGGTGCAATGAGAAAGTTGGTGAGTGGTGAGTGGTGAGTGGTGAGTAGTCATAGAGAAGGCCCGCGGGGTGCAACCCGTGGGCCTTTCCTTTCACCACTGACGACTCACGACTCACGACTCACGACTCACGACTCACGACTCACCACTCACGCTTCCTTCTTCTGCTCCGCCAGGGCTGCGCGCAGTTTTTCGATCAACTGCGGCGGCGGCGGCACGCACGGGAGTTGGCGCGTGAGCTTAATGGTGATCTGGTACGTCTCCAAATAGGTCACGCACGGCGGGCACAGACGCAGGTGCTTTTCGAGGCGGTCGCGCTGGTCCGGCGGCAGGTCGCCGGAAACAAAATCAATGAGTAATTCAGCCAGTTGACGGCAGGTGATCACGCCGACACCTCCTCGAAATGAGGGGCCAGGGCTTCGCGCATCAGCAGCCGCGCCCGGTGCAGCCGGCTCTTGACCGCGGGCAAACTGAGACCCAGCATGTCGGCAATCTCGGAGTTGGGCAGCCCTTCCACGTCGGCCAGCACGTACCCGTCGCGATACAGCTCGGGCAATTGCCGAATCGCCCGTTCAATCAGCTCGTGCGTCTCGTGGTCAAGGGCCTGTTTTTCGGGATCAATCGACCAATGATTCACCGGCCCGGTGTGATGTCCGTCTTCCAGGAAGTTATCGAGCGGGTCGCGCACCTGCTTCTCTTCGCGTCGCCCTTTCTTGCGGCGATAAGCGAGCGCGGCGTTCACCGTCACGCGGTGCAGCCACGTTGGAAACGCCGCCTCGCCGCGAAACGTCGGCAGCTTGCGGACCACTTGCACAAGAACATCCTGCGTGACGTCTTCGGCATCCGCGTCGCTGTTGAGCATGCGGCGGGCGAGGTTGTAGACGCGCGGCGCGTACTCGCGGAATACATATTCCGGAGTTAGGTTCGGCGTCCCAGCCGGTCCCGGCTGCGAGCCCGGCGGTGTGGCTTCGTATTGTTCCATAATCCTCACCGGGGCAGCCGGCGGTTGCACCACTGCACGTCCTTTCGGATTAGCGTAGCAAGCGGGGGGCGGCAGCGGCAAGGACTTCCGCCCGTCGTGCCGGCGGGCGGTTGTCAAACGTGGGCGCGTGCGTTCGGCGCGTTCGGCCGTGACAATCACTTGGCGACTTTCTCGTTCTCCTTCTTGCCACGAGCGTTCGGCTTGGGCACGAGGATGCCCGGAATCTCCAGCTTCTTCGCGGCATCGTTCAGTTTCGCCAGGTCGCCGGTCAGGAGCACCGCGAAGTCGGTCTCGTGCTGCTGCAATTCGCGAAACAACTCCGTCGCGGTCGCTTGCACCCCTTGCGTCGGCGGACCGTCGCTATCCTTCAAGTATTCCAGCGCCACGCCGAGCTGCGAATACAATTGCGCTCCGCCTTTCTGCGCGAGGATGTCGTATGTCACCTCTGCCTTGGGGTTGTGCAGCTTCGCTTCCAAATCGTCGAGTTTCTTGAGCAGCTCTTTGCTGCCCTTCACCAGGGCGTCGGCTTTCGGATCGTTTTTGAGTAGCTTGTTGCGGTCGGAGAGTTGTTTGCGCACCGCGCGAAGCTGGTTCACCATGTCCGTCAAGCGCGTGATGTTGTCGCGGATGCCGAGGGCCAATTTGAGCTGGCCGTCGAGGTCGCCGGCTGAAACCGTGACGCGCGGATCGGGCTGAATCAACAGAGGAGCGGTTTCGGTCTTGCCGTCCACCGTCAACTTCACGGTGTACCGGCCGGGGTTGGCAAGGGGACCGACATTCGGCTCGCCGGCGTCGATCTTGGCCTTCTTGATCTTCTTCGCGCCCTCGTAGTTTAGGTCCCAGACGGCCCGATTGACGCCCGGTTCCTTGCCGAGCACGGTCTTCTTCGTTCGCTCATCGTCGGCATCGGGGTCGTCTTCGGGCTCCTCGCCTTTGTCTTTCTTGCTGTCCAGCTTCACGACGAGGTTACCCTGGCTATCGAGAATCTCGATGACCACTTCCCCCTTCGGCTTCTCCTTCAAGAAGTAGTTGACGACCGCCCCGTGCGGCGGGTTGTCGCCGTGGCCTTTGGGATACATCGTGCCGTGGTAGCGCCAGCGCTTCGCCGGCTGCGGCGGGAAGAGATGGACCTCCTTCTTGGCGATGGCCGGCGACCATTCGCGAATAGGCGTTAGATCGTCAAACGCCCAGATCGACCGACCGTGCGTGCCGATCACGAGGTCGTTGTTTTTCACGACGAGGTCATGGACCGGGACGGGCGGAAAATTGATCTTCAGTTGCTCCCACGTCGCGCCGTCATCGCGCGAGAATGAGACGCCGCGCTCCGTCGCGAGGTAAAGGATTCCCTTGTGCAGCGGGTCTTCGCGCACGGCGTGCAGATGAATATCTTGTGGCAATTTCGCCGTCAGGCTTCGCCATGTTTTGCCGTAGTCGGCGGTCTTGTAAAGATACGGCTTCATGTCGTCGAGGCGGTGCGCGTCCACCACGACATACGCCGTTCCGGTTTCAAAAGGCGACGGCTCGATGCAGTCGATGGTGCCCCATTCGGGCAGGTTTGGAATGTTGGCCGTGACGTTGGTCCAATTCTTGCCGCCGTCGCGGCTGACGTACACGAGGCCGTCGTCGCTGCCGACCCAAAGCAATCCCTTCTCCTTGGGGGACTCGGCGAGCGCGAAAATCGTGCAGTAATACTCCGCGCCCGTGTTGTCGCCGGTGATCGGGCCGCCGGACCATTTCTGCTTGTTTTTGTCGTTGCGCGTCAGATCGGGGCTGATGGCGGTCCAATGCTGGCCGGCGTCCGTTGATTTGAAAAGCACATTTCCGCCGTGATAAATCGTCTTTGGATCGTGCGGCGAGATGAGGATTGGGGCGGTCCACTGGAAGCGATATTTCATGGCCTCGGCGCCGTGCCCCGAATTGTCAAAGGGATAGATGGTCACATTGCGCGCCTGGCGGGTGCGCAGATCAAAGCGGGAGACGTAGCCGCCGTACTCGCCGGCGTAGACGACGTTCGGGTCGGTCGGATCGGAGACGGTGAAGCCCGCCTCGCCGCCACCGACAAGATACCACTCGGCGAGCGAGACGCCGCCCTTCGTAAGACTATCGCTCGGCCCCATCGCACTGCCAAGGTCTTGCATGCAGCCGGCAACGTGGTACGGCGTGCGGTTATCGACGCTGACGTGATAGAACTGCGACAGCGGCAACGGGGGCGCCCACCAGCTTTCGCCGCCGTTGGTCGAGAGATCGACGCCGCCGTCGTTGCACTCGATGATGCGCTTCGGGTTCTTGGGGTCGATCCACAGGTCGTGATGGTCCGGGTGGTGCAGGTGCTTCACCATCTTAAACGTCTTGCCGCCGTCCACGCTCTTGAGGAGGCGGACCTGCGGACACCAGATGATGTCCGGATTCGTGGGGTCGATCGTGAGCGTGGAATAGTACCAGGCGCGCTGGCGCAAAGCGTGATGGCCGCTGGCTTGTTCCCACGTTTTGCCGCCATCGTCCGAACGGTAGAGGCCGCCCTTATCCGCTTCAATCAACACATAGACGCGGCGGCTGTCGGACGAGGCGACGGCGATGCCGACTTTGCCCCAGACGCCTTCCGGCAGACCCTTGCCCCAATGATCGTCTTCTTCTTTGTGGGTAAGTTGCTTCCAGGTGTCGCCGCCGTCGTCGGAGCGATAAAGGCCGCTGCCGGGGCCGCCGCTTGTCAGTTCCCACGGCCGGCGCCGCGCTTGCCACAGGCCAGCGAACAGAATCTTCGGATTGGCCGGATCGAAACAAACATCGGAAGCGCCCGTGTCCTTGTCTTTGGACAACACGCGCTTCCACGTTTTGCCGCCGTCGGTCGTGCGATAGACGCCGCGTTCCTCGTTGGGACCGAAGGCATGGCCGAGCACCGCGGCGAAGGCGATATCCGGATTCGTTGGGTGGACGATCATCGTGCCGATCTGGCCTTCTTGGTTCCAGACCTGCTTCCACGTCTTGCCCGCGTCCGTCGACTTGTAGATGCCGTTGCCGACCGCCACGTTGCCGCGGATGTTGCCTTCGCCCGTGCCGACGTAGATGACGTTCGGATCGCTCGGCGCGACGGCGATGGAGCCGATCGTCGCGACCGGCTGGTCGTCGAAGATCGGCTTCCACGTGTTGCCGCCGTCCGCCGACTTCCACACGCCGCCAGACGCGCTGGCGACGTAGTATGTCAACGGATCGCCGGGGACGCCGCAAGTGCGACAGACCCGACCGCCGGCGGGCGGGCCGATAAGGCGGAATTTGAGGTGTTTGAACTCCTCGGGGCCGCCTTTGGGGTCGGCGGCGAAGGCCGCAGAGGTAAAAACCAGGGAGAGGAGCGCGAGCGTGACTCGGTGGCGGTAGATCATGATTTTCGCGAATGAATAAAGAAACGGGATTTAGAAACTGCGAGCGGTAGTCCCACCAGGCTTTGACGCTGGGCATGCAGTGGTTCGCAAGCTGGCGGTGTTTTGGCCTATGAACTCTATTGGTCGTCGTCCACGGAATAGGCAAGTTCTTCCTCGGGGGTGACGGCGACGATCATCAGAACTTGCCTCCGTTCTTCTTTGGTCAATTCGTTGCTCAGGATGTCGTGAATCAAATCCTGCCGACGCATCGAATCCTTACGCCGGAAACGCTTTGACGTAACGATCCCAATGATCCGCTCCTTGTCACGAAGTTCGACCTTATCTGGGGGTGGGAAATGCTCCTTCAGAATCCTTCTGAGTTTTCGAGCTACAGCCATTGGACGGTCCCTTTTTCGATGAACTGTTGAGCGGCGTTACGGCAGTTCCTTCACGTAAATGTTCTTGAACTGAATCTGCGCCGGCTTCCCGTCATTGGCGAAGTGCTGTTGCAGCTCAATCGGTCCCTTTTCCGGCAGCGTACCGTCCGGCGGATAGAGGCAGTCCAGCGTGACGTTGTCCACGACAAGCTCGCCGTTCAGCTTGACGGTCACTTTACCGTCCTTCATCACGATGAAAAACGTATTCCACTCGCCGGGCATTTTGTCGGCCTTCTTGAGCGGCACTTTGTCCGCCGGCTTCTTGTTGTTCCAGAGCGCGCCCGAGCCTTTGCCGTATTCCAGCTTGAAGCGCTTCGGATCGATGGCGTCCGAGTCCCAAATCTGCACTTGCGGCTGACCGCGGAGGTAAATGCCGCTGTCGCCCTTCGGCTGAATCTTCCAATCGACGTATAGCTCGAAATTCTTGTAGTCCTTGTTCGTCGCGAGGTTGTAGCCCTGGCCGTCGTTGATGACGACGCCGTTTTTCACCGTCCAATGCGGCAGAATCTTCGCATCTGCGGCTTGCTGTGCGGCTTCGAGCGCTGCGCCGCTCAGCTTGTTTCGCTTGTCGATTTGAATCGCGCCTTGCCAGCCGGCCAGATCTTCCCCATTGAACAACGCGGTGAAGCCGGGCGGCGGCGTGTTGTCCTTCCCCGCCGGTTCCGCGGAATACAAAACAAGTACGGGCATCAGCAGCGCCGCGGGGGATGCGAGCAACATGCGTCTCATTGCGATCTTCCTCAATGCGGTTAGAACTCGGTGACGGAGTCATGGTGTCGGTTGGCGGCTGGAATTGCAAGCAAAAACAACGGTCGCCGAACGCTGCTTTTCGCGGCCTGCTCAACCCCGTGCAACTCCTGGAGGGCGACGGCCGTCTCGCGCATCTGGATTCATAACATCGAGTTTGGAAAAACGCCGTTTCGTATGTATCGGGTGTTTTGAATGTTATCCATTTATAGCGTTGCTCCGGCGAGAGTTATGTCGAACATCTTCAACACGCGGCCCCTATCGTGTTCGCCATTGCCCCCGTCGCGTCGCAACGGGCGGCAAAACACGCCGCGATTATTCTTGCTTTGCCAACAAAGCGCGGCATCATAAGGGCGTTCGTCGCTCCATGCCTTTCTCATTTTCTCACAAGGAAAGGATCCACGCATGTTGTCGCGACTTTGCTCCGCCATCGCCGTGACGGCCGCGCTGCTGCTCGCCGGCTCGGCACGCGCCGACTTGTCCGAAAGCCTGAAGCAAGGCACCCCGGATTTGAAGTCGATCGGGCCGCTCGGCTTCGGACCCGACGGCGTCCTCTTCGTAGGCGACCCGCAAGGCGCCGCGATCTTCGCCATCGACACCGGCGACCGCACGCCATCGCCGGCGGGACCGTTCAAGGTGCCCAACGTCAACGAGAAGATCGCCGCGACGCTTGGCACCGAAGCGAACGACATTCTCATCAACGATCTCGCCGTCAATCCCGGCACGGGGAACGCGTTCTTGTCTGTTTCCCGCGGGAAGGGCCCGAGCGCACTGCCGGCCCTCGTCAAGGTGACGAACAAGGGCAGTGTCGAGGCGATGAAACTGAACGACGTGAAGTTCGCCAAAGCCATGCTAAACAACCTGGCGACCGGCGAACGCCAGAAGCAGGACGCCATCACGCATCTGGCCTACGTGAAGGGCACCGTCTATGTCGCCGGCCTGTCGAATGAACAGTTTTCTTCGACGTTGCGAGCGATCCCGTTCCCGTTCAGCGACAAGGCGACCGCAACGGGCATCGAGATTTTCCACGGCGCCCACGGCCGCCTGGAGACGAACTCGCCGATCCGCACGTTTGTGCCGTTCGAGATCAAGGGCGAAACGAACATTCTGGCCGCTTACACCTGCACGCCGCTGGTCAGGATTCCGGTCGCCGAGCTGAAGGCAGGTCAACGGATCAAGGGCACGACGATCGCCGAGTTGGGCAACATGAACCGGCCGCTCGACATGATCGTCTACAACAAAGACGGCAAGGATTACATCCTCATGGCCAACAGCGCCCGCGGCGTGATGAAGGTCTCGACCGAGAAAGCCGAGAGCGTCGAGCCGATCACGAAGCACATCCCCGGCGGCGGCAAGGCCGGCTTGACTTATGAGACGATCGCCAACCTCAAGGGCGTGATGCAGCTTGATCTGCTCGATAAGGAGCATGCGTTGTTGCTGGTGAAGGCGGAGGGCGGGGCATTGAATTTGGAGTCGATTGCACTGCCGTGATTTTTGGGCCGGTTGTAACAAAGGCGTCGGGAACCAAATTTGCTCCCGACGTCTTTGTTTCTTTGATTGCGGACAAATAACATGCAACGCGTTCTCATTCTGGGAGCAAGCGGAGTGTCGGCATTCCTCGTTCTCGGCCTCATCGCGGCTTGTTCGCGCGAGCGCGGCGTCCAAGAAGCTGCGCCAATAGTTTGCGGAGAACCGCCGAGAATTGAGATTCGCGTGACCCCGCTATCCGACGACGGCACAAGCGTTCGTTTCGAGGTGCTGGGCATTCCGTATGAGATTGTGCGCGAAATGATTATCAGTGGCGCGGGCAAAGGTCAGCGTGGCGCCGCTTGGTTCCAGTTATTTGTCGAAGGAAACACCACCCCTGTTCAAGGTACTTATGAAGTCGGTGAGTCATTTTCATTCGAGCCATGTTTCCCACTTCGGCGCGGAGTCACCTATACTGCGCGATTTGGTAGGCCCGATGGCAAGGGCGAGGACCCCGGGCAGGTTTGCACGAAGCAATTTGTGATTCCGCGGAGGATGCCCGCCACCAGGCCCGCGGTCGCAGTCATGTATCCAACAATAGATGACCTCCCCGAAAACCAACTGAAATTCTACCTCCACTTCTCCGCCCCCATGAGCCGCGGCGAGGCCTACGAACACATCCATCTCCGCGAATCGTCGGGCAGGGAAGTCGAACACCCCTTCCTTGAACTCGATCAGGAACTGTGGGACCCGAGCGGCAAGCGGTTCACGCTCTTCATCGACCCCGGGCGGATCAAACGCGGCGTGAAACCGCGTGAGGAGATTGGCCCATCGTTGGAAGCCGGCAAGTCGTACACGTTGGAAATCGACGCCGGCTGGCACGACGCCGAAGGGAATCCGCTCAAGGAAGCATTCAAAAAGTCGTTCCGCGTCGGGCCGCCGATTGACGAGGTGGTGGACGTGAAGGCATGGAAGGTGCGTTCGCCGACAGCCGGCAGCCGAATGCCGCTCACCGTAACGTTTCCGCGGCCGCTCGATCACGGAATGCTGGAACGGGTGTTGACGGTTACGACCTTGGATCACCAAACCGTCGCGGGGACGATTGCGATTAGCGAGAAGGAAACCGTGTGGCAATTCACGCCGCATGAAGCATGGAAGGCGGGCGCGTGCGAATTGGTGATCGACACGGAATTGGAAGACCTCGCCGGCAACAACATCGCGAAGCCGTTCGAGGTGGATGTTTTTCATCCGGTGCAACGCGAAGTGAAAACAAAAACGGTGACGCTGCCGTTTACCGTGAAATGAGCCCGTCACTTCTTGGCGGGGATCAATTCAAGGCAGACGAGCCGGTCCTTGCTGCGCACGTAAAGCAACCCGTGCGCGACGATGGGCGCCGCCCAGCAGGGGTAGTCGAGCGGCGGCTTCTGCATCTCCCAGCGTGAGATTTCCTCGTACTTCTGCGGATTCACTTTCAGCAGATAGAGCATGCCGTCCTCGCCGAGGCAGATGAAGTGGCCGTCGATCATCAAGAGCGACGTCCGCGTCAAGTCGGGCACGCTCCACATGACTCTTCCCGTCGCCAATTCGATGCAGCGCAGCTCGGCGTTTTGGGTGTGCCGGCCGCTGCAACCGTAGAGATAGCCGTCGTGATAGATGGGCGTGTTCCAGTGGCACATCATGCGTTTCTCGCGGCCCTTGTCGGCGTCCGTCCAGAGCACGTCGTAGCCGCCCGGCTTCACTTTCAACAGCGCGCCGCCGGGGCCGTAGGTTTCCGAAAGGAAGACCTTGTCGCCGATCACGACCGGATTGCTGGCGTTAACGCTTTCGACGGAGCGGGCGCGCCACGGGAAATGGAAATCGACGTTGCCGGTGGACGGATCGAGCGCGACGAGCACACTGCGGGCGAAGATGAAACACAAGCGCCGGCCGTTGATGGTTGCGAGCACAGGGCCGGCGTAGCCGGCTAGCTCGTCCGTTGCTTTCCAGTTCACTTTTCCGGTCAGCTTGTCAAAGGCGACGACGCCGGAGCCGTTGCCTTTCAGCAAAGGAAACGGCGTCTCGTCGCTGCCCTTCGGACTGCCGCCGACTTGAGCGATGAGCAGATCGCCCTCAATTACCGGCGTGCTGCCGACGCCGAAGAAGTTTTGGATCACGCCGAAGTCCGCTTTTGTGTCAACCTTCCAAACGGCCGAGCCGTCGGCGACGCGGCGGCAGTGCAACATGCCTTCGACGCCGTAGGTGTAAACGCGGTCGCCGTCGATCACCGGGGAGCAACGGGGGCCGTTGTTGTAGCCGTAATAATCCTCGTACTCCATCGCATATTCGAAACGCCACAGTTCGTCGCCCGTCTCGCTGTTCATGCACGTGAGCCGCGACTTGTCGCCATGCCGATCAGAAAGGAAGAGGCGGCCTTCGCTGATCGTCGGCATGCCGTAGCCCATGCCGAGCTGCTTGTGCCAGACGACGCGCAAGCCTTCTTTCGGCCAAGGGGAAATGATGCCTTTTTCGGGCGAGACGCTGTCGCCGGTGGGGCCGAGGAAACGCGGCCAATCGACGCCTTGCTTCCGCGTGCCGCCGGGGTTGACCCGGCTCGCGGGAGTCGCGTTCTGAGCCGAAGAGTTAACGGCCGGCGGCTCGATGTGCGTGGGCTCTGAATTCGGTGTCGAAGGCGGATGCTCGTTCGCGTGCGGACCACACCCGGAGGCGATCAGAAACGAGAAAAGGACGACCGTTGCGGCACGGGTTCGCGTCATACGTCACTTCTTACTCGTCGCGGCGACCGTCACGGCTTTGAGACGTTCCGTCTGTGCCTTCGCGGCGGCAAGCGCGGCGGCGGCTTGATCGACGGCGGCCTTATCCGCGGCTGCTTTGGCCGCCGCGGCTTTACTCGCAGTCGTAAGGGCCTCGACCGCCTTGGGAGCAGCCGCGGCTACGCTGGCGGCAGTCGTCGCCGCCTGCTGCGCTGCCGCGAGTTGGGCGGCGAACGTCTTTGCGGCCGTCGCCAAGTCGGCCGCGGACTTCTGAGCGGCGGCTGATTCATTCGCGGCTTGCGTCGCCAGCTCGCGACTTTTCATCGCAGCGGCGGCGAGGTCCTTGTTGTCCTTTGCTTTGTCGGCCGCGTCTTTGACCTTGGCGGCGGCTTCCGCATACGCTTTGGCCACCACATCCTTCGCGACCGCAGTTGCACTTGCCCCGGCTGCCGCCGCATTGGCCTGGTCCGCGGCGCTCTTCGCCTTCGTAGCGTTGTCGGCAGCGGCCTTCGCGGCAAGCGCCGTTGCCCCGATCGCCTTTTGAGCCGCGGCAAGGTCCGCGGCTGCCTTCACAGCGGCAGACTGGGAAGCGGACGCCGTCGCGACCGCTTGATTGTATGCGGCGTGCTTCGCCTCCACATCTTTCGTCGCTTGTACGAGCCGGTCGGCCACCGGCAGTGGATTGGAAGTCAAGTTGGCCGTGAGCTTACCGTCGGCCGCGTTCCACACGCGAATGTGTCCGCTCCAATCGCCGGCGATGACGTGGCTGCCGTCGTGACTGAACGTCGCACGCAGCGCCACGTCGGGAAATGCCTCGAACGCCTTTTGTTGAGCGCCGTTGCCGTCCCAAATCTTCGTGACGAGATCGCGGCCGCACGAAACGATGCGACCGTCTTTGCCGAACTTCGCCGACTGCACGCCGCCGCCGTGAGCGCCCCAGGATTTGATCTGACTGCCGTTCTCCATCTCCCAGAGGCGGAGCGTGGTGTCTTCGCTTGCGGACAAGAGTACGTTGGAGTCGGCGCGCCAGCTCACCTCGGTGATGGCGGCGGTGTGCCCACGGAGCGTAAAGTATTCGCGGGCCGTGTAGCTCTCCCACACAAACAAGCCGCCGTTGCGATCGCCCGTGGCGAGCAGCACGCCGTCTGGGCTGTATTCGAGGGCCGTCACCCAGTCGGTGTGCTTCTTGATGTCGAACAGCTTCTTGCCGTCCTTCGTCGAATAGATGCGAATCATCTTGCTAGGGCCGCCCAGCGCAATCTGTGTTTGATCGGCACTGATGTCGGCGGCGAGGACGGCATCATGTTCATCGCCGACTTCGACGACGCGCTGCCCGGTCGCCACGCTCCAGACGACGACTTTTCCCGATTGCCCGGCCCGGCCGCCGGCCGCGAGAAGCAGGCTGCCGTTGCGGCTGAACTTCAAGACGTTGATTTGCCCTTCCGGAAACGACAGCACGCCGAGCACATCGCCAGTGTCCGCGTGATAGAGAATTACCTGTTTCTGACCGCTCACTGCGAGGAGCGGCGACCAGGGATTGCTCGCCAGCGCCGTCAGCGAGTTCGCACGTAAAGTGCGGACGAGTGGATCAAGCGGCAAGGCGCTCGGCGGCATCGGCGGCGGGCCGTCGGGCTTGCCTTTGACGATCGCCTTCAATCCGATGTCGGTCTTCGGCGCCGTCGGCGCCGCCGGTTTGCTGGCTGCGGTGTCCAGAGCGCCGCCGGCGATCCATTGGCGAATCACTTCCGCGGTTTCTTTCGGCAGCGGCGGCGACTTCGGCGGCATGAACGGCATCGCCTTGTGGGCCATCGACACATAGAGCTTGCTGCCGTCCGGATCGCCGGGCTTGATCACGGCCCCGGAGCTGCCACCCTCCAAGAGCGTCGTGTAATTCTCCATAATCAGACCGCCGCTCGGCTTGTCGTGATTGTGGCATGAGGCGCATTTGGCGCGCAGGATCGGCTGCACGTGGTCGGCGAACGTGACCTTCGCCGGCGCTTCGGCAGAGCGTGCATCCGCGAGAGCCAAGACCGCAAACAACATCGTCAAAATCAACCGCATCGTAATACTTCGTGGTTGTTTAGCCGCCCGTCTCGGATGGGCGCGAGGACTGCGCGCCCGTCCGAGACGGGCGGCTAAACGAAAGTTCAATGATTGAACATGAACTCGCGCGTGTTCAGGATCGCCCAGAACACATCGTCGAGCGCCTTCTTCTTGTCCGGCTCTACGCCGACGAGTTGGTCGAGCTTCGCCTTTTCTTCCTTGTCCGGTTTACGGGCCAGGCAGCGCATATACAGCTCATCGATGATCTCGGCCGGTGGTTTCTTCTCCGTCAACCGTCGCCCGATCAAGTTGCCCTGGGCGATGCGCTGCGTCGTCGCTTCGCCGTTGAGCAGGTGCAACGACTGCGACAGCGTCGGATCGAGCTTTACTTCGCACGAGCACGCCGTTTCGCGCGTCGCCCGGCCGAACGTGCTGAGGAAGTAGGTCGAGGTCGTGCCGTCCGCGATTTGCACGGCACGAGCGCCGAGCGGCAGGCCGGGGAACTTGTTTTTGGTCTCGGTAACTTGACTGATGCAGTCGAGGAATGTCTCGGCTTTGATACGGCGGACGTAGGCGTGTGAAAAGTTGCGCGTGTCGCCTTCGTTGGTCGCGTTCGGCTGGGTCGCAAGCTGGTATGCGCGCGACGTGCAGATGTCGCGCACGAGTTTCTTGAAGTCGTACTTGTATTCGGTGAACCGCTTGCCGAGTTCCGCGAGCAGCTCGGGATTCGAGGACGGGTTGCTGACGCGAACGTCGTCCACCGGGTCAATGATGCCGATGCCGAAGAACTGCGCCCAAACGATGTTCGCCAGATTCGTCGCGAAGTAAGGATTGTCCGGCGAGGCCAGCCACTTCGCCAGAATTTCGCGGCGGTCCTTACCGGCCGTGTCGGGCGCCGCGCCGCCGAGGAACTTCGGCTTCATGACGCCGCCTTTGATCGGATGCGCGACTTCGCCGCCGCCGGAGTTGAACACGACAATCTCGCGCGGGTCGTCGGTTCCTTTGCGGCCGATCTGCGAGAAGAACGCGGCGAAGCTGTAGTAATCGTCCATCGTCCAGCGGTCGAACGGATGGTTGTGGCACTGGGAGCACTGGATGCGCATGCCCATGAACACCTGGGCGATGTTCTCCGAAATCTTCAGCGTGTCCGTTTCATTTTGAAAGTAGTTGGTCGCGGGGCTTTTGAATGTGCCGCCTTTCGCGCCCAGCAGCTCTTGCACCATCACGTCCATCGGCACGTTGCTGGCGAGCTTCTCCGTGAGCCAGTTGTAGTAGAGGAGCATCGCTTTGTAGCTGACCTGCTGCGATGACTTGATTTGCAGCAACTCCGCCCACTTGAGCACCCACAGCTCGGCGAATTCCTTGCGGCCGAGCAACTCGTCTACGAGCAATTCGCGCTTCGTCGGCGCGGAATTGGTCATAAAGCGGGTGTACTCCTCAACCGTCGGCATCATGCCGATGATGTCGATGTAGGCACGGCGAAGAAAGATCTCGTCAGTGCAGAGTTCCGACGGCGTGATCCGGAGCTTTTTCAATTTGTTGAAGACAAGCGTATCGACGTAGTTCTTCTCCGGCACATTTGGCCAGGTAAATTGCAGCGCTTTCGGCAACACGATGATCTGCGCGCCGACGGTGAATGTGCTGAACCGCGCCATGACGAACGCTTCGCCGCGCTCGTTCGCCGTGACGAGACCCGCCGTTGAGATCGTCGCTGAGGTGTCGTTGTTGCTGAGGAAAAGCGCGAGCTTGGTCACGTCGCGCTCCGTGCCGTCGGAGTATTTGGCGCGCACGACCATCTGCTGAGTCGCCCCCTTGCCATCGAGCACGGCGTTTTTTGGATAGAAATCGACCGCAATCGGCGTGGCGACGGTCGGCGGATCATTCGGGGCGCTCGCATCCAACCAACGAATGAGCGTTTGATAGAGTTCGTCGCCTGGCTTCATGCGTTCGCCGCCGGTGTGCGGCACCTTGCCGGCAGCCTTTTCGATGAGCAGGCTTTCTTGCGGCAGAGCGAGGTTGACCCGGCGGCCGTTGATTTCGCGGGTGAGGCGGTAATGATCGCCGTCCGGATCGAAGCCGAACAGCGACAGGCGGAAACCGTCCTTGCCGCGCGCCGCGCCGTGACAGGAGCCTTGATTGCAACCGGCTTTCATGAAGACCGGCATCACGTCCAGTTTGAAACTGATCGGACGGTCGGCTTGGGCGCTTTTGACGGAGATCGGCACGGTCAACGCCCGGCCGCCGTATTCCACGATCAGATCGGTGACGCCGTCTGTGAGCGGCGACAGGAGATTCTTTTCCAATTTCACCACGGCGGGATTCGCGAGACGAACGTTCGCTTGGGACGTGACGTCGCGCGTGATGCCGTCGGGTTGCGTGACCTTGACGACGAACGATTGGCGGCCGCGGGCCGTGTGCAGGCTGATGACCGGGGGGAAGATTTCGAGGGCGGCGACGCTCGGCGTTTGGGCGGCGACTCTGAAATTCGGCAACAGGAGACTTGCGAGAAGAACCGCAACGAAAAGCCTTGGCGTCGTGTTTGCGTAGCCCATTAGCACTCTCACGATGGATGATCGAACGGCATTCAAACGGGCGCCTCTGGCGGAAGCGGGCGAGATGCGTGCGTGATCCGAACAATTTCCACGGCATCGCCACGCACCCGGTATATCATGCGGTAGGAATAAAGCAGTCGCTCGCGAATTTCATAATTGTCGTACTCGGGCACCATCGCGCCTAACAACGGCTGTGCGCGGATGGATTCGGCAAGTTCAAATAACTCGCGCGCGACTCTCTTCGCCTGTTTTGGCGAGTCTTTGGCAATCCGGTCATGGATGGCGACGAAGTCTCGATCCGCCCGCGGCGCCCAAGCTAGGCGAGCCATTCCGCGTGTCTCCGCTTGATTTCCTCATGGTCGATTCCAAGACCGGCGTCGAGTTCCTTCAGACCTTCGTCGATCATTTGCCGCACGTAGAGCTTTTGCACGATATCGCTTACGCTGGCGTCGTCGGGCATTCTTTGCACCATGTCAATCACGGCTTCTTTCGCGGACATAGGAGCAGTCTCCTGAATAGTTCCGCCGGCATCGATTCTAACATACGCGCCGCGCACATTCGAAGACGCGTACCTGCTTCACTTGTTCAGCGGCGGGCTGCCGCCTTTCGCGGCTTTCTCACGTTCTTCTTGTTCGAGGCGGAGTTTCTCCAACCGCGTCAACCGCTTTTCCGGCGGCTTCTGCGGTTGCTGCTGCACCACCGGCATCGGCGACGGCGCGGCCTTCGGCGCCTCGGCGACTTTCGCCGGCAGCGGCACGTCGATGCGGAGCTGCGTGCCGCCCACGGTATGAAGCACGGTCTCGCCGTTCTGTTGGATGTAGACCTGGCAGAAGATGTTGTTGTGCTGGCCGGCCGGACTCGTTTTGTCGAGCGTCACTTTGAAAGCCACTTCCTTCGTGTCTTTCGTGATTTGCACGTCGGGCGCGGCGACCTTCGCGGGGAGGCCGAGAAGCTTGACGGTCGCGCTGCCGGGAAACGCGGTCGTTTGCGTGATCTTGCAGAACAAGTCCGTGGTTTTGCCTTGTTCGCCGGCGGCGCGCTCCATCGCGAAGGCCACATAGGGCGGCGCGATTTCGAGCGTGGCGAGTTGCGATGATACCCAGATCGGTCCCTTGCCGGCGTCGGAGGTGGCGAGCACCGCGGTTTTCCATTTGCGGCACTGTGCGCCGCCGTTGGCGTTGATCGGCAGGAGCGTTTCGTTCTGCCCTTCAGGAATGACTGCGGACGCGGCTGAGCCGACGCCCGGTGGATTGAAGAGCGGCAGAATCGTAATCGGCGCTTTGAAGCCAGGTTTTCGCTCCACGAGGATCCGCAGATTCATCGAGCCATTCTGAACGAGCGGCACTTTCGGCTCGACGATGCTGACCTTGAACGGCGCTTCCTCGCCGACGGCGACCGCGGCGCGCTGCACGTCGTGTTTCCAATAGACGCCTTGATTCGGAACGCCTACCAGAATCACCGTTTGCTCGAAACCGCCCGCGATATTGATCTTTGGATCGGCGTGTTTCGCCGTGAGCTGAGCAAGCGTACCGGCCGCTGTTGCATCCGGGGCGGCTTCGAAGACGACCGGGACGACATTCAAGTTCGCCTGCATGTTTTCGCAGTGCATCGTGATGCCGGCGGGCAATGCCGCGTTGCCAAGAGCCAACTCGCCGCCGAAGTCGGAGCGATTCGCGGCGATCAGCGTCGCGAACCGGTTGCCCCGCGGCACGACGATGGTTTGGCGTTCTTGCGAGTAGCCGAAAATGTCCACCTTCGGAATCGTCACCGTCAGACGCGGCACAATTGGGGTGAACTCAACGCGGTAGAAGTAATTCGGCCCGCCCTTGCCGAGATGATCCGTTACCGTCAGGACGTATTCCTTATCTTCCGGAACCGTCCAGCGGAAATAGCTGTCGGGCCCGACCGCGTCGTCGTTGGCGATGATCGCGCCGCCGCCCATGACGGAAATCGCCATCACGGAGTCGAGGGCCGAGCCGAGCCGGCGCGCGTAGCAATGGACGTCAAACGCCTGTCCCTTTTTTACTTTGAACTTGAAGTGATCGACCTCGCCGGGCTTGGAGATCACGCCGTTCAGCGCGATGGGCAGGTCGGGCACAGGCGTCGCGGTCTGCTGCGCGTTGTTGTTTTCCGTTTCGACGACGTTGCCGAAGTCGCTCAAACGGAACTTGATCGGCGACGGCGCGATGCCGCCCGCGTCTTGTGCGAAGACGCCAAACGGCTCGCTCGGCATCGCCGCGGGAAGCTTTACCTTTTGCTTGATCGGTCCGGACGGGTCGCCGAGAAACGTCACCTCGACTTCCTCCCCGAGCTTGCCGCCGGCGGGCACGACTGCGGTGGGCCGCGGAAAGGTGCCGACATGCAGCCGATAACGACACGCCCCGTTGCCGCCGTAGGCGCTCTCGCGGACCTGAACAACGTAGGCGCCATCCGCGGGAATGATGACGGAAACAACGCCGTCTTGTCCCAAGAGCGGCGCATCGTCGGAGGCAGCCAATTCAAAACGTTTACTGTCGAGAATCGCGATGTACGGATCAAACATGGTTTCGCCGAGTCGCATCGCTTCGATCTCGGCGCTGACGCGCTGGCCCTTCTTCGCTTCGAATGCGAAGTAATCCACATCTTCGGCATCGACGACCCCGTGAATCGTCACGTTGAGCGGAATCTTTTGCGGGGCGGTGAACTCGCTGTTCGGTTCCTTCTCGTCAATCACGGGAAGGGCGCCGACCCAGAAGGTGCGCAGCTCGGAGATGCCGCTCGCTGTGCGTAGGCGGAAGACATGCTCGCCCAATCGGCAATCGGCGGCGATTTTGGCTATGACTTTGACCTGGTTGTCGTTGACGACTTCCAGTTTGGTGACCGTGATGCCGGGGTAGTAGACGAGGATTTCCTTGGCGTCGTTGAGGCGGGCGCCGTTGAACTGGAGGACGGCATCCGTGCCACGCTGGGCGCCGCGTGGAGCGATGCCGCCGAGAACAGGAGTGGCGGCCTCGCTCGGCATGCAAAGAAGCCCGCCTGCGAGAAGTGCTACCGTGTATCGCATGATGAAAACTCAACGCCTCGTGGCCGCGCCGACAACAATAGGCCCGTGATCCAGCTGCGCGTCCTTGTTAGTTGCGTGACTGCCAAGTCTCCGGATTTCGGCTGGAGTGACAGACGCCGACCACCACGACCTTGGCTTTCAAGACGCGATAATACACCGCGTACGGGAATCCTGGCACCAACGAGTGGCGGACATCGCGATAGATTATCTGGTGCATCTCCGGAGTTTGGCCCACGCGCCGGATTGTATCCTTGACTGCGTCCAGGAAACGCTCCCCGAGCCCTTTGCGCCGACCCTCGTACCAATCGTGCGCCTCCTTGATTTCACTGCGAGCGACGCGGCGGATCGTGACCGGAAGGCTCATTGGTTGCCCCGCACATGCGTGACGACCTCGTCCCAGGAAAACTCGTCATCAGGATTCGCCGCCATCTCCGCAATTCGGGCGTCAAGTTCCGCTTTCATGGCGTCGCTCAAAGGTGGTAGCGCGTCCTCTGGAATCGTGTCCCAAATCGCTTGAACAAGTTGGATCCGCTCTTCCACACTTAGTTTCGCGATTTCAGCCAGTTGATTCGGCAGGTCCATGAGTGGTTTGCTCTCCTTTCAGGGAGATTCGGCCGACGAAGGCGAAGCGGCAATTCGAGTCGCGCTTGGACGCCATTCTATCCGATCAATTCCTTCCGCACCTTCCCCTCGCGCACAATGTCGATTGGCCGATTCCCCGGCGCGATCAGCTTTTTTTCGGCGTTGATGCCGAGCTGGTGATAAACCGTCATCGCCAAATCCTCGACGGTGAGCGGATCGTTTTCCGGCTCGGAGGCGGTGGCGTCGGAGGCGCCGTAGGCGAAGCCCTTCTTGATGCCACCGCCGGCGAGGACGACGCTGAAGACTTTCGGCCAGTGATCCCGGCCCGCGGTGGCGTTGATTTTGGGCGTGCGGCCGAACTCGGAGGAGATCATCACGAGCGTGGAATTGAGCAGGCCGGTGCGGTCGAGGTCGCGGATCAGCGCGGCAAATGCCTGATCGAACGCCGGTAGCTGGCCCTGCATGCCCCCCTTGATCTGCACGTGCATGTCCCAGCCGCCGTAGGTCAGTGACACGAAGCGGACGCCCGCCGCGACCAAACGGCGAGCCAACAACATCCGCTGCCCGGCGGCGTTGCGTCCGTATTCATCGCGAACCGGCGCTGCTTCGGCGTTGATGTTGAACGCCTCGCGGGCGGCTTGCGAGCTGATGAGGCTGTAGGCGCGTTGGTAAAACGTATTCATCGCGACGAGGTTATCGGCCTTTTCCTTTTTCGCGAAGTGGTCGTTCACGGCCTCGAGCATCGATTTGCGCGTCGTGAACCGCTTATCGTCCACGCCGCCCGGCAAATTCAAGTCTTGCACGGTGAATCCGGGGTTCGCCGGGTCGCTGCCGAGACTGAAAGGAGCGAATGCCGACGAGAGATACCCGGAGCCCGCGTAGGTGGTCGGCTGGCTGGGAATGCAAACGTAGGGCGGCAGATTATTGCGGACGCCGAGTTCGTGCGACACGACGCTGCCCATGCTGGGAAACGTCAGCGCCGGGCTGGGCCGGTAGCCGGTGAACATGTTGTGCGTGCCGCGCTCATGGGCCGCTTCGCCGTGCGTCATCGACCGGCAGACGGCGATCTTGTCCGAAATCTGTGCGGTTTGTTTCAAGAACTCATTGAAGACGACGCCGTCAATCTTCGTGGGAATCGAGCCCATCTCGCCGCGGTACTCGACCGGGGCGAACGGCTTTGGATCGAACGATTCCTGGTGGGCCATGCCGCCCGGCAAGAAGATGTGGATGAGGGACTTGGCCGGCGGCTCCTTCGCGCCCGGCGTTTGTCCTTGAGCGACTTGCAGGCGGAAGAATTGGTCGAGCGACAATCCCAGACCGCCGACGAGGCCAACGTGCAAAAAGCTGCGGCGCGTCGGCCGGCGGAAGTGCGCGGGATCATCCTGCCAAGTCACGATGCTTTTGCTTCGCATCTCGCCTTCTCCCTCTGTGAAAACAGCGACTCGCACGACCGCGATCGGCGCGGTTCAGAGCCGGCAATGGCGTCACTATGAGAAACGGTGAGGGCGAACACACGGCTGGGGACAGCTTGGGGGGGTACGCTCGCGGCGGGAAGGCCACTTCTCAACCAACCTACGGTAAGACAGGCAATTTGGCGAGTCAATTACTTTTTTGAGGCGCGAATGCGCGGGAGCCAACCGATTTCTCGGTACCAGCCCAGTGCATCGCGGCACGATTCTTCGGCGGGTCGAGGGCGGATGCCGAGTTCATCCAAACTGCGTTGGGCATCGAAATGCATCACCCGGCGCGTGAGCATGACCCCGGTCACCGTCGCGGCGGGCGGCCGGTGTGTCACCACGTCGGCCCAAAACTCACTGAGCATCGCGGCGGTCCAGGCGACCGGGTACGGCACCCGCCGTGTGGGCGGCGGCAATCCGGTTAGGCGCGCAAGTGTCCGGAAAACTTCGAGAATGCTCAGATTCTCGTGGCCGAGCAAATAGCGCCTACCCGGTCGGCCACGCTCCATGGCGCGGAAGATGCCTTCTGCGACATCGCGCACGTCGATCAGGTTTATCTCGCCGTCAAGGTACTCGCGCCTGCCGCCGCGGCAAAAGTCGAGCACCATTTGCGTGGGCGGCGATTGACCCCAGTCGCCGGGGCCGACGGGGACCGTCGGGTTCACGACGACGACCGGCGCCCCCGCGCGCGCCAAGCGCAGGGCGAAACGCTCGGCGAGGAATTTGGACCGGCAATAGGGACCGATGGCGTCCTTTAGCGACACGTCCTGCTCTTCTCGGATGGAGCCCATTTGCGCGGCACGTGTCAGGATGCTCTCCGTGCTGGTGTGTACGACGCGGCGAGCGCCCGCGGCCAATGCCCACTCGATCACGTTTACGGCGCCGAGGTAGTTGACCTGCCGAAAGTGGCCGCGGCACTGGGTCCAGAGTTTCGGGTTGGCGGCGAGATGGTAGACGTCGCGGCAACCTTGGACCGCTTCTTTCACGGCGGCGCGATCGCGAATATCGCCGCGAATCAACTCGATCTTGTTGAGCGGCAGGTGAGCGACGGACGCGGCGGGATGCTCGAAAACACGAACCCGTTCGCCGCGCTCAACGAGCAGGCGGACAAGGTGGCTGCCGATGAAACCTGCCCCGCCGGTGACAAGAACGGGGACGTGCGTCCGGAGAGTTGACATGACCGCATATGACCGCTGTTTTCAACCAGGCCGTCCTGGTCCCGTTTCGCAAAGCCTTGGCGAAAAAAATTACGTTCTGTCAAAAATGGGATCGCATATTGGGTGCGGTGACGTAGTCGCAAGCGCTTGCAGCCGTGATGTTTAAGACTCGCTCGTTTTTCTAACGACTCGCCTCCCGTGCCACATCATTCAGTGCTACAAGGACTTAACTGTCTTAAATCCGGATCCACTCGTTCACGGCGTTCTCAGAATAACCACAAGTATCTAGTTGCACGTATTTTACGTCAAGAACACAAAGATTAAAACGCGCAAAACGGCGGTGGTTAACGGTGGTTATGGGTGGGTTAACGCTCATCTCCTGTACAAGTCAAGTTCCGCCTTACCCGTGACGCGCGCGAACACTTCACGTACTTGAACGAAGCCATCCCGCAGAAGGAAATGGGAGTTCCTGCCGTAGCTCTTCGCGCCCAGCACGAAGAAGCCCGGCTCCGAGGTCCGCGTGCCGCTTGGCCCGGGACTGTTGGCGGCGGGGGATTGACTGGCCGGTTGTTCTGTGACCTGTAACTCACGGTAGAGCCGGGAGTCGGGTTGATAACCGATGTTGGCAACGATCCGATCCACTTCCCACACGCGCTGCTTGCCGCCACAACGGACGCTGACCTTGAAGCCTCTGTCCGGTCCGAGCGATTCAATGCTCTCGACCACGGATTGATTGTGGAACTCCACATTGCCGTCGCCGCGTGTTGCCAGCGTGTTGGCGCGGACGGCGAGGCGATCGCGTTCACGCAGCGGGTCGTTGGCAATTCGGCGGAGCGGTTGGGTGCTGGTGCAACGGGCCAGCCACGTGACCCACGTCGCTTGCTGCTCGTCCGCCAGTTGCGCAAGATTGCAGACCGAGGTGGCTGCGGAAAAGCCGCCGCCCACCAAAAGGACGCTTTTGCCCGCGTAGAAGCTCTTCCGTTCGCCGAGAATATCGTCGAGGTTATAGACGATCTGCGTCTCCGCAGCGCCTTCCCCAACCGCGGGGATGCCGCCGTCGCCGAGCCAGCGGTGCTGGCCGTAGACGCCCGTGCAATCGAGCACGACATCGGCTTCGTCGCAGCGTTCCAGCTTCTTCGCGTCGCGCACGAGAAGGCGAAACGGCTGTTTCGCGCGCAGGTCGCCGGAGTCCGTCTTCCGATGGCCACGGCGGCCGACGGCAATGACGTGGGTCTCGGTGCGCAGGACGTCTTTCAGCACACTTGTTCGCGCCAGAGGCGCGAAGTATGCTGCGTGATGCTCCCGGCCGGAGATGCACTCGGAATCCGCGGGAAACGAGTGCTGCGGATTCTCCGCCAGAATGGCAGCCCGGCCGAGCGGCGTCGTATTCATGGCAAACGGGCTGAAGAGCCGAACGTGACCCCAACGCAATAAATGCTCTCCGACCCGACCGCGCTCATAGACCGTTGCCGGAAGGTTGAGGCGGCGGGCATAGAGTGCTGCCTCCAGGCCGATGGGCCCGGCGCCAAGGATGGCAATGCGTGCTCCGTCCTGTTTCGGCATCCCAACCTCTGAGCAAGAGTCCTGCGCTCATCCCCCTCGCGTTGCGTGACGGATCCCGCGTTCACGTGCTGAGCAGTTTGTGCAGATGCAGATGAAACGGTCCTAGCTTTCCGCCGTAATTCCCGGCGCTGATGCGGAGCACGCCGGGACGGCAGGCAGCACGCACGCCGACGCGCGTCGCTTCCTCCACGGCGGTTAGATCAAGCCCGTCAATGACGATTTCGTACACCGCGCCGGCATTGTCCGGGAGCGCCGTCGTCGTGAGGCCGCGCAGCGTCGGACAATACGCGTCGTTCGTGCTGGCCCGCAGTTTCTTATAGCGACTGCCGACCTTACTGCCGCTGCGTACGATGCCGCCAGGAAACGGAAGAATGACACCCGGCAATTCTCTGATCGCATGGGTGGCCGCTTCAGCGGCGCCCAGCGCGGCGGCCTGTGTTTCCCCAACGATCAGAAAGTTGCCCCCGGCAACGCCCTTGGTAGTACCGAAGAAATCTTCACACACAAACTCGCCGTCCATCACGGGCAGACGCCAGTAACGCCGGCCGTCGAGCTTTTTGCTGACTTGAAACCCGTCGCCGAAGAAACGCAGGTTGCCGCCGATGCGAATCGCCTTCTCCTTCACCACGGCTAACCCGTTGAAGCACGCGGTTGTGGGACATGTCAGAATACATTGGCCCACGCGATTGATGGCGGCCTTTTGCAAACCGTCGCGGTTGAAGCCAAACAACAGCAAGCTAACGCCAGGCCGAAGGTCGGGTGTCTCATCGGGTGAAAGCTCTCGTTCAATCCCTGCTTCGGCATCGCACCCGATGACCGACGCCGCATACCCGGTGGAAACCTGTCCCGCCGTCCGCGCCCAGCCGGCGGTCTCGGCCGTGACAATCAGCCGCGCCGCCGTCATCGGAAACGCTTCGGCGAACGTGTCCTCGATCGGTATACCTTCGATGGCCAGCAAGGACGAACGACCTCCTCGTTAAGCGTCAACTGCCGCACTCGATTGTCGCCATTATCGGGAAAAGGTGACAGGTTGTCTGCCTTCGCCTCCAGTTACTCGTGACGCCGGCCACGACGCCTGGCCCGGTTCTCAGATTCCAAAAACGGGGACGAGTTGTGGGCTCGGACCACCGGCAAATCCACTATCACCCGACCAGTCGCTACCAGAGCGCGCAGAGTCGCCAAAAAGCGATAATCACCCGTTTTGATTCTCTTGCGACGGCGGGGGGAGTCGGCTAGGGTTGATTCCGTTGTGGAACTCATCCACAGCGACGCTTCGAGGTAGTGGCTGGGCGGCGCCCGCGTTGGGTTGCCGCCTCGCGCTGGGAGCCACTACCTCGATTTTTTTGCGCAACACGCGGCCCGCGGACTTCGGTTCGCGGGCCGCTTTCATTTTTGTCGAGGTGGAACAAGCTGGCAGCTTGTTCTACGGAGCTAGGCGGCAGCCTTTATAGCCAAGGAGGCGCTCAGAGGCTTGAATGCCTTCATGACGAGCACATGGCCCATCCAGCGCTGCATGAGCGGCATCGGCCAGCCGCGCCATAAGTAAGGCAGCTCCGATTGCAGCAATTGCCGCTTGTGAACGCGATGCTCGACGAAACGGTGAAAGAGCCGCCGGAGCCCGCGCGCGCTTAACCGCCCGGCCGGCGGCGTGCCTGGCGCCGGCCGGCGCCAGCCGTGCAGCCAACCAAAACAGAGATTCGTCCAAAACGCCACATCGTAGCGGGCCGGCGCGACCGCCAAGATCTTTCCGCCCGGCCGAAGCACTCGATGAATCTCTTCGACCGCTGCGACGCGATCAAACGTCTCCTGCAAGAAACTACTGGCACAAACCACGTCGACCGATGCGCTCTGCACGGGCAGGGATGTCGGCCGCGCGTGCAGAAAACGGCCGCTCAAGCCGCGCAGCTCAAAGTTTCGGCGGATCAGCGACAATTGATCCGCGGACGAGCTGCACACGACCACCGCCGCCCCATGCCGCGCATACTGCACCCAATCCGTGCCGAGGCCGTTGCCCAAGCCGAGCAGTGTCTCCCCGTTATGTTTGGCGAATTCGAGCAGACGCGGAATCCATCGGCCCCCCCGGTTGTGCCGCTGGTCCTCGATGTTGAGAAACCACTGAAGCGAATAGGGCTCAGCATCCACCGTCGTGCTTGCAGCCGGCGCCAGGGCGCAAAGAGACTCGGCGGCGTAGAGCCGTTCGGCAAACTCGGCCGGGTTGTGAGGTCCCTTCATGACGCGGCCGCCCATTGTCCCCGGGACGTCATGGACCGTGGTCCGTGTCCCACCTTCCCCTAGACGAAGCCCGCTGGGAAAAGTCTGCTTCATGCCGCCATGCCTTTCCCGGTTCCGCCTGCGCCGTGGCGACTGCCGCCAGCAGCGACGGACGGTACTCGGCGCATAGTCGAAATCCCGCAAGCCGGTCAAGCCGAATCGCGCCGGCGATACCTCACCCTGGTCGGCAATGTGAAAAGGCAGGTAGACGCCGTAGAGCGGTCAAAATGGCGAGGACTTGACAACGCGCGCCGGCCCGTGGTAACAATCACCGTTGGCGTTCCATGCAAACGCCAACTCGGGGCGTGGCGCAGTTTGGCTAGCGCGCCTGAATGGGGTTCAGGAGGTCGCTGGTTCGAATCCAGTCGCCCCGACTTGACGAGACAAGAAGCCCTTCGGCAACCATGTCGAAGGGCTTTCTTGTTGTCGGGACGAGAGTTACGTCATCGAGAACGAAGTTCAAAAAGACAATTTCCAAGTACCGACGCTTCACCGAGTAGTCAGCCGTAAGCCATTTCGCACGAAGATTTTGCGAAAGTTCAAAAGCCTTGACCGCAATTTCGGCGTTTTCATCCCGCCCCAGATCGCAGGCGTCCAACTGGAGCTTGAGCATCGCCACTCGATCACGAAGCTCCGTCGCTTTTTCGGCCATCGTTCTCTCGTCAATCTCGCCCATGAGACGGAGGTTCAGAAGGCGGTCCTGCTGCTGACGCAGGAGCGATAGTTGCCGCTGGATTTCTTCCGCCTTACGCCGTCCATCTTCCTGCTCGTAGCTCGTCCGCACTCGCAGTTGCGACACGAACCATTCCCGCACGTCAGCCTGCTCGATGCGCATCGTGTCGAAGATTGCCAGAATTTGCCGGTCGATCTTTTCTTCGTTGAGCCTGACCCGTGGATGGCCCGGAGCGTTGTACTGCGAACAGCGGTAATAGACGTATTCCTTGCCGGTCGTCTTCTTGACGACCGACTCTCCGGTGACGATGGCGTTGCAGTGTTTGCACTGAATCAGCCCACCGGCGTAGGTGAGTTCGTGAGAGCGGTAGACTTTCTCTCCCAACAGCACTTGCACCTTGTCGAACGTCACCCGGTCAACCAGCGGCTTGTGCGTGCCTGGATGCCATTGGCCCTGATACTTCACGTCCCCGATGTATGCCCGATCCTTGAGAATGGCGTAGAGCTTGCTGCGGGGAAATCGAGGCACGGAATCTCTGTAGTGGATGCCCTCCTGGTAGAGACGGTCCTGAAGACCATCGAGGGACAAATGATGATATGCGTACAGATCAAACAGCTTGGTGACTTTTGGGCCATTCACGGGATGGACCTCCACAAGACCTCGTTTTTCAACTCGGATATTTCGGTAGCCGTAAGGAGCCTTTTGCGGGAATAGACCTTCTTCGACCCGCCGCTTCACGCCTCCTTTTACGTCGAGCGATTGCTGCTCCGTGTAGAAGCTCGCCATGCTCGCCAGCATACGTCGCTGCATCCGGCCTGCGGGCGTATTCTCGGTGGGCTGTGTGACGGAAAAAAACGGCACATCGAATTCAGACTCCAGCCGCTCAAGTTCAACGTAGTCGAACAGATTTCGAGCCGCCCGGTCAATCTTGTAGAACAAGATTCCGTCAAGCTCGGCGGCGTATTTCTTAGCGAAGGCGATCAATTCCTTGAAGGTCTTGCGTTCGTCCGTCTTGCTGGCTGTCTCGGCGATACGCCAGAGCTTGATGATCTTGCCCTTTCGCCGCTCGGCTTCGAGGTTGAGGGCGTCCACCTGGATGTCGAGAGAGAAGCCTTCTCGCTCTTGTTCCCGGCTGCTGACCCGTGCCAGGGCGATGAATTGTTTTTTCTTCATTCGACCGCCTCCTTGCCTTCGCCGACCTTCGGGAACATCACGTCAAAAAGATTGTGGACGTTAATCAGGATTTCCAGAGCGTCGTCGGCGGTCAGGAGTTGTCGGTAATACCGTTGCCAGACTCGGAGCGTATCCTCAATCTCATTGCCCGTGATCCATTTCGGTGCGCCGGGCGGGACAACAGAAAACCACTCCTTGACCGCTTCACGAGAATGAAGAAGTTCCCGGTCCTTACGCCGGACGGATGGAAGCCCACGTTGAAGAAGCTGCTCGTATTGCTCGGCGGTGAGTCCCCGCCAAGCCATCAGTTCTTGGGCAGACATCGGCTCATCGCTGCCCTTGAACCCCCAGGGATAGACGAACTCAACCGTGTCACCGGGACGAACTCGGTGATGGCGTCCGACACGCTGGCCGTTGATGAACGGCACGCACCACCGAGGCGCATTCAGAATGTCACGAGTCCAGACGTGAATGGTCGCAACCGAACGCCCGACCACATTTGTCAGTTTGAGTTCGCTGGCCCCGTGGATGACCTTCACCGGGCAGGCGGTCGCCACGCCGGGAAAACCGTTGGGGTTCGGACGATCAGCAAGATTTGTTACGGCAACCATGAGCAGACAATCTCCATTTCACGCACAATGGCGTGGTCGAGATCGCCTGCTCGGTTTCGGGCCGTCGTCCGAGGCAAGGCAGGCTGGGGGCAAGCAGAGCGGCCACAAAAGTAGACCCCAGCACTGATCTCGATATGTTATCACGTCGAATCTCGGTTGTAAATCACTTTTTTGGCGTCGGGCGCTTCCTCGAAGCAGCGTTCTTCGAGGCCCGGATGCCCTGCTTGATCCGGTCGCTCATCCACTCCGAATACGTCTTGGCGCTCTGGGTGATGACCGTCTGGGTGAGCAAATCAGCGTCCTGGACCTCGCCTCTGTTCGCTGTCATCACCCGCACCCCGGCGTCCCGGAGCGCCGTGACGACCTCCGGCGAGAGACGCCGGGCGAGCCGGGTGATGTCGGTGCAGAGCAGCACGTCGAACTTGCCCTGGGCGGCGTCTTCGAGCAGCTTCTTCAAGGAACTGCTGCCGGGGCCAGTGTCCTGGTACTCGGCGACGATCTCGTGCGTGTCGCCAAACTTGGCGTGGAGTTCTTCACGCTGGCGGTCGGCGCTGAGTTGAGCGGCGTTCCCCACACGGATGTAGACGGCGGCTTTCTTCATGCTCTTGCTCCTCGTGATCCTGGATGGCTGACGGTTCAATGCCACGCCAACATAGAGAGCCATCGAGCCTTTTACTTCGTTTCCTCGCCGTTTTCCTTCAACCACGCCGCCTTCAGCGCCCTTGCATCCAGGGCGTCCCGCTTCGCCTCTTGAAACACTGCCTTCGCTCGTCTGAAACTTGTGCAGACCTCGGACACGAGCAGGCCGTACTGGTCTGCCAACCACCGCTTGATTTGTGGAAAGGTGAGGTCGGGGTAGTCGCTGAGGGCATCACGGATTTGGTTGTAAGCGACCTCCAAGCTGGTCGTCGCTTCCTGGTACTCGGCGATCTCCTGCCGAAGCATTTTCGCCAGCACGTCTCGGCCAAGCTCGTCGGCTTTTTTCGCCGCTCGCTCCATGCGGTCCTGCCACTTCTTACCGTGACTTCCATCCACGACGGCATGACAGATTTCATGAATGAGCAGCTTGTCCTGTTCGTCCGGGTCTTCGTGCTGGATCACGATTGCGATGACCCGTCGCTCCGGGTCGCAGTGGCCGTGTACCTTTCGCCTCGACCTCGTGCTGATCCGCCAGAGGTTGTGCCGGTCCCAGCGGGGAAAGAAGAGGGTCTTGATTTCGGGGAAGTGGTGTCGCAGGTTCAAGGAATGTCGTGATGATCTTCTCAATCCAACTCCTTGAGCCATTCTTGGTCTTCCGCATTCTGCTCGGTCATTCGCTTGAGCAAGATGGGCAACTCACTACGGGGAAACCGGATTGACGGCAAAATGTCATAGGCCGGTACTCCATCGTGCGACTCTTCTGCACCGCCTTCCGCTTCCTGAAAGCCATATTCGTACAAAAGCATGTCGTACTCCCACCAACTGTCGTGGTTCTCCGAAACCATGTTCAGTCGGCTATACAGGTTGTCTTCAAAGGTCGGTTCGTAGTCGCCGACAATGTTCAAGAACATGCAAAGGTCGTTTGCCGAGTTAAACACAATCCAAGCGAAGCCGACAGGATTCTCCTGGCAGGACATGTGGGTTGCGATCTTTGCCTTCCACAGTTCCTCGATCAACGGAGCCAACTCCTCGTCTACGTCGTCTTCCATGTCTCCCACTTTGACCTTAACTTGTTTGTGTGGGAGCATCCGGCGCTCTCGCTCGAACTTCGCCACGATCTCGTCGGGGGCGCTTTCTGCTATGGATGGGGTAATGTCGCCATCGGAGCAGTGAATAATCAGCGTTGCAGATTGGTTGGCGAAACTTTCATCATGAAGCAACGGGCCGATGTATTCATGAATTTCTTTGAGCGTCATATTGGAGTCCTGTCGATTTTCGCTTTTTCATTGCTTCTCCTTCACGATGGGCCGCATCTCAGCACGGGTCAGGAACACGACATGAAACTGCGCCGCCGACAATCGGCGAACCATGATGTTCATGCCGATCTCGCCCCACTGGTATTCCAAGACGACAGTTCGGGGAACGGCGTCGAGGCCAGTTTAGGCAACCTCCTGGGCGATGGCCTCAAGTCGTTCCACCGGGATATTGAGATCAGCGTGGCCGTCAGCCTGTTGAATCTCGACGTTGATGTTGTGTTTCATGAGTTTCGATCCTGTCACCTGGAGGACTCTACTGCTAGGGCGTCGAGGCGACGTTGCCGGTCAGCCAACTTCTGCCTTCTCGTTAAAGACCGGCCTCCCTGCTAAACCCCAAAGCGCTTGGGGTCGCTTGTTACAAACCAGTGCGCCCACCCTGCCCGTGCTTTGGCGTATTCGTCCCCGGTGACTGGCTCGTGTCCATACCGCTTGATGTACTCATTGAAGCTGGCCTCGCTGAATACGAGAACGACGACCTTGTACCCTTTCCTGTTGGCTTGCGCCTGAAGGCAATAGAACTCCTCGATGTAGTCAGCGTAATGCTTTGTTAGCAAACCCCGATCCGTGAGGCGCTGGAATTCGTTCTCGCCCAAGAGACACAATGTCATCACGACCTCGCCAGTGTTCTTTTCCATGTTCGGTTCCTTTCTTGAAGAGGCCCACCCAGAACGGATGGGCCTAGCTCGTGGCAAATTGACGTACCGGGATGCGGCTACTGCTTTCCTCTCCAGTACGGACAAAAGGGGCAATCTTCCCCTCTGGGATAGTCCTGGACCTCTTCATGTGGGCAACCGATGTTGCCGTCAGGATGAAGGATCGTTTTTACGCCGTGGTCGGCGAAGAACTCGTTGATCTGTTTTTGGATTTTCTCGTTGTCGAGGCAGTCCGAGGCGACATATTGCCTGATGATCGGCTCGGCGTTCTCCGAGCGGAAAACCCCGGTGACGATCTTTGTGGCTTTGACGTTATCGGGACCGTAGTAGGCCAGCGTGCCGACCGGGTACTTCGTTTTGCGCTTTTTCATTGTTTCTCCTTTGCGATGGACCGCATCTCGGCGCTGGTCAGGAACGCAACATGGATGCCGCCGACAATCGGCGAGCCGCACGTTTAGTCGGTGGTTAGGAACTCAAGGGCCTTCTGGTCATCAAGTCCCTGGTCCGGCGATTTCAACGTGTTGTTGAAGTCGGTGAAGCGCCATCTGCCATCCTTGCGGGATTTCCGGGCCACGAGGTCGTGCTTTGCGGCCAACCGGCGAATCTTCTGCGACAGGTGCGCTTCCTGTGTGCTGCCATCGGTCATTGCGTGCCTCCTGGTGCGTCGGCTCCAGCGGGGGACGCTATAGCGGTCGTAAGTCCCATTCTCCTGCCTCATCAATCGAGGCTTCGTAATCTGGTGACTGTTCACCGGCCATCTCGCATGTTACGACGGTGTTGATAAAGTCATCTTCATTCGTGAAGAACCTACACAACAGGTCTTCCTCGAAGATGTCAGTCAACGTGTTCAATGCCTGCTGTGTTGTGCCGCTAGGCACTTGCACAATTTTGGCAGCCATTAACTTGTTATCCCAGCCATAGGCTGTGAACTCAACAAACTTGCTCATGACAAATCTCCTGGTGTAGTGTCCTGTATTCGAGCGATGATCCCGTTACCGAAGCACAAAGCCGCACTTCGCAGGCAGCACCGTGGTTCATGACTGCCTGGGCGATCAACTGAGGCAGGCCGATCTCGCCGCCATCCACCGTGGCCGTGAAGGTAAACTTTGGAAAAACGTGCGGTGCAGTAGGATTTCATGTCGCCTCGACAGGTTGTTTTGCCTGCGATTACTCGCAAGGAGCTGCCGGACGAACAAGCCTACTGCCCCGCAACGCCCCTACATTCAACCAGAAAAGACGGAGTGGGTCAGTCCTGACCAAGACCTGACTTCGGGTTTCGATAACACGGATGATCGTTCACAAGAATGCCCCGCTTCACCAGCGAGGACAGTAAGTTCTTGAAATGCCCGTCGTACTCGTAGCCAGCCGCCTCTGCGACTTTTTCGCCGGTCAGCTTCTTTTTGCCAAGGGCTTCGAGAATATGCTCCTCTCGCTCGGTGAGGCGACCTTCACCGAAACGTGAGCCGAGTAGAGCTTCGATGGCAGTAAGGCGATTCAAGATTTCTTGCAGCAGACCTTCTTGTGGTGTGGACACGAAAAAACCCCTCGACGGAACCTCAGCGGTCCTGTCCAGGGGTCTTTCGTGTCGCTGGCGGGGCGGTCTATGGCAGAGATGTTTCGCTCGCCAAGTGTCGCTGCCCCTCCCGATAACTCATCGGGGCGTTACCTGTGCAGTTGAGGAAGGGATTCTACCACGATCTGCGACCAGAATAAAGTCTTTTTGGGAGGGTTGGGATTCACGACATTCGGTTTACAAGGATCACAAATCGTGGTATGATTTGGCACGTTGACCGGGAAGCAAACAGCCAAGCCGAAGACACTGATTCTAGCTGATTCAGCGAGCTTATAAGCCCTCCGTTGCTCCCATCAAACCGGCATCTAACGCAAGAGCCGGGGTCTTTACTGAGACTCCGGCTTTTTCGTAGGTGCTATCGTGTCAAATAAGAAGCAAGCTCGCACACAACCCAAGCGTGACGCCAGTAACTCTTCTCCCGACGTATCATCTGAAGAGCGCACTGCACCGCCTACAACCTCTCCATCGCCAACGCCCACAGCGGAACCTACCGTTACCGTTGAGGCACTGGACCGCCTTATCAGGCGGGAGCAGGCAACTCAGCACCCATATGGGAAGGTTTGGCAGAGGCTCGACTTCGATGCCTTTTCCGAACTCATCGACGACATTCACCGTAGGGGCCAGGATCAGGTCATCACTGTTTACCAGGGCATGATCCTGGAGGGTTGGCATCGCTACATTGCTTGCCTCTATCTCAACACCTTGCCAAAGCTCACAGAGTTCGACGGCACGGACCTTGAGGCAGCGGAACTGGTACATGCCAGCGGCATTCGTCGCCAATCGACCGCTGAACAGCGCTACGCTTCACTCGTTTTCAACAGTTACTCTCTCATTTCGACCTCTCACCCCGGCTTTTCCGCGGTTTTTCGTGGGGTCGAGCGTGCGGCGCGAAAACATAGTGCCACGTCGTGGCCGGATATTCCGGGTTTGTTCTTGAAATTACTGGA
>JBGQKZ010000062.1:0-39581 GCA_041499805.1 Gemmataceae bacterium
CATGGCCGGGCCTCCGTGCGGGTTTGCAGACTTCGTCAGCTGCAAGATTATCCGCAGGAGGCCCTCTCGACTATGTATCCCAGGGCTGCAAGGCCCTGCAATCACAGCGGTTACGCTAGAGCGGACGGGCGGTTACGCCCTACCAGAACATGCGAGAATCGCTGGAGGACCGGCGCGAGCAGGAAGCTGTGTTGCGCTACTCCATGAAGCAAGCGTCGAGGTTCGCTAAGGAGAACCCCTACTAAATCATGAATCCCGGCGAAATCTACATGGCCGACCTCGGCGAAGCGACAACACATCCCGTTATCATCGTCTCGCGCGAGGAACTGAATCGCGGTGATCGGCTCGTCGTCGGTTTGTGTACTTCGCAAAAGCTTGCCGTCCAGTCCGCATTACCCCACTGCGTGCCCTTCCAGACAGGGCAGTTTGGCTTCACTAAGGATTGCGTCGCGCAGTGCGAAAACATCTTCCTCGTTTCCAAGGATAGCCTGGAAGCCAATCCGGTCGGCATCCTGAGCGATGTCGGCATGCGTGACGTGATCAAAGCGATCGGGCACGTCATCGATTCACACTGTGAGCCTAACTGACTGCCTGTCGGACCAGAGCGGGAGAGCCATGCTGCGAATTACGGGCGGTAAGGTCTACGACCCCGCCAATAATGTCAACGGCGTCGTCAAGGACATCTGCATCCGCGACGGCCGCATCGTCGCCGACGTGGAGGGCGGCCGCACGCTCGACGCGACGGGCATGGTCGTCTTTCCCGGCGGCGTGGACATCCACACCCACGTCGCGGGCGCCGCGCTCAACTTCGCCCGCGCGATGATCCCGGAAGATCACCGCAGGAACGCCCCGTTCGTCCGCACTTCCATCCGTCGCGGCGGGATCGGCGGTGCGACACCGACGACCTACGTTACCGGCTACCTCTACGCCGGCCTCGGCTACACCACCGTGAACGAGGCGGCCATGCCGATTCTTTCGGCCAAGCACACCCACGAGGAACTGCGCGATACCCCCATTGTCGATAAATCCACCTGCGTGCTGATGGCCAACAACGAGATCCTGCTCGACCTGATCGAACAGGGCGAGTTGGAAAGAGCCCGGCACGTCACGGCGTGGAACATCTGGGCGGCCAAGGCTTATGGAGTGAAGGCGGTCAATCCCGGCGGCGTGGCCGCGTGGAAGTGGGGCAAAGACGCCAAGGGTCTGTTCGAGCCGGTGCCCGGCTACAGCAAGTTGACGCCGGCCCAAATCATCTCGGCCCTGGCTGGGATCGTGGACGGCCTGGGTCTGCCCCACCCGCTGCACCTGCACTGCAACAACCTCGGCGCCCCTGGCAACTTCAAGACGACGCTGGAAACGATGAAGGTCCTGGAGGGCAATCGCGCCCACCTGGCACACCTGCAATACCACGCCTATGGCGGCGACGACTGGCCCACCATGCGCTCGGAGTCGGTCAAGATCGCCGAGGAGTTCAACGCCCGCAAGAACCTCACGACCGACGCGGGGGCCGTCCTGTTCGGCGACACGGTGACGATCACGGCCGATGGTCCCTGGCAGCATCTGCTCTACAAACTGACCGGCCGGAAGTGGGGCAACATCGACGTGGAGAACGAAACAGGCTGCGGCGTGGTCCCCTACACGTACAAAGAAAAAAACCTCGTCAACGCGGTGCAATGGGCCACCGGGCTGGAATTGCTGTTACTCATCAACGACCCCTGGCGGATCTACCTCACAACCGACCATCCCAACGGGGCGGCGTTCTGGCGCTATCCGGAGATCATCCAGCTCCTGATGGACGCGGATTTCCGCCGCGAGCAACTGAAAAAGCTCACGCCCAAGGCGCTGAAGCGGATCGTCCTGCCGGAGCTCGATCGCGAATACACGCTGTCCGAGATCGCCATCATCACCTCCGCAGGACCGGCGCGGGCGCTGGGACTGCCCCAGAAGGGACACCTCGGGGTCGGGGCCGACGCGGACATCGCGATTTTCAACGAAAGCAAGGACGTGGCTCGCATGTTCGCCTACCCGCGCTACGTCATCAAGGGGGGCGAGGTGGTGATCGAGGAAGGCGAGATTCGCAAGATCGTCGAAGGCAAAGGGCTTTTGGTGCGCCCCGCCTACGACGAGAAGGTCGAGGACTTTATCCGGCCGCTGTTCCAGCAAACCTACACGATGTCGTTTGACAACTACCCCGTGGAGCTGGAGCGGATCGAACACCCGGAGGTCCGGCCATGCCTATAGTCGAACGGGCGACCAAAACCGTCCTCACCTTGAAAGAACGTCCCCACGTGCCGCTCGAAGCCGAGGTCCTCACACCGGACGTGCTCGCGCCGTTGGGACACGACGCGGTGCGCGCGCTGCCGGTGGTCCTGGGGAAGAGACAGTATCGTCTAGACGATTTCTTCGAGGTCGAGGGCCCGGGGAGCGAGGAGTTGGAGATCCGCGGGGATGTTGGAAGAGTGAAGTGGATCGGCCGCGGCATGACACGCGGGCGTATCAACATCGCGGGCAACGCCGGGATGCACCTGGGCGCCTACATGAAGGGCGGCACGATCGCGGTTACTGGCAATGTGTCTGATTGGATCGGCGCCGAGATGACGGGCGGAGTGATACGCGTCGGCGGCGATGCGGGAGGACAAATCGGGGCCGCGTACCGCGGCAGCCTCTCCGGGATGAACGGCGGGACCATCCTCATCGAAGGGTCGGCGGGAATCGAAGTCGGGATGCGGATGCGTCGGGGAATCATCGCCGTCAAGGGGCAAGTCCGTGACTTCGCGGGATTGCAAATGAAAGGCGGCACCATCGTCTTGATGGGCGGCGCCGAGATACGGACGGGCGCCTGGATGGTCCGGGGCACCATCGTCGCACTAACGCCCCTTCGACTGCTGCCGACGTTTTCCTATGCCTGCGCGTACAACCCCGTGTTCCTTCGGCTCTACGCCGAACATCTTCAATTCTCCGGCTTTCGCATCCCCGTCGATGTCCGGGAAGGGTCGTATCTGCGCTACACCGGCGACACGTCGGTGCCGGGCAAGGGAGAAATCCTCGTGTGGCGGCCGTGCGCGGTTTAATCCGACGGCTTGAATGCGGTGCGCAGGCCTGGAAGAACGGATCGTCTTCTTTAGGACTCTGCTCGCCCAATCCCCAGTTCCAGGTAATGCGGGTTCTCGTCCAACAAGGGTATGGGTAAACTATCCCCATTGTCTCGCGAAGCGCTCCCGGCGGCTGGATTTGCCAGGCGCGCAATCAAGACCGCGTGTCTCCGATGTGCGAGCGCTTGCGTCGGCGAAACGAATCGGGGCGGCGCGGACGCGTCGAGCTGGGTTATTGATGACTGACTTTCACTCCCTCTTCGACCGGGAGCCATCGGTCGCCGCCGACGCGCCTGGCCGCGTGAATCTGATCGGCGAGCACACCGACTACAACGGCGGCTTCGTCCTGCCGACCGCGATCCCGCAGCGGACGCGCGTTCAATTGGCGGCTCGGGCGGATGACACCGTGCGCGTACACAGTGAGAGCGCCGCGGAAACGCAAGAATATCGCTTGGGCGAAGAAACGGCGACACACGCGTGGATCGACTACGTGCAAGGCTTGACGCGCCTTCTCCGCGCGTCGGCTCCGCCAATTCTTGGTTTCGACGCCTTGATTCAGTCAAACGTGCCGGTCGGCAGCGGGCTCTCGTCCAGCGCGGCTTTGTCCGTGAGTCTGCTGCGCGCGCTGCGTCAGGCGTTTTCGCTGCCGCTCGACGACGTTGCGCTTGCCCGGCTTGGGCAACGCTCGGAGAACGAATTTGTCGGCGCCCAGGTCGGCATTATGGACCCAATGGCCGCCAGTCTCGCGGACGAGGGGACCGCTCTCTTCCTCGATTGCCGTAGCCTGGAATACGAGCGTGTTGCCCTGCCCCGCGGCACGGACCTCATCGTGATCGACTCCGGCGTAGCCCACAATCACGCCGCCGGCGACTACAACGCCCGGCGGTCCGAATGCGAGCAGGCGTGTGCGTTGCTTGGCGCCAAACAGCTCCGCGATCTTGGCGTTGCCGAGCTGCGCCGCGTCGAGGCGCTGCCGGAGCCGTTCCGCCGACGGGCGCGGCACGTCATCACCGAAAACGAACGGGTCCTGCAAGCCGTCGCGGCCATGCGCGCGGGCGCCTTGAGTCGGCTGGGCGAACTCTTCTACGATTCGCATCGCTCCATGCGTGACGATTACCAAGTGTCGGTCCAGGAAATCGATCTCCTCGTCGCTTTGGCGCGTGCCCGAACGGACGTATACGGCGCCCGCTTGACCGGCGGCGGCTTCGGCGGTTCCGTGGTGATGCTGGCACACGCCGGTCGCGGCCGAGACGTTGCCAACGACATCGCCGCGGCCTACGCTGCCCGCTCCGGTTGCGACCCGCGCGTGCTTGTCCCGTGATTTGTCGGCCAATGTGCCCATCTTGCGGTAGCTCGTGTGCTAAAATCCGTTAGAATGATAAGCCCTGCCCCGCTGTAACGGCGGACTCGCAACTTCCGGACGGAGACTCGCACGGTGCCAGTTCCCTGTGTCGCGATCGTAGGCCGGCCGAACGTGGGCAAATCGTCCCTGTTCAACTGGCTCGCCGGGCGGCGGATCGCCATCGTCGATCCGACGGCCGGGGTTACGCGCGATCGTGTCTCGACCCTCATCAAGAACGACGAGCGCTACTTCGAGTTGGTCGATACCGGCGGCATGGGCATCGACGACGTGGACAATCTCACGCTGCAGGTCGAACGGCAGATCGAGGCGGCGATCGATCAGGCGCAGGTGGTTCTCTTTGTTGTCGATGCGCGCGCCGGGCTGCAAAACCTCGACGAGGAAGTCGCCCGCCGGCTCCGTTATGTCAACAAGCCGGTCCTGTGCGTCGCCAACAAGTGCGATGCGCCGGAAGTGGACGCGAACACCGCGGAGTTTTACAAGCTGGGCCGCGGCAAGCTCATTTGTGTCAGTGCCCTGCACAACCGCAATAAGGATGAACTCCTCGGGCTCATTCAAGAACGTCTGCCGGCCGACGCCGACGTGCCCAACCTCGACGTGCAGCTCAAGCTGGCCATCGTCGGCCGCCGGAACACGGGCAAGAGCACCTTCATCAACAACCTGGCCCAATCGGAACGCATGATTGTCAGCGAAGTCCCCGGCACGACGCGCGACAGCGTGGACGTTCGTTTTGAACGCGACGGCAAGATTTTCGTCGCCATCGATACGGCCGGCGTTCACCGCAAGAGCAGCATCAGCTCCGACATCGAGTTTTACAGCATCGCCCGCGCCGAACGGTCGATACGCCGGGCCGACGTCGTCCTGCTTTTTCTCGACCCGCGCGTGCGCATCAGCAAGGTAGATAAGCAACTCGCCGCCTACGTCCTCGAACAACACAAGCCGACCGTCTTCGTCGTGAACAAGTGGGACCTGATGGTGCCCACTCCCACCGGCAAGATGGGGCATTATGTGCGCGCGACGTTCCCCAGTCTCGATTACGTGCCGATCGCGTTCATCACGGCGATGAACGGCAAAAACGTGCAGGCGGTGCTAAATCTCGCGCAGAACCTTCACAAGCAGGCGAGCGCCCGCGTAAGCACAGGCGAGCTGAACAAGGTGCTCCGGCAGGCGCTGGAGCAAACGGCGCCGCCGCTGCGCCAGAACAGACGGCCGAAGATTTATTACGCCACTCAGGTCGGAACCAATCCGCCGACCATCGTGCTGTTCACCAACGGCCCGGAGCTGTTTGACAATACCTACCAGCGCTATCTCATTAGGACGTTTCGCGACAACCTCCCGTTCCACGACGTGCCGATCAAGCTGTACCTGCGGCGTAAACACCGCGAGGACAACGAGCCGGTGGAACAAAAGCCCGAGCCGCCAAAGCGCAAACCGGCGGTCGATTTGTCCGGCCTGCGCTTCAAGAGCCAGATGGATGACGCCGAGCTGGAGAATGCGCCGAAGCAATTCGACTCGGGGCTGTGGCAGGATTTGTAGGCGTCGGCGTTCCCGGCGCGGTGCGGTGCGACCCAGACTTCTTCCGATTTGAGGATCGCGCCCAATTCTTGCGCACCGTGAAGAATGTGCAGAATCTCGACGCCGTCGGGAATCGGACGGTAGAAAATCACATAGTTCGGATACCGAGGGAGTGGGAAGTGGCGAATGTTCGCGAAGCGAGGATCGAGCGCTTCCCAGACGGCGCCCATTAGAGGAAATGCCGCGAGGCGCTCATACGTTTTGCGAACGACGGCGACAAAACGTTTTGCGGCCAATGGACGATCCTGGCCGATGAGGACAGCGATGTCCTCGAGCTCGCGCCCGAGCCTTGGGGCGCTCAACGATGTTTGCCATTGAGTCGGCGTTTCCCCGAGACGGCCTGGATACGTTTTTCGACTCTCCGTTGGGTCTCTTGCCACGTTGCGGCAGTGACTGGGACGGGGTCGCCGCTGTCCGACGCATCGGCGAGTCTTGCCTCGACGGCCTGCCGCGCCTGCCGCTTCTGTTCGTCGCGCAGCAGACGGCGCATGTATTCGCTGGCGGACTCGAAACCGCCCTTGCGCGTTTGCTCTTCTACCCATCGAGTGAGCGCGGAAGACAGTCGGATGCTCAGGTTCGCTCGCATGAAAGCAAGAATACCAAGGTCGGCGGCCGCCTGTCAAATGTCCGGCCTTCCCGCGTATAATCGGCTTTTGTGTTTCGTGTCCCGCGTTGCCTTCGACGGGCATGTCCGTGCCCAGGAGACCGTGATGGCGCACCACCGTTCTTTGTTGACTCTCTTGAGCTTTGCGCTCATCGCAACCGTGACCGCCGCGCCCGCCGCCGAGAAAAACCAGGACCTCAAAGGCAAGGTCGTGCCGCTTGCGTCCCTGCTTGAGAAGGACGGCGCCAAACTCGACGCCGACGCCGTCCCGCACTGGTTCGCGCTCGTCACCGATGACGGCAAGGTCTACCCGCTGGTGAAAGATGATGGCGCCCGTCTCTTTTTCAAGGACGCGCGGCTCTTGAACCGGCCGATGTTGCTCACGGGCAAACTCATTGCCGGCGGCAAGCTGCTGCAAGTCGTGGCGGTACACAGCTACGTCAAAGGCGAGCTGCACGAGGTCTATTACTGGTGCGACATCTGCTCGATTCGCCGCGGCGAGAAGAAGATTTGCGACTGCTGCGGCGGGCCGATGGAGCTGCGGGAAGAGCCGGTGAAGAAGTGATCGAGCCTTGGCTCAATTGTTAACCTGCGTGGGCATGAGCGTTTCAACGCGCGTGATTTGATCGAGATTGATCACGTCGTAAGTACTGTAAACCGGCGCGACATGTTGGCCAGGCGCGGGCTTGTAGACTTGAGCAACGCCCAACATCACCATTACTAACTCCGGGTGCCGCACCTCGTAGACCGTCCCGTCTGATAAGTGCATGCGCAGCCCATAAAAGGGTCGCTTGGCGACTTCGCGAGCAAGTTCTTCGGGACGCATAGCCGTTTCTCCGCTTTGACCTCTGCAATGATATCACGTGTCTCGCGGTCGTTCACCCATCCAGATCCGCCGTATCCAGCCGGCCCTCCTCTTTCAAACGACGGAAACGCTCCAGCGCCTGCCGTATTCCCTCCACCAATGGTGTCCGCGGCATGGGCCCTAGATCGCGTTGCAGGGCTCCGTCGTCCAGATCGTACGCGATGGCAATCTGCCGTTCGCCGAACGTGATCAGTTCCTTCGCCGTTGGATCGACCTCGCCCAGCGCTGCGTGGAATGTCGCTAGATCGACGACGTGGCCGCGCAGGTTGTACGAATTCGCTCCTTGATACGGCGCCTCCAGGCAGCGGACGAACGTTTTCGCGACGTCGTCCACGAACTGCAAATCCTGCACGCCGCCGTAGGTGATGTGATACTTGCGGCCGAGCGCGAGTGACTTGATCGCCTTCGTCGGTTCGCTCGTCATGCCGAAATCACGGCCGACGCCGTACACCGTCCACGGTCGCAGCCCGATGCTTGATAGACCGTGATCCTGGAAGTAGATGCGGGCATTTCCCTCGTTGCAACATTTGAAGACGCCGTAGTGCGTGGAGGGAATGAGCGGCACATTGTCGGCCAGCGGACCCTTCGGATACGCGTCCAGCGGTCCGAACACCGCGGCGGAGCTGGCGTAGACAAGCCGTTGCACCTGGCCTTGGGCTTGCCGTACGGCCTCGAAAACGGCGAGCGTGCCGAGGACATTCACCTTCGCGCCGAGCAGCGGATCGGCACGACAGACGGGCACTTGCAAACCCGCGAGATGAACCAAGTGCGTGATTTGATGCTGCTCGATGGCCTGGCGTAACGTCGCGAGGTCGGTGACATCGCCTTGCACGAAAGAAATGCGGCGAATCTCGTCTTCATCGAGAAGCAGCCGCAGCCGCCGCGGGTCCTCTTTCAAGTCGTACACCCAGACCCGGTCGCCGCGTGCGAGTAAATTGCGGGCGATCCAGGCGCCGATGCAGCCGTAACCGCCGGTGAGGAGGACGTGCATCGTTCATTCCACGAGAGGGGTGTCGGTCGGGGGTGGATTCATTTCAGCAGGTGCTTCCGTCGCCTCCCCATCCTCTTTCGCCACCTTCGCAATCGACGCGATCTTGTCGCCGTCATTCAAATTCATAATCCGCACGCCTTGTGTGTTGCGGCCGACCACGCGAATTTCGGCCACGTGCGTGCGGTTTACCATGCCCTGCACGGTCATGAGCATGATGTCGTCGCCGTCGCGGACGGAGACGATGCCGATCACGGGACCGTTGCGGTCGCTGGTGCGGATGTCGCGCAGGCCTTTGCCGCCGCGGCGTTGTTTACGGTAACGCATGTTGCCGCGATAGACGGCGGCCTCGCCCTCGGCCGGCTCCTCTGCCGGTTCCTCGACGGGCTCCTCGGCAACTTCCTCTTCCGCGACTTCGACGCCGGCGATGTTGGCGCCGAACGGCGTCCGTTTGCCGTAGCCGAATTCACACACCGTCAGCAAGAAACCTTGCGGGTCGGCGACGACCATGCCGATCACCGCGTCGCCGTCTTGCAGGTTGATCCCCTTCACGCCGCGCGTATTGCGGCCCATGGCGCGGGCGTCCGACTCGCCGAAGCGGATCGCCATGCCGTTACGCGTGCTCAGCACCACTTCGTCGCCCGCCTTCGTGAGCACCACGTCGATGAGCGTGTCTCCTTCATCGAGCGAGATGCCGATGATGCCTCCGGAACGCGGCCGGCTGTATTCGGACAAGGCCGTCTTTTTCACGATGCCGGCCCGTGTCGCCATCATGAGATGATGCTCGTCGTCAAACTGCCGGACCGGAATGATGCTCGTGATCTTCTCTTCCGACTTGAGCGACAGCACGTTGGCGATCGAGCGGCCGGAGCTCGTTCGGCTCATCAGCGGGAGGTCGTACACCTTCAGCCAGTAAAGCTGCCCCTGGTTCGTGAAGCAAAGCAAATAGGCGTGCGTCGAGGCGACGAAGAAGTGCTCGACGAAATCGTCTTCGCGCGTTTGCCCGCCGGAGATGCCTTTACCGCCGCGGTGTTGGCTGCGGTAAGTGTTCAAGGGCAGCCGTTTGATGTAGCCGTTGTGGCTGATCGTGACCGCCTGCATCTCCTCGGCGATCAGCGCTTCCATGTTGAACTTGCCGACCTCGCCGGTGACTTCGGTCCGGCGCTCGTCGGCGTACTTGTCGCGCAGGTCCTCCAGGTCCTTGCGGACGACGGCGAAGATGTTGCGCTCGTTGGCGAGCAACGCTTCATGGGCCTGGATTTGCCGGCGCAGCTCGTTGTATTCCTTGAGGATTTCGTCGCGTTCCAGGGCCGCCAACTGTCCGAGCTGCAAGCGCACAACCGCCTCCGCCTGTGCCTCGCTCATGCGGTAGCTCGCGTGCGTGCCGATCTCGCGCTGCAGCGCGGTGAAATGGTCGGCCCCGAGCGCCCGTTCCAGCACCGCGGCGGCCACTTCCATGTTCTGCAAACGCTCCTTGGCCGCGGCTCGGCTCGGCGCGCTGCGGCAAATCGCGATCACCTCGTCGAGCGACGAGATGGCGATGAGCTGCCCTTCGAGAATGTGCCCGCGCCGCTTCGCTTCACGCAGAAGGTACTCGGTGCGCCGGCGGATAACCTGCACGCGATGGCGCAGGAATTCCTCCATCATCTGCTTGAGCGTCAACGTCCGCGGCCTGTTGTCCACGAGCGCCAGCAGAATCAGGCTGACGGTCCGTTCGAGCGGCGAGTATTCGTAAAGCTGCCGCAGCACGAGTTCCGGGTCGGCGTCACGCTTCAGGTCGATCACGAGGCGGACCGGCTCGCCGCTGCGGGCGCTCGACTCGTCGCGCATGCCGGCGATGCCCTTGATGCGCTCGTCCTTAATCAGCTCGCCGATCTGCTCGGCCAGGCGGTTGCGCGTCTGCTGGTACGGCACCTCGCTGACGATGATCTGGGTGCGATTGCCTTCCTCGCGAATGTCGGCGCGGGCGCGCAGCGTGACCTTGCCGCGGCCCGTGGCGTAGCCGTCGATGATCCCCTGCCGGCCGCAGATGATGCCGCCCGTGGGGAAGTCCGGCCCCGGAATGATCTCCATCAATTGTTCAAGCGTCGTGTCCGGTTCGTCGATCAACGTAATTAAGCCGTTGCAGATTTCGCCGAGGTTGTGCGGCGGGATTTCCGTCGCCATGCCGACCGCGATGCCGTCCGAGCCGTTGACGAGCAGGTTCGGAAACTTACTCGGCAGCACCAGCGGCTCGCGGTATTTGCCGTCGTAGTTGTCGATGTAATCGACGGTGTCGCGCTCCAAATCCTGAAGCATCTCGGCGGCGATCGGCGACAATCTGGCCTCCGTGTACCGATGGGCGGCCGGCGGCAGACCTGCGATGGAGCCGAAATTCCCTTGCGGGTGAATCAGCCGGTGCCGCATCGCCCAATCCTGGGCCATGCGGACGAGCGTGGCGTAAATCGACAGGTCGCCGTGCGGGTGATACCGCTTCATCGTCTCGCCGATGATGCCGGCACATTTACTCGTCGCCGACGTCGGACTGAGGCCGAGATCATTCATGGCGACCAGAATGCGCCGCTGCGATGGCTTCAGACCGTCGCGCACATCGGGCAGCGCGCGGCTGATCAGTACGCTCATCGCATAGGTCAAATAGCTGTCTTTCAGCTCGTCGGCGATATTCAGCGGTTCATAACGATCGCCGTTGCCGCCGGCGGCCGGAGGGGGGCCGGGGGGCACGCTCGTCGGAGGGGTAATGTCATCAGCCAATGCGAGAATCCTCGGAAAACCAAGGCAAAACCGGCTGGGCGCCGCCGTCCAAAACGCAGATCGGAACCTTGTTTATTTTAGCAAAAACACCCCTTCCGCTCCATGCCCGCTTTACGGTTCGCGCGGAACAATTTTGCCCTTTTTCGACACTCGGTTCATGGTACGATGTTGTTTGCTGAAAACCTGCCTTCGCGCCGGCTCGGCGCAAGCGCGGCCTAACTCAGCGTTTCCTTGCGCCACACGCCCGCCTGCCTTGGCGCGTCCGCATTCGCCCCCGTTTGGAGGACGGTTACCGTGCGCCGATATTCTTTGCTCACTGCGTGCTGCCTACTGCTCGCCGCCTTCGGAGTCGCGGCTGCCGATGATACTCCCGCCGCCGCCGCGACACGCAAGCGGCTTCAGAACAAGATCATGGTCACGTACAAGGACACGCTCTTCCGTGAGGTCATTGATGATCTCAAGGAGAAGGTCGAAAACCTCGGCGTCCGGCCCGATACCAAGAACGGGGTCAATCTCAACCTCAAAATCACGTACGATGCCAAGGACAAGACGGTCACCGACATTCTCAACGACATTTGCGACAAGAACGCGATGGGCTACTACGTGATCTCCAAACAGGGCGATGCCTACGACGGCTCGCTCGTGATTACCAAGGGCAAGGAACGCGGCTACGAAGCGGGCAAGGAGCCGGCGAAGACCGGCGCCAAGGAGAAGCCCGACGCCAAGACCAAGCCGGGAACCAAGGAAAAACCCGACCCGAAAGAAAAGCCTGATCCCAAGGAAGCCAAGCCGGATCCGCCGAAGTCCGATACGCCCCCCGAAAGCGACGAGGAGAAGTCCGAACGGCTGGCGGCCCGGAAGTTCAAAACCGCCGAGGAGCTGGTCCAGGACGGCAAGCCGGATCGCGCCATCGAGCTGTGCGATGAAATCCTCCAAAAGTACGCCAAGACGAAAGCCGCCGAGAAAGCGAAGGCGCTCAAGGAAAAGTTGGATAAGTGAGCACGCAGCAAGGCAGTACAATAAAGACCGGGGGCGACGAGCGCCTCCGGCTTTTCTCGTTTTGCAGCGCGGCTTCTGCGTTTCGAACCATGTTCCTCGACGTCTTCCTCAACCCCGAATGGGCCGACGTCCACGGCCTGGTCGCCGTCGGCGGCGACTTGCGGCCGGAACGTCTTTTGAAAGCGTATCGCCGCGGCGTCTTTCCGTGGTTCGACGAGGACGGCCCAATTCTGTGGTGGTCGCCCGATCCGCGCGCGGTTCTCGAACTCGACGGCCTGCACGTCTCGCGCCGGCTACGGCGGACCATTCGCTCCGGCAAATTCACCGTGACCGTGAATCGCGCTTTCGCCCGCGTCATCCGCGGTTGCGCCGAACGACCGGAGGAGGGGACGTGGATCACCGAACAGATGATGGACGCGTACGAGACCCTGCACACATCGGGCCACGCGCACAGCGTTGAGGTCTGGCAAGGAGAGGAATTAGCGGGCGGGCTCTACGGCGTGGCGCTTGGCGGCTTTTTCGCGGGTGAGTCGATGTTCACGCGGTTGCGCGATGCGTCGAAGGTGGCGCTCGCTCATACCGTCGAACGCTTGCGCGAACGCGGCTTTCAGCTCTTCGACGTGCAGTTCGTCACCGAGCACACGGAGCGACTCGGCGCGATTGAGATTCCGCGCGATGAATACCTAGCACGACTGCGGCGGGCGCTTAAGGTACAAGCGCGGTTTGAGTAAACACGTTTCTCGCAAAGACGCAAAGTGAAAGCGCGAAGAAAAGCCGTTGTGAGCTGTCTTCGCGTCCTTTGCGCCTTTGCGAGAAACGATTGTTCTCTATCTCAAGCCGCCAAGAAGTGCTGCCAGCAAATCATCCTGCGGATAACTGTGCCCGAGGTGCTGCCGGAATCCTTCGGCAAACGCGACGCCGCAGCTCTCGCCGCGCTTCTTGCCCCAATCACGCATCGCGTTCACGTAATGATCCATGCCGTGGTGCTTCAACAGCCATTCGCGCTGGCTGGCGTGACAAGCGAGCATCGCGGCCTTTGTGTCGATCACCACGCTGATGTCGATGCAAAAGCCCGGCGGCACGGGCCGGCCGAGCGCGTCTTTGCCCTCGATCGGATCGCAGTAATAGAGGTGCGGAATCTTGGGTAGAGCCGTGGGATGGCCGCGGTCGCACAGGAAGTTGGGCACTGCCGCGGCGAACGCCGCCGCGCGAGTCAGCATACTCGTCATTTCGTGGTCGAGCATGTAATCGGCGGGGCTGTGCGTGAGTACAATCGTCGGTCGAACTTCGCGGAGCAGGCGCGTCACCTTCTCCAGCGCCGGCTCGTTGTACATCACGCGCAGATCGCGTTCTTCAAGACAGTGGTAGGTCCCGCGGAGAAGCGCGGCGGCTTGCGCTCCTTCGCCACGGCGAATCTTGCTGATTTCGTCGGGCGGCAGCTCCGTTGAACCGCAGTCGCCGGGCGTCATGGTCGCGAGTTGGATCGACCAACGGCGCTCCGTCGCGAGACGGATCAGCGTGCCGGCGCAGAGAAACTCTGCGTCGTCCGGATGGGCCAACACGCTGAGCACCACATTGGACATCGAGGCGCGCGCCCCGTGTTACGGTCGTTTCTTCGGCACGTCGCGGATCTCCATTTCACTCGGCGACAACGCCTTAGGCGGCACCGCTATCGCGCCGCTCGGCGCGACGACCGAGCCAGGGGGTATTTCCCGCTTGGCCGCTGCCATGCGCGCCGCCGTGTTTTTCGCCGCGGCGCCCGGTCGTTTCGCTTCGATCTGGGCCTGGATATGGAAGCTGATCAGCGGCTTCCCTTCATATTCATCGTCGAACGGACCCTGAAGGAGCGGCATTTCGAGCGTGTTCGCCCGGCCGTACTGCGCGAGCAGCAGCCAGTCCGCGTTGCCCGAGGGCGTAGTCGCCGCCTGGCCCATGTACCCGCCCAACAGGAAGAGCTGTTTATACAGTTGCCCGCGCAGTTCATGCACCAGTTGCAGATACTTCAATTGGGTGTCGGCGGTGTCTTCCTGCGTGTCATTATCGTTACGGAACTCGCGGTTCTCCGGCGTCTTGTAAAGCTCCTTCCAGAGTTTGAACGCCTGGTCGTATTTCTGGATCGCCTGGTGCGGTTGGGCGGAAAGGCGGTGCTGTTCGGCCTGGAAGAAATTCTTGCGTGCCTGCACGGCTTTGGGCGTCGCCTCCACCTTGGTCACGTAGTAGTGGTGCGCGAAGTTGGTGCTTTGGCGGTAGAAGCCCTGCCAGTAGAGGAACTCCTGGGCCGCGCGGCACTCGCGCATGCGCGCGTCATTTTGATATTCCGGTTTGAGCGGCGGGGGGATCTCGTAACCGGCGATGTTGTGCGCCTTGCAAAACACCTCCGCCATCGCCCGTTTGTTGGCGTCCTCTTCGGGCTCCAGATAGAGGCCGTTCGCCTTGCCGAAATCGAGCCACATCTGCTCGCCGCGCCGGAATGCGTCCTCCGCCCAGCGGCGGCCGCCGCCGAGAACGAGCGACCGGCCGAAAAGCGGCTTGGCGTCCCAGCCTTCGTCGAACCACCCTTCTTCCTCGAGCCGTTTACCGCATTCAACTTGCGCCAGGTCCGGCAGGTCGCGGAAGATGATCGTGGTGAAAGGCGGCAGCCGCAAAACGTAGCGGTCCTTACTCTCGATCGGTTTGGCATTGCCGGGAAGCACGTCGGGATCGGGAATCGGCTCCTGGGCGTAGCCGAACCACGAGCGGGCCAGCGCGTAGGCGTCCACGTCGTCGGTCAACGCCGATTGATCGGTCAACTCGTCGCCGTATTTGTCGAACAGGTGTTGTGGCTCCGGCGGTTTACGCGCGGGCGGCAACAGCGGGAAGCGCTTCTCCGCCGGTTTGAGCTTGCTCTGCTGGGCAAGTTCGAAACCGGTTTCCTTCGGATCCTCATACAGCGACGGCACGTTGCGGTTGTCCTTGAGAAACTCCACGACTTCAAGCGGCGTCTTGCACTTGAATTGCAGGCGCTCGGCGCTGAACTTGGAACGCAGGCCCTCGTTCAGCCGGCGAATGAGCTGCGGGTTCTCGCGGCAGAACTCCTCGAACTCGGCCATCTTGATGTGCTGGCGGCCGTCGCTATCACGGCTGACGAAGCGGCTTGGATCGCGCTTCACCGGATCGATCATGCTCAATTGCATAAGCGACCGCAGCGTCGTGGTCTTGTCGTGCTGGCAAATCTTGTGCTTGTAAAACAGGCCGATGTGCTCGCGCATTTCGGGGTTGTGCAGGTTTTGGCGTTCGCCTTCGCCCAAGAGATCGACGCCGCGCGACACGTAGAAATAGAGGTCGCGCAGGTCGTGGCATTCGACGGAGACGTTGTACGACAGGTTCCACGTGTGGTGGATCCAGCACTTGACGAAGTGCGGCTGCAACCGCGTCGCGGAGCGGATGATCATTTCCAGCTCGTTGAACTGGTTCTTCTTCTGTTTGTCCATGGCGGTGTTCCAGAGCACACACACCGCCAGGCCGCGCGAGCCGGTCATGACAAGGTTGACCGCCTTGCCGGTCAGCTCGACTTCGCCCGAGTCCTCGTCGCGCAGGTGCAGCTGAGTGGCCATCCCTTCCACGACGCTGGTGCGCCACAAATACGAGCCAAGGAACAGGACGACCATCAAGCCGATGTAGAGCAGCTTGCGCTGCAACGATTGCTGGTGAACGGGAGTGCTCATCATCAATGACTCCGCATATCCGAAAAATGGGTCGGGAGCTTTTTTCTTCAGAGCTTCCGACCCCCGCGCTGTGGCACGGTCTCCTGACCGTACCACCCCACCGCGCTGTGGCACGGTCTCTTGACCGTGCCACAGCTGGGAGACCGTGCCACAGCTGGCGGTGTAGCGTTTTTCGCTAAACCGCGAGCGGCGAGAACGATTAGGTCGGCGCCGCGATTTCGCGCGACTTCAACAAGTAGTACGCCAGCACCGCCCACGGCAGCAAGTACGCCACGAGGTACAGGCCGTCCATCGAACACTGCGTGAGGGAGATGTTAAATCCCTCGCGGAGCTTGTCGGTAAAATCGAAGCGGTCCACGTCGGGGATGACGCTCATGAAGCGGCGGAAGATCCAACGATTGACCACGTCCGAGCCGGAAACGACCTTGGTGGCAACCGTGTCTTCGAGCTGGCCCGCGAGGGGTGTCCGGCTGACCAGGCGAAACGCCGCCTCGGCCGGTCCGCCGCCGGCGTTGGTGCCTTCCGCCACCGATTGCACGAACTCCCGCACCATGCCGGTCATGTAGAGAAAGATCGTCGCCAGCCAGCTAATCGGCGCACTCAGGTAGGTGCTCAGCGTCACCGCGATGCCGATGACCAGGCAGAGCCGCAGCCAAAGCCCGCTCGCGGACTTGTAAAAGTTCGCGTAGAACAGCCAACGCTCGACGCCCTCGTTGTCGGGCTGATCTTGCCGCAGGTAGAGATCATACTTGGCCATGCCGAGAAACTGCGTTCTGCTTATGCACCGAACCTGCGCCCGCAGCGGCGGCGGCGCGTCCGGCCCCTTGCTTGGCTTCGCTTCCGCCGCGTTCTTGAACAAGCCCGGCGGCAGATCGACGTAGAGCGTGTGGAAGTTCACGACTTCCTTCGAGGGAAACTCGAAGATGCCGTACTTCTCGGCCAGTTGATTCGCCGCCGTCATGCTATCGACGGCGCCCTTGAGGCGATCGCGCTCGCGCTCGTACTCGTTGACCCGCTCGGCGGACCAGTTCGGCGTGGTGAACACGAATTCGCAGAAGACGCCTTTGTTCTCTTCCCCCTTCGTGGTGCGGTAGATATCGAAATTGAACTCGCAGCGCACCTTGTCACGGCCGGCGAACGAGGCAGCGGGCACGGACTCGAAATTCCAGACGGCGTAGACAATCGGGAACTGCGGACCGAGACCGCCCGAGATGTAGCTGCGGTAGTCCCACTCCTTGCCGACATTCTCGCCACGAGCCTTCTTGGCGCCTCCCTCGAACACGCGGCCCTTGCGCTGGCCGCCCTCGTAGAACAGCAGCTCGCCGTAGAGTGGGTCGCGGGCTTTGAAGCTTTCCGCGGCCGCGGCGGGATGCGGCGAGCGAATCACATACAGAAGGCTCACCGACGTCATCACAATCAACACCAGCGACATCAGCACCCCGTAGCCCAGGAACCGCCCCAGGATAAGCTCGAAGCGTTCCACCGGCTTCGTCACGACGGTGTGAATTGTCTGGAGGCGCACATCGGTGGGGATGCTGGAGGCGGCCAACAGACTCGCCACGAACAGCAAGAGCGGCACCATGCCCCAGTAAACAAGCGTGATGTAATTGCGGACCTGGTCTTCCGGCTTCAGCTCGTCGTAAGGGATGAACCAACTGCCAAAGAGAAAGAGCAGCAGCATCGCGGAGAATCCCCAAAGCACCCGGCTGCGGATCGCTTCCTTGAAACTGAGCCGCGCCAGCGCCCAGATCCGCCGCCAGCGGAGACGCAGCACGTCCACGAGCAGCGGCAGCAATACGGCCAGGACCGCGCAGCCGCCGGCGACCGTGAGCAGAATCCGCTCGGCCGGCGACAGCGTCGAAGAGAGTTCCGGGATCGGCTTGTCCCTAAAGTAGGCCTTGACGACGTCGATCAAGCTCGGCAGCCGCAGAGCGCCGACCGCGAGGTAGCTGAACAGGGTGCCCAAGACCAGGAGTGTGAAAAACGTTCGCACCGCGGCGGGCCACGGCTCGCCGACTTGCCCGCGGTGGGAACGCCGGCGGAACAGCAGCCAGCAGATCAGACCCACCGTGGCGAAGACGCCGACCTCCATCGCCCAGGTCTGTACGCCAGGGACAAGGTCCTTGATCTGAGCGGGATCGCGTTCGAGAGAAAGAGCGGCAAACATCAGGGATCAGGTGCTCAGGGTTAGGTTCTTGGGATTAGTCCTTTGAGTCCTATAGGTCTTATAAGACCTATAAGATCTGCTACACTCGCTCCTTAATCCCCGTCGCCGGCCGCGGTTTGATCGGCGGCGGGCAGGTAACGGCGGCCGGGGTGGGCCTTGCTTTCTTCCACAATGCGGACGAACAGGGCTTCGAGCGTCGTGGTCGGGTGGCCGAAGAATTCAACCTTGCCGCCGTGCCGTTGCAGCACCGCTTCGAGCTCGCGGCGCAGGTCCTCGCTGATGGGCACGCCGCTCGCTTGCAGCTCCACGCGGTTGGCGTCTTGCAACAGCGTGCTGACAAGGCCGAGCTCCTGGAGCTGCCCTTCATTGAGGATGGCGATGCGGTCGCACACGTCCTGCACGTCGTCGAGGCGATGGCTGCACAACAGGACGGTCTTGCCCTGACTCCGCAGCTTCTTGATCAAACCTTTCATCCACACCGTCGCGATAGGATCGAGGCCGGAAGTTGGTTCGTCCAGAATCACCAGCTCCGGATCGTTGATCAAGCACTGTGCCAGCCCGATGCGCTGCCGCATGCCCTTGGAGTATTCCTTGAGGACGCGGTTCTTGTCGCCGCTCAAGCCAACGGTGTCGATGAGTTCTTCCGCCCGGCTCTTCCGAAGCGAGGGCGGCATGTTGAACAGCCGGCCGTAAAAATCGAGCGTTTCTTCCGCGTTCAAGAACTTGTAAAGGTACGACTCTTCCGGCAGATAACCGACGCGCTCGTTTTTCTGGACATTCGCGCCCGCTTCGCCGAAGACGAACGCCTCGCCGTCAGTCGGGAAAAGGAGCCCGAGGAGCAGCTTGATCGTGGTGGTCTTGCCGGAACCGTTCGGTCCGAGCAGGCCGAAGATTTCGCCGCGCGAGATGGTCAAGTTGAGGGCGTTCAGGGCCCGCTTTTTGCGCCGGCCCCAAAAATCGCGATAATCCTTGGTAAGATTGCGCGTTTCGACGATAACGTCCTGGGCCATGAGCGGCCACCTCGCGGAGAAGGGGAGCCCGAAGCGCCGGCGAGAGAAACGTTGCCCTCGCGGGCGTTTCGGACTCCCTTGTACTTTGGATGATACCGACAGACGCTTCTACGCCTGCCGACGCGCGAATGTTCACGAGATTCGGCGCAGGAAGGCACAAGACCTGTCCGGTTGCGACAACGCAAGTCTTCTCACTGTAAAGAGTCGCGTTCGCGATTGCAAGGAAAGGGGCGCGACTTCACTGGTGCGCAGCGGGATTCCTAACATCGAGTCGCGAAAACGGCGGTTTTTGCCCTATTGGGGTGATTTGTTTGTTATCCATTTTTCTCCCGAGGCCGCATGTACTTACGGCACGGCCTCATCAACGAGGGTCCGGAACCCGTGCCAGCGGCCGTCTGAACCGAGCACTTCGTTCGGGAGGAACCGCGCCTTGTAGACCATCGACTGCGAGTTGGCGACGTAGTAGCCGAGATAAACGTGCGGAATGCATCGGCTGGCGGCGTATTCAATGACCTTGAGCACGTTGAACGTGCCGAGCGAGCGCCGCCGTTCCGCCGGATCGTAGAAGAAGTACATCGCCGACAGCCCGCCGGGCAGGTCGTCCACGTAGCCGACGCCGACGAGCCGGTCGTCCAGGTAATAGCACCATTCCTGCGTCGGAAACGGATTGTTCACAAACGAGCCGGCGTAGCTATGGGCGTCCTTCGCGGCATGCTCCGGCCAACCTTTTTGATCCATCTGGGAGGCGTGATACCGATCGTACAGATCCAACTTCGCCCGGCTGACCGACGGCTCGCCGATCTCGACACGGACGAGCCCCTCGTTCAACTTCCATGCACGGCGTTGACTGCGATCGGGCTGAAACTTGTCCACGAGAACGCGGATCGACTGGCACTTGCGGCACGACGGACAGCGCGGCCGAAAGATGGCGTCGCCGAAGCGCCGCCAACCGTGGGCCATGCGGTGCATGTATTCGCGCGGCGTGACTTCCGCAACGACTTCGTATTCGAGCCGCCACGTTTCGTCCGGCAGATAGCCGCACGGGCCCGCCGGCGCCATAAAGCGAATGAGGGTCTCCATGACAAACGTGAATTGTAATACAAGCGCCCCGCTTGCACGAGTGGCGCGACTCCGTGAGGCGATCCGAAAAAGGGGTCGGGAACTTTTGCATTCAGAGTTCCCGACCCCTTTTTCAGATCGCCTCAAGCGACCGGAGTTTGACGCCTCCTCCGCTCGCTCACGCTCCCGGCTTGCCAACTCTCTTCGCGAGCCGCTTCACCGCCCGCGCCATCATCCAGTCGCTCCATCGCGGCGGCAGCCATTTCAGAAGGCGAACCTGCATCGTCGGCCCGAACGGGAAAGCGTAGAACGTTTTTTTGGCGCGGATCGCCTCGATGATCCGTCGCACGGAAGACTCCACGTCCATCATGTTTGGCTTCGGCACGTTGATGTTTGCCGTTAGCGGCGTCTCAATCCAATACGGACAGATCGTGGTGACTCGAATACCGAGCGGGCGCAGCTCGAACCGCAGCGTGTCGCACAGGCTGTTGACGCCCGCCTTGCTCGCGCAGTAACCGGCCATCCGCGGCAGCCCGCGATACGACGCCAAACTCGAAATGGCCACGATGTGCCCCTGTTGGCGTTTCATCATGCCGCGCAACACCGCATCGACGCTGTTGGCGACGCCGATCAAATTCACCTGAATCTGGGCGTTGAAATCCTCGGCACGAAAGGCGAGTGCCGAGTTCTCGATCCCGATCCCCGCGTTGGCGATAAGGATGTCGATGGGGCCAAGGCGGTCTTGCAGCTTGGCCGTCGCCTCACGAATGGCGTTGACATCGGTGACGTCGGCGACTTCCCACGCGAGCCGTTTGCCCGGTAATTCAGCCGTGAGTTTCTCGAGTGAATCGGCGCGCAGATCCACCGCGGCAATGACGGCGCCCTCCGCCGCCAGTTGAAGCGCGAACTGCCGCCCGAGCCCGCTGCCGGCGCCGGTAATGAGAATAACGCGGTCTGCGAACGAAGGCATGGTCCAAGTCCTCCGTGTCAATGTCTTCAGCCGCGACGAATCGCGTACAATGGTCAATGCCCAGGCGGGATCATAACGATGAGCGACGGGTTGGTGCAAATCAAACGCGCCGTTCTCGCCGGGCGCTATGCTTTCAGCGAGAAAGCCCGAATCGAAATGGACGCGGACGGCCTTACCGAACTCGACGTGGCCGAATCGATCCTCAATGCAGTCGCGATTTACAAAAAACTTCGTTCGACAAGCGCCAGACGGACGCAAGTCCGGGAATACCTATACATCATCCAAAGTACGAATCTTGAAGGACTGCCGATCTACACAAAAGGGAAGCTGGTCCGCCAGCACGGCGTCGACGTGTATTACTTTCTAATTTCGGCCAAGCGGTCCGAATGAGGAGCATTGTTCCCATGCTGGAAATCACAGTCTGCCCAAACTGCGGCAGCGACCGCATCAAGTGCGTGCGTAAGAGTGTTTCGGGTCGCGTCCGCGGCAAGCGTTACACGGTGCCCAATGTTCAGTATTACGAATGCCCCGTGTGTGGGGAGAAAGTCTACGACCGCGAGGCAATGCGGAAGATCGAGGCTGGCTCGCCCGCATTCAAGAAAGTGACTCAGCCCTGACAAAAGCGTGTCACCGTGGCGACGAACTCCTTTTCGCTCTCGAACATCGGCAAGTGCCCGCATTTCGGAAGCAACTTGAACTCCGCCTGTGGCAGGTGTTTCGCATACGCCTTGCCGTATGCCGGCGGAACCAGTCGATCGTCGTCGCCCCATAGGAGCAGCGTCGGACATTGCACCCGCCGGAGTCGGGCGCCGAGCTTTGGATCGTACGGGCGATCCCACACCACGCGGGCCAGCGCCGTCATCGCTTGAAAACCAAGCAGCATGCGCTCTTCATCGGGATCTTCCTGGATGACCATCTTCGCGGTCGCGGAATTCGGATCGTGGAACAGTAACTCGCGTATCTTCACCCGGTCCTGCATGAGGCGGAACAGGTCAGGCAACGGCTCGTCTTCGACCCAGAAACCCGGCGCTCCCGAGAGCCAGAGCTTTTTTACGCGCTCCGGCCAGCGCACGGCGAACTCCGCCGCGATGTACCCGCCGAGACTCACGCCGCCGAGAATCACCTGATCGAGACCGAGCGCATCGAGCAGCTCAACGTAGTGGAACGCGTAGTCCTCGATGGTGTCGATTTGGTCAAATCCGCCGCTCTTGCCGAAACCGGGATGCGTCGGCACGTAAACATGAAACTGCTTCGCCCACGTCTGGTAGAACGGCAGCCACATATACGATTCAAAGATCGTGCTGTGGAGATAGACGAACGGCGGCCCTTCGCCGCCGTGGAGGATGACTGTTGGCCGGCCCGCGACGTCGATGGTTTCCGGCGTACCGCCGCCCTTGGACAGCAGGACGCGGGCGCCGTACTTGAGTTTCTTCAGGGTTTCGAACATCGTCGTTTTCCGTCCTGAGATGTTTAGCGGTGGTTCTCCGAACCGCCGCTAAACAGTGACGTTGCGAGTATACGGCAACACCTCCCGCGCCAGCATTTCCATGCTCTGCCGCGTCTTCTCGTGCTCGAGCGGGCCCGTTTGACAGCCGGTGAGCACCACGCCGACGCCGAGTTCTTTTTGATAATGCGCGAGCTTCTGCCGCACCGTCTCTGGGCTGCCGACGATGGCATAGACGCCCTTCTCGACCTCGTCCCAGGTCTTCACTTCGGGCAGGAAGTACTTCTGATTCTTCAGAATCGCCACCGCCGAGCGGGCCGACGTGTAGCCGGGCGGCGCGAGACGGAGGCCTTTCATGAGGTTACGGACGAAGTACCAGAAGTGCGGCTCGAACTCCTCGCGCGCCTGCTTGTCCGTCTCGGCGACGTAGATCGGAATTCCCCACCCCATTTGTTCCGGCGCCGCGGTGTAGCCTTGTTTTTCACACGCTTCGCGGAACATGCCGAACATGCGGCGGAAGACGTCGATGTGGAAGTACGGAATGCCCATGTACGAGTAGCGTCGCTGCGCGATGAACTCGATGGTTTCCAGGCTGCCGACGCCGGGAATCCAGATCGGCGGGTGTGGCTGCTGCAACGGCCGCGGCCACGGGTTGACATAATTGAAGAAGTAGTGCTTCGAGTTCCAGCGGAACGGCCCCGGCACCGTCCACGCTTTGATGATGAGATCGAGCGCCTCGCGGAAGCGCTCACGCGCGTGTGTCGGGTTGACGTTATACGAGAAATACTCCGGCCCGCCGCCGACCACCATGCCCGCGATGAGCCTGCCCGCGGACAGCACGTCGAGCATGGCGAACTCCTCGGCGACGCGCAACGGCGGGTTGTAGAGCGGCAGCGCATTGCCGATCACCGCCAGCTTGATTTTCTTCGTCCGTTGCGTCAGCGCCGCCGCCATGAGATTTGGCGACGGCATCAACCCGTACGCGTTCTGATGATGCTCGTTAACGCAGATGCCGTCGAAGCCCAATTCCTCGGCGTAGGCCAGCGTGTCGAGATAATCCTGGTACAGCGTGTGCCCCTTCACCGGGTCGTAATGCTTGTTCGACAGCCAGACCCAGGCCGAATCGTAGTTCTTATCGAAGTCGGGCGGCAGGTAGGGCCACGACATGAGGTGGAAGAAGAAGTACTGCACGTGGCAAGCCTCCGGCGACGGGTTCGTCCTTGCTCGAAGCAATGTAGCGGGTTGAAGGAGCGAAGCCAAGCGACTATGCAACAGGCTACAGTTTTCCGCTCAGGATTTGGCGTCCCGGAGACGTGCCAGTTGTTCTTCCAATTGCATAATGCGTGCGGACGCTGCCATCTCTTCGGCTTTTCGCCGCGCTTCCGCGTCAGCGAGGTCATGGGCGGCTTTGCGTTCTGCGTCCGCCAGGTGCTCGGCGGCTTTTCGCTCGGTCGGAGTCAAAAGCAGCTTTCCCGTCGCGGTGTCAAACAACAAAAGCGCTCCGTCGATCAACCGAAAGGTGATGCCCAACTCGCTCTCAAGTCCTCCGGCCGCCGATGGGTCAATTCGTTCGTATTCTCCAGCCACCAGCCGAAACCCTTGCAACGGCGGATGCAACCACTCTTCCAGCGGGTCGAACAGGAAATACTCGCGAATGCCCAACTCGGCGTACACCTTTTTCTTCTTTCCCAGATCTTCCCGCCGGGTCTTTCTTGATGTCGTTTCTACCGTCATGAAAGGAACAAGCTTCTCCTCCCAAATCTTGAAAATTCTGCGCCGCCGTGGATCGCAATCCTTGACGACAAATACGTCCGGCGCCAAAGACTTCTTGGGATCGCCTTCCACGTAATAGATCAAGAGGTTGCCGGAGACATAGACGCGCTGACCAAGAAAATAACCCTTGAGCAGATCGATGATCTGGAACATCCAATCGCGGTGGATATCCGTTTCGGCCATTGGCTTGCCGTCCGATTCGGGATATGCAACCCTGCGGATTCGAACGTGCCCGGCGCTCATGGTTCGCCTCGTTTTCCGGTACGCGGTACGACACTCAGAATACCGTAAGGGGTGGCCACGTTCACCAGGGAATCAAAAGTGCAGCGGACAAAATCGTGGCTGTTTTGGCATAATAGCAGCCTGCCTCTCGCCCCGGAGACGATCATGCTGAACAGTGCTTTGAAAGAAGCCGTTTCCCGCCGCCTGCCGTTCGTGAAAATGCCCGCCCAGTACATCGGCGGCGAGTTGCACAGCGTCGTCAAGGATCACCGCCAGGTCCGCGGGAAGCTGTGCCTGGCGTTTCCGGACGCCTATGCGCTCGGCATGAGCCATCACGGCTTGCAGGTGCTCTACAGCATTATGAACGACGACCCGCGGTGGGCTTGCGAACGAGCCTTTACGCCATGGATTGACTTTGAGCAGGAACTGCGGCAGCACCGTTTGCCGCTCTACAGCGTCGAAACCTTCACGCCGCTCCGCGAATTCGACCTCGTCGGCTTCAGCCTGCAATACGAGGTTTGCTACACGAACATCCTCACGATGCTCGATCTGGGCGGCATTCCGCTGCACAGCAAGGACCGCACGGTCGATGATCCGCTCATCATCGCCGGCGGCCCCGGCGCCCAGAATCCGGAACTGCTCGCCCCATTCATCGACCTCTTCATCATCGGCGACGGCGAGGAAAGCCTGCCGTTCGTCATGGAGAAATGGGTGTCCCTGCGCGACAAATGGCGAGCCGCTGGCGTTAGCCCGCGAAAGGCGCGCGAAGAGATTCTCGCCGAGATCGTCGGCAGCACCACTTGGGCCTATGCCCCGCAGTTCTACGAGCCCGAATACCTCGCTGACGGCGCCATCGCCGCCATGAATCGGACCCGCAGCGACGTACCGCGCGAGATCATGGCGTGTACGATCAATCAAGACCTGGACGCCATCCCGCTGCCGACCAAGCCGATCATGCCGTTCGTCCAGGTGACGCATGACCGCATCTCCATCGAGATCATGCGCGGCTGCCCGTGGCAGTGCCGCTTCTGCCAATCCACGGTTATCAAGCGGCCGTTGCGGACACGCTCGGTGGAAACGATCGTGCAATCGGCCCTGGAAAGCTACCGCAACACCGGGCTCGACGAGATCAGCCTTCTCAGTCTAAGCACGAGCGATTACCCCGACTTCGAAAAGCTCGTCAAGCGGATGCACGAGGTCTTCGGCCCGCTCGGTGTCAACATCTCGCTGCCGAGCCTGCGCATCAACCATCAGCTCCGCTCGGTCCCGTCCTTGATGAAGGGCGCGCACAAGTCCGGCCTTACGCTTGCCCCGGAAGTCGCCCGCGACGACATGCGCGAGCAGATTCGCAAAAAGATCACCAACGACGACCTGTATGAAGGCTGCAAGGAAGCGTTCAAGAACGGCTGGCAGCGTGTAAAGCTCTATTTCCTGTGCGGCTTGCCCGGCGAGCGCACCGTGGACCTGGACGGCATCGTAGACATGGCGGAAACGATCGCCCGCATCGGCAAGGAAGTCCGCGGCCGTTACGTCGAGGTGACGGCATCGGTGTCCAATTTCGTCCCGAAGCCGCACACGCCGTATCAGTGGAACGCCATGCAAACGCGGGAGTACTTCCGCTGGGCCGGGCAATACCTGCGGCAGCGGTGTAAACTGCGCTCGGTGAAGATCAAACAACACGACGTGGAGTGCAGCCTGCTCGAAGGAATCTTGACCCGCGGCGACCGCCGCGTCGCTCCGGCACTGGAAGAAGCCTGGCGGCGCGGCTGCCGGCTCGACGGCTGGAGCGAGTGCTTCCAGCCGGAGATCTGGTGGCAGACGTTTGCGGACCTCGGCATCGACGTCAACTGGTACTCACAGCGCGAACGGCCCACGACCGAAGTGCTGCCTTGGGATCACGTCAACGTTAAGAAGGGCCGCGAGTATCTGGAAAAGGAACAGGGCCGCAGCCGTGTGCAGCTTGAAGTGATGGCGAACGCGCGCTAGCGACCGCACGCAGTTGTGATTGGGAGCCCGAAGCGCGAGCGAGGGAGTCTTTATTCCCTCGCTCACGCATCGGGCTCCCAGGAGCTCGTTGATGTCTGTTCCCAGCCTCTTCGACCTCGCCGGCCGCCGTGCTCTCGTCACCGGCGCCAGCCGCGGCATCGGTTTCGCCATTGCGGACGGCCTCGCGCAATGCGGGGCGAGCGTTGTCATCACCGGCCGAAAGCGCGATTCGCTCCAAGCGGCGGCCCAGTCGTTTCTGCCCAAAGGCCTCGACGTTACGCCCCTCGTTTGTCATCAAGGCGATCCCGCCGCCATTGCCAATCTGTTCACCGAACTGGACCGCATCGGCCCGCCTGACATCGTCGTCGTCAACGCCGCCACCAACCCCGTCTTCGGGCCGCTGCTCGATGTCGAACTGGCCGCGTGGCAAAAGATCATTGAAGTCAACATCACGGGCGCTTTGCTGACCGCACAACACGCCTGCCGTCGCATGCTGTCGCGGAAGAGAGGCTCCGTGATTTTTGTCTCGTCTATCGCTGGACTTGATCCCATGCCCGGGATTGGCGCGTACAGCGTCAGTAAGACGGCCCTCATCGGTTTGACCAAAACATTTGCGAAGGAAATGGGTCCGAACGGCATTCGCGTGAACGCGCTCGCGCCGGGCTTGATTGAAACCCGTTTCTCGGAAGCTCTTCTGCACAACGAGAAGATCTACAAGCAAATCATGTCCGCCGTGCCGCTCGGTCGTCATGGCCAGCCGCAAGACCTCGTCGGCGCGGCCGTCTTCCTCGCGTCCGAGGCCTCGGCGTATGTGACGGGGCAAGTTCTGGTCGTGGACGGCGGCAGTCGTGTGTGAACGCCCGAACAGATCTGCTGCGTGACGCACTTGTTACAAACAGCGAACCCGTTCATTGCGTCTAAGGGATGGAGAAGGACCGTCTTTCCATTCTGACTTTGACGGGAGGTGCGACGTGTGTCGATTTGTGTTAAGCGTGGCTGTCTTGCCATTGCTCGGCCTCGTGTTGGCCCGCGCGGCCGACAAGAAAGAAACCGAAGCAACCTGCGGCAACAACGGCACAGCGGTGCATTTCCTGGACAGCCCCAAGGAGGCCGCGCAGCAGGCGAAGCTCGAAGAGAAGCTTGTCTTCGTCCTGCACGTCTCGGGTCTTTTTGAAGACCCAAATCTCACCTGAAACAACGCCGAAGCGTTGCGTGTCAACGCTCTCGCGAACCCGCAAGTCGGCAAGTATTTGAACGAGCATTTCGTCTCGTCTTTTCAGAAGGTCGGCACCTTCAAGATCGTCAACGGTCAGAAGCAAGGCGGCAACGTCGCGGCTTACTTCTGCGCTCCCGACGGCCGCGTGCTGCACGTCGTGGCCGGTCCGGTCGATGCCGCGACGATGTTGCGGGAAGCGAAATGGGTCGTCGAGACGACGAAGAAAGCGATTGTCGAGAGCAAAGGCAACGGCGGCAAGTTCAAAGCCATCTTCCGCACGGCTCACGCCGAGAGATTGCGGACCGAGCACGGCCTGATGGTCGATGCGGTGACGTATGACCTGTCCGCCGCGCAAGATGAGAATAGCGCTCTGACCTACAACGACCCATCAGGCCGGCCGATCGCGCCGAAGCTGCCGCCGCCGCCCATCAACGGGCCCGACGTGAGCTTGAAGGAAGTGCAGCTCCGCGCCGCTCAGGCGCCGGGAGCGGCGACGATCCATGACAAAGCCGGCCGGCCCTGGCAGCTCGGCAATCAGGGCCGCGTACACATGCTGATGGCAGCCTATTCGATGGCCAAGATCGAAACGCTGTACGGCGCGGTGTTCGAGAACATTCTCGGCGAGCGCGTGTCCACAAAACCAGTCGAAACCAATTCGCCGTTCCCGTGGGTGAATCGGCGGTCCGGCGGGTAACACGGGCTGCTGTGGGGCACGTTTCAAACGTGCCCCACAGGCTTCGTCGGCAATTCCAGACGGAAACACGCACCGGTTCCATTCCCGCGAACGAGCTCCAAGCGCCCGCCGAGCAATTCAGCCCAACGTTGTGCGAGCGCCAATCCGAGCCCGACGCCGCCCGCCGTCACGTCCACATCGCGGCCGCGACGGAAGGGCCGAAAGATCGCCTGACCGTCGCGCGGCGACACGCCGGGTCCCCGGTCTTCCACCTCGAAGACTAGCCGTGCGTCTGCCGCCGTCGCCCGCATCCAGAGGCGCTGATCTTCTGCACCGCGGCTATACTTGCACGCATTGTCGATGAGATTTCCCAGGATTTGATGCACGAGCTGCACGTCGGTGAAGAGCCGTGCGTCACCCGCCGTATTCTCAACGATCAAATCTTTGTCGGCGCTCTGGCAATGGCTTTCCCACGTGTGCCGCACTTGCTCGAGCAAGGCGCCGACGGCGACGTCGCTTCTCTCCAACCGCGGTCTTCCGTTCTCCAGCCGCGAAAAATCGAGCACGTTGCCGATGAGGCGGTGCAGACGGTCGGCCTCCGTGTGCAGCGTGTGGAGGTATTCCTCCTTTTGCCGCTCTTCCTTCACGAGACCGCCGGTCAGCATGTCGAGGTAAAGACGCAACGTCGTGAGCGGTGTGCGCAATTCATGCGTCACGGCGGATACGAACCGGATACGGCGCTCGGAGAGGTCGATCAAGGACCAGCCGCCAAGACCCACCGCGGTCAACGCGATCAGCGCCGCGGTCCACGCGAGGGCCAGGCCAATGCGCAGCGGCGTCCACGTGCGGGCCGCGGGCGTGAGCAAGGTCGGCGGGTCCGGGTCCAGCTCAATCGGCAGCGCGGTCATCGCTCGATCCGGGTCCGGCTGCGCGCCGTCGCGCACGGGCCGAAAAACGACGTGTGGAAACAGGTCGCCGATGATTTCCGTCAGCATCGACCGCAAGCGGGGCCAGTCAAGCAACGTGACCTCGCAGGCCACTTTCGGTCCAATCTGCACGAGCCGGGCGACCACCAAGTGTTCGTCGTTCAACCATAGCGGAAAGAGCGGACCGACAAGGGCGAAGACCTGCTTCGTGTCCACTGCCCCGCGCTTCATGTCCGAACCGTCCTTGCTCGGAAAAGCCGGCGTATAGCCTTTCTCCGTCTTTGCGCGGTTTATGCGGAGCGCCGCGTCGGGGTCAATCTTTTGTTGCGCGTTCGCATTCTGCGCCTGGCTGTTGCTATTTGCGTTTGCTTGGACCTGGCGTTCCGCGTCCTTGTCATCGATCGGCGATAGTTTCGAGAGTTGCTCTTGCTGTTGATGCACTTCCGTGAGCAATTTGCGAAAGGTTTGGGCATGCGCCAACTCGGCCAACAGCGGATCCGGCCGATACGACGGCGGCGCCGGCGCTCTGTCCGAGACGTTGAGGACGCGGCAGACCGTTAGCCGCAGGCTTTGGTCGGAGCGCCAATCGTCCGCCGCGCCGACAATAAAACGTCGCGGCATCCATGTAGTTGTCGCAACGCCGGGCACGGGCATGAGTTCGAGAATCGTCGTCTCGGCCGGTTCGGTCCGCGGCGTATCCACCGCGACATAGCTTTCGAAGGGAAGATTGGCTTCGCGCGCGAAGTCGTTGTAGATCTGCGTGTCGAGCCGCCAGAGAGCCAAGCGGCGCTTGCCGGCCCAATCGGCCTCGGCCCGCACGTGCTCCGCTTCACAGCGGGAGGCGAACTGCTCGCGTTCCAGGCGCAACACGTCCGCCGTCACCCAGCCGAGCCCGCCGACGACGAGGGCGACGATCGCCAGGAAACCGATCAACCCGCCGCGTTTGCCCCGCAGCCAATCTCTCATGCTCACCTGCTATTTTGCGCCGTTCTCCGGCGGCAACAGATCCGGTCCCGCCATGTAGCCGCAGGCGCGCACGGTCACGATGGCATCGGGCGTCGCCTTGCCGGAAGGGTCGCGCAGCTTCGTCCGCAAACGGGCGACGTGCATGTCGATCGTCCGCGTCTCCAGGCCGCGCGGCTCAATGCCCCAGAGGCGTGTCAACAACTCCTCACGGCTGACGGCTCGCTTCCGATGCGCGACGAGGAAGCTGAGCAACCCCGCTTCGGTTTCCGATAGTTCGCTGCGAACTTCCTTTGACCAGCGAACTTCGCGGCGTTCAAAGTCAATAACGGCGTGTCCGAGACGGGCCGTGGCGACTTCGAGCGGACGATCCACCGAACGTCGCAGCACCGCTTCCACGCGCGCCAGCAGTTCTTTCGCGGAAAAGGGTTTGACGACGTAATCATCCGCGCCCATTTTTAGGCCACGGACACGATCGTCCTCCGTACCGCGGGCGGTCAGGATGATAACGGGAAGCGTCGGCCGGACTTTACGGAGATCGGCGAGCACTTCGAGGCCGTCACGCTTGGGCAAGAGCAGATCGAGCAAGACGAGATCAATTCCACGACGCAAGGATTCCTCTAGACCGCGGGCGCCATCGGCGGCTTCCGCGACCTCGTAGCCGGAGGCGCGCAGGAGATCGACGACCCCGCGGCGAATCGCGGGTTCGTCTTCAACAATGACGACGCGTGCGGTGGGCATTAGCGCCCTCTCGGTTTAGCGGCGGTTCGCAGAACCGCCGCTAAACAATAGCAACTCAACGATTGTAATAACATGCGACGCCCGTTACTGCGGGATATCCAGTCCCTTGCCCTTCGCCTGTTCGCGGAGAGCGCCTTTCACCGCGTCATCGAACGCCTTGTCGGTCTTACTCGGGTTTTTCTTCGCTTGCTCGGTGATATAGGCTTGGCGTTTGGTGTTTAGTTCGTTGATCTGCTTCTGGATGTCGCTGCGCTTGACGAGCAATTCCTTGACGTGCTTCTCTCGCTCCTCGGGTGTCATCTTCTTCAGCTCGGCGTTCAGCTCGTCCACTGGCACTTTCTTCACGTCGAACTTTGGATCTTCCTTCAGGCGATCGACGAGGTCCCAATCGGAGTTGCGATAGAGGCCGCCTGCCTTGCTTGCCGCGCGGGCGGCCGCCACTCCCGGCGCCGCGGCCGCGGCGTTCTTGTCCTGAACGGCCTGATTGGCCTGTTTTTCCTCGGCGAGCTTGCCGTAAGCGCAATACGTCGTATTAAGCTTGGCGCTCAATTCAGCCAGCTCCTTGTCCAGCGGTGTGGCGATGACGACGGCGCCGCGTTCTTGATTAATGTTCATGAACTTGCCGCCGCAGAGCTGTGCATATTCCTTCCAATCGCGCGCGTCGGGTTCATTCGCGTTGCCGCAAAAGATCGGGTTAACGATAACGCCTTTTTCCTTCGCGAGGTCGGCTGCTTCCTTTAACTTCACCAGCGGATCCTGCGACGCCGGCTCATTGCCGCACACGAAGATGATTTTCAAGGCGTCCTTGTCCTCCGACCATTTCTGTTGCACGAGGGCGTCCCGGCAAACGCGCGTCACGTATTCCGTCCCGCCGAGAGTCGTAAGGGCAGTCAGCTTCTGGTACAGCGCGTCGAGATCGGTGGAGAGGTCGAGTTCCTTGCGAATCCAGCCGATCTTCGGGTCGTAGCGGTCGTTGCCGTAGCTATAGAGGCCGACGCGGAGATTCGGCGTCGGCTTCGCTTTGGCGAGCTCGTTGACGATGTCCCACAGCTTCGTCTTCGCCGACGCGATCAGGCCGTCCATGCTGTTCGAAACGTCGAGACAAATGACGACGTCGATCGACTTGGCGGCGGGGGCGTTCTGGGGTTCGTCCTTGGCGCGGGCGGTGACGCCGGCGGTCAACACGACGCCGAGCGCCAGCGCCAGGCAAACTTTTGCGACACGACTCATAACGGACCTCCTCGTGCAAGAAATGGATTGGAGCCCGACGCGTCCGCATGGGCCTCCGTACCCTTAGACGCCCACGCGGGCGGGTTGTTTATGCACTTGGCAGGTTCATTTTACCGGCGGGTTACGGAGTTGCTGTAACGGCATCGTAACGAGCGTGGGTGTCTTGCTTCAAAACCCCGCGTCGGCAAGCCGGCCGAGCAGAGCGGCGTAGGCCGGCGTGCGGTCCGTATATTGACCACGGAGATGGGCCAACGGGCTGATCCAGTTCACAAGGCTGATGTGATCCCCCGGCCAGATGTCGCAACTTTCGCCATAGTTGGCCGACGTGACCGAGACGATGCCGTCGTTGTCCCCCTCCACGCGCGTGACGATGCGGTGCGGCAGTTCCCATTCGGGACTCAGCCAGGTGCCTTGATGTTTGCCGGCGACCGAGAAATAGCGCACCGCGGGCGCATCCGGAACCTTCTCGTTGAAATCCCGGCAGTTGGCCGTCGTCAGATCGAAGAACGCCTGATAGGGAACGCACAACTTTTCAAAAAACGGAACGATCAGCTTCGCCAGTTTGCGGACGCCCCAGTCCGCGAAGGCGGTCCCGCGGTGCGGCGTGCCGATCGTCGTCAGCGACAACACCCGGTCCGCCATGCCGAGACAAGAGATCATGTACCGGGCATCGAGCCCGCCCATACTGTGCCCGATGAGATGGACCGGTTCCTCGGGGGAATGAAGGTCGAGAAATGCCTTCAGTTGGTTGGCCCGGTCGGCGACACCGCGAGTCTTGCTAAGAGCGGCGACAAAGACGCGATTGCCGGCGTCGGTGAACGAAGTCGGGATGCAGCCGAAATAGTTCGCCAACGTCCAGCCGCAGAGTTTCCACTGATCGTAGCCGAGCAGTCCGTGAACCAGGACGATCGGCGCTCGCAGGCGGGGAACGCTCATACTGAACCTTCAGAGCAAATGTCAGGCCTCTTGAGAGCATTCTACGCGCGAGAGCCGCGAAGGAACAAGCGGCAGCGCGCGGGGCGGAGACTTGCGAATGGCGTCGCGAGTTCGTACTTTCGTCAGGAGCCCGATGCGCTGGCGGTAGGCGGACAGACTTCCTTTTTTGGCGCTTCGGGTTCCCAATTCCGTGAAGGAGCCGGTCGATGGCATTTTCAAAAGCGGAGTCCGGGAAGACGCGCGTCGGCTGGATCGGCACCGGCGTCATGGGCCGGTCGATGTGCCAGCACCTGATGAGCAAGGGCTACAAGGCGACGGTCTATAACCGTAGCCGTGCGAAAGCCGCTCCGCTCACGGACGCTGGGGCCGACTGGGCTGACACGCCGAAAGCGGTGGCCGAGCACTCCGACGTTGTTTTCGCCATCGTCGGCTTCCCGCGTGACGTGCTTGAAGTCTTCCTCGGCGCTCACGGGGCGGTGGCCGGCAGCAAGGCAGGCAACGTCCTTGTGGACATGACGACGAGCGAACCGTCACTGGCGCGCGAAATCTACGACGCGGCCAAGGCGAAAGGGGTCGCCAGCGTTGACGCCCCGGTGTCCGGCGGCGACGTCGGCGCGAAGAATGCCGCCCTCTCGATTATGGTGGGCGGCGACGCCGACGCGGTGGAAGCCGTGCAACCGCTGTTGGAGTGCATGGGCAAAACGATTGTCCACCAAGGGCCGGCGGGAGCGGGACAGCACACGAAAATGGTGAATCAGATTCTGATCGCCAGCAACATGATCGGCGTTTGCGAAGCCCTGCTTTACGGCTACAAGGCGGGACTCGATCTCAAAACAGTGCTCCAATCGGTCAGCGGCGGCGCCGCGGGAAGCTGGTCGCTCAACAACCTGGGTCCGCGCATCCTCGATCGCAACTTTGAACCGGGTTTCTTCGTCGAACACTTCCTCAAGGACATGAAGATCGCGCTCGACGAGGCCGAGCGAATGAACCTCGCGCTGCCGGGATTGGCGTTGGCAAAACAGCTCTACGAGGCGGTGCGGGCGCAAGGATACGGGCGGAAGGGGACGCACGCGCTGATGCTGGCGCTGGAACACCTGTCAAACGTGAAGCGATAGAGATACGCGTACCCTCGCGCGTCCGCGGACTACGTGTCTTTCGGTGCGGGCGCGAAACGCAAGCGGATGGGTTCGCGGTTCACTTCTTTTCGCGCTGCACTTGCTGATTGAAGGCGGCGGGATCGAACGGATCGTTGGTCCGCGCTGGCGCCGGTTTGACCGGCTCACTGTGCCCGGTGAATCCTTTGTCCATGGGGATGTCGGCAACGGGTTTCGTGTCCGTCATCGGCTTCGTCTGCGGGACAGTTCCAGCCGTGTCGCCCATCGGCGCTGGCGGGGCGTCGGCCGGTTTTGACTCCGCAACCGCCGAATCCGCCTCACGCATTTGTTGACGGGCGCCCGCGGCGGTGTAGACCCACTCCTGGAGCGTCTTGTACGCGACGGCCTGCCGGCCGTGCAGCGGCGCCTGCACCATTTCCCCGTGCGCGCTTGCGGCTTTTGACAACAGCGGACTGCTTTCCGGCTTGGCGAGATTGACCTGGGCCAGCACCGCAGCCAGATTTTGTTGCGTGCTGCGGCGTTGGAACGACCCGGCTTCGATGACGCGCATCAGCTTGAATTCGCCTCCCTTGCCCGTACCGTGGCACGAGCAACAGGCGTTCATCAGAATCGGCTGCACGCGCGTGGTGAACTGACCGACACACTCGGCACTCACTTCCGCGACCGAAGTTGCGGCCGGCTTTGCGTCGGGCTGCGCTACCGGCGGCGGACTCGGCGGTGGCGGCGTTTCTTCGGTCAGTCGTTGGAAGTGTTCGAGCAGCCGCCTGCTCAGAGCATGCTTCGGCCGCAATTGCACGGCGGCGGTGACTTCATCCACTGCCTGTTTCCGCATCCCTTCCGCGTCGCACCAACGCGCCAGCCGCAGACGTTCGTCCGGGTCGTTCAGGTTGGCTTGCGAACGGAGAAAGACATAGGCGTCCTCTTTGTTCGCGCACAAACGGCGGACACGGCTCGCCGGCAAATACATCTCGCCGGTCGCCCAGCGGATGCGGTATTGCTCGCCGACACGCTCAATGTCGCCCTCGAGCGTGCGGTCGTTGTCAAGCACCAGGATTTGGCCGCGCGCAGGCGGCGTCGGCTTGTCGGCGTGAGCAACGTCATCCGCCGACACGAGGAGCGCCAAGGTCAACAATGAGAAGCGTATTCGACTTTTCATGGCGGGGCGGGACGATACGGTCGAAGGGCACGGCGGTCAAGCCGAATTGGTTGCGCTGGCGTGCCGCCTGCACCCTGAATCTGGGCCGGTTTCAAGAATGCCTGTTTTCTGCCGTCCAAAGCGCATTCCTGCCACTCCGCCCCCCCCATTCATGCGGCTTGTTTACGCCGAAAACGGCGTCTGGATTTAGAGTTATGGCGAACGTGCTTTTCTCATTCCTGCCACCCTTGGCAGAAAACCCCTTTAACCTATTGGTGCGAAAGCACTTACCCTCTGCTGCAACAAGCAGCTCACGAGCCGGTAGAATCTTGCACCGCTTCGTCCCCTGGCCACAAATGAGCGATCATGCCGGGCAGGTCACCCTGTCCGGATTCCGTTCTACTAACGCTCCCTGAGAGGTTGACGTCGCGAATGATCTGCCAGTGAAACCAGGTCCCGATTTTCCAGATTTCGACCTGGATTCTGGTTTGTCCAAACGGGAACAGGCACGGATCCAAAGCGGCGCGGGCATCGGCTCGCTCGACCGGCGTCGTTAGCAGCGCGTCTATTTTGTTCCAGGTGTCCGCGATGAGGCGTTCCCGTGCTTCGGGGAATGCTTGGATCGCGATATGGCAGTGCCCGAATTCGTCGATGAATTCCTCACGGTGTTGCGTCTCCAACGGTACATAGGTCCGATACGCCCGGTCCAGAATATCCCGAACCCGTTTGCGCGTTTCGGCGGTCCACGACAGCGTGGCGAGTCGATTCTGGAGTTGCGCGGACAGGATTTTTATGGAGCTCAGGGGCGCCACTTCACGCGCGGTACGGCGTTCGATCCGCGATGGTCGGCAGCCCTCCGAGAGAAATGCGAAGAAGCCCAAGAAAACCAAGATGCCGCCCAGAACAAGGGCCGTGGTCGCGAGGCCTTTCCAACGGGGCTTCCGCGGCGCGGAGTACGACGCGGGTTCCGCTTCGTGAATGGGGACCGGCGCTATCGGCGGCGCTGGAATGTCGGCGCTGCGATTCGCATCGCTTTCCTGCCGCGCCACTGTATGAAACATCAACCCGTGAACGGAATTGAAGAGGGAGCGCAGCTGGCGGCGGATGCGACCTGTCGGTTGTCTCGGCGGCGGCGCGGCCGGCGGAACAGGAGGGCTATTCACCGGCGCCGGCTTGCGGTTCCGCGGCGCGGAAATGCCGAACGCTGCCTGAACGTCGGGATCGCGGAGCACGCGCAGCGCCCAGATGCCAAACGGCAAGCCGATGAGAAACCCACCTGACCACGGCAACATGACCCACAAGGCCGCCAGCACAGCGAGCGGGTAGACGCGCCGGCACATCATGCAGATGCCACCGGCGATGGGGAGGCCCGTGCCCGCCAGGATCGCCATGCAAACGACGGCGATGCGGACGTCGTCGGAGGGCGTGTTCGCCGGGAAGCCCTCCAGCTTCGGTATAAAAATAGTGATCGCCAACGTTAACCATTGCACCAAGCCGATCATCCCCGCCAGGATGATGCCGCACGCCGGGACGACGATACGAAACAGATCCACATGGCGCGTCGCGCGACGTGGATTTGGTGCCGCGCCGATGAGCGCGGTATCCCCGTTGGTCAGCGCCTCCACATCGGCTTTGACTTCGCTGATGCGTTGGTAGCGCTGCGCCGGCTCGCGCTCCAACGCGCGAAAGACGATCTCATCAAGCCGGCCGTCCATCGGCGAAATCTGCGACGGCGCCGCGAACCGGCCTAACGGCAGCTCCCCGGTCAGCATCTCGTAGAACACCACGCCGAGCGAATAGATGTCGGCCCGGTGATCCACGTCTTGCGGCCGTAGGCGTTGCTCCGGCGCCATGTAATCGAGCGTGCCCATCACCTGCTGCGTGGCGGTCAGCGTAAAGCTCGCCTTCGACGGGCCGACGAGTTTCGCCAGGCCGAAGTCGGCGATCTTCACGCGGCCGCGGGCGTCGAGCAGGATGTTTTCCGGTTTGATGTCGCGATGAACGATGCCTTCTTCATGCGCGTATTCCAGCGCATCGCAAATCTGCGGGACAATACGCAGCGCTTCCTCCGTTGGCAGCGGGCCGTCCTGCATCAGATAGCGTAGGTTCATGCCGTCCACGTATTCCATGACGAGGTAAAACAAGCCGTTTGCCTCGCCGAAATCGTGAACCGCGACGATGTGCGGATGATTGAGCCGGGCGAGCGCGCGGGCTTCGCGTGCGAAGCGCTCGGCAAACGCCGGATCGCGGCCCCATTCCGCGGGCAGCACTTTCAGGGCGACGTACCGATCCAGTTTGGTCTGCCGCGCCTTGTAGACTGCGCCCATCCCGCCCTGGCCAAGCAACTCCAGCACTTCGAATTGCGGGAAGTGCGCCGCGAGGTCGGTCGCCAGCGGGGCGGTGACGGGGCCCCGGTGCTGGACCGTCCCGCTGACGGCAGAAAGCAACGGCGAAGCCTGACCACTCAAACCACAGTGCAGCAGGCATTGCGGACAGAGACCCGCGGGGCTGTCGGCGGCAAGGTCCTTACCGCATTCCGGACATTTCAGCGGGGACGCGATCGGCGCATGGCGCGGCCTGGCGACAACGGGCGTGCCCGCCGCCGCGCGGGGCGTCGGCGAGACTTCGCCGGATGGACGGTTCGAAGCATTGACCGCGCTCACCAAGAAGAAGATGACGAGACCAACTCCGGCCAAGGCGATGACGAGAACGAACATTCCGATGATTGCCATCGTTACACCTAACCGGTTTAAGCCGAGAGATCAGCCCGCGGCATTCCCAAAGACCGAGGACTGCCAAAGAGAGAAGCGAATCGCGAAAAAGGTTACAGGGAGCGCCGCGGCAGTCCGTTGTTCACGATTCAAACGCCGCAAACAGCTGGCGTATCTCGTCATCGACCTGCGTCAGGTCGTCCACGGTCCGCGCGATCTCCTCGCGCAGCAATTCGCGGTAACGCTGCCGGAGACGATGGGCCGCCACCTTCACCGCGCCAACGGACATGCCCAATGCGGCCGCAACGTCCGTTTGCGGCGCGCCCCGCTCGCCGACAAGGTAGACGCGCAGCCGATCGAAATGGGCTTCTTTGCCGCGATCGCGATGCTCTTCGCGTAGCCGAGAAAGAACCGTGTCAAGCAAAGTAAGCGCCCAGCGCCGCTCGAAGAGCTTCTCCGGCGTCTGCACGTGGGACGGTTCCCGCAGATAGCGGGCCTCGGCGCTTTCCGGCGTTAGCGAGAGGATCGTTCGTCCACCGCCGCGCTTCTGCGCCCGCTCGCGGTCGCGTTCGTTGGAGAGGAAATGCTGACAAGCGGCGAGGAGAAACGAGCGGAATTTGCCCTTCGTGGGGTCGAGCGCCCCGAGGAAATCGCGTTCCAGCAAGCGGGCGAAGAACTCCTGCGTCAAATCCTGGGACTGCTCCGCCGAATAGCCCTGACGGCGAATGAAGGCGTAAAGCGGATACCAATATGCCTCGCACAGGCCAGCCAACGCCGTGCGCGCGGCCGCGTCGTCGCCGTCGCAGGCGGCGGCGATCTGGCTCCAGTGCGTGGTGGCGAAGCGGTCGCCGTTGGACATGCCGCCATTGTAACCCGGCGCGTCGTCTTGCGACTTTCGGTAGTCCTAATTCGTGGAGCAGGCGGCTCGCTTGAAACGGCAGTTTCGTTTGTACTAACTGCATTCATGCGGTTCTCGCCGGACGCGATGAACTGGGGCACTACAAACCGTGCCACGGCACGAACGTCGGCAGTGGGCTAGTCTGACAGCGGACACGCCGAGTCGCGCACGGCGTTTGCCATGAAAACTATGGCGGAGCGACTTCGCACCGTGTAACATCCGCCGGCATGTCTCTTGCCTTGATCCCGCCGCGACTGCGCAAGAAGTTTCACATCGACGAACGCGAGCACGCCTGCGCCATTCTCAAGAATGACTTCCCCGCCGAGTTCAAGCTCGTTTTCAACAGTGCCTTTCCGGAAGTGTCGCTATTTCAAGGGCTTACAAAAACACGCGCGCGGCGTGGCACTATGTTTTCCGCTCAGCGCCGCTGCAAAGTAGTCATCAGTTCACCTGCTGCACCGGCGGCGG
>JBGQKZ010000063.1:0-38450 GCA_041499805.1 Gemmataceae bacterium
AATCGACACGTCGGCTTGCAAGAAAACCACGACTCTTGAAAGGTAACCGACTGACCTGAAATGAAACGAACTCGCGGAGCAATCTTTCATTGCAAGGCCGCGAAAAAGCGTGTGTGGGGTGTAATGCAAGTAATCCATTTTTGCGCACGCCCGATTTGACGGATTGGCGCCGGCGACCGATACTTCACCAGTTTCTCTTCTGCACCTTCCCGTCCGAAAAGGATGCGCCGTCGTGGGAAAGTTCATCAACCTGGGCGCCGTGATAACGCTCGGCCTGGCAGGCTTGTGCGCCTATTGGTACGTCAACCCGCAGCAGATTCCGAGCGTGTTGCGCGACAACGTGCCCGGACTGCAACTCCCCACGCCGCAGAGTCCGGTGAGCAATTTCCGGCCGCCGCAGATTGGCGTGCGGTAGGAAACGCGAACGCCGGCGGCCGACGAGCGTTTCTACCGCCGTCCCACCGGCTGGGCGGATTCCGCCGCTTTGCCGTCCAGCACTTTCACTTGCCCCCGCTCGTTGATTGCGAGCCGCGCCGATACCACGGTCACATTGTCGCCGATCACTTCGCGCGCCAGCGCCGCATAATCCTCCGCCCCGTGGCAACCGGGCGCGTAGGCGAAGATCGACTGCCCGTGGCTCGGGCATTCCGCGAGCTTGATGTTCCGCCGAATGCGTGTCTTGAAAATGCGGGCCTTCGCCCAGGGCGCCGTCGTGCCGCGGCTCTTGTCGAGATACTCCTGCAAGTCATCGACCACTTCCTGCGCCAGCTTCGTGCTCGATTCGTACATGCAAAGCATGATGCCGGTGACTTTCAGAGCTGGATTGATGCGCTTGGCGACGAGGGCGGTCGTCTCAAAAAGCTTGCCCATGCCGTGCAACGCGAGGAAATGCGGCTGTAGTGGGATGAAAACCTCGTTGGCCGCCGCCAGCGCGTTCAACGTCAACACGCCGAGCGACGGGGCACAGTCCATCAGAACGAAATCGAACGCGCCTTCTTCTTGCAGCAGCAAATCGCGGAGGATGACTTCGCGGCCGACGACGCCGGCCAACTCGACTTCCGCGGCGGCGAGATTGATGTCGGAGGCCGCGACCCACAAGTTTTGATCGACCTTGCGGCGGACTTCGGCGAGCGGCCGGCTGTTAATGAGCACGTCGTACATCGATGGTGTTTTCCCGTCCGGCTCGATGCCGAGGTGCGTGGTCGCATGGGCTTGGGGATCGAGGTCGAGCACGCAAACGCGCTGGCCGGCCTGGGCGAGGGCGGCCGCGAGATTGACCGCGGTGGTCGTTTTGCCGACGCCGCCTTTTTGGTTGATGATCGCGATCCGTCGCATGGGGCCAGGTCTCCGCCGGAATGTGGGTTGGTCCTCTTGGCGGGCCGGATTATAAGCAGGCTCGGAAAACTGGGAAACCCCAATCGAACCCGGCTCGCAGCCGCTCAGACGCGTGGTGGTGGACCTTCGTACCCAATTGTATCCGTCCGGACTCGCCTCGCATTTTCGCCTCACTTCCGGCAAGATACCTTCCTCACGTCCGCGTTCGTTTCGGACCAGGCGAGCGTGGCGGCGTTTCCGAAAAAGGGGCTGGAACTCTTCCTCAAAGTTCCAGCCCCTTTTTCGGAAGCGGCTTCAGGGAAGAGGCGACCGAATGTCACGGACGACGCTCTGTGTTTGCACCGCCGCCGGCTTGGCCGCGCTCTCGTTGACGATCATGCTCGTCCGCCAGCAGGTGCTTGGCGACGAGATCAAGGTGCCGCACGGGCCGGGGACATGGAAGGTCACGCTCGTGGTCCACGGCGTGTCGACCGGCGACACGCAGCTTGCGACCGCGGCGCCGCTCGATTCAGGCCGGCAGCACGTCCTCCGCGAATCGGCGCATAGCGATGAATTGGCGGAGAAGCCCGCGGATGGCCGCAAGCCGGAACGCCGGTTCGTGTCGTGGACCAAGCGGGCCGGCAAAGCAAACGGGCCGTTTCGCGCTCGCTACGAGTGTTTCTGCTCTGTCGATCCGCAACATCACACCACGACACCGACGAAGACGCTCTACGCGGCCCCGAAGCCAGGCGAGTATCTCGCCGTCGAGACGCCGCGGGGCAGCGACACCGAACGTGTGTCGGCGCTGGCCCGCGCAGTCACCGCCGACCTCGATCAAACTGCCGATCAAGCGGAGGCGCTTTTTCATCACGTCGATCGTGAAATCAACGATGAACCATGCGTCGGCGGGCCGGGCATCGGCGCGATCGAGTGCTTGCAAACCGGCAGCGGCGATGCCGGCGGCAAAGCGCGCTTGCTGCTCGCCTTGCTGCGCAGCCGCGGCATTCCCGCCCGGCTCGTTGTCGGCTTGCGGCTCGTGCGCGGCGAAGAGCAAACCGCCCATCGCTGGGTGGAAGCGTGGGTCCACGAGCATTGGTTGCCGATGTGTCCGTTCTATCACCACTACGGCCGGGTGCCGTCGAACTATCTGGTGTTCGCGTTCGGCGACCAGCTCATGGTCCGCGGCCGGCATGTGCGCGATCTCGATCACAAATTCCTCGTCGAGAAAGTAACCGCCGCGACCGCGGCCGCGGGACCGAGCACGCCGTTCAAGCGTTTCCTTTCGGCGCTCTCGCTTTACCACCTGGCGCCGGCCGACCAGCGGCTGGTGGAATTTCTCTTGCTGCTTCCCGTCGCCGCCTTGATTATCTGCGTCTTCCGCACGGTGATTGGGTTGAATTCGTTCGGCACGTTCGCGCCGGCGCTGGTCGGCCTCGCATTCCGTGACATTCATAGCTTGCCGGGCATCGGCGTGTTCGTCGCCATATTACTCCTCGGCTGGCTAATGCGGCGTGTGCTCGATGGTTATCACTTGCTTCAGGTGCCGCGCACGGCCGTCATGCTTACTCTCGTCGTCCTTGTTCTCATCTCCGCGGTTGTCGTGACCAACCATTGGGACGTGCCGGCGACACGCTACGTGTCGCTCTTTCCCATGATCATCCTCACCGGCATGATCGAGCGGTTCTGGACGCTGGAAACGGAGGACAGCACCGCGGCGTCGTTCAAGACGCTGCTGACGACGATGTTCATTGCCGCGACCATCGCGGTGGTGCTCAGTTTCCATGCGCTTGTCACGTTCTTTTTTCGTTACCCCGAAGGGCTTGGCTTTATCCTCGCGGGCCAATTGCTCCTCGGGCGCTACACGGGCTACCGGCTCAGCGAGCTGTACCGCTTCCGCGATCTCGCCAACGCGGGACCGCCCACCGTGTTGAGCTACCGCGTGGCCGCGGAAGCGCGGTCGGCACACGACGACCGCGTTGCCGTTTGACGCCGTCACGAAACGGGGGCGCCTTATGCACTGGCTCTTCTCGCGGCGGCGCTTGAAGGAACTCGGCATCGTCGGCATGAACGAGCGCAATGCCGCGTGCATTCTCGACCGCAATCCGCGCCGCCTATTTCCGCTGGTCGATGACAAAATGCGGATGCACGACCTGTGCCGCAAGATCGGCGTGCCGACCCCGTCGGTATATGCCGAAATCACTTTCCACTCGATGCTGCGTTACCTGCCCGATTATCTCCGCGGCCTGGACGATTTCGTCATCAAGCCAAATCGCGGCGCCGCGGGGCGCGGCGTATTGGTGGTGACGGGCCGCAGCGGCGAAAGCTTCCTGCGGCACAACGGCGAGGCTCTTTCCTTTGAATCGCTGCGCCAACACTTATCCGACGTGCTGTCCGGCATGTATTCCCTCGGCGGCCAGCCGGATAAGGCGCTCGTGCAGCAGCGCGTTCGCCTGCACCCTGCGTTCGAGCCGATCACCTACCGAGGAATTCCCGATGTGCGCGTAATTCTGTATCGCAACGAGCCCGCGATGGCGATGCTGCGCTTGCCGACAAAGGAATCCGGCGGCAGGGCCAATCTGCACCAGGGAGGCATCGGCGCGGGCGTCGCTTTGGAAACCGGCGTCACGCACCATGCGGTGCAGCGGAATCGGTTTGTAGAGAAACACCCCGATACGGACTTGCCTGTCATCGGAATGCGCGTGCCCGCCTGGCAGCAAGTTCTCGACATGTCCTGGCGCGTGGCGACAGCGGTCGGACTCGGCTACATCGGGGTGGATATTGTCATTGATGCGAAAGAGGGGCCGATGCTGCTGGAAGCGAATGCGCGACCCGGGTTGGCGATTCAGATTGCGAACGGGCGCGGCATTGCGCCACGGTTGGAAGACATTAACCGCGATTGGCAGAAGCGGATGAGCGCCTAGAGACGGGTTACACGGCGAAGATGTCGTTCACCGCAATACGCCATCCAGGCAGGGCAAGCTCGGCGTCCGCAATTTCTCCGCGATGAAAAACGATTGGGGTAGCAGGGTCGTCAATTCGGTAAGACGTCACAGTTTCCGCTACCGGATCAACGTCCCAGACCACTTTCGTGCCGGCTTCAAAATAATCCGCCCGCTTCGCGCTAATCTCGATCTCCGCAGCGGTCCCATAATCGTTCTCACTGCGCACCTCTGCCGCAAATGTGGGCGCCGCCTCGATGAACCGCATCCGATTTCTCGGCGGCGGCCCATCATAATATGAAGCGTCCGGTGAAAAAGACTGCCGGCCGGACGGTAATTCGGGGACGGCATATCCAATTCCGTCCGCGTAGGCGCGCCCACGCCGTTTTGCCTTAGCGTAGCCCCGGACGCTTACCACGATCTCAAGAGCGACCGAACTGGGAAGGTCTCCTGATGCCATATAGCGCACAATCCTTCCACCGATCAACTCGGCTTTGCCTTCCTCTCGGTAAAGATCGTCGAGCGTCGCTCGGGTGATGGATGCAGAAGCCATGATTCTCCGTCCTCGTGGGCTCGCCTGCCGCGACGCCCAAAGATTATCACGGATCGGGTCTGGCGTAAATGGACACTTCGCGTTGCGTGGCCTTGACGGCCCGTCCTTCATAATAACGCTCTATGGATACGCCGCTATGCTTATCGTTTGACGGCGGAACGCTGCTGCTGTCCGGGGGTGAGACGCGGAACCTCGCGGAACTCCCCGGCGTTCGGTTCGACCCGCGTTCCAATACGCAGCGCGCGGAAGGCCGCCATTACCGAGCGATCGTCGAACGCCTTCGGCAACAGCGGATTGCGTATCGGGACGAGGCGCGCGCCTATCAACCCTCGGCGTGGAAGCTGCAATCCGCGCGTGAGCCATTCCCCCATCAAACAGAAGGCTTGGAAACGTGGTGGCAAACCGGCGGCCGCGGCGTCGTCGTTCTGCCAACGGGAACGGGCAAGACGTTCCTCGCCGTGTTGGCGATTGAACGCGCGGCCCGGCCGGCGCTCGTCGTCACGCCGACAATCGACTTGCTTAACCAGTGGTATGCCGAGCTGACCGCCGCGTTTGGGCCGCCGGTTGGATTGCTCGGCGGCGGGTACTACGACCTGCAACCGCTCACCGTCACGACCTACGATTCGGCCTACATCCACTTGGAGCGCTGGGGCAACCGCTTTGGGCTGCTGGTGTTTGACGAGTGCCATCACTTGCCGGGGCCGACCTATGCGCTGTCGGCCATCGGCAGCATCGCCCCGTACCGGCTCGGCCTGACCGCGACGCCGGAGCGGGCCGACGCCCAGGAGGTGCAACTGCCGGAGTTGATTGGCCCGATTGTATACCGCCGCGAGATTCGGCAACTCGCCGGCGAATTCCTCGCGGAATATCGCACGCAGCGGCTCTACGTGGATCTGGCGCCTGAGGAACAGGAACGCTATCAACGGGCCCGCGATCATTACCGCGGATTCGTCGAACAACGCGGCATATCGATGGGTGGGGCGCACGGCTGGCAGCGGTTCATCCAGGAGACAAGCCGCTCCGCGGAGGGTCGTGCAGCGTTTCAGGCGTTTCGCGAGCAGAAGCGATTGGCACTCGCCGCGCCGGCGAAGTTGCACCAGCTCGAACACTTGCTCGAACTGCACCGCGTGGATCGCGTTTTGATTTTCACCTACGACAACGCGACGGTCTATGAGATCGCCCGTCGCTTCCTCGTGCCGGCCATTACACACCAAACGAAAGCGAAGGAACGGCGACAGATTCTCGAACGCTTTCACGCCGGCGACTATCAGATTCTTGTGACCAGCCAGGTGTTGAATGAAGGCGTGGATGTGCCGGCTGCGAGCGTTGGCATCATCCTCTCCGGCACCGGCAGCGTCCGCGAGCACGTGCAACGCCTGGGTCGATTACTGCGGAAGTACGGCGCGAAGCAGGCGCTTTTGTACGAGATCGTGACCCGCGACACGGCGGAGGAGTTCACCAGCGAACGCCGGAGGCAACATCATGCTTACCGGTAAACTGGTCCGCGTCCGTTATTCGCGCGATCGCATCCGCCCGTGTTATCTCGACCCTGCGGAGTCCGGTTGGCACGGCGCGGCGGAACGGCTTCTCGACGTGTATCGGGCGGCGGACGGCCGCAGCAGGGGTGAGTTGGAGGAAGAGCTGCGCGAAATGATCGGCAACGATCCGGCCCAGCTTGTCCACCTCGGCCTCGCGAAGCTGCTCGAAGATCGCTGTGAATTTGAAGTCGTCGCCGGCGTCGCCCCGGAAACGTTACGGGAAGCCGTTTTCAGCGCCGCGGCGACGGCACGGCGCGCGGTCGGCGTCAGCGGGCCCGTGCCTGCGATGGATACGGGCCAAGTCCCGCCGGCGAACCCCGGCCACTTGCCTCTGACGTTTGATCGCGCCGCGGTTCTCCAAGACGTCGCCGCCACATTCGACCTCACTCCCGCCGCCGTCCAGCAGGGCTTGTTCGCCGACTTGAAGAGCGAGCAGCGCTTGGTGCGTTTCAAAGACATCAACGTCGAACGGCTGTTGCTGCGTTACAACGTCGCGCTCGCCCAGGCCGTGTTGCTGCGCTCCACGCGCATCCAGGTAACGATTCGCCACGAGCCGCCGCAGCGTTACCGGCAACTGCTGCGCGCGGTCAAATTCCATCGGCTCGTTTGCGAACTGTCGCGCACCGGGCCGGAGACGTGTGAGCTGCGCTTGGACGGCCCGCTCAGTCTCTTTTCAGCGACGCAGAAATACGGCTTGCAACTGGCCCTCTTTCTGCCCGCCGTCTTGCTCTGCAAAGATTTCGAGCTACGCGCGGAGCTGCTCTGGGGGCCGCAGCGCAAACCGAAAACGTTTTTCCTGACGCATGAAGACGGCCTCGTATCACACGCCGGCGACACCGGCATGTACGTGCCGGTGGAACTGACGATGTTCACGGAACTGTTCCGCAAGAAAATCGCCGCCTGGGAAATCCGCGAAGAGACAGAACTCCTTCCTTTGGGCGACGGCTTCTGGGTGCCCGATTTCAGCCTCGTGCATCGCGCGACGGGCGAAGTCGTCTATCTGGAAGTGCTCGGCTTTTGGCGTCGGGCCAGCGCGGAGCGCCACCTCGAACGATTGCGAAAGTACGCCGAGCGACCGTTCCTGCTCGCGGTGTCGGATCAACTGCACGTCGAAGATGCGGCGTTGGACGGGCTGCCCGCCGGCATCCATCGTTTTCGGCAGATGCCGTTGCCGGATGAGGTAGTACGATTGGCCGAGGACCTCCTCTCCGGCAAGCAGCAGCACTCCGAGTGAGCAGATCGCCGGTCGCATTCTCCACCGCCCGGCTTTTCTCTACAATCACGTCTTGTTCCCCGCCCGCACTCAAGGAATCGCAGCATGCGCCAGATCAAGATCGGTCAAAACCCCGAAACGGTTGTTGAACGCGCGGACTACCCGCCGGAGCGGATCAAGCAGATTCTTGGCAACGAGACCGTGGCCGTCCTCGGCTACGGCGTACAAGGGCGCGGGCAGTCGCTCAACATGAAGGATAACGGCGTCAACGTTATCATCGGCCTGCGTCAGGGCGGACAGGGTTGGGACCTCGCGGTGAAGGATGGCTGGGTTGCGGGCCGGACGCTCTTCCCAATGGAAGATGCCGCCCGGCGTGGGACCATCATTCAATACCTGCTCTCCGACGCCGGGCAGAAGGAACAATGGCCGACGTTGAAGCCGCTGCTGACCGCCGGCAAGGCGCTGTACTTCTCGCACGGATTTAGCATCGTCTACGCCGATCAGACCGGTGTCATTCCGTCGAAAGACATCGACGTGATTCTGGTCGCGCCGAAGGGTTCGGGCACCACCGTCCGCCGGCTGTTCCTCGAAGGCCGCGGCATCAACGCCAGTTTTGCGATCCATCAGGACGCCACCGGCAAGGCCCGCGACCGTGCGTTGGCGCTCGGCATCGCCATCGGCTCCGGGTATCTGTTCGAGACGACCTTCCAAAAAGAGGTTTTCAGCGACCTGACCGGCGAGCGCGGCGTGCTGATGGGCGCGATCTACGGCCTCTGGCTCGCCCAATACGAAGTTCTCCGCGAGCACGGTCATTCGCCGTCGGAGGCGTTCAACGAAACGGTCGAAGAGGCGACACAAAGCCTTTATCCGCTCATCGCCGAAAACGGCATGGACTGGATGTACGCCAACTGCTCGACGACCGCTCAGCGCGGCGCCCTCGACTGGTTCAAGAAGTTCCGCGACGCCGCCAAGCCGGTGTTCGAGGATTTGTACAACAAGGTGCAGCGCGGCGACGAAACACGGCGGGTGCTGGAGGCGAACAGCCGCCCCGATTATCGCCAGCAGTTGGAGAAGGAATTGAAGGAAGTCGCCGACAGCGAAATGTGGCAAGCGGGCACGGTCGTCCGCAGTCTTCGACCGGAACGCGCTACCAAGGGGGCGCCGAAGAAGTAATCGGGAATCAGGAATCAGGCGACTCCGATTCCTGATTCCCGATTCCTGATTCCTCGCTAACGGGCTTGTGTACGGTGCAGAAGTAGAACAGGCGCGGGAAAAGCGGCAACACGCCCCACAGGCGATGCCAGCCCCAAGCGCGAACGACCGCCGGACGCTCGCAGAGCGAACAACTTGGCGGTAAGCCGTCGCGCCCGATGAGCATTTCAGCGCGGCGGCCGTCCTCGTGCTTGCGGATTTGTTCGCGGCTCAGCCCGCGCGAAATCAATTCGCCCTCGATCAACTCCAGGGCAGCGGGTTCCATTCCGTCCGCGTACACCGTCACGCGATCAAGCAGATCTTCCGTGGTTGCCGCGCGGACATTTTCGCGCACTCGTTTCAATTCCAACGGCAGCATGGCCGGGTCTCCGCTCGTCGCACTTCGGGAACCAATCTTTTGCCCAATTCGTCTCAGTCGCAGCGTGTTCTTCCGCGAGCTACGTTTTTCATTGCAGCCTGCGCCCCCTCCCTTTAGGATACAGGGGAACACTCCAACCGCCTGCCTGCGATCAACCAGCCCTTGGGGGGAAGGGGTTCGGACGGAACTTCCACCCCGTGGAATTTAGAGGGAAAAAGCGATGACCCACGCATCCGTGCGCGGCCCATGGGCCGGACGCCTGTTGGCCCTGCTATTCGGGTTCCTGTTCGTCACCGGCATGACGCTCACACCGAGCCGAGCCGCGGACTCGGCCAAGCCCGCGGAGCCGGCGAAGCCCCCCGTGATCGCGAGTAAGGATGCGTCGGTCGGCGAAATGGTGCAGGTCATCAACGAAAAGCTCACGCACTATTGGCGCGAGAACAAGCTCAAGGCGTCGGACGTCTGCTCCGACTACGAGTTTATCCGCCGCGCGTCGCTCGACATCATCGGCCGCATCGCCAAGCCGGAAGAAATCGAACGGTTCAACAAGGATCCCCAGGGAACGCGCCGCGCCCTGCTCATCGACCGGCTGCTCGCCAGTGAGGAATATCCCAAGAACTGGGCGAACATCTGGGCCAACTGGCTGCTCACCCGCTCGGGTCCGTTCGGCCGCGGCGACTATCACGATCAAACGCAGGTCTGGCTCGAGGATCAATTCGCCCAGAACAAGCCGTTCAATGAAACGGTCACCGCCTTGGTCACCGCGAAGGGGAGCAACAAGGAGAACGGCGCGGTCAATTTCATCCTCGCCCATCTTGGCGAAGCGACCCCGCGCGACAAGCGCTCGGAAGAAGGCGCTTTTGAAATGGTGCCGATCACGTCGCGCACCACTCGCCTCTTCCTCGGCGTGCAGACGCAATGCACCCAATGCCACGATCATCCGTTCGACGCCAAGCTCAAGCAGAATCAGTTCTGGGGCGTGAACGCCTTTTTCCGCCAGGTCGAACGCAAGGGCGACATGGCGATGCGCATGCGCGACAGCAAGGCGCCTCTGGAACTGGTGGTCAACACGAATCTGAATCCGCAAGGCTTCGTCTCCTTCGAGAAACGCAACGGCCTGGTGCTGGTGACAACGCCGGTGTTTATCGACGGTACGAAGGTCTCAGACATCAAGACCGATCGCCGCGAGGATCTTGCCCGCTTCATCGTCAATCACGACAACTTCCCGCGCGCGTTGGTCAACCGCATGTGGGCTCATTTCATGGGCCGCGGTTTCACCAACCCGGTGGACGATTTCAACGAGCAGAATCAGCCGTCGATGCCCGACTTGCTCGACGACATGGCGAAGAAGTTCAAGCACTACGGCTTCGATCAGAAAAAACTCGTCCGCTGGATTTGCAACAGCCAGGCGTACAGCCTGAGCACGGTCGCCAACAAGTCCAACGACAAGTCCGACGCCGAGCCGTTCTTCAGCCGCATGCTGCTCAAGGCGATGAGCCCCGAGCAGCTCTTTGAATCGCTGATCACGGCGACGAAGGCGGAGGCGGCGGAGACGCGCGACGGCCGCAAGGCGCTGCGGACCCGTTGGATGGACAATCTCATCTCGAACTTCGGCGACGACGAAGGGAACGAGGTGACGTTCAACGGCACGGTCGTGCAAGCGCTGCTAATGATGAACGGCAAGGACATCAATGACGCGATTGTCGGCCCGAAGGGGTCGGTCGCCAAGATGGTGACGAAGTATCCCGGCGGCAGCGCGCAGACCTACATCAATTACCTCTACCTGGTGACGCTGAACCGGATGCCGACCGCCCGTGAGCTGGCGGGCATCAGCAAGGCGATGCCGATGCCGGCCGGCGAGAAATACCCGGTCGCCCGCTGGCATGATCTGATGTGGGCCCTACTGAACAGCAACGAGTTCATTTTGAATCACTAACGCCGGAGAAAACGAAAAGCAGAAACGCGGATTACGCCGATTCACGCGGAGAAAATGCTCTCCGCGAAAATCGGCGTAATCCGCGTTTCGATTTGCCACATGCTTCACGGCAACGGCGTCACCTGCGTCGCCGACATGTGGTTATGCACAAGCGCCGCCCGATAGACGGTGGGACCCGTGACTTGCACATTCGTCCCCGCGTGGGCGGCGAGGTCCGCGTTGCTGCCCGGCTGGGCGGTGATGTAGGCGATCAGTTGGCCGCCGCTGTCTTGCAGGGCAAATGCTTGGAGGCCTTCAATCGTGCGCCCGGCCCGCCGTAGATAACCGCTGTACGTCATCGTCTGTGCCGGGTTGCTCGCCACGCTCGGCTGTGTCGGGGGCTGGTACGGCGATTGGTACGCGGAAGCCTGTGCGGGACGTTGATACGTCGCAGGTTGGACCTGCGGAGCCGCCGGAGCTCCGCCGCCGGCCGCCGGCGTCGGCGTCAAACGCTGCGGTCCAGGATAGTAACCTGCGGCGACGAACTGATTGAGGTAAGCAATCCGATTGCAACACATCTTGGCCAACGTGGGGTCGGTCCCTTTCACCTCGCGGCAGAGCTGGTCGTAGAGATTGATCGCGTCGGTGTAGCGGCGTTCGTTCTCCGCTTGCTGTGCCAGTGCCAATAGCGCCGGATGCCCAGCCGCCGGCGGCACAGCGGGCGGCGACGACGAAGGCGGCATCGCGGGCGCATCGCTGTATCGGGATGCCGGCGCCGCGGGGGCCGCGGTACTGCCCGTCGCTGGCGTCACGTCCGCCGCTAAGATGTAACGAACTTCACCCGGCGGCGACTCGATGGGGAGCCATTTCCCGTCGGGGCCGACTAATGGACGACCAACGGCGATAACCTGCGCCCCGCGACTCAGCTTCGCGCCGTCAATCGTCGGCTCCTCGTGGATGAGGTCGCTGCCGTAGCGTACCGGAACAGGATCGTCCGGAGCGGCCCGGACCACCCAGACGGTCGCGTTGCTCGTCGGGTCCAACACCAACATGTTGATCCAGCTAAACGAACCCGCCGGCGGCCGAATGCCCAACCAGCCGTCCGGCAAATCGCGGTTTTGAATCACTTCAACGACCGTTCCCTGCGGCAGGCGGTTCGTCGCATAGACGTTCGGCGCCGCACTGGGACGCGCGCGGACCATTGTTTCCGGCTTCGTCACGCGCGCCGTGTAGAGCACGTCCCCGGCCTGAACGCCGGTCGTGACAAGCCAGCCGCCAACGACGATTACGAACCCGAGTGCCCTGCGCATCGCCCACCTCTCTCGTGCCAAAGGCCGTTCCGCCTACAAACGAATCGCTTATAGCGAAGCCGACGCGCGACACAAGAGCGCCTGGACCGTGAACCAGGAAAGCGTGGCAAGCCGGGACACGCACGCTGGCGGTAGAGAGCACGCTCGAATACGCTACTTGGGAGCCCGCAGCGCGACGCGAAGGCGCCTGTCCACCCTCGCTTCGCGCTGCGGGCTCCCTTGGAGCGCACCATGCCGGATTTCACGTATCGCGACATTGCCAAGATGCTCGATCACTCGCTGTTACAGCAATCACTGACCGACGCCGACCTGGAAACCGGCTGCCGGCTGGCGCGTGAATACGACGTCGCCTCGGTTTGCATCAAGCCTTACGGCGTCCGCCTCGCCGCGGACCTTCTGACCGGCTCGACGGTCGCCGTTGGCACGACGATCGGCTTCCCGCACGGCGGACACGTCACCGCCATCAAGGTCGCCGAGGCCGAGCGCGCATTGGACGACGGCGCCACCGAGTTGGATATGGTCGTCAACATCGGCAAGGTGTTGAGCAAACAATGGAGCTACGTCGCCGACGACATCCGTGCCGTGGTGGACGCCGCCCATCGGCGGCAAGCGCTCGTGAAGGTCATCTTCGAGAATTGCTTCTTGCAGAACGAGCACAAGGAACAGCTCTGCCGCATCTGCGGCGAGGTGGGCGCGGACTTCGTGAAGACTTCGACCGGCTACGGCAGCGAAGGCGCGACCGATGAAGATTTGAAATTGATGCGCCGCTGCTCCCCGCCGAACGTCCAAGTCAAGGCGGCCGGCGGGGTGAGGACGTTTGATCGGCTGCTCGCGGTTCGCGCTCTGGGCGTGACCCGTGTCGGCGCTACCGCGAGCAAAGCGATTTTGGAGGAGTGCAAGGGGCGGCTTAATAAATGAGGTACGTTCCGCGCCTGGGTTGTATTCGCCGCTGCCGGGCGTGTCGTTAGCGCCGACCCACGTGCTATGGGCTTTTACTCCCTGGCGGCGGGTGCATGCGATCGAGCGATCGAGGATACAAGAATAAATCACTTGTATTCTCCGGTTAAGAGCGTATGATAATGTCTCGGTTGAGTCCGCGTGTGTGTTTACGGAATCCCGTTCGCAAAAGTTCGTCGGAAGACTAGCTGAAGGGCAACCCGGCCTGGCGGGGAGGCCCGTTAGACGAGTAAGCCGGCGTGGTCGAATGCCTCAGGGTGTTCGACCACGCCGGCTTTTTTTTCACTCCTGATGACGCGGGACGCTCGCAACCAGTGGAGACCGACACGACCGAGTCAAATCTTCCGACGGGGTGATTGCTTCTGTGCCAGGAGCGAACATGAACAAGCAGGACGCCGAAGACGAATCCGACCGGCTGGAAAACATGGGCATGCGCTTTCAAGTGCTCGCTGCCCCCAACGGACTCTGGGACGTCAGGGTCGAGCCGCCGGGCGTTTCGGCGCTCGGTGACAAGACGGCGCGGGAGTGGACGGCGCGGGAGTGGACGGCGCCGCGTCCTCAGTTACCGCGGTTAGCTCGACCACGAGAACATTCAACCCGGAGAACCACAATGTTTAAGATGCAACTCGGTAGGCTGTTCGAGAGTTCCCAGTCCCGCGAGCATGCCCGCCCAATGCCGGTCAGAACGGGGTCCACGCTGCGTCTGGCGGTCCTTCGCCTGGAGGATCGCACGGTGCCATCCATTCTGGGCACGGCGGACAGTTTCGCAGTCCTGGCTGGCTCGACCGTGACCAACACGGGCGCGAGCACCATCGTCGGCGACCTGGGTGTCAGCCCGGGGCTCGCGGTCACGGGCTTTCCTCCGGGGCTTGTGACCGGAGGAACGATCCACGCCGGCGACGCCGTCGCCCTTCAGGCACAGAGTGATGTCGTGACGGCATACAACACGCTGGCAGGCGAGGCGCCCACCGGAAACTTGACCGGTCAGGATCTGGGTGGCTTGACGCTCGTCGCCGGCGTTTATCATTTTTCATCATCGGCTCAGTTGACGGGAACGCTCACACTCGACGCCCAGGGCGACCCCAATGCGCGTTTCGATTTCCAGATCGGCAGCACGCTCATTACCGCGCCCAACTCGTTGGTCCGCCTGATCAACAACGCGGACGGCTGCAACGTGTTTTGGCAAGTCGGCAGCTCCGCGACACTCGATACCACCACCGAGTTTGAAGGCAGTATTCTCGCGCTCACGAGTATCGCGCTGAATACCGGCGCGACGATTCCGGACGGCCGAGCCTTGGCGCGCAATGGCGCCGTGACGCTGGATACCAACCACATCGCCGCCACATGTGGCACGGCCGCTATCACCGGCGTGAAGTTCAACGACCACGACGGCAACGGCGTGCAGGACGTCGGGGATGAGGGGTTGTCGGGCTGGCACATTCTGCTCAACGGTGTCGATCGCGCCACCACCGATGCCGCTGGGAATTACCGCATTCCGGCCCTCAACGCGGGCACTTACACGCTGCAGGAAGTGCCGCAGGCGGGCTGGACCGAGACGAAGGGCTTGGCGGGCTACTCGGTGACGCTCGGAAGCGGCCAGGCGGTGGGTGGGATCGACTTCGGCAACTTCCACAACGTGACTCTTTCCGGGCACAAGTTCAACGATCACAACGGCAATGGCGTGCAGGACGCCGGCGACGAAGGATTGCCAGGCGTGACCGTCTTCCTTGACACCAACGGTAACGGCGCCCTCGATCCCGGCGAGCAGAGCACCATCACGGACGCGAACGGCAACTACCGCTTCGCCAACGTCGGCCCCGGGACGTATCTCGTGCGCGAGGCGCAGCAAGCCGGCCTGTTGCAGACCACGCCGAACCCGGCCCCCGTCACGGTCAGCAGCGGCCAAGACGTGACCGTGGCGCCCTTTGGCGACTTTCGTCTCATCTCCGTCTCCGGCCAGAAATTCAATGATTTGAACGGTAATCACTCGAAAGACGCCGGCGAGCCGGGGCTTGCGAACTGGACCATTTATCTGGATTCCAATAACGACGGGTTTCACGAGCCGGGGGAGCCGTTCGTCGTCACGGACGCCCAGGGTAATTTCCACTTTGACAACCTGGGGCCGGGAATCTATCACGTGCGCGAGGTTCAGCGACCTGGCTGGCTGCAAACGACCATCAGCCTGGATGCTTTCACGGCTCTCAGCGGCCAAATCTTAACAGGAGTTGATTTCGGCAATGTCTCGAACTCCGGCGTGATATTGGCCATTTCAAACGGCAATAACTCGTTGGTGCCCACGTTCCCGCTAACGAGCGCGGCGCTTACCGAGTTCCTGCTGAGCAGCAAAAACTTGCTGCTCGGCTCAACGATGATGGCGAACGCAAATGGCATGTTGCTCGCGCAGGCTAACTTCGTGAGCGGGCTCTTTCAGAATGTATTGGGGCGACCCGCCGACGCGGCCGGCCTGATCGCTGGGGTTCAAATGCTCCAGGACGGCTTTACCCGCGCCGACCTGGCCGACGGGTTCTGGCGGTCCGCCGAGCACCGGGCTCTGGAGGTTAACCAGTTCTACGGGGAATTCCTGCACCGCGCCGCGGATAGCGCGGGACGCGCATTTTGGACGAGCACCCTTCTGACGGGCGCGAGCGAGTTGGACGTCATGCGTGGCATCCTGTCCTCAACAGAATACACGGCCAGCCATAGCAGTGACACCGCGTTTGTGAACGGGCTCTACGGCGACGTGCTGAGCCGCGGCTCCGACCCGGCGGGTCAGGCAGCCTGGCTGCAAGCCTTGGCCAATGGGACGAGTCGCGGGACGGTGGCCCAGATGTTCTTGACCTCGGCAGAAGCAAGTCGGCGAGTGGTCGATGACGCTTACGCCAGTTTTCTCGGCAGGGCCGCGGACCAAGCCGCCGAGCAATTCTGGGTGGCCGGGCTACAAAATGGCCAGGCCTCCTTCGAATCGCTGGGTGTGGCGCTTCTGGCTTCTGACGAGTACCTGGCCCATGTCAACGTAGCTTGAAATGAGCGGGGGGAAGACGACGCACCAACGATGTCCGTTCATTTGTATGAAAAATGAACGGACATCGTTTTGCGCTCGACGCCATCGCGCCCAGCATCACCTTCTTAGAACCGGAATTCAACCCCTAGGTTGATCCCCTGTGCCCAGAAGCCGCTGTCATGGAATTGGAACGCAGGCCGGGCCGGACCGACGAGCGGGCCGGGGCCGGAGATGGTCGGGAGCTGTGAGGGATTCACCGCCGTGTCAATCACGTCGCCGGGCCGAACGACGTTGCTCCAGTACAGGAACGTGTAGCCGGCAAAGGCCCGAAGATGCGGCGTTATCTGATAGCCAACGTTGATGCCGACCTCCGGGATGACGGAAAACACGTCGCGGCTATAGCTGCCGATGTTGCTCGGGAGGGCCAGTAGCCCCCCGGACTCCACCGTCGGCGCGCCGACCGCGGGAGTGAAAATCGTTGTGCCATTGATTGTCACATGCTGGTGCGTGACGCCGAGCGCCACGAGGGTGCGCGCGTTGACAAAGAAACGCTCCCGCCGCCATTCGCCGCGAACTCCGATTTGGGGGCCGTAAAAATCATTCTGCGTTGAAAACTCGTCGATGACGGCGACGCGGCTGCCGCCGGGGAACCCCTGATTTGCACTCGGAGCGATGTTTTCGCTTATGGTGACCGAATCGTTCAGCTCCATCCAGCGAAAGCCTCCAATCAGGTCGATACGCCGGCCGCCGCAGCAGGGATCGCAGCCGTTATTGCAGCCGCTGTCGCAGCCGGAATTGCAGCAGTTGTCGCTGCAGCACAAATTGAACAGCCCGTTGGGCGCGGCCCCTTGCAGTCGACTCGTGTTCTGGACACTGATCTGGCCCGCGGCGACGCCCGGGAAGGCAACCAGCTCACTGTTCTGGAAGGGCGCACCCCCTGTCGGCGGGATATCGAGGAACGGCCGCGCAATCACGGGTGAGCCGGGCGCCCCGGAGCCGCCGGTGACGAAACTGTTCGTTCGCGAGCCAAGAAAGAAATAACCGGCTTCGAATCCGATCGTCTGGCATTCGTTGAGCCAAAAGCCAGCTTCAAACCGTGCGCCGGACTGCCCCTCGCCGCCGATGTCGCCGCCGAAAAGGACTTGCGTCCCTGGCTGGCCAATCGCGCCCGGGATCGCGTCCGCGGCGGAACCGCTCGTGACCAGGGCCGGCAGGCGCGAGTCCTTCGTCCACCAGTAAAGATACTCCGCGCTGACCCAGAATCGGCCAGGGGGCCCGCAGACGCGCCGATCTGGGCAGCAGGGGTTGCAGTCCGGCACGACGGCGGGCGTGGCGCAGAGCGACGCCGCGTCCTTTACAGGCGGGACATCGGGGGCGGCAAAGGGCGCAGCGGGACCTTGCGCCATTGCCATCGCGCCGGCCAAGCACAAACCGGCGAGCGCAGCGACAAATCCTTTTGTCATGGCAAGTAACCCTATCTCGTGTCGACAATGCGGAAGGAATGGCCTCTAGGGCAGACCAGGAAAAGACCTCTTTCGGGTAGCATCGGCTATGTGGGAAACGAACTAAATAACACATGGTCTCGGGAAGGGGAGAGTGCGGAAAGTGTCCGGTGAAAAGCGGATTGCCCAGCCTACTTTCGCATTTTGGCAAGCTGGCCAAACGGTTGACATGCCAACATGCACCACCAACAGAGCGCCCACCAACGCATCGAAGCACGGGGCATTGGATCAGGCAGCGCGCCACCTCTGGGTCATATTACCCTCGACGCTGGGCCGCCCACAAAGGACACCGCAGAAAAAAAACGCCATCCTTTTGCCCACTTGCCTTTCCAGCGATTTAGTGTACACTTGATTAGATTGTCTGTTGTGTCGTCCTCCACGAGTACGCGCGTCCAAACCCATGTCAACCGACTTTCTCATGACGTTGTTTCGCCAATCAGGCGCATTCCAGGCTGGAACTGGCCACCAAGCAGCTGGCGCTAATACTCCGTCCGCCGAGCCGCAAGCCTTTCTGGCAAAGGCACTTAACTGTCTTAAATTGGGACGTCGTCGGACAGGAGGTGCGCGTTTATGACATAGAACGCTGTCGGAATTGGCTTTACGACGATCCGATCCGTAATCGAAAAATCGATTTAGCGGTGGTTAACGGTGGTTATGGGTAGTTATGAACTGCCCCGTCGGCGGCCGGCTACTGCGAATTGGTGCTTACGGCCGCAGTGCCGAACGCATACTGCTCCCAGCGCTGTTCCAGCTCGCTGAAGTCCTTGAAGCCGTAGATTCGTTTCAACGCCGGTTCGTACCCGCCGCGTAGTCCTTCGTAGACGAACTGCGTGAACACCTCCGGCGTCTTCTGCCGGCTGAGGAACTCGACGAGGGACACGCTCTGGGCGTAGAACGGCCCAATGTAACGCGGGTCGGGGTACTCCTCCATCTGCACGAGCTGCTTGACGCCGAAGAGCTGCCGCTCCTGGAGGAAGTGCGGGAGGTTGTGGAGATGCTTCTCAATCTTCTCGCGCGGCTCGGTCAGCACGGCGACGCCTTCATCCACCCAACGCGGCACCTGATACGTGCCGAAGCCGCCGGCCAGGACGACGTGCGTGGTCTCATGCGGCAGCACTGCGGTAAGCGCATCCGGAACGTCCATGTGGACATGAATGCGCCGGACGATAATTCGGCTGCCCTCGCTCTTAATCTCGGAGTGGCCGGGCGAGCTCGCGGGCACCGGTGTGTTGCGGCTGTAGTCCTCGCCCGTGGCGTGCAGGAACACATCGCATTTCGGATTCCACTTGGGACCCGCTTGCGCAAACCACTTCTGCTGCATGCGCGTCCGCGTGTGTTCGAGAATCTGCGCCGCTCTTTCCGCGACTTCCTGCGACTGCGTGTGGAACACGCGGAAATTCGTCGTTTCCGCCAGCGACCAGCCTTCGGGCGTCTTGGCCCCGTGCGTTACCTGCACGTGAGGAAGTTGTTGCGGCGTCACGGCGGTGACCGCTGTGGCGCTCGCAGCGGCGCCGTTTGTTTGGCCGCGGCGTTCTTCGATCTTCTTCAGCAGCTCGTTGGCGATCTTCTCCAGGCGCGGCGCCATCGCCAGCGCAACGCGAACTTCCTGCTCGAGGCCCTGCGGCACTGGGCCATTCTCCTCGTTGAGCCGCTCCGTCACCTGGTGCAGCTTGCAGTACGCCCAGTAATCGCGGCAACCGTCAGCGAGATTCTTGTCCGTCTGGCAGGCTTGTTCAAAGAGCTGGCTGGCGACGCCGTAGTGCCGTTTCGTGAATTCTTCCTTGGCCTTGTCGACGAGCTGGCGCGCTTGCTTCGTATGGCCGTCATCCTGGAAAGGGTCGTCGTCGGCCTGGGCGCGGGCCGTGACTGCCGGTTTCGCCGGTTCACGCGCGATTGGCTTCGCGGCCGGCGCCGCGACGACCGTCTTCGGCACGGGATCGAGATTCGCGCCGGGGTCGAGAATCAACAAGCGCCGCTGATACTGCTGCGCTTGCTCTTCCTGATTCGCCAGCCGCAGCTCCCGGATGTGCGCGCGATACGCCTCGCGCAACACGGCGAGATACTCGCGGTTGCCGTTGATGCGCGCGAGTTCTTTCTCAAGCTCGTAAACGGCGGCCTTGGGATTGGCGTGTTCGAGGTGGCTCTTGGCGTGCGTCAGCGCGGTCTGCACCGCGAGCGCGTTGGCGACAGCGTCGTTGCGGTCTTCGCCAAGAGAATGTGGGAGCCATGTCAGCGGGCCGGCAACGATGACGACACCCGCGCAGAGGCTGAGAAGGCCGATCCTGGCCATAGGCGCATCCTTGCTTGGGAACCAGCGCAACGTAAACACCACGCCGGCGATGCCGGCGCCTTACTCTGTAGCGCAGGCTAAAGCCGGCGGCTACACGGTGAACGCCACGAGGGGAGACGAACCAGCGGCGGGTCGGAGAAGATGGTCCTGATGGGGCACCGTAGGACAAGTTTGAAACCTGTCCTACACCAAAAACCGGTCGGCTTGACCCCTCCTCTAGGTCGCACAAGGCGGGGAGGATAGATTGGGTCGCTCCTCCCGGCTCGCCGTCGTCCTGACGCCGAGCCTGCCTCTTCATTGGACGTACCGTAAAGGGAGCGAAAAAAAAATGCAAGGCGAAAAACATAGGGGTCAGGGATCAGGGATCAGGGGTCGCGGGTCAGGGGTTAGTTGCGAGAAATCCTCACCCCTAAGCCCTGTTGCCCTGTTGTGGCACGGTCGGGAGACCGTGCCACCCTTTCGGGAGACCTTCGGTCGGGCCAGGGTGGCACGGTCGGGAGACCGTGCCACAACAAGGGCGGACAACGGACAACGGGCAACACACCACGGACGACTGACAACTTGCCGCTCATCGTGCTACGATGAAGCAGCGATCTTCAGTTGGTTTGTGAGATTGGCGATGTCCGCGAACGATACGTTTCATGACTTGATTCGACGTGTTCGCGCTGGCGATCAGGACGCGGCGACCGAACTCGTGCGGCAGTATGAGCCGGCCATTCGACGGGCGGTCCGCTTTCGTCTCACCGACACGCGGCTTCAGCGGGCGTTTGATTCGATGGATGTCTGCCAGTCGGTGATGGCGAGCTTCTTCGTACGCGCGGCGTCGGGGCAGTACCAGCTCGATTCCCCGGACCAGCTGCTAAAGTTGCTGGCGACGATGGCCCGCAACAAATTGGCGAACCAGACCCACAAGCAGCGGGCTGGCCGCCGCGACCTGCGGCGCGTTGCCGCCGGGCCGATTGAAGACCTCGACCTGCTCGCGGCGACTGCCAGCCCCAGCCGTGAACTGGCCGCGCGCGAGCTCCTGCAAGCGACCCGCGACCGCATGTCGGCCGACGAACTAAAGTTGTTAGACCTGCGCACCGCCGGCCGCGAGTGGACCGGGATCGCCGCCGAGCTAGGGGGCAGCGCCGAGGCGCTGCGCAAGAAGCTGACCCGCGCCATTGATCGCGTGGCACGCGCGTTGGGGATCGATGCATGAAGACGAAGCAGAACGTTTAGCCGCCCGTCTCGGACGGGCGCGATGCCGACAACGCGCCCGTCCGAGACGGGCGGCTAAACCATCGGTTTTTTGTCCGATCGACGCGCCGTTCTTGATGATGCAGATAGAAGGCTCCAGCGCACCGGGGCCGATTTCGCGAGGAATGACGTTATGGCAGCGCCGATTCAGCGGACCGAACGCGGGAACCCCGCTCTGCAGAGCGTACTGCAGCGACAGGCTCAACGCTGGCGTTCCGGCCGTAAAGTCCGCGTGGAGGCGTATTTGCAAGAAACGCCGGAGCTGGCCAAAGAATCGGAGTGCGTGCTCGACCTGATTTACAACGAAATTATGCTACGCGAAGCGGACGGCGAAAAACCGCAAGTTCATGATTATGCGAGCCGCTTTCCTCATCTAACCGTAGAGCTGCGCCGCCAGTTCGAGGTGGAGGGAGCGCTTGGTTCGGAGCAGTTGATCCAGAGCAGTCAGACCTTGGCGGACGGGCAGCACGCGGGAACGGTTCTGGATTCGGTAACGCCGGCAGTGCAGCCCGCGTCGCCCGCCGCTCACGATACCGATCGCGGTTCCGCGAATACCATTGTGGAGTCGATGCCGTCCGCGGCGGCGCCGCCGGTTTCCGCGGAGTCGCAACCCTTCGCCGCTCCGCCGAGTCAGCCCTCCGTCGCGCCGGAGACGGAACATCCGGTGAAAGCTCCAGCCACGTACCGTGGTCCGGCCGCCAAGCCGGAAGTCGAGATCGCTCCAACGCTGAATTCCGATTCGCGGCCCGTCGCGGTTGTCCGCCCGGCGCACCACACGAACCTTGCGGATGCCTCCGCGCCGCAGGCGCCAAAACTTCAAACGACCCGCACCGAAACGACATTGCCGCACGCCATCGCCGGGTACGAAATCCAGGGCGTGCTCGGCAAGGGCGGCATGGGCATCGTTTACAAGGCGTTTCAACCGAATATCCGCCGCACGGTCGCTTTGAAGATGTTGCTGGGCGGCATTCACGTCCGCCCCGTAGACCTGGCGCGCTTTCGCACCGAAGCAGAAGCCGTCGGCCGGTTGCAGCATCCAAACATCGTCCAAGTTTTCGACGTCGGCGAACACGACGGGCAGCCATACTTCACGCTGGAATACGTGGACGGCGGCAGCCTGGCGCACACGCTCGACGGTACGCCCCGACCGCCGCTCGACGCGGCGCGGCTGATCGCCACGCTGGCGCGGGCCATGCATGCCGCGCACGTCAAGGGGGTTATCCACCGCGATTTGAAACCGGGCAACATCCTTCTGTGCAAAGACGGCACGCCGAAAATCACCGACTTCGGCCTGGCGAAACTCGCCGAGGCGGGCGACAACGGGCAAACGCACACCGGGGCGATCCTCGGCACGCCCAGCTACATGGCCCCCGAACAAGCCGCCGGCCGCACGCGCGAAAGCGACGCCCTCTCCGACGTCTATTCGCTCGGCGCCATCCTTTATGACTTGCTCACCGGCCGGCCGCCGTTCAAATCAACGACGGTGATGGACACTCTGCAACAGGTCCTAAACGAAGAGCCGGTGCCGCCGACGCGCTTCCAGTCGAAGATGCCGCGCGACATTGAGACCATCTGCTTGAAATGCTTGGAAAAGGAACCTTCGAAGCGCTACGCTTCGGCGGCTGCTTTGGCCAACGATCTGGATCGCTTTCTGGATAACCTGCCCATTCTCGCCCGGCCCGTTTCGCCTTGGGAAAAGGGCGTGAAATGGGCGAAACGGCGGCCGGCCGCCGCCGCGCTCATTGCGCTCAGCGCGGCAGTGGTGCTGGGTTTGATCGGCGGTAGCATGGCGTTCGCCAATTACAAACAGCAGCAAACCGCACAGGAAAAGGCCGCGCGCGAAGCCGCCGAGGAGAACTTCAAATTGGCAATGGCCGCCGTCAATGGCCTGCTAACCGAAGTCGGCGACGCGGACCTGGTCGACGTGCCGGGCTTCGAACCCGTGCGAAAAAGGCTGCTCGGCAAGGCGCTCGGTTTCTATCAGGACTTCCTGACGAAGCGAGCGGATGATCCGCGCGTCAGCGCCGAAGCCGGACTGGCCTACGACCGCATGGGCGGCATTCGCGAGCTGCTCGGCAAGGAAGACGCCACGGCACGCGAGAATTACGCCCAAGCGATCACCATGCTGACGAGCCTCGTGAAGACCTACGACGGCGAGCCGCGCTACCGCCGGGAACTCGCGCGAAGTTACAACCACCTCGGCATCTTGCTGAAGAAGCTGGCCCAATCCGAAGAGTCGGAAGACGCATTCAAACACGCCCTCGACATGCGCAAAGCCCTGGTTGCCGAGCTGCCCAACGACGTGGACCGCCGCCGCGATTTGGCGGAAAGCTATTACCACTACGGCGCTCTTCTCGCCCGTCTGAAAGGCCGAGCCGACAACGCGGAAGCCGACGACAACGAAGCGCTTGCAATTCAAAAGAAGCTGCTCGCCGAGGCCGACCTGCCGGAAATACGCCGCGAGCTGGCAAAGACGTACAACCAGCTCGGCATCGTGCTGTTCTCGCAGCGCAAGCCCGCCGCGGAGCAAGCCTTTCGCGACGCGGTGGACATGCAGACCAAGCTGACCCAGCAGCAGCCGACCGTCATGCTTTACCAAAAGGAACTGGCCCGCACGCTCAACAACCTCGGCAACTGCCTGTGGGAATACAAGAATCCTCCGGCGGCCGAGAAATCCCTTCGCGAGTCGCTGCACATCTGGCAGCGGCTCTCCGCTGATTTCCCGAAGATTCCCGAATACCGGCTTGAACAGACCGCCGTGCATACAACTCTCGGCACGATGCTCTCGGCGGATCGTCCCGAGCAAGCCAACGCCGAGTATGGCGAGGCGATTCGTATTCGCCGCAGGTTGGTCGAGGATTTCGCGGATCGGCCGGAATACAGGAACTGGCTCGCCGACACGCTCCGCAAGTACGGCTTCATGCTCGCGAATAACGGGAATTGGGAAGAGGGCGACAAGCAATTTCGCGAGGCCGTCGCAATCGAAAAGGAGTTAGTCGAGCAACATCCGGACAACGTCCTGTTCATCGATGGTTTGGCCGGCGCTCGCAACGATCGTGGCCGCTGGCTGCTCGACCATAGCAAGGCTCTCGATGCACAAAAACGGCAGGCCGGACTCCTGGAGGCGCGCGACTTGTTGCGCCAGGCCTTGGACCAAGACCATGCACTCTTCCAGGCCAATCCAAAGTCGGCGGAGTATCCCAACTATTTGCGGATCGACTCGAAGTTCTTGATCGAATCCCTTGTCGCACTCGGCGACCACGCTGCGGCGGCCGAACTGGCCGAGTCATTGCCCAAGATCGTCAAGAGCAGCGCCCATGCCGACGTTGACGCGGCGGCGTTCCTCGTCCAGTGCATGCCCCTCGCGGACAAAGACTCGGCTCTCACCGCGGACCAGCGGAAAACCGTCCAAGAAGACTACGCACGCCGCGCCGTACTCCTCCTTCAGGAAGCCGTCCGCCGCGGTTTCAAGAACGCGACCGACCTGGCGACTTCTGAGGAATGGGCGCTGCTGCGAAACCGCGCCGACTTCAAGAAACTTCTGGAAGAGCTGGAGAAAATGACGAAGAAAGATGTGACGTGATAGACCTGCGTGACCGTGCCGCTACCTCTGACAGGCAGAGTTTGAGGGCCAAGGACGGCAGCGGAGGTCTGTGTTGGCATGGATGAAGTCAAACGATCAAATAGGCATAAACATGATGCACTGGCTGCACCAAATACGACGAATGTCCCGGTTTGGCGACGTTGGCGATTCGCATACTTCCGCACGGAAATCCCGTAAGTACCGCCCGCGCGTGGAAAACCTCGAAGACCGTTGCGTTCCCTCCACCTTTACGGTGCTGAACACGAACGACAACGGCCCCGATTCGTTGCGGGACGCCATTCAAAAAGCGAACAGCACGCCCGGCGCCGACGAGATCGACTTCAACATCGGCCAGGGCGGGCCGCAGCAGATCGACCTGCAATCGTTCTTGCCGGCGATCACGGATAGCGTGACGATCAACGGCACGACGCAGCCGGGCTTCGCCGGGACCGCTTTGATCAAGATCAACGGCGGCACCATCACCGGATCCTTCAGCCCTCTCATCGGGCCGGGCTTGTTGATCCAGGCGCCGCAATGCACCGTGGAGGGATTGATTGTCGCCGCTTTCACTGGCCAGGGCATCGTTCTGCAAAGCAATGGGAACACGGTTCAGAACAACATCATTGGCTCCGACTCTGTCTCCGTCACAGGCGGCAACGGCGACGACGGCATCCTCATCGCCGGGTCCAACAACGCCATCCTGAACAACCTCATCGACTTCAACGCCGGCAACGGCGTCAACGTGGCTTCGGGGACCGGCAACTCGATCCTCGGCAACTCCATTCAGTCCAACAGCAAGCTCGGTATCGACCTGGGCAACGACGGCGTCACGCCGAACGATCCGGGCGACGCGGACACGGGACCGAACGGGTTGCAGAACTTCCCCGTCCTCACCTTTGCCAACGTCGCGCCGAATGGCATCGCCGTGCAGGGGAAACTGAGCAGCACGCCGAACAGCAAGTTCACCATCGAGCTGTTCGTGGACTCCACGAGCGACCCCTCCGGCTTCGGGGAAGGGGATACCTTCGCCCAGCGGCTGACGGTCATGACCGACGCCGGCGGCAATGCTGCTTTCAGTGCGTTCTTGACGCCCATTCCCGGTTCGCTGGTAACCGCGACCGCGACGAATGCGAAGAACAATACGTCCGAATTCTCAGCCGGCCTGAATATCCTGAAAGGCGCGACGATACCCGCACCTTCAGCGCCTGTGCTGCTGGCCACGGACGATACCGGCAGCTCGAACACCGACCACGTCACGCGCGTCAACTTGCTTCATTTTCAAGGCACCGCGACGCCCGGCGTAGAAGTGGACATCATCGCCTCCACGTTCGGAACGGGAATTCAGGGGCAGATCATTGGCCGAGCGACCGCGGATGCGGCGGGCAACTACTTAGTAGCCGCCACGGTGCCGCTGCCCGACGACTTCTATCAGATTGTCGCACAGGCCGTCGCCAGCGGCGTTCTCAGCCCCTTTTCCAACCCGATGGCGCCGAGCCTGACGATTGACACCGCGGCCCCCGTCGTTACTGGCGCGGACGTTCACGCGCTGCAGGGGCGGCCGTTCACGATCAACTCGGCCGCGTTCACCGATCAACCCTTAGCGTTCTTCCCTTCTCAGTTCATCGTGACATTTATTTGGGGCGACGGCCAAGCGTCGTCCGGCGACGTTACGTTTGACGAAAACTCGAACACGTTCTTCGTCAGCGGCGGCCACACTTATGCCAATGAGGGCATCTTGCCGATCCGGCTGCAAGTGACCGACCTCGCCGGCAACACCGGCTTTGCGATCAATACGGCGAGTATCTTCGGCTTCGTGACCAGCCTCTATCAAAACGTGCTCCTCCGGCAACCCGATGCAGCGGGCTTGAACTTCTGGGTGCAAATGGAACGCGCCGGCGCGACGCGTGCTCAGGTCGCCGGGGCATTCTGGCTGTCGAGCGAGCACAACGGCGTGTTGGTCGATCAAATCTACACACAGATTTTGCACCACGCCGCGGACCCGGCCGGCCGTGCCTTCTGGGTACACGCCCTCGACATTGGGGCCGCGACGACGACCGACCTTGCGTTGACGTTCTTGACGAGCACGGAATACACCGCGACGCACTTCAGCAACGCGGCGTTCGTGACCGGGCTCTATCAGAACATCTTCGGGCGTGCGCCCGACGCGAACGCCGGATTCTGGACGCAGATTCTCAACAACAACGCACGGACGCGGCAGGAAGTGGCCTATTACTTCCTCACTTCGACCGAAGCCTACGTCGACGCAGTGAACGACTACTACGTGACCTTCCTTGGCCGGCCGGTCGATTCGGCCTCTCTGAACACACTGATGGCGCTTGCCGCGCGCGGGCAAGTCACACCGTTGGCCCTGGCGGAGCTGGTGCTCGGCTCCAACGAGTACCTGGCGCACGTCTTCGCGAAGGCGGCTGCGGGCTAGGTTCGTAGTGACCGCATTCTGGCGGTTCCGCGGCGGACCCGATAAATCGGGTCACTTTCAACGAAGTTATGCAAAAAGGCTCACGAGCCGCGGCTCGTGGGCCTTTCGCGTTGTTGGATCAGCGCTCGCTACCGGCACGGGTCGTTGGCACAGTGGCGCGGGCCGCCGAAGCTGACGTTGAGTTGGACAATCGCCTCGAAATCGAACGGCTTCGGTCCGGTCACAGGCGCGGCGAGGCCGATGTTCAACGCCGCCCTGCTCCCCAGGTCGAGCCGGACGCCGCCGGTCAGGTCTAAAACATCGGCGGTGCCGGCGAGGTCGGTCAGGCTGAGACCGCCGCGATGGTTCAACGGTGTGTTGATATGCACTTCGAACATCGGCGTGACCGCCGTGAGCAGCCGGCTCGGGTCGTCGCTGCGGAAGACGGTGTAGCCGATGCCGATGTCGTTGAAAAGGATCGTTACGTCGCTGCTGTCGGTCGGCACGTCGATCGACGTGAAGCCGTGGGCGATAAAGTCGCCGCTCCGCCAGATCCAGCCGACGAACGGTTGCAGCGTCGTGCTGTGGAAGTTGATGACTTGATGGAAGCCGGCGAAGTCGTCCGGCCCGGTCGGCACGGTGACCGCCAGGCCGACGGAAACGAGGCTTCCTGTCTCCGTGTTCCGCCACGGCGCGTACTTCAGGATGGCGGTCAAATCGCCGACCGAGCTGTCCGTGCCGCCCAGGCCGGGAACGCCGCTTTCGGAGCTGACCGTGTTCACCGGCAGCCGCAAGCCGATCGAGGCGCTCTGATCCAGGAACGTCTTCTCGATGCCGACCGCTTCGCGGAAGACGTGGATGTTGCGGATATCGGCGCCGAACGCCTCGTTGAGCGCCTTGTTGGCGTTGTTCCAGTAATTGAAGTCGAAGTAGACGCGGTCCTGCGGCGCCGGGCTCTGGTCGTCCGCAATCTTGAAGGCACGAATCTGCGGCGCGAATACGGCGCCGGCCGGGCCTTGACCGGGAACGGGTCGGAAGAGGCCGCGCGGGCTGAACGCGATCGCCGGCAGACCGAGGAGATCGCCGAGCATCTGCGGCGAAGCGCGCTGCGGCAAGTCTTCCCGCGTCCGGCGCTCCGCAGCGGCAGCCGCCGCCGCGAGTTGAGCGGCCGATGGCGACGGCGCCTGACCCGGCGCGGCCGGCGGTTCCTGGACCAGCACGATGTTGGGATCAAGTTCCGTCAGCGGTCTGGCAGGCGCGGCGAAATCGAAGTCCGCGGCGCCTGCCCGGCCAACGGCCAACGCCGCGCAACCGGCGGCGGCGAGGAGCTTCCCGGCTCGCTTCATGGTGAGACATCCTTGTCGGCGGAGAGTGGACGCGGCCGCACTCCGGCGGCTGCGCCGTTGGCGAGGCTGTAGTGCCGTTCCCTTTATCGGCTGTGAAGGAGGGCAGCCTGCGGGAAACGAGTCGACGGATTCCGACGTTGCAGAGCGGACTGTGAAGGCGTGCGGTTTGGGCAAGAAATTGGTTGTCAAGCTACAAACATCAATCGCCTTTGAAGCCAATCTTGTCGCGAACAGCCTCCGGCAGCCGTTCGAGCAACCGACCATGCTCGCCGAGAACCCGGATGATTTCTGCCATATTGGCTTCGATGCGTGCGAAGCGCTCGGCTGTCCCGCGTTCGAATTCCAAGTGGCGGCGTTCGAACTCCGCGCGAGCGCGGTCGGTCGCTGCCAAGCCACTGACGAACGCCGCCTGGTTCTGAATCAGCAAGCACATGGCCTATTCGAGTCGGACGTGGCCGTTCTGTGCTGTGCCTTTTCTTGCCAAGGCTGCCTCCGATCATTCGGCCCATATCACCTATCATTCGGGGCGAGCGGATTCGAACCGCTGACCTCCTGGTCCCAAGCCAGGCGCGCTAACCAAACTGCGCTACGCCCCGTTGCCGGACAGCCGCATTGTAGCAAAAGAGCGCGAATTCGCTGCGCGAATAGAGGGGATGGTCCTTTGCCGGGCCGCCGGTTCGCACCACCTGGCCGTCCGGCGAAGCCGGCTCCACGGCAAGGACGCGATTCACCGTAACGCTGGACCTCAAGCCTTCACGGGTCGCCAAACGTCCCGAACGAAGACAAGCCGATCCATTGGAGAAACATCGAAGAAAACCGCGAGCGGTGGAACGAAGAGAAACCGGGTTGTACCGTAGCGGGATTCGCCTTGAGCAAGTGGATCGCGCGCCAAAGCGGCATCGATCGCATTCGCAGCTGCCGTAATCGCATCGCGATTGGGTCCATTGACCCATAGCGCGGCCAAATGAGCTTCTGCGATGGCGGTCCAGGTGACTGTGTATTTCATTACCGCCCCAGGGTCTTCCAGATGTCTTCTAACGGGCGGCCGCCCGTTTCTGCGCGCGATCGCTGGAACTCTTCGTAGCTGTACGGATATCCGTCCGCCGCGAGTTGAAGCCGCCAGTATTGTTCGTAAGGCAAGACGAGCGCCAGCGTGTTGCCCGACTCGTCGCACAATTCGACTTTCTCATTGAGGCCGTTCAGTTTCGACCGCAGCGGTTCGTCGAGGATTACTTTATTCATGAGCGGGCACCTCCGAAATGGCGAAGAATGGCTTCATCATACGGGCGATTCGGTCATCGCGGAAGCATTCTTCCCTTCTAAGAATTGACATGAGCGGTCAGAACCTTGAAAGGTCTACAATTCCGATGCGGATGTCCGGACGGTCAGTAAATGGCCTCGGAAGTTCCTGAACCGCTCCGGTGCGTTCTGCGCCGTCGTGAAAGATAGTCCATGGCGTGTGGGATTCGTTCCCTTTGCCCTGGTTCCACACCGAAATGACGATCCTGCCGTTCGTTGAATAGTATCGCCGCTTTTCTTTCATTTCGTATCGGCGCATGTAATCGTGAATGGGATTTAGAATCACCCGTATGTTCATTTTCGTGAGTTTGTCGGCAAACATGTGCGGATCTGAGAATTCACCCGATGCGCGGACCAGCGAGGCAATGTTTGTCTCCCCGCATAAGACAAGCAACGCATCGGCAATCCGACGCCCCGTAAGGTCGGCGATGAACGCCTGCTTGTCATAGCCGGAGGAGCTTGACGTTGCGAATCGCTGGTGCGCAAGCACAGGCGATTGTTGGCCTCGGAGCCAAATCTCTGCACGGTCATAGCTGTCCGGTGGCGAACCGACCTCAATAATGACCCGCTGAATGTGGTTCAATTCTCCGAAAAGTGCATCATGGATTCGAGCAACGGTCGAGGTCTTGTCCCAAGTGTACAGGGCATAGAGCACGGTGTCGCATCCCTGCTCGTCGCACAGCTTGTTGATCCGTGCAAAATGCTTCGAGTAATCGCACAGGCCGTCGCTGTCGGCCACGTTGTAATCGTGCGAGACCACGGCAACCTTCACCACGCGAGTGATCGGTTGTACGGTCATTTGTCGGGTCATCGACGCGATTTGGTTCTGAACGTCCGGCGATTCTGCACTGGCCAGCACGGCACTGAGTTGGTCATCCGCACCGAGGCCAGTCCAGTCAAAGGCACCGTAGCGTAGCCGAATCAGACGAACGCCGTTCTGTGCTGCCAAAATGTCCCGCAAGCTATCATAGAAGGCACGCTGCTCGTCCCGAAACGGGGGTGTCGGGTCTGTCGCCCGGATGGTGTGGCACGCATTCAGCCATTCCGAGCGGTCGAAGCCAAGCGAGAGGTCTGATGGATAGAATTCGAGGGCCTGCGCCCGCTGCATGGTAAAGTGCTGACGTTCGTCATACTCGATAAGAAGACGCTCCACGGGCACGGAGAAATCGCAGCACAAGGACTTCCCGAACGATGCGAATCCAGTATGCCCCCTCATGCTCTCGAGCGCCTGAAAGATGGCCCGTACGGTTCCGTCCATCTGGCCCGTTGTTGGCACCGCAAGCCAAGGGAATCTCGCTTCCTTTTCCACGGCACCGAAGCGTCGGCGCAAGAGTTCGGCTACCGCCCCCTTCTGAGGGTCTTGCCGGCGGACTTCAGGCTGCGGTGTGTTCTCCGGAAGCGCGGCCGCCGGCCGCGGCACAGCGGGGGGAGTAGCATTTGAGTACGAAGCTGCGTTGTCTCCGGACACAGAGCCGCGGTGATGCGTCGTCAAACCCAGGTTCTGGAAAAACCTGACCGTCTCCACTCCGCCAACGTAGTCTCGGTTTGGGTCGAGCTCCTGGCCCGTGGCGAGTCGGTATGCCAGTCCGCGGATGAACTTGCCGGGGTAGGTGCGGCCGTTGAACAAAAGGAATGTACTCTGAGCCGACCGTTTCGGGACCGCTGTCCCAGCGTCGTATAACTCGCACGCCTGGCGAATATGCTCCACCGTGACCCGGTTCCAGTCCGTCCTGGCCTGCAACTCGGTCATGATCCATCTCCTTCATTCGGTGGAGTAGCAGCGGAGCTTTTCAAACTCATAATTCTCGGTTCCAGTCGCCGCGCCCAGCGGTGTTTACCCTCGTGCCAATTGCGTTGACGTTTCACGCGGGAACGAAGCCGGCCTAACTATCATCCATCCCGGAAGCGCTCTTCCTTCCACGGGTCGCCCAGCATGTGATACCCGCCGTTTTCCCACGCCTCCCAAAAACCAGCGCGGTCTTTCTCCATCAATTCAATGCCGCGCACCCATTTCGCGCTTTTCCATGCGTACAGCCGCGGAATGACGAGCCGCAGCGGATAGCCGTGGTCCGGTTCCAGGTCTTGCCCATTGTGGTTCCACGCGAACAGGCAATCGTCGCCCGTGAACCATTCGAGCGGCAGGTTGGTGGTGAAGCCGTGCTCGCAATGCACCATGACGAATTTGGCTTCCGGCTTCACCTTCACGTGGCTCAGCAACTCGCGAGTGCTGACGCCTACCCAGAGGTTGTCGAGCTTGCTCCAGCGCGTGACGCAGTGCATGTCGGCCTTCACCTGCACGTGCGGCAGGGCGAGGAATTGGTCGTAGGTGCATTCCCACGGTTGTTCCACGAGGCCGAAGATGTGGAAGGTCCAATTTACACGGTCGAAGCGCGGCGTCGGGCCGGCGTGGAGGATCGGCCATTTGCGGGTCAAAGCCTGCCGCGGCGGAATGCGGTTGTCGCGGTGTGTGTCGGGACTGATGATGGCCGGTGTCTCGCTCATGCAAAGGGCTCGCTTTGCGAACTCGGAAACTGGAAAGAAGAGTTTCTCGCAAAGGCGCAAAGGAGCGCAAAGAAAGATAGCTTTGCGCTCCTTTGCGCCTTTGCGAGAAACATTCTTTTTCAGAATACGCGGACTTAGTACTCTTGAAAACAGCCGCGTTCCGGATTGGAGCAAGCGTCGAGCGTGACTTCCTCGCCGTCGGGGCCTTGGGCTTTCGAGGTTTGCACGCACCACCAGTCGGTCATGCCGGCCTGGTAGTCGGGGTCATTCTCGAAATTCTCGCCGAAGACGAGCATCGACTTGCAGCAAAGGCTGCGACAACGGGGCCGATAGGGAGGTGTGTCGGACATTTGTTTGGATTGAAGGTTGCAGATTGCAGATCGCAGATTGCAGATTTCGGGCTCAATCTGCAATCTGCAATCGCAAATCTGCAATCCTGTTACGCTTCCCAATACTTCTTCGCTCCCGCCGCGGTGAGCAAGGCGCGTTTTACCGCGACGTGGACGAGTTGCACTTTGTAACCATTCTGGGCGAGCGGCTTAGCGCCTTCACTGGCGGCTTCGCCGGCGGCGGTGGCGGACTCTTCGGTCACCGCTTTGCCTTCAATCGCTTTGGCGGCGGCCTCGGCGATCACCGGCGTCGGCGCAACGTGGCCGAGCACGATTTTCACGTTGCTCGCCGTGCCGCCGTCGTACTTGAAGGCGCACGCGGCTTGGACGAGCGGCCAGTCGGAGGACAGCTTTTGCCGTACTTCGTAACTGGCGTTATTGGCGATCGGCGCCACGGCGGGCAGCGGGATGTCCACGCTTACCAGCAACTCATTCGACGCCAGCACGTGCTCGCGTTCGCCCTCGGCACGTGGAGCGTTGAAAAACTCGGCAAGCTTCAACTCGCGCGTCCCCTTCGGCCCCTTCACCGTCGCCCGCGCGCCGAGCGCGATCAACACGGGTCCAAGCGTCGAGGGATTGACGATCACGCACGGATGGCCTTGGGTGAAGATGGCGTGATAGCGGTTTTCGCCATCGGTTGCGAAACACTTCTTGCCCCCCTTGAGCAAGCATTGCACCTGCTCGTCGCGGAAATACCAGCAGCGGTTGCGCTGGCACAGGCTGCCGCCGAGCGTGCCCATGTTGCGAATCTGCGGGCCGGCGATGTCCTCCGCGGCGCTCGCTAGGGCTGGATACATCTTGCGAACGTCGGCATTGGCGGCGATCTCGGCGAGCTTGGTTCCCGCGCCGATGCGCAGTGTGCCGCGCGTGCCTTCGATGCCGGTCAACTCCTTGACGCCGCCCAGGCTGATGACCTTGTCGGGCTGAGAGACGTATTCCTTTTGCAAATCAAGCAAATCCGTGCCGCCGGCGAGCAGCTCCGTCGTGCCCCATTTGTTGTCGAGGAGCGCGACGGCCTGATCTGCCGTCGTCGGCCGGTAATAGGTGAAGTTTTTCATTATGCCTTCCCTCCTTTCTGACCGCTGAGGGCGGCGAGGACTCGGTCGGGGGTGTATGGGGCGTACGGCACACGGACGCCGATGGCGTTGGCGACGGCGTTGCCGATGGCGGCGGCAGTCGAGATAGTCGGGGGCTCGCCGATGCCGATGACGCCGCGCTCCGGCATGTCGTGCATGTGAACGACGATCTGCGGCATGTCGGACAGGCCGCCGAGCTTGTAGAACTCCATGTCGGGATTGACTTGCCGGCCGGTGTGGCGATCCATGATGCGTTCTTCAAACAGGGCGTAATTCAGCCCCATAATCACGCCGCCCGCCGTTTGCGATTCGCAGCCGAGCTTGTTGACGATCAGGCCGCAATCTTGCACGGCGACCACTTTCGAGCAACGCACCGTGCCGGTCTCGGTATCGACCCAGACCTCGGCGACTTGCACGCCGCCGACGCCGACGTTGGAAAGGGCGGCCTTGTCGAGATCGGCGTTCCACATGCCGGTGCCTTTGACCGACTCCATGCCGAGCTTGGCGCAGGCTTCCTTCCACTTCCAGGATTTGCCGTCCTTGCTGCGAATCTCGCCGACGCCGATCGAGAGTTCGTCCGTTTTCGTGCCGAGACGCCCGGCGATCTTTTCGAGCAGCGCGTCACGAGCATTCACGGCCGCCGCTAACGTTGGCGGCGACGTACCGGGGCACGTGGTGCTGCCGCCGGAACCCGACGACGGCCCGTATTGACTTTCACCGACGCGGACCGTGATGTCTTTCACTTCGAGGCCGAGCGTCTCCGCGACGATGATGGCGAGAACCGTTTTCGCCGCCGTGCCGAGATCCTGCGTCGAGGCTTGCACGAGCACCGAACCGTCGCTGCTGACCGTGACGTTGATCTCGTTCGGCTTGCCGGCGGCGCCACCCCACGTGTGCAGCGCCATGCCCATGCCGTGCTTCAGCGGGCCTTTGGGCGGCCCTTTGCCCGGCGGGTGCCATTTGTTCTTCCAGTCCGAAAGCTGGGCCGCAATTTCCAGTTCTTTCGTGTAAATCGTATTCCGCAGGGCGTTGTACGATTGCGGCGCATTCATCTGGGCGTTCGGGTCGTTCTGCGGCAGATTCTTGAGGCGGACTTGCATCGGATCAAGGCCGAGCTTGGCCGCCAGATCGTCCACCGCGCCTTCAGTTAGAATGCAATTCTGGGGATGGCCCGGCGCTCGCATGGCCCGCGAGCCTTGCACGTTCAGCCGGATAAATTGATGCTTCTTTTTGACGTTCGGCACCACGTAAACGTAGGGGAGCAGGCCGAAGTTGACGGTGCTGCCGCCGCCGACACCGGGCGAGCCGTAGCAATCGACCTCGTAGGCCGTGATCGTGCCGTCCTTCATACCGCCGATCTTGACCTTGCCGTAGGCTGAAGGACGGGTGCCGCCAACGGTCGCTTCGTCGGCGCGGTCAAGCATCAGTTTCACCGGAGCGCCCGCCTTCTTGGCAAGCTCCGCGCAAACAGTGCCCTGAATATCGGGGCCGAATTTGCTGCCAAAACCGCCGCCCATAAAGTGCGTGATACACTTCACCTTCGTCGTCGGGATGCGGAAATAGCCGGCGAGCGCCTGGGCGGTCCCATAAACCGCTTGAGTCGAGGCCCACACCGTCAGATTGCCGTCTTTGTCCCACTCCGAAACGAGGCCGTGCGATTCGAGGCACTGATGACAGATCGTCGGCGCCCCGTATTCTCCCTCGACCACAGCGTCAGCCTTCGAGAAGGCGTCGGCGACGTTGCCCGTTTCGCCCTGACCACCGGCGCGGACGTTACTGCGATTGTTAGCTTGCGGCGACACCGTCTTGAGGTCTTTCTCCAGCGCGTCGGTTTCCAATACCTGAAAGTCGAGCGGCTCGTATTCGGCCTTCACCGCCCGCAGCGCGTCGGCACAATGTTCCTCGGTATCGGCCGCGATGCCGAGCACTTCGTCGCCGGCGTAGAAGAGTTCCTTGCCGGGTTGAGCGATGACATGAACCGCCTTCACGCCTGGCATTTTCTCCGCCACCGACGTGTCAAGCTTCGTGATTTTCGCGTGAGCATACGGCGATCGCAGGATCATCGCGTGCAACATGCCCGGCCGGTTAATGTCGAAGCTGTACTTCGCCATGCCGGTCGCCTTGTCCGGCGCGTCGATGCGCGGCACGCGGGTGCCGAGAATGCGTCGTTCTTTCGGCCATTGATAGGTTGCCATGATTACGCCCCCTTTCCTGGACCGGCTTTGCAGAGCGACGCGACCGCTTGCCGCATTTGCTCGTAGGTGCCGCAGCGGCAGATGTTGCCTTCCAGCGCCTTCTCAATTTGAGCGGGCGTGGCGTTGGGATTCTCATTGAAGGCGGCCCGCATGGCGACGACGAAGCCGGGCGTGCAGAAGCCGCACTGCTGGGCGTCAAATTGCTGAAAAGCCGCGGGCACGGCGTCGAGCTTGCCGTCGTTGTTCAACGATTCGGCGGTTTTGATGTCCTTGCCCTGCGCTTCAAGGGCCAGCGTTGTGCAGGAGTAGACCAACTTGCCGTCAAGCATGACGGTGCAGGCGCCGCACGTGGCGCGGTCGCACACCCGTTTGCAGCCGGTGACGTCCAGGTAATTTCGGAGGGCGTCGAGCAGCGTCGTCCGCGGCTCGATCGACGTGCCCATTTTCTTGCCGTTGACGGTGAGCTGGATTTTGACCGGGCCGGGGCCCATGCCGACAACTTCTGCTTTTTCTTCCGCGGTGGATTCCGCCAGCGCCCGCGGCAGCGGGCTGGCCAGCGCCGTAGCCGCGGCGGTAACGCCGGTTCCGCGAAGGAATTGCCGACGCGACGGGCCTGGGCCGTGCTTGTGTCCCTGCGGGTCGTTCATGATTTGGGACCCTCCCCTTGGTGTTGATTCGGATGATGCTCGTGTTGGTCCCGGCGGGCTGACGGGGACCTACCACGCGGCGAAGATTGTAAGGGGAGGAGTTGACGAGGACAAACATTTTCTGGAAGTGAAAAAAGGAAAACGCAGGTAACGCGGATTCTCGCCGAAAAAGAAAACGCGGCACGCGCCGTTTTGCGATAATCAGCGTAATCTGCGTTTGGAAAGGAATGTGGCTCATGCACATCACGCTTGATTACGGCCGAACCGGCCTGCCCGTGGAACTACCCGACGAACGCGTCGTCGGCCCACTCGCCATTCGACCCGCGGCGCCGCTCGCCGATCCGGAGGCGACCGCCGCCGCAGTGCTGGCTCGGCCAACCGGGACACCGCCGCTTGCGCAGCTGGCGCGCGGGCGCAAGAACGCGTGCATCCTCATCTGCGACATTACACGGCCGGTGCCTAACAAGCTCATCCTGCCGCCGATGCTGACAACGCTGGAAAACGCCGGCATCGCGCGGAAGGACATTCTCATCCTGATCGCGACCGGCCTGCACCGGCCGAACGAAGGCGCCGAGTTGCTGGAAATCGTCGGTCCCGAGATCGCCGCAAACTATCGCATCGAAAACCACCACGGCAAACTGTTGGAGGAGCACGACTATCTCGGCACGACGCCGAATGACGTTCCCGTCTACCTGGACCGTCGCTACGTACGCGCCGATTTGAAGATCACCACCGGCCTGATTGAGCCGCATTTGATGGCAGGTTACAGCGGCGGCCGCAAAGTGATCTGCCCCGGCATCGCGGCCCTCGAAACAGTCAAGGTCTGGCACGGTCCGCGGTTCCTTGAGCATCCGAAGGCCGATAGCGGCGTTCTCGACGGCAATCCGGTCCACGAAGAGAATACCCGCATCGCGCAAATGGCCGGCTGCGATTTTATCGTCAACGTTTGCATCGACGGCCAGCGGCGGATCACGTGGGTCGGCGCCGGGCACATGATCGAGGCATGGAAAGAGGGCGTTCGCTTTGTCGAACACGTCGTCAAGGCGCCGGTGCCGGCGCCGATGGACATCGTCGTTACGAGCTGCGCCGGCTATCCCCTCGACACGACGTGGTATCAGGCGATCAAGGGGCTTACCGGCGCGCTGCCCATCGTCAAAAGAGGCGGCACGATCGTGCTGGCCGCCAGTCTGACCGAAGGCCTTGGCAGCCCGGAATTCGAGCGGCTCATCGGCGACAATCCCGACCTCGGCGAATTCAAGCGGCGCATCCTGGGCGAAGACTACTTCGTGATGGACCAATGGCAGCTGGAAGAGTTGTGCAAGGTGCTGGACCGCTGCAAGGTGAAAGTCGTAAGCCACGGGCTGTCGGCGGACACGCTGCGGCGCTGTCACGTCGAGCCGGCTGCGAGCGTGGAGGAGGCGGTCGCCGAGTCACTGCGCGAATACGGGCCGGAGGCGCGCGTGGCCGTGATTCCGAAAGGACCGTACGTTCTGCCGTATGTCGCGGCATGAGGCGCGCTAGCCCAGGTTGCGCACTTGTAAGAGAATTCTGTCGATTTTCGCCCCGGCTCCGCGTGAATTCCTCGGTTTTTCCGTAGTGGAAGTCGGCCAAACGCCGTGTAGTGAAGACCTACCCCCTTGCAATTTCGCCATGCTC
>JBGQKZ010000064.1:0-37810 GCA_041499805.1 Gemmataceae bacterium
CCTATATAGCTGCCGCCGACTGCGAAACCTTCAAAAAAAGACCGCGGAGAAATACACGGCCTACGCAGACGGCGCGGCGGGGCGATGCAGAAGGTCCGGGACGCTCCCCCGCCGTACTGTGCGCTTTCCCACGGAAAGGCGAACAGCTGCGGAAGCTTCCGCGCGGCGAAGGTGACGCGGCGTGCTTACACTTTGGCCGAACCTCATTTCGAGATTAACGCGCCGACCTCATCCAGCGTGTAAGGCGGCGTTCGGCGGTGAATCACGGCGTGGCAATTTGGACAAACCGGCCTCAAGTCGTTGATGGGATCGACGACGTATTCCTTGCTGATCTCGGAAAGCGGTTTCAAGTGATGGACGTGGATGAGCCCGGCGCCCACAAGGCCGTAGGTCTCCTCAAAACCGAACCCACAGACGGCGCACCGGGCTCCGAAATGCTTGATGCACGCTTCACGCGCCGCCGAGCTGCGCTCATGGACACTGAGCAGAACCTGCTGCGGCTCCCCCTCAGCATAGTCCCCGAGCGATACTTTCGGTAACTGCTCATGCTGACTCGTTGCCGCGGGCGGTGGAGACGAGGCAACCGTCGAAACTATTTCGCCGCACTCCCCGAGGCGCGCCGGCGGCTGATCATCGCCGTTACGCCATGTGTAGGATACGCGCCAATCGGACCCTGTGGCGAAGACACAGCAGGCCAAGGCTCGATTAGTAAGCCCCCAGGTCTCTCCCATTTCATCCACGAACGGGCTTACCGGAGTCACGAGTGAGTGTATCGGAAATGATGGCGTATACCTGACGTGTATGCCATCGAGCAACAGGTCGGCCCAATTGCCTTTTCTGTGCAGCTCGGAAGCAACCTCTTCCATCGCCGGGTCAGTCGGGACGTCGATTTCCACGATACGTTCGCCGCGCCCCCGCTTCTGCCGGAGTCGAACCTTAGTTACTTCCATTTTTTGTCGTCCTCAACACCGCCCGCAGTTGGCATTGCTCACTTTCCTTTTCGCGGCAGGCTGCTGGCCCGCGTCGGCTTCGCTGCGCTTTCCCGGTCCACGTCTTTGAACCTTTCGGCCGGGACGCCGAGCGCCTTGACGACTTGGAAGAAATCCGGGGACACGGGGGAGCGGGAGCTGTTCTCCCAGCCTTGAATCGTGCGGATGGAAATGCCCGAGCGCACTGCCAGCGCGTCTTGCGTAAATCCAGCCTGTTCCCGTTCGCGCTTCAGAGTTTCACCAAAAGTCATACCCGGTCTCCCTTCTTCAATACGAGTATACGCCAGCTGTCGTACAGTTACAAGACAGTTGGATGACGGCGGGAGAAGAAAGGCGAAGAAGACGTCTATTCTACACTTGACGTAGTGCTACACTCGGCGTATACTACAAACATAGAAGTGAAACGGGCCGGCGGTGATTGGTACTCACCCCGGCCCTGGGAAACCCCTGATGTAGAGGAGTCTCCGATGACTACCGTATCCCCGCCCCCCGTCCGTAGCAAGCCGGCCCGCTCGATCCGCCTGAACCTTCCGCCGTCACGTCTATTCCCCGGCGTCGTAACCATCACCGCTGGCAAGCACCAAGCGACCTACTTCCTCACCTGCCTCGACGCCGAGTTCGGTCAAGGCTGGCAGCTCGAAAAGATCGGGGCGAAACGCGGCGAGAAGTAAGCGGTCAATGTGGTAGACAGCGCTTGGCATTCGACCTGCGAGTGCCTCGGGTTCCTTCGTCACGGCTCTTGCCGTCACGTCCACGGCCTGTTGGCCTTGCGGCGGGCTGGGAAGTTGGGCCAGGAAGCCACGGAAGCCGCTCAGGCGCTGGTCGCGGACGCCACGCCGAGCGCAGGGCCTTGCGCAGGCCGAGCGACCCCGGCCCGAGTTGACCCGAAACCCTCCTCTCAGAAGCAGCCTGCCAAGCCCGTTTACCGCTCTGCTGGCGACTTCGCCGCCAACGATCCCGCCGCGTTTGCCGAACTGAACAATCAGTGGGCCGACGAATATGCGGCATGGTCGGAGACGATCGCCTGCGTCGCTTGCGGCGAACCGTGCCACGACGGCTGCGCGTGCCCCGAGCCGTCCTAACTGCCGAGCAACGCGGCGGACGGACAATACCCTCCGCGCCCTTCCCTTCCCGCACCAACAAGCAGGTGAACCATGCGATGCAAGAAATGCGGCGGCGTGAAGGTCAAGACCTACATCGGTCTACCTCGTCCGGTGCCGGTCTGTCGCAGTTGCCGGCAAAAACGGAACGAGGCCGAGCAGGCAACACAGACAGCGAAGCAGCCGACGACGTGCCCCGGCTGCGGACAGCCATGCGCACCCGGTCAATCGACGTGCGGACGCTACGCGTGCGTCGAGACATTTCCGGACGCGGAGCCCGCGACAGACACGCCGAACAACTCACGAGTGGCTTGATAACCGTATCGGGCCCTGCGGTTGATCCAACACCTACCTTGCCTATGGAGCGCAAATGCACCTTGCAATCCGAACCTGCACCGATCACAAGCGCGCCTGCGGCTGGAGGAAGGCGGGCGGCTTCTACCTTGTCTACGACGGCCGCACCGGTGCCTGCGGCAAATTGCCGTTTGCCCTCGACCTGTGTGACGTGTGCGGAGCCGGGCCCGTCAAGAGGATGGACGTGGGTGAACGGCACTGCACTCATAGCCGAGCGCGGTTGTCGGCTTGCCGGCGGCCGGCCCGAGTGCTTCGGCTGTCCCCTCGGGGGACGCCTCGGCCGTGTCGGTCTACTCTGGGTCGTTGAACGCCATTACCCCAGGCCGGAGGATTGGTTGAAAGAAGTGGCATTCAATGGCATCTGCCTGATTGCTGCGCGGTGGAATCACGGGCTCGGCTTTCTTGGCCTGGATTGCTTCGATGAAGGCATCGCTGTCGTAGCCTTTGTCAGCGATCACTTTCTCCGCGTTGCAGTTTTCGATCAAGCAAGGCCGGGCCTTGGGTGACATCATGATCCTGTCCTGGTGTCAGAACTACGACCAGGAAGCATACAAGGGCCGCAACGTCGTTGAGCGATTCATGAATACCATCAAGCAGTGTCGCCGGGTGGCAACCCGCTACGAGAAAACGGCACGCAATTTCCTGGGGTTCGTGCAGTTGGCCGCGATCTTCGTGCTGTTATACTGAACCCGTATTTCCCAGCTTGAGGCCGGGAACGTCGACACGCCCTAAACGAACCGAACACGTCGTCGTTGCTTGTCGAAGCGTGGTTGCCTTTGATCTTGGTGTTCTTGATGACGACGGCTCCGCTGGCGATGAATGTGCCGCCGCCAAATGCGCCGGGGGCAGGTGGATCGCCTTGGGATTGCAGACGAAACGGTTCGGGATCAGCGTTTCCGGCCCGACCAGGCGTCGTCTTGGAATACTCGTGGCCGACGGGAAGATCTTGGACGACGCCAACGTCGCCCACGACGCCGCGTTGCATGGCCGCTTTTGTCCGGTTTTCAACCGGCCATTTCTCCGTTTGTGGTTTACTGGTAAGGCGTTGCGTCGATGTACGCCCCAGCCGACCGGACATTCGAGACCCATCGCTGATCGTAACTCGTTCATTGTCCGTTGCTTATGGATGTCCGCAGCATTGCCGGTCGGGTTTTCTTGCCCAGAGACCGAAGTCAGGATGGAAACCCCGACATTACTTCAAGCGGCGCAATGCGCACAGGGATATACGATACATATGTGCGCTAACAAAAGCAAATAGGCGTTGCTGTTTTTGCATGGTGTCAGCGTAAGTCCTTGGTCGAGATGTGTTTGCGCGTGGATGCCGACGACGGGTCGACGTTGCCGGTTTTCAGGTCCGTTCGAGCGAGTTTTTGGGGTTTTTGAGCGCGAATTGCAGAGAATTGGAGCCAAACATCGGCGGGCCGGTCACGCCGCGGTCGTGTCGGCGGGGAGGGGAGCGAGTTCGCGCAGCAGTTCTTCTGACGCATGCAAAAATGGACGATCAGGTCGCGCACCAGCTCGATTCGATCTTCGAAGTTGGCCGGCGTGATGTTGTGTCAGAGGGAAGTTGCGGGCCAGCTCGCGCTCGAAGTCGCGCAGGGACCAGTCGGTGAGTCGGGTGGCGGCGAGGTCGATCGGTGGCGTAGTTCTTCCTTTCGGAGCGGTTTTATCGCGACTATCGTCACTCCCAATTCCAGACTTTGGCCTGAAGGCGCGACGATCCGAAGGAAATCGAGTCACCGCCGTGTGGCCGGGCCGGCTGGTTGAGCGAACGGTCCCCAAGACTGTGCGATCGCCCCGTCAGTCCGCCCCGCCAGACCGGGCGGAACGCCGTTCGCCCACGAAGGAGCGTATGGCCGACCAAAGACCCGGGCCCTCGGTATCGTGCGGCCCGCCGGAATAATGCTGCTCCAGAAGATCGGCTGCCCGCCCGACTCCATCTTCGGCGCGGATTTGCGCGCCAAAGTCGGCGGCGCGTCGGCGCATGGCCGAGTCGGTGACCATGCGGTGGATGCTCTGAGCCAGGTTTTCGACGCCGAGCCAGTCGTGCGGAATTGGCTTCGGGCCGACGCCGAGGGCTTGCACGCGCCGACCCCAAAACGTCTGGTCGGCCATGAACGGCACGACTAGCGACGGCACTCCGGCCCGCAGACCTGCGGCGGTGGTGCCGGCGCCGCCGTGGTGGATGACCGCCGCCATCTGCGGGAACAGCAAATCGTGCGGCGCGGATGCGACCGGGAAGAGACGGTCGGACGCGGGCATCGTCCGCAACCCTCCCCAACCGCTCAGCAGGACGGCGCGCTGTCCGGATCGTTCCAGGGCGCCGACGACGATCTTCGTCACACGCGCGGCATCGCGATCGTGCATGCTGCCGAAACCGACGCAGATCGGCGGCGGACCAACGGCGAGGAAATCGATCAGGCCAGGGGGCGGTTGCCAGCCCGGGTCGGGATCGAGGAACCAGTAGCCGGTGACGTGATGGTGGCCGCCCCAGTCGGGCGGCGGCGGCACGACGACGGCACTGTAGCCGTCCAGACACAGGCGCGGGGCCACGAATGACGCAACAGGGCCGTACAAGGGGACCGGCGGCAAGCCCAGCACATCGCGCCGCGCCCGGTTGAGGGCCGACCTTAGTAGCAACCAAGTGCCCCAGCCGGTCACGGCGTGCGTCGCCAGGTTGTACACGCTCGCGCCGGGGAGCACGCCCGGCCAAGGCGGAAACAGGCAGCTCGCTCGAAAGCGGCTCGGCGCGACGGGTTGCAGGGAGGTCCAGACCACGGGGAGATGCTCCCGCTCCGCGACCGCCTCGGCCAGCAGGAACTCCGTGTTGGTGGCCAGGATCACGTCGGCGCCGCGACAGGCGCGCCAGCAGCCGTGCAACATGTGGTGCAACAGCGGCCGGCGCAACTCCGTGAACTCGCGCAGGAATGCTAGGGCGTTGGCGCCGCTACGCATCATGCGATCGCCCGTGTCACTTGCTTGAAGTGTCTGCCCGCCTTGTTCCAGCGGGTAGAAGTCAAGGCCGTGGCAGCGGATGAAGCTCTCGAAGTCCGCATGCGTGGCCAGGCAGACCTCATGGCGACGCGCTCGCAGTCCGACGCCGAGGGCGACATAAGGCTGCACGTCGCCGCGGGAACCGGTGGTTGGGATCGTGATTCGCATGGTCCCTCTTCCACCGGGTTATGTTACAGCGTCCGGACCGCGACCAGGTATTATCTACTCATGCCAGTTAGTCCGCGCGGTTAGCCGATGACCTTGGCGATGGCAAAGGCCGCTGAGGCAGCAAGTCCACCAACCAGCACGGTTTGCCAGGCGCTGCGCAGCGGACGATGCGTGGTGAAGCGTCCCTTGATGAAGCCAAACACGAACAAGGCGAGCAAGGTGACAATCACGGAACCCAACAAAGCGACACGAATCGACCCGATGAAGAAGTAGGGGGCCAGCGGCACCAGACCCCCGGCCACATAAGACAGGGCAATCGTCAGTGCGCTGTTTCGCGCCCGGCGGGGGTCCGGCTCTTCCATGCCGAGTTCAAACTTCATCATGAAATCCACCCACCGCTTGCGGTCCGAACGGATCGCTCCGACCACGGCGGTCACCGTATCCTCGGGGAGACCGTAGCCGCGGAAGACCTGGGCGACTTCGGCGGCTTCGGCTTCAGGTATCTCCTGAGTTTCGCGTTCTTCGCGAGCCTGTTCTGCCACAAAATGCTCCGCATCGGTTCGCGCTGCCAGGTAGCCGCCCAAGCCCATGGCAATCGCACCCGCTGCGACTTCGGCGAGTCCGGCAGTGATGATCACGCCCGTAGAATCCACGGCGCCTGATAGTCCGGCGGCAAGGGCAAAAGGCACGGTCAAGCCGTCGGACATGCCGATGACGATGTCGCGCACGGTTTCCGAGGCCGTGAAGTGCTTCTCGATGTGAGGGGTTTGCGGCATTCGGAATCTCCTGCGATTTCCCACGCGTATCGTTCGCGCCACACGGCCGTCGCCGGGTGGCGCGAACGTGCTCCACCTACCAGTAGAAACGCGTGGGGTGGATGTGCCCCAATAGCACGAGGACTAGCACAATCACCAGAACTAGACCCAGCAGGCCGCTTGGGCCATAGCCCCAATTCTGGTTGTAGCCCCAGCGTGGAACGGCGCCCACGAGAAGCAGGATCAGAAGAATCAGCAAGATCAAACCCATGAATCACCCCTTGCGATGGACTGAGACCCGGTCAAGGCCGCCTCCGCGAACGCCGCGCCCAGTAGCGAACGTGACTCCCAACTCTCCTAACCGACACGGCAGCGTCTGGTCCCCTTAATTGTCTTTCCCCATCTTCAACTTTTTGGTCAATTCCTCAATCTTCTGTTTCCACATCCTCAGGGGCCTTCGTGTGGTCCTGCTTGATGTCCTCGAACGTGTCCTCGCCGGCGTCCGCTCGCCGGGCGGCTTGTGCCAGTTTCCCCGGCAGTTTGACGTTCCAGGCGAGGCCCAGCAGGGCGAGGACGCGGATGACCCAGTAGCTTACGTCGATCTCCCAGAAGCGCAAGCCGTGTCGCGCTGAGGTCGGGAAGGCGTGATGGGTGTTGTGCCACCCCTCCCCCAGCCCGAGCACGCCGAAAATGAAGTTATTCCTGCTCTGGTCATTGCTGCGGAAGGGCCGCCTTCCCCACAGATGACAGATCGAGTTGATGCTCCACGTCACGTGATGGACCAAGAAGATCCGCACGAGGCCGCCCCACAGCAAGCCAAGAAACACGCCCTTCCACCCGCCAATGAGCACGCCGCCGAGAAGAGCAGGGATCACGAGGCCGCACGCCACCCATACAGGGAAGAGGGCACTCACGGCGCGCAGGAGTCGGCTTTCGCGAAGGTCCTTGATGTAGCGGTCCAAGTCCGGCGCAGAGGGCGCGAGCACCCAACCGAGGTGCGCGTGCCAGACACCGCGCATCACACCCCAAAGTCCTTTGCCTTGCTGGTGCGGCGAATGCGGATCGCTGGGCTGATCGCTGTACTGGTGGTGCCGCCGGTGTACGGCAACCCACTTGAACAGCGCCGCCTGCAGGGCCATCGAACCGAGGACCCCCAGGACGAACTGGACGACCCCGTTGGTTTCAAACGATCGATGCGTGAACAGCCGATGAAAGCCGACCGTGATGCCGATGGCCGTGAGGACGTACATCGCCACCAGCAGCCCGAAATCGACCCAGCTAAAACCCCAGCCCCAAAGGAAGAGGACGGCGCCCACCAGGCCGAGGAACGGCACCGTGACCGCGAGGAGCGTCACGACCCGCGTACTCAGGGACTCCCGCTCGGGGCCTGCACCGACAGGCGGCAACTCAGCAAGCGGGTCGGCAACGGGGACGACCGTTAATTCTGGAATGGGTTCCAGTTCCAGCGTGCGTTCCATCATCAGAACACCTCCGCTTGTGGCTTGGTTCGGGAGGCCGCCGCTTCAGATCCGGAGCTCCGCGGGTCTCCCGGTCAAACTTCCTGACCATATCTCCCCGTTGCGCCCAACGGTCCCCAGCGGGGATTCAATCACAGTTACAAACGGCCCATCAGGAACAGAATAATGAGGATGATCAGGATCAACCCGACGAGGCCGCCGCCGCCGGCGAGAATGTTGTTGCCGCTGCGGTAGCCGTAGCCTCCGCCCAGCACGACAAGAATCAAGATCACGACAAGGATCAGCACGATAGGACTCATAAATACCCCCTTTTGACGCTCCGAGACACCGCCCCATTCGGCCTTACAAACAAAAAAAGCCGACGCGGTGAAACACCCGGATGAGGTGCTCGACCGCGTCGGCCTACTCGTCAACCAGCCCCCGGCACGGCCGGGTTGCCCTTCGACTAGTCTTCCGACGACTGCGACTCAACTCGTTGTCGGAGCGGACCCAGAATCCATTGGCGGTCCGCCGCTTGCTTCATCGTACCGCTCGGGCCTCAGCTACGGCTCCCGGCCCGACTCATCATCTTAGCGTTTCTTCGGCACCCTGTAATACGCGACCCGGCGAGGGTGCAGAGTACGGTGCAGCCGGGAGCGACATGACCAGTTGCTGAGCAGTTCCAGCCAACACGCCGTGGAGTCGGACCACCGGGTACTCATCTTGGCTTCTTCGCAGCAGGTACACTTGAAGCGGCTTCGATTGTTTTGGGCTTGGTTTCCGCTCCACCTGCTTTGATGGCGACCTTCACTGCATCTTCCATCGGATCTTTGAAGGGCACCTCGATTCGGAGTAGGCCGTGCTCATAGGTCGCTTCGGCTTTGTCCGGTTTCACCGGCCAGCCTAAAGCCAGGGCTGAAACATACTCGATGTCCCTTGCTGGCGCCGTCAGGTGGATGCTTTCTTTCAGGATCTTCACATCGATGGTATCCGATGGCGCCCCTGGGATGGCGAACTCCACTACTAGTTTGTGGTTTTCCCCGTCAGCAAACGCTACCGTGTCGGGCGCAACCTTCATCCGATATTCCGGCATCTTGGTGCCCTCCCTTTGGGAAATAGACATAGCATAGATCGTCTTTGTTTCACTTGATTACCCTTGTCCACCGTCATCCCGCCTCAGTTTGGACACGTTCGAGGGCGAGCGTGTGGCCAGGCTGATTACTTACCTGCTTGCGCGTGAAACAATTTTCACGGCTAGCCATCGACTCAAAGACATCGTGCCGCGGGCTCAAGGTTCATCCGCAGGCCGCCGCTTGCTTCATCGTACAGCTCGGGGCCTTCGTTACGACTCCCACCCCGATTGATATCCCTAGCATTTCTTCGGTCGCCTGTAATGCGGCGATTCGGCTAGGGTGAAGAGCACGATCTCTTCTCCGGTCACGGTGCTGATGTCATGGTGCAGGCTCAACACCTTGACGCCGGTGACCTCTTGGATCATTGCTTCCATGCGCGGCCGCGCCGTTTCGATCAGGTGAGTCCGAACTTGTTTGAGCAAGTCCTTCCCCTTTTCAGCCGCCTGCTCCTTAACCAACTGCTGTTCGGCGGCAGTCAATACGCCCTGGAGGCGGACGACCGGCAAATCGCCGAGCAAGTGGGCGTGAACATCCTTGGGTCCCCGGCCCATGTATTCGTATTCAAGGCGCGCCGCTCCTTCGCAGACGGCGGCTTCGATTCCGCCCTGGGTTCTCATAGCAAGGTTCGCAATGTCCCAATACGCACTCGCGGGCCTGTACGTTCGATAGCCCGCGCGAGGCGCTAGAACCTGAGTCATCGGTCCTAACTCCGTACCTGTAACACATGCAGAGGGACAGTCGTTTTCTCGTCAGTCGATTAGCACTTCTCATGCCGAGCGGCAGGCAAGTCAGGCGTCACGCTACAAGCACCCTCCTGTCAATGCTTGCGTTGTGCCATCCCAGGTGCTTGCCCGTCGGCCAGAATTGCTTCCGCTAAGAGTGGCCATCGGTGGTGGGCCAAAAACGCACACCGTGTGTGTCCAGTCGGTTGGCTCAGAGGAAAGCGGAATGGGCCGCGCACCGCACGGCGTCAGATGCGGCCCAGGCGGCCAGCCCCCGGCGACTTCCGCGCGCGAAGGAGCGAACGGCCGGGTCGCCGGCGCGGTTGCCCGCTCCGGCTCCCACAGATCCGTACGTGCCCGATGAAGGCATACGGCCGTCACGTCAGAGATTCACTGCGAGCGGCGGATTCCGAAGCAACCGAAGCAGACGCCGCACCTTCGTCACCTTTGCCGCTGCGGACCCGTCGGCTCGACGAGGTCGTGGCGCGTGTTAATCGCGATGTTTTCGAGCCGTTGGCGTGTACCACGGGGCCACACGATCTCGACGGCGTCGATACGTGGTTCGTCGCCGAGACCGAAGTGGAGCGTCCGGGACGATTGAGACAGGTAGCCGCCTGCCGGCTGAACCTGGCGGGTCAATATCTTCCCGCCGACATGCACTCGGACCACGGCGCCGATTGCATCGCGATTGCTCTGGGTCCCGCGCAGCCGAAATGCGACATAGTTCTTTCGGGGGCTTTCGTTCTTGAAGAAGTAAGGTTGGTCGTTGAAATTGTTCGTGACAATGTCGAGTCGCCCCGACCCGGAAAAATCGCCGGTCACCGCGCAACGCGAACTGCGTGCGGCCGGGCGGTCGCCGATCTTTTCCTCCTGGTAGATGCCACGGGGCGGCGGTTCGATGCCTTCGGTGGCAGCGCGGTCGGTGAACGTTCCGTTGCCGTTGTTCATCATCAAGGCGTTGGGCCAGTAGAAGAACGGGTACCCCATGCCCGAAGGCAGGAACACGTCTTCGTGGCCGTCGTTGTCAAAGTCTCCCGTGGCCACACCCCACGGCCAAAACGTCTCCATGCCCGCCTGATCGGCCACCTCCTCAAACTTGCCGTCGCCCAGATTGCGGAACAAGGTGTTGCCGAAGACGACTTCGTCGTAGCGGATGCGGAACATGTCGGCCGCCCGTTGTTCCAGGCTCTGGAAGAGAGCGGGATTCATGCCGGCGCCCGCGCCGCCCATCACGCCGGGGTACTTTTTGCCCGCGTTCTTCCTGGCCAGGTCCGCAAGCGCCGCCGGCGCGTCGGGTGAAAGCCACATGTCCGAGTGCATGTCGACCAGAAGGAGATCGAGCTTGCCGCGGTTGTTGAAATCGAAGGCCTTGGCGCCCACCGCCCCCCACGATGTTCGCCCGAGGGCCGCACCCGTTACATCGGTGAAGGTGCCGTCGCCGTTATTGCGGTAAAGTTGGCTGGCGCCGAACATGTTGGTGACGAGGAGATCGAGACGGCCGTCGTCATTGTAGTCGAAGACGACGACGTCGCCGCCCCATCCGTGTCCCTGCAAACCGGCCTTGTCCGTGACATCGGTAAACGTGCCGTCCCGGTTGTTGTGGTACAGAACGTTGTGTTCGATCGGACTCGCCGCGAGGGTATACAGGTCGGGAGCGCCTGGATAATACCTGCCGGACTTGTCGAGCGCGCTGGCAGTCCAATCCGCCGAGTTGGTGACGAACAGGTCGAGGTAACCGTCGATGTCGTAGTCGAAGAAAACGGCGGTCTGCGAATGGGCGATGCAGGTCAAACCGGATTCGCGCGTCACATCCTTGAAGGTGCCGTCGCCCATGTTCTTGAAGAGCACGTTGCCGCCGCGCGTGCTGGTAACGAACAGACCCGGGCGGCCGTCGTTGTTGTAATCCGCGAAGGTCGCGGCCACGCAGATTCGATCGCCCAGCTCCACGCCGGCTTCCTTCGCGACGTTTACAAAAGTCCCGTCACCCCGATTGCGATAGAGCGCATTCGGCCCTAACTGATTGACGAAGTAAATGTCCTCGAAGCCGTCGCCGTTGAAATCGCCGACCGCCAGCCCGCAGCCGTGGTCGTACAGATTGATCTTGAAGTGCTCGCCTTGCTCGCCGGGCAGAAAGTGCATTTGCCAAGCGATGCCAACCTCCGTGGCGCATTCCCGAAACAATCCTGGCTCGTTGCGCGCCGGCGGCGCACTCGCCTGGCTCGGCCGACTGCGGAGACTCGACCACGCCGCCACGCCGAGGGCGCCGGCCGCGGCGATGACAAGAAAAACCGCCACACGGAATCGAGCAACCATGATTGCGGTCCTTTGCTGTACTGATTGCGGGGCTAGATCATCGGGCAGGCCGCCAAAGGAGGCCCGTCGTTCCTAAAAGAAAGGTGTCTGCACGTTTCTTTCCACCGGCTAGAGGAACTCTAGGAAATGTGAAATGATGAACGTGTGAGAGAGGGATGATAAGAGGAGGCCGAAACGTCTCTGGGAAGTTTCCTTCCAATTGCTTCTGAAAGTGACGTTTCGCGACGCCCGATCCGCCGCTCGCTGTCAGCGCCGCCGCGCGGGCTTTTCTCGTTTCACCGGGGCTTAATCTTTTCTTCATTTCCGGCGTGTTAGCATATCGCGTGGAACTCGGCGTCGCACCGCACTCGAAAGTGCCGCGCGACGAGTGTTTCACACAGACCTACTTCTCGCTCCCGCGCTTCGGAATGTGGGCCGTGGTCCGATTTCCGCGGGCAGCGCCGTGGCGGTTTGCTCTTTTGGGCCGGGCGGGCTGTTGATGATCGTGAACGGCTTTGCGGTACTGGACGCCTTTCTCAGTCTCGTTCGCCTGGGCATGTCGCTCCTGGTCGTCGGGTTGGGAGCGGCGGCGCTGTACAGCGGCAGCCGCGGCGACGGGGCGGCGGACGCGCGAGAGGTGCGGGAGAATCGCACGTACCGTCTGCTCACTTTGGCCGGCACGCTGCTGCTGCTCAACATCATCTCCTGGCCCGTGCTCTATCTCGTGCTGCAAAGCTATGTGCCGGAGTGGCCGGACGTGATGTGCATCTACGGCGTCACGCGCATCGGCACGGGCAGCGTGGGGCCCAGCCGCTTTTTGCCGCCGCTGCTGGACACGCTGCAGGCGGCCAAGCCGCTCCTGATTTTTCTGAGTGGCGCCTGGTTCGCCCTCTACGCCGTGAACCGCCGCACCGCGACGGCGTCGTTGACGGGCCGGGTCGTGGCCCTCGTGATGCTGTCCGGCGTACTTGCCGTTGGCGATGCGGCGTGCGAGGTCGCCTACCTGGCCATTCCAAAGAAGGAAGACGTTGGCCCCACCGGCTGCTGCACCGAGGCGTTCGACGCCGCTGAAGCAGACGTCCGATTCCTGCCGGAGGGATTGCGGAGCGAACGCGCGGCGCGTTGGCTGACATGCCTCTCCTATGCGACGAACGCCGTCATGGCTGCGGGTTGCTGGCTCCTGAGCCGGCGCCGCTCGCAACCCGCATCGCTGCTTGCGCTCACGACGCTTCTCGCCGGTGCGCTCGTTTGTCTCGCGGCCGGGGCGGTCTTCCTGGTCGAAGTGGCCGCCCCCCGACTCTTGCACTTGCCCTATCATCACTGCCCGTACGATCTGATCCCACGAGCGCCGGAGAGCATCGTCGCGGCGGCACTTTTCGTGCTGGCGTGTTTCTCGGTCGGTTGGGCGTGGATCGTCCGCTTGGCGGGAAACGAGGCCGAAGCACGGCCCTACCAAGTGGAAACGGTGCGACGGCTGCTCGCGCTGGCCTGTACCGGGTTCGTCGGCTCGACTTTGATGTTCACCGTGGAGTTGGCCCTCGCATGATCGGCAAGGGGAACCTGATACGGCTGCTCGCGGGCTTGCTCGTCGTGGTGGGCCTGCCGCTGGCGGGTCGCTGGCTTCGCCCGCGGGCGATCGACGCCTGTGCGCTGGACGGGACCGCGCCGCCGCCGAGTTATCGAGTGGAGGTTCGGTACGCCGGCGAGGCGCCGCTCGCCTTTTGTTGCGTGCGCTGTGCGGAGATGTGGATCGAGAATCAGACGACGCCGCCCGAGGCCATTCTGATCGCCGACGAGGCGAGCAGCCGGCTCATCCCTGCCGACGCCGCCGTTTACGTGCGTAGCTCCGTTCTGACCAACGCGTCCACGCACTGCCGCATCCACGCCTTCGGGCGCCGCGCCGATGCGGTAGCGCACGCCGCACGCTTTGGCGGTACGGTGCTCGCCGGCGCGGACCGGCCTTTTGCCACAACCCATCCTTCGCCACCGGCGCCGGGAAGCGAGTAAACTCATGTCGCAAAAGTCCTCGGCGCGGTGGCCGCTCCTGATCGGCATGCTGGCGCTCGTTCTGGGCGCGGCGGCGGGCGTGTATTTCTACACGCGTGGCGGACCGAAAGACCTGGATGGGCAGGGAGGCGTTCCGGCCGGACCTGGTTTCCGCGAAGCCGCGACGGCGGCCGGCATCTCGTTTCGCATGAATTTCTTGCCCACCGAGCAGGGCGCGCACTTCAAGATCAACCTCTACGACCACGGCTGCGGCGTTGCGGTCGGCGACTTCGATAACGACGGCTGGGACGACATCTACTTCGTAAACCAGCTTGGGCCCAACGCACTTTACCGCAACAAGGGCAACGGCACGTTCGAAGACGTGACGCAGCAAGCGGGCGTCGGCCTGGGCGACCGCGTGTGCGTCGCCGCCACGTTCGCCGACTACGACAACGACGGCCTGCCCGACCTCTATGTAACCAGCACGCGCGGCGGCAATGTCCTCTTTCGCAACATGGGCCACGGCGTGTTCAAGGACGTCACCAAGCAAGCCGGACTGGAGTTCGTCGGCCATTCGCAAACCGCCGTCTTCTTCGATTACGACAACGACGGCTACCTCGATCTGCTCGTGACGAACACGGCGCATTGGACGGAAGATGATTACGACACGAAATCCCATTATTTCCCGGGACTCGCGGATTTCTGGTTCCTGGTCGCCAGCCCGATCGAGCACAACGTCCTCTACCACAACAACGGCGACGGCACCTTCACCAACGTCACGGCACGGTCCGGGCTGGCGGGCAAGGGCTGGGGCGGCGACGTGGCGGTCTTCGATTTCAACGACGACGGCTGGCTCGACGTGCTGATCACCAACATGTTCGGGGCCAGCCAACTCTTCCGGAACAACGGCGACGGCACCTTCACGGACGTGACGCGAGAATTCCTGGGCCGCACGTCGTGGGGCGCCATCGGCGCCAAAGTGTTCGATTTCAATAACGACGGCCGCCTCGACCTCCTCATTGCGGACATGCACTCCGACATGTGGCTGCCGTCGCCCGAGAATCCGTCGGCTCGGAATCCGCTGGACCTGAAGAAGAAGTATCCCAACGTGATGGGACCTTACATCAGCAATCGCCAGGCCGCGGACTTGGAACGGAGGATGGCGGATGCACTGCATTTCCGATATGAGGACGTGCTGTTCGGCAATACCCTCTTCAAGAAGCTGCCGACCGGAAAATTCGAGGAAGTTTCGGACAAGGCGGGCGTCGAAACGTTCTGGCCGTGGGGCATCGTCACCGGCGACTTCGACAATGACGGGTACGAAGACGTTTTTCTCCCTTCCGGCATGGGTTTCCCGTATTACTATTGGCCGAACGCGCTCCTGATGAACAACGGCGACGAGACATTCACGGACCGGGCCCATGCCTTCGGCATCGAGCCGCCGCCCGGCGGGACGGCGCTGGAGCAAAGGATCGCCGGTCAGACGGCGGCACGCAGCTCCCGCTGTGCGGCGGTCGCCGACTTCGACGGCGACGGACGGCTCGACCTCGTGGTCAACAACTTCAACGATCGGCCGTACTACTTCCGCAACGAGTTGCCGAGAAGAAACTATGTCGCGTTCCGGCTTACCGGAACGCGGAGCAATCGGGACGCGATCGGCGCCCTGGTACGGGTCCACATTGGCGACCAGGTGATGGTTCGCCAGGTCGATCCCGCCGGCGGCTATCTATCACAATCCTCCTTGACGGCTCATTTCGGTGTCGGCGGCGCCTCCGAGGTGGACTACGTCGATATCCGCTGGCCCTCCGGATTGCGGCAACGCGTGGATCATCCTGCGCTCAATCAGCTTCATCGCATCACCGAACCGGCAAAGTGAAAGGGGCGGTCGCATGCGCCCGCGCGTCGTTCTGGTTGTTTTAGTTTTGCTCGTGTCGGCTGCCGCGGCCTGCGTGGTCGATGGCGACCGGCCCGATGCCCGGCGCGCGGACTTGGCGGAGCCGTTTCATCACGCACTGGGTGGGCTTGGTTTCGGGCCCGCGCTGGATCTGACGGAGGGGTGCTTTGGTTTCGATCCGCGGTTGAGCGACTCGTCCCTCGGCAGCGACGAGCCGATTCCCGCCGTGGCCGCTGCCCTGCCCGGCCGCACGGGGCTCCTGTTTTCGTACCACCCGCCGCGCCGCGGCGGTCCGACCAGGCTCTCCGAGGACGGTTATGGTCCATCTCCTTGAGATTGCCGGCACCGGGTTGGCCGCCGTTCTGCTCCATCCGCTCCGGAGTCTGGTTTGCGTCGTCGCGCTGGCGGCCGTGCTGGTTCCCTACCTGGTCGGCATGGCGTTGTCACAAGGCCTGCAGGCGGAGGCCGAAGCGTCGGCACGGTTCGGCGCCGACCTTTATGTCACGGGCGGCCGGTTCGGACGGCCCGCTCCCTTACCCCGCGAAGCCGCGCAGCAGATTCGACAAATGGACGGCGTCGCGGACGCGTCGCCGCGAATTGTCGGTGAGATCGTTCTTGGCAAGGATCGCATTCCCGCCGTGCTCGTTGGCCTGCCGGAGGAACGCCTTACCGACTGGCACGAGGCTGTTGACGGGAAGTTGCCTCAGCCCGGCGGGCCGTACGAACTCGTAATCGGCACGACGCTGGCCGATTTGCTCCATCTCGAAATCGGCGCGACGTTGCCCCCGTTCTATCGGAACGACCGGGGCGAGCGCTTGGCACGCGTCGTCGGCATCTTTCGACGGGAATGCCCGCCCTGGGAGGCGCGTCTCGTCCTCACGACGCTGGACAGTGCGGCCGAGATTTTCGACCAGCCGCATGCGATTACCGACGTGCTGGTGACGTGCCGGCGGGGCTATCAGGCCGCGGTTGCCCGGCGCCTCGCCGAGCTGCCGTTTTTCTCCCATCTCCAGCAATCCGATTCCGTCCGCGTCCGGGTCACGAGTCGGGAGGAACTCGTGGCTGTTCTGCCGAGTGGACTCCTCCACCGCGGCGGAGTGTTCCAGCTCCACTTCGTCCTCGCGTTCGCCGTCGGCATTTTGGTCCTCTTCGTAACATCGGGGCTCGGGCTGGCCGAGCGACGCCGCGAAATCGGCATCCTCAAGGCCACCGGCTGGCAAACCGACGAGATTTTGCTCCGCGGCGGCGTCGAGAGTCTCTGCCTGAGCATGGCAGCCGCGTGCGGCGCGCTACTGTTGGCCTGGTTGTGGTTACGCGTCGGCAACGCGTACGGCGTCGCCAGCTACTTTCTGGCCGGCGTCGGGACCGCGCCGGACTTTCCCGTGCCCTTCCGTCTAGCGCCGGTCCCCGCGCTGCTCGGCTTTGTCATCGCGCTGGCGCTGGTGATGACCGGAACGCTGTATCCGTCGTATCGGGCCGCCACCACGCCGCCGCGGGAGGCAATGCGCTGAACACGGGACCCCGGATGCCGATGCCATTTTTCGAAACCCGGCGCCTGAACAAGACTTACCGGACCGCGTCGGCGTCTGCGACGGTGGCGCTCGACGACGTGACGCTCAGCGTCGAACGCAACAGCCTGACGGTCATCCACGGTCCGTCTGGTTCGGGAAAAACCACCCTGCTGGCTTTGCTCGCCGCCCTCGAACGGCCGACGCGCGGCAATGTGATCTTCGACGGCAAATCGCTGGAAACCTGCTCCGACAACGAACTAGCGCGCGTGCGCCGGCGCATCGGCTTCGTCTATCAAGACTTCGCGCTCATCGCACGTCTCTCGGTGGAAGAGAATATCCATTACGCGCTCATCCCACGCGGCATCCCGCGCGGCGAACGGCGTCGCCGAACGGACGAATTGTTGGCGCGCTTCGGCCTGGAGACGAGGGCCGGTGCGCGGGCGAGCGAATTGAGCGGCGGCGAACAGCAACGCGTTGCGCTCGTTCGCGCCCTTGCCGGCCAACCGGAGGTCCTTCTCGCCGACGAACCGACGTCCAACCTTGATCCGGCAGCGGCTCAGACAGCTCTGGCCGTCGTTCGCGAGTTCCACACATCGGGCCGAACCGTCGTCGTCGCATCGCACGATCCGGCGCTGCTGACTTTGGCTACACGGGTTGTGCGCTTGGAACGTGGGCGGCTTGTGCCGGAAGCATGATGCTCCAAGGGGTCCGCCGCTCGACGTCTCCTATTGACGATCCCCGTCACTCCGGACCGCATCAACGACGCAAGATGACCTGTGCGGGATTGATCGCTTGATAGGCGCCCTTGTTCGCCGTGATCTCGAACGCCTTCGGCACGGATTCGATGCCGTTGAGAACGTGCCTGATCGTCGGTTTCAGACGAACCCTGCCGGAAGCGACCAGCCGGACCGTGTGCTCAAGATGTGCCTGGGTGCTAATGTCCGGGAAGACGTAGCGCAGGCTGCGTTCGCGAAACAGATCGATGTTGAGCTCAAGAGGACCGCCGAACCAGGATACGCCGACGATCTTTCCCCCGGAACGAACGGCGTCGAGCGCTTGCAGGACCGTTTGGTGGCCGGCCAAGCCTTGCTTCGGGCTGCCGCCGGCGCACTCGAAGACCACGTCAGCGCCGTTGCCGTCGGTCAGGTCGCGAATCGCCTGAACGACATCAGAAGTGCGAGCATTCAGGGCGTGATCGGCGCCTAATTCGCGCGAGACTTGGCACGCCTCGTCGCGGACATCCACGGTGATAATCGTGCCGGCGCCGCTGAGGCGTGCGATTTGCAAGCACTCCAACCCCATGCTGCCCTGGCCTAGGATCGCCACGGTGTCGCCCATGCGCAATTGCGCCGTCTCGACCGCCGCCACGCTGTCGCTCAGTGACTGAAGACAGGCCGCTTCGCAATCGGAGATACGGTCATCCACCTTCACCAACGCAATTCCCGGCAGCAGCGCGATCTCGGAAAAGCAACCTGGCTGGTCGAAGCCGATGACCGGCCCCTTGCGGCACACGTCGCTGCGTTCAGAGCGGCAGAGCGAACAGTCGCCGCACGGCAGCTTGGCCCGCGCCGCGACGCGGTCGCCCGGCTTGAAACGGCGGACTCCGGGTCCGACTTCCAAGATGCGGGCACAGAACTCATGCCCGAAAAGCTGAATCGGCGCTTCCGTTTCAAGGCGGCGCTTGATGCGGTCGAAGGCCAAGGTCGGAATGCCTTGAGCCAACTGTGCTTCCGTGACGCTCGGCTGCACGCAGAGAGGTTCGACAATTACATGTCCCGGAGTGCAGACGGGGGCCGGGATATCGTCGAGCCGCATGTCGCCAAAGCCGTAGAAGCGCCACGCTTTCATCGTTCGGGTCTCCGGCGGACGAACTTTTGCAACGCGTGACAGTCGGCGGACACCAGGCCGCGATTGCCTCCCCCCGAATACACAACTTCGGAAACATAAAGGTCGCCGTGGGCATCAACCCAAATGTCGTGCGGCGCGAAGAAGTCGCCCGGAGCACAGGGATTGCGGCCGCCGCCCCAGCGTGCCAGCAGTGTACCATGCGCGTCGAAAATGCTCACCCGCCCACCTGGAGCATTCGCGGGAGCATCCGTGCCGGGCCACATGCCCGCGCGAAAGCCCAATTCCGCCACGTAGACCTCGCCATCGTCTCCGATGAAGACTTCACAAGGCCGCGCCACGTCGGTCCATTCAGAGAGATACTTGCCGTCCGAGTTAAAGCGTTGAATCCGGCTGTTCTCGCGGTCGGCCACGTAAACGGTTCCGTGCCGATCCACCGCAATGCCGTGCGGTATGTGAAACTGGCCGGGACCGATGCCCGGTTCGCCCCAGGAGAAGAGCAACCTTCCCTCCGGCGTAAACTTGTGGATGCGTGCGTTGCCGTAGCCGTCGCTGACGTACAAATCACCCTCGGGCGACAACGCCAGGTTCGTCGGGTAATGAAACGGCGGTCCGGCACGGACGATGGTGCGGAAGTCCAAGCTGGTCGCTCCCGTGTCCGACGGCTGGCCGCTGCCTAGCGTCAGCAACAGCCGGCCTTCCGGAGTGAACTTGCGGACGGTGTGGCCGAGGTCGTCGATGCAGTAGACGCACTCATCCGGTCCGATGAAGATGCCGTGCGGTCGGACGAACAAGCCTTCTCCCCATGAGCCGATAAACGTGCCGTCCCGCTCGAAGATGATGACCGGATGTTCGCCGCGATTGAATACATAGACCCGATCGTGACGATCCGTGACGACGCCGACGACTTCCTGCCATGACCAGCCGGGCGGCAGTTTCGCCCAATGGTCGTCGGCTTCATAGCCGAAGTCCTCACAAAAGCCGGTCGCGATCGTGGATGAATTCATCATGGTTGGCTGTCTTTTCCAACGATGTCTGGTTTGGCCGACTGTTCTTCCGGTGTTCCCGGCAGCATCCACGCGATAGCGGCCGCGGGGAGGAACAGGAACCCCGCGTACAGCAAAGCCGGACGATAATCGTCCACCTTGGCGAATAGTCCGAAGACGACGGTGCCCAAGCCGGCGGCGATGCGGCCGATGTTATAGCAGAAGCCGGCGCCGGTGGTTCGCAGCAGCGTCGGAAAGAGCGGCGGCAAGTACATCGTGAACAGCGCGAACACGCCCTGGCACACCCCGATGGCTACATAGCCATAGCAAAGGCCTTCGTAAGCGATGGGCACGCTGTACGTCGCCGCCATCGAGGCGCAATAGCCGAGGCAGAGACAGGCGATGGCGCGCCGGTATTTCATCCAGCGTGCCAGCACCGCCGCGAAGAAATTGCCCGCGATGGAAGAGACAATTACCAGCCAAACGACTTTGCTGACCAACTGGTTCTTATCCGCGTCCGGCCACGACGCCAACTCCGGCAGTTTGCGCAGATGTTGCAGATACCAAAAAAGAAAGGCCCAGTGCGCCGTCAAGGCAAAGGAGCAGACCAAGAGCGTCAGCACGGTGATGCGGCGCGCGGGCCCGCGGAATAGCTCCACGAAACCGGGAGCAGCGTCGGCGGAGCGCTGCTTGGCGCCTCGCCATTCCTCCGGCTCGGGCACGGCACGGCGAATCCATAGCACCAGGAACGCCGGCAGCACGCCGACGAGGAACACGGTCCGCGGCGGCTGCCCGGCCAGCAGGAAATTCGCCAACCCGGCGAGCATGACGCCGAGGTTCACGCCGGTTTGCAGCACCGCCGCCATCCACGGCCGCCAACGTTTGGGCCAGGTTTCCGACAGCAGCGCAGCGCCGACGGCCCACTCGCCGCCGATGCCCAACGCGGCGAGAAAGCGAAAGATCAGTAATTGCCACCACGTTTGGGCGAAGTACGACAGCCCGGTGAAGAGGGCGTAGGTGAGAATCGTGAGCATCAACGCCCTGCTCCGGCCCAAGCGGTCGGCGATGCGCCCGAAGAAGCCGCCGCCCAGTGCCCAGCCGATCAGAAAGGCGGCCTGAATCCAGGAGCCGTAGAAACCGACCGAAGGATCCTTAGGGTCGGTGACGCCGAGCAGCTCGGCGACAAACGGCGCGGCCACCAGCACGTACAAGTGCATGTCCAGGCCGTCGAAGAGCCAACCGAGCCAGGCCGCGATGCCCGACTTCCATTGCTGCGCGGACAGGTCCCCCAGACGCACCGCTTCACGGCCGGAGGGCACGGCGTCAGCGGCCTCGGGTGCGGGAGCGTCGGTTGGCGTTTGCGGCACGGCCATCGCGATTATTTTCCGACAAGCTGTGGGTGAAATCCGTGTGTCTTGAGGCGGATGCGGTACAGGCTCTTGTCGATGGTGACGTAGAGGAGGTTGCTATCCGGGCCGATGCCGAACTCGACATTGCTGGGAATGCCTCTCCACTCCTCGAAGAGCCCTTTTTGATTGGTCGGCCCGGTGGGGAGGAAGGCCAACTCTTTGCCGGTCGAGTCGATCACGAGAATCCCGGGGCGAGCAAGGCTGCGAATCGCCAGGTAGAGGTTGCCTTGCGTATCCACCCTCATGCCGTCGCAGCCGTTTTCCTTGCCGAAATCGACCAGAGTGCTGCGCGGGCCGTTCACGCGTCCGTCCTGGTCGAGGGGGAAGGCGTAAACTTTCATGGCGCCGCGTTTCGGCTCGGGGTCGGTCGGCAACAGACGGTTGCCGCCGTTGTTGTGATCGGCGAGATAGAGCGTGCGCTGGTCCGGACTGAGGGCGAGGCCGTTCGGCTTCTCCACATCGCGCGTGATTTCAATAACGCTGCCATCGGTTTGGATGCGGTAAACCGCTTCGTGTTTCAGCTCGCGTGGCTCCGTGCCGCCGTAACGCGGATCGGTGAAGTAAATCCTGCCCTTCAAGTCCACGCACAGATCGTTCGGCGAGTTGAGCCTCTTGCCTTCAAAACGATCGGCGATGACGACGCTCTGGGCCGTCTTGAGGTCCCAACGGCGAATGCAGCGGCCGCCGCCGTCCGCCCCGTCACAAGAGAGAAGACGACCTTCCAGATCAAATGCAAGACCATTCGACTTGAACGCCTTATCGGTGAAGACGCCGACTTTTTGCGTTTTCGGATCAAGGCGGAGGATCATCCCGTTGTCGGCGCCAAATGGCATATCCGTGAAATAGATGCTCCCGTCCGGCGCGACCGCGGGCCCTTCGGTGAGGCCGCTGTTTAGCTTGGCCTGGCGCGTATGAAGCAGTTCCAGCTTCGCGTCCGCGGGAACAATTGCGTTCTCGGCAGGTTCAGCGCCTGACGCAACCATCATCGTCACAACCGCCAGACCCACGAGCGCGCCGCGGCCGACCAACACGATGCGAAATATGGATTTCATCGCAATGTCTCCTCCATAACGCGGTGTTGACTCAGGGCAAACAGCTATCCCTCGCGCTGGCCCACCGCCACGTTGGAACTTGTGCCCGATTCTAACGACTTTACAGGGCAGCGGAATGGTTGCCGCAGGGAATCCTTCCGGCGGCATCGCGTTAGCGGCCGTTGAGCCGTTTTCAAGATGGGCCGGCACGGGCGCTATTTGATGAGTTCGAGAACGGGTCGCGGCGTCTGTGTGCGCAGGCTTCCGACCCGTTCTTCTGACCGCCCACGCCGCGGCGGCTTGACTTCGCCTCGTTACGACGTATTCTTGCGCAGCCTTTCTGCCCGCCACCCCCCTCCGCACCGGTCCTTTGTCTAGCTCCCGTCGCGATCTAACACGGAGGCGGATATGTTTGACCAAATTCAAACTTGGTGGCAGTCCTGGACGGAGAACACGACGCCAGAGACGCGAGCGCTGATCCAGCAGGCTGGCCTGGCGGTGGCGGCGCTTCTGGGCGGGCACATCTTCGGCTCGATCGTAGCGCGCTTCTTGCGCTCCCGGAACTTTGACGCGGCCCTCCGCCTGTCCGATCCGCCATCAGACGCGGAAGGACGCTCCGGCTTTACGCCGACTTTCGTCGCCAGCATGCTCGTCCGAGTGACCGTTTGGGCGGCGGCCGGCTCTTGGATTGCGCGCCAACAGGGCTGGGTCGAACTCGCCGGCACGCTGGGACTGGTCATCAGCCGGAGCTGGGCGCTGGCCGCCGTACTGGTGGGCGCCCTGGCCTTGTCCGCCCTGGTGGTGCGCCGCCTAATGGATTGCTTCCAGGGTCTGCCGGGCGCTGCGGCGGCGACCGCGCCGGCTCGGAATGGAGCGGCCGGGTCCCCGCGGGGCGTGGCGGGCGCGCTGGCGGCGGGCGTCTACGGCTTGGTCCTGCTCCTGGCCCTCTTGGTCACCGCAGACCTATTCGACTGGCCACTCACCCGCAATTCCGCGCAAGCCTTGTGGCAACTCGCCCAACACCTGCTTGTCGCGGGCGCGGCACTGCTCATCGGCGGCCTTGGCGCCCGCTGGGCGCGTGACCTGGTGACGGCCGACACAACGACGTCGCCGGAAAAACTGGCCGGGCAGTACACGGCCCTGGGGATCGTGGCCACCTCCACCGTCCTGGCCGTCGCGGTGCTGCTGTCCAGCGCCGGCCTGCTCTTCGCTTTGGCGGCCCTGGCGCTCCTGGGAGGCGGGCTGTGGTTGGCCCGGCGTCAGTTGCCGGACGTCGCCGCGGGCCTAGAGCTGCGGGCGCACAAGGTCAGCGAGGTGGAGCTCGAAGGAGCGCCGTGGCAGGTGGCCCACGTGGGGCTCGTTGAGTCAGACGTGTGCCGGGGCGGCGCGTTCCATCGGCTGCAAAACCGGCTAGTGCTGGACGCGCGCATGCACGGAGAACGGGCTGGGGCCGCCGCGCGCTGACGGCGCGGCGTCGCCCTCGCCAAAGCAATCAGAGTCAGACGACGACGGCGCGACCGCCGATGAGCGGCAGCGGTGCAGGTCCAGGTATTGATTCGATGCAGCGCCGTTTCGCGGTCGCGGCCCATCACTTCAAGCAACAGCGTCAATTGTTGATTCACCGCCGTACTCGAAGACCACAACCACCCGTCTTGACGCCGATACGATTACGCGGCATCCTGGGCTTGCTGCTGAATTACCGACGCCCGCCCGCCGTCGCAGCATTGGCGGATGGAGATAGGAGCGCCAATTCGTTTGTCAAGGAGCAACATGATGTTGACGTTGACCAACGGGCGATCGTTGTTGCCACGGCGCGCGGCGAGGGCTTGCGTTCGCCGGCCGCCACTGGTCCTAATCAACGGACTTGCCGAGCAGGCGCAGAGTTGGTACTGCAACGTGCCCTACTGGCAACGTCAGTTTGAGGTCCATCAGCCGAACTTGCTTACGTACGACGGCCCGTCGTTACACCAGCGCATTGACGCCGGGCTGCCGGTGGACGTCGATTACTTGGTCGAGCAGTTACGGCAGTACCTCGATTCGTTCGTGCGGACGCCGCCCTATCACGTCGTCGCCAACAGCCTGGGCGGAAAAGTGGCGGTTGAATTCGCCGCCCGCTATTCCAAGCTGGTCGCCCGGCTCGTGCTGCTCTGTCCCTCGGGGCTCAGTCACGAGGAACGACTGCCGCTCGTCGAGGGGGTGCGTCGCAATAATTTGCGTTCGGTGATCGACAGCGTCTTTTGGGATGCGCGTCGGGCGGACGCGGGGCTGCTGACGTACTATCAACGACAATTCGCGAATCGCCGGTGGAAGATGGGGCTGTTGCGGACCGTGCGCGGGACGATGGACTGCCGCGTGCGCGACCGCCTGCGCGTCGTGCGCCAGCCGACGCTGCTGGTCGTCAGTCGGGAAGATCGTATTGTGGACCCCGATCAGTCCGCCGCGGCCGCGGCGATGTTGCCGCACGGCCGGGTCGTGATGTTGGATCGGTGCGGTCACGCGCCGCAGATTGAGAAGGCGGATTTCGTCAACCGCCTCGTCGCGCGGTTTCTGAATCAATCGGACAACTGATATGTCGGCCGCGCACATCTTGGAACGCCTGACCGCGCCTCGCTGCGTGCGCCGAACAGTCGATGCATCTTTTCTGCGCTATGCACGGCGACGGACCGCGGCGCTCGATGCGCAACCCGCGCGTTGTTGCCAAGCAAAGACGTTGCTCCGCCTTGTTCGGCAGGCACAGCACACCCGTTTTGGCCGCGAGCACGATTTCGCCCGCGTGCGTACCCTGCGCGACTACCAGGCGAGCGTTCCTCTGCGCGACTATGACACTTTTTGGCGCGACTACTGGCAGCCGGCGTTTCCACATGTGCAAGGCGCGACCTGGCCGGACGCGCCGCCGTACTTCGCCCTGTCCTCGGGCACGACGACGGGGGCGACCAAATACATCCCTGTAACACGGCAAATGCTTTCATCGAACCGACGAGCCGCCCTGACGGCACTCGCTTGGTTTCGTGCCGCGCACCCGGAGGCACAGCTGTTCACCGGAAGAATGTTTTTCCTGGGCGGAAGCACCGATCTGACGCCACTGGCGGCGCCCGCACAGTTTCCGAAGTGCGGCGACCTGAGCGGCATCGCAACCGAAGAAGCGCCCGCGATCCTCCGTCCGTACACCTTTCCGCCGCGCGAGCTCGCTCTGCTCACCGACTGGGAACAAAAGGTACAACACCTGGCGGAGGCGAGCGCGTCCATGCCAATCACGCTTCTCGGAGGCGTGCCGTCGTGGCTGCTCGTGCTCTTCGAGCGGCTACGGCAGGTGAGCGGGAAGGAACACATTGCCGAGATTTGGCCATCCTTGCGCTTGCTTGTCCACGGCGGAACGAAGTTCGATCCGTATCGGGCTCTTTTCAAGCAACTCATCGGCTGTAGTGACGTGCATTTTCTGGAAACGTATCCCGCATCCGAAGGCTTCATCGCCGCGGAGGACCCGCGCTATGGTCTTCTGCGACTAATCCCCGACCACGGCGTCTTCTTCGAATTCGTCCCGATGGAAGAGTTGGCGAACGAGCGGCCGACGCGTCTTACCCTCGGCGACATCGAAATCGGCGTGCAGTACGCCGTCGTGTTAACGACCTGTGCCGGCTTGTGGAGTTACGTGCTTGGCGACACCGTCTGTTTTGAGCGGCGCGAGCCGCCGCTACTGCGCTTCACCGGACGCACGCGGCAATTCCTGTCGGCGTTCGGGGAGCACCTCATCGGCGAAGAAGTGGAACGAGCCGTCGCCGAAGCGGCGGCGGCGACCGGAGCAACCGTGAGCGATTTCCATGTCGGCCCGGTTTTTCCGGAAATCGCGGCCGCACCGGGCCGCCACCGGTACTTCGTCGAATTCGTTCAACCGCCCGCGGCGATTGGCGTGTTCGCACGCGAGCTCGACGCCGTCCTGGGCCGTTTCAACGAGGATTACCGTGCCCACCGAATCGGGGACTTAGCCCTAAGCGCGCCAGAAGTCCAGAGTGTGAAACGCGGCGGCTTTGCTTCCTGGCTGCGGTCGCGCGGCAAGCTCGGCGGGCAACACAAAGTACCGCGGCTCGACAACGCCGGAACACTCACGGACGACCTGGCCCGCTGGTTCCGTTCTCAAGCACTTTTGCTCTCCGACGAGACGCCCGCGGCCGCGTTCATTTCGTTTCAATGAGTTTTTTTTCACCCCCACCTCACCGCCTATTCACGGCGAACCTCTTATCCTCCTCTTCCGGGGTACGGCAACAAGTCTGTGACAAGAGGGCGCTGCTGTGCATTTCCAACATCCTGCCCGTCGCGGCTTCACATTGGTGGAGCTGCTCGTCGTCATCGCGATCATCGCGGTGCTGATCGGCCTGCTGATGCCCGCGGTCCAAAAAGTCCGCTGGACCGCCGCGCGGGCACAGTGCCGCAGCAACCTGCACCAAGTGGGGCTCGCAATGCACATGTACCTCGACACGCAGAAACGCGGCTTCCCCGACGCCGCGCAACTTCCAAGCTTGAACACCGGGCAGCCGAGCCTTGTGCAGGTGCTTTACGACTATGTGGATAAGGACCCGCGCGTCTTCCGCTGCCCGATGGATTTGCAGTTCTACCCGGTCGAGGGGCTGAGCTACGAATACCCGGTCGCAAGCCTGGTCGGCAAGCGGTTGGAACAGATTACCAACGGCAAAGGCACGATGGCGACGTGGATGGCGTACGACTTCAGCTATTTCCACGGCATCGCCGGTTCCGAGGATTCCCGCAACTTTCTCTACGCCGACGGGCACGTGCAATGATTCGCCGCCGAGAATCGAGAATTCAAGGAGACTTTCCCATGACGACAACCCGTGTGCGCAAGGGCCTGAGCGTCGCGACCGCCGCGCTTGCGCTGTTCATTGTCACGCTGCTCGTGCTGCATTTCGTGAAGCCGCGCCTGCAACTCGCCCGCGTGGAACAGCTCCGTGCCCAATTGACCGGCGACGCGGCAAAGAACTTGAAACCTGAAGAGCGCATGGCGCTTGGCCGGCAGCTCGGCGACGCGATGAGGACATTGCCCGCGGATCTGCGCGACGACATGCGCGCCCAAGGCCGCAAGCGGTTCGAGGAACGGCTGAAGCAGTTCTTTAAGATGTCACCGCCGCAGCGAAACGCGTTTCTCGACGAGGAGATTAACAGACAAGAAGCGATGCGTAAACAGTTTGAAGCGAACCGCGGCCAAATGCAGCGGGGCAACAATCCGTCGTCGCGTCCGACGTCGCAAGAGGATCGCGAACGACGTCGCAAGGAACGGCTCGACCAGACGACGCCCGAAGAACGTGCGATGCGCTCGCAATACTTCGAGGCCTTGAAACAACGCCGGCAACAACGCGGCATGCCGGCCGGCGGCTTCGGCCCTTTCGGGCGCTAACAGAATGCCGAATGTCGAATGTCGAATGCCGAATCAATGACGAATGACGAACCCCAAATGCCGGAAACCATCGGTCATTCGTCACTCGAGAATTCGTCATTGATTCGACATTCGTCATTCGGCATTGGTCATTTCACCTCCCGCCCCGCCGTCCACGCGATGGCGCGAACGATGAGTTTTTGAAACGGCTCGTGCTCTAATGGATCTTTGTCGGTCGGCTTCATGCCGCAGTGGCCGAAGACGCTCACGCATGTTTTTCCTTTGCCGAAATTGCGTGCCCATAAGATCGGCCAGTCTTGCCCCTGGTAGGTCGCCGTCACGAGCGGGTGCAGCTCCCCGTTGATCTGAAGGTAGTAATACAGTTCATCCGGGTGCTCGAAGTCGGCCAGGCCCTTCGTAATCGGATGGTTCGGGTCGGCGATTTTGATTGGGAAGTTCCCGACCTTCACCTTGGTGTCCGGCGAGCCGAAGTGGGCCAGCACGCCGCCAAGGAGATCGCGCATGTCGGGCATCCAATCCTTGTCGGCGCAGCAAAAGCCATGCAGCGAGAAGAAGCCCTTGCCGCCATCGACATACTTCAGCAAGGCCCGCTGCTGTGAATCGGTCAGCTTGAACTCCGGATCGCGGCGGTCGGCGGTGGCGACGATCACGTCATACTTGTTGATTCCCGGCGCTTCCAGAACCGCAGCGTCTTCGCAGATGGTTACTTCGAATTGCTTTGTTTCTTCCAGCACCTTTTGCAAGAGCTGCGCCTGGCGGCGGTAGGCGTGATGGTTGCGCTGGCCGCCCGAGAGCAGCAGAATCTTGGCCCCATTGGCGACCTTCTGCTGTGCCGGCAGCGACGGCGCCGCCATGAGCACGGCGGCCGCAAACAAGAAACTACGTCGAAGCAGCGTCACGGGTGATCTCCTCAGTGAGGTTGGCGTTCCATTGGATCGGCCCCCGGCTAGACGTATATCATGCAGAAAGCGGCAATTCCAGCCTGCGCCGCGCTTCCGGAGATGTGCGCATGAAAACCGCCCTCCCCTTCGTCGTGCTGGTTTGGAGCGCGCTGCCTCTTACGGCGGCGGACCCGGAGAAGAAACCCGCTTGGGACGAAGCCGATCAATACCGCGAACAATCGATGGAAGGTTGGCGGGTGCTTGTCCATAAATCGTTGGACGAGCCCGAGCGGCGAGAATTACGCGACCAAGTATTGAAGCTGCTCGGCGATCACCTTTATCGCATCGTCCGCGTTGTGCCGGCCGACGCGGTCGAGAAGCTGCGAAAGATCCCTCTCTGGATCGAGCTGGCTCACCCGCGGCATCCGTGCATGTGCTATCACCCTTCGGCGGACTGGCTGCGGTCGCACGGCATGAACCCGAAGAAAGCCGGGTGCGTTGAAATCGCCAACTGCCGCAACTTCCTGAAATGGACGCACGAACAACCGTGGATGGTCCTGCACGAATTGGCTCACGGCTACCACGATCAGATCCTCGGCTTCGACAAGCGCGAGGTGCGCGATTGTTACGAACGGGCCAAGACCGCAGGCATCTACGAATCGGTGCTCCATTGGGACGGCAAGAAAGTGAAGGCCTACGCGCTGACCAACGAGAAGGAGTACTTCGCCGAGACAGTTGAAGCGTATTTCGGTCAAAACGACTTCTATCCGTTCGTGCGCGCGGAATTAAGACAGCACGATCCCGGCATGTTTGACCTGCTCGAGAAAGTCTGGGGGGTGAAAAAGTAGAGTGCGGCGGTGCAGAGCGGCGACGCACCCTTCGGGAATCGGATATGAGCGCGAACAGGGAAGCCTCAAGGGGTCGATGACATGAGCCGCGTTATGCCGTTGGTTCGTCTCTTCCTCGCGTGGGCCGTCACGCTTGGCGTGCTCGTCTACTGTTGGGGCCGCATTCTCGTCTTCGGGATGCTCACCGGCCGGCCCGAACGCATCTTGGTTATCGGTCTCGTCGCCGGCGTTCTGCTCGTCGCGTTGTTGGTACGTCGGCTGCGGCCGATGTTGCAGCCGCTGGGTTGGAGTCGATTCCTTCCCTGGCTCGTCGCCGGCAGTTGGATCGCGGTCACGATCGCACTCATCAGTTACCTGGGCGCGACGCAGATTCCGCTGCCGTACTTCTGTGCGTTGTTCGTCCTGAACACGCTCTGGCTGCCGTGGCTGGCATGGCTGCCTTACTCGCCGGGGCGATGGCTTGTTAAGTTCGTCGTTTTGGCACTCTTGATCGCAGCCGCATTCCTCTTTCCGCGGCTCATCGACGTGCCGGGGCTGACGGGCGAAGGCTGGCCGGAGTTCGTCTGGCGGGCCGAGCGGAAACCGCCCGAAGGCGCCGCTGAGAGTGCTGGCTTGACGGACTTTCCGCAGGGGCCGACGGCCGACACGGCACAATATCGCGGCCCCGGCCGGCTTGGCGTGTATGACGCCGTTCGGCTCGATCCCGATTGGGAGAAGCATCCGCCCCGGCTTCTGTGGCGACGCTCCGTCGGCATCGGCTGGAGCAGTTTCGCCGTCGTCGGCGATTATGCCATTACGCAGGAACAGCGTGGCGACGACGAGTGCGTGGTTTGCTACCGGCTGCGCACCGGCGAGCCGTGCTGGGTTCACGCGGACCGGGTCCGCTTCGACTCGAGCCTGGGCGGTCCCGGCCCGCGCGCCACGCCGACCGTGGACCGCGGCCGCGTCTACAGTGTTGGCGCGACGGGCTTGTTGAATTGCCTCGATGGCGCGACGGGCAAGACGGTGTGGTCGAAAGAGATTCTCGCCGACAACCATGCCGAGAACATCGCCCACGGCGTGTGCGCCTCGCCGCTGCTCCTCGACGAGAAAGTAATCGTCTGCCCGACCGGCGCTGGCGGCCCGTCGTTGGTCGCTTATCATCGCGACACCGGGGAACGAATCTGGCAAGGCGGTACGGATCAAGCCAGTTATGGCTCCCCGGTTTTGACTAAGCTGGCCGGCGAGCCGCAGATCCTCCTCATGACGAGCGCCGGCGCGGCGAGTCACAATCCGAAGACCGGCCAACTCCTGTGGCGGTTCGAGTGGACGAACAGCGTGCAGGTCAATTGCGCGCAGCCGATTGCGTTTCCCAAGGAAGACAAAGTGCTTCTCACGAGCGGCTACGGCACGGGCGGGGTGTTGCTGAAGGTTTCGCGCTCGGGAGACGGCGGTTGGTCGCCGCAAGAGGATTGGACGACGCGCTCGTTGAAAACAAAGTTCACGTCCGCGGTGCAGCACGCCGGTTTCGCCTACGGTCTCGACGATGGCGTCCTGGCGTGCGTCGCTTTGGCGGACGGCAAACAGAAGTGGAAGCGCGGACGGTACGGGCATGGGCAAGTGGTGCTCGTTAACGATTGGCTGCTCGTGCAGGCGGAGAGCGGAGAGGTGATCGCAGTGGAGGCGACACCGACGGAATTGAACGACCGCGGGCGAATTCCGGCGCTCGACGGAAAGACGTGGAACTATCCGGCGTTGGCGGGGCGGGTGTTGCTGGTGCGGAATGCGGAGGAGGCGGCGTGCTATGAGTTGGGCAACAGCGATTCTGACTGAATTGAACCCTATTGTTGACCGTTGCCCGCAAAGCCGATCGTGATGTCGCGACGCCCCATCCACGCGCGCCAAATCGTGGACGGGCATACTCGTTCCTCCACTTTAAAGGGCTTTGATACCATTTTACCCCAAGCGCGACCGATAGATGCGCCGGCCAAGCTGCCCCTGTCACTCACACTTTTTTCACCCCCTTCTCAGAACCGTTTCACCGCTGCCGTGCTACACCATGTACATTCAAGGAAAGCCGCTACGTTCCTAGAATCCGCGGATATTCCATCACTGAAGGGGGGAGATGCCATGCGAACGTTTTTCAACGCTTGCCTCGCCGGCTTTTTGTTGCCGGCGCTGGCGTTGGCACAATCCGATCAGCCTCCAGGCGGCTCCTCTGAACGGGAGCCGCCGCAAGGACGGCGTCCCGGCGCAACGGGCGGCGGGGGTTTCACGGCGCCCGGAGGCTTCGCACCAGCCGCCGATCCCGACGCGGCATTCAACCGCCTCGCCAACGGCAAGGACGTCTGGAAGCGCGACGACCAGAACGCCGCGAGGTTCGACCGCCTGGCACAGCAAGTCGGCGCGACGGGCGGGACGATCACGCGCGAGCAATTCCGCAAATACATGCAAGAACGGCAGCCCGCGCAACCGCCACGCGGTCCGGGCGGTCCGGGCGGCTTCGGCGGCGGCGTCATGGCCCCGCCCGGTTCCGTCGGCCGTGACCGGGAAATCGAGGACTTGAAACGACGTGTGGAGAATTTGGAGTCGATGTCTCCGCCGTTTCGCCGCGCCGCGGCTGGTGGCGGACCTGGTCCCACGGCAAGCGGGCCGCGTGGCTTTGGCGGCGGCAGCTCGGGCGGGTTCGGCGCCGCGTCCGGCGGGTTCGGAGGTTTCCCTGGCGGCGGCCCTGCTCCGGGCGGGTTCGCCAGCGGCGCCGTCTCGACGTTCGGCCGTTCGACGACGACGGCCACCAGCCGGTCCGGCGACGACGGCCTCGCCCAGCTCAACGAACAGATCGCGGCCAAGCGCCGCGAGCTGCAACAGTTGGAAGAGCAATTCCGAGCCCGGATGGCAGAACGACAAAGGCAACAAGCACGGCCGAGACAAGACTCGGTGGAAGAGAAGCTCGATCGCCTGCTGAGGGAAGTCGACGACATTCGTCGCGAACTCCGTGCTCCCCGTGGAGGACGAACGGGTTCCTCACGAGGGGAATAACTTTCTGGGCGAAGATAAAACGCAGATTTCGCGGACTTACGCAGAAGAGCGACTCTTGCTTTCTGTGCGAATCCGCGAAATCTGCGTTTTGTTTGCGTCCCGCGCGCCGCTCCGATAAATTGGCGCGCTGAAGGACGCTTACCACAACTGGTACTCCAACACCTCCGCTCATCACTCGCGACGGGAGCACAATCATGCGTCGTTTTCACCTCACCACCCTGCTTCTTGCTGTTTTTGTGCTCGTCAGCCCCGTCCCGGGCCAGGACAAGAACGAGAAAAAAAGCCCGGCCGCCGTACCCGACCCCAATGCGGTTGAAGTCCATTTCGCGGACGACAGCACCGTCAAGATGAGCTTGCAGCACAACGCCGTCGAAATCGTGACGCGCTACGGCAAGCTGACCGTACCCGTAACCGAAATTCGACGCATCGACTTCGGCATCCGCATCCCCGAAGAAACCGCGAAGCGAATTGAGACCGCCATTGCCCGGCTCGCGGGGTCGGACTTCAAACTGCGCGAGGCCGGCGGCCGTGAACTGCTGGAACTCAGGGAAGTGGCCTACCCGTCGCTCCAACAGGCAGCCCGGTCCGGCGATGCCGAGGTCTCGCGGCGAGCAAAGGAATTGGTCAAGACCCTCGTCGATACCGTGCCCGCGGAGAAGCTGCACCTGCCGCACCATGACACCGTCACGGCGCTCGACTTTACGATCGTCGGCAGGATCGAAGGGCCGACACTCAAGGCGCGCACGCCGTACTTCGGCGAGACGAGTTTGAAGCTCGCCGAGGTACGCAGCATGCGCTGGCTGGCAAACGAGCACGAGACGAAAACGACCGTGGACGCCGCCCGCTACGGGAGTCAGCAAGAAGCGTGGCTGGACACCGGCGTCGACATCCGTGCCGGCGCCGGGCTACAAATCGCTGCGAACGGTCGTGTTGACTTGCAGCCACAGTCTCCGGGGCAACTCGTCGTCACGCCGGATGGGCTACCAACCGCGCGAACGGGACGCGGCGGCGGGCAGGGATTCCCCGGCGCCGCCCCCAATGCACCCGGCGGTTTCGGCGGTCGGGCAGCCAGGCAGTTCTCCGATGTTCTATCGCCCGGCGCTCTGCTTGGCCGCGTCGGCGAATACGGCAAACCGTTCGTGATCGGCTCCCGCTTCGAAGGACCGGCGGGCGAGGACGGCAAACTTTATCTGCGCATCGCGGCGAGCCCGTACAACGGCGAATCGAGTGGGACGTATGAAGTGCGCGTGATAACGGGACGGTGAACGGGCGAATCATCGCTTCTTCTTTTTCTTCTTCGCGAGTCCAAGTTCCTCCTCGATTTCTTCCAATGACTTCGTTGGCCCGCGGCGGGCGCGTTGCACGCACTCCTCAATGTAAGCCATCAGGCGTTTGTTCTTCCGAATTGCCAGGACCTCTTCGTCTCCGTCGTCAAACGGCACGAGGATGAAGCGAATTCGCCCGCCACGAGTCAGGCGCACCACTTCGTCACTGTTCTCGCGCGGCAACCACTTCGTCAACGGACGTCTTTCCGTTTCGATCGCGATCTCTTTCATAGCCGATGCTCCACGCCGTCGATCAGGAATTGGTTTCCCTGCTTGATCGCCACGGCAACGACGAATACTGTGACGACGTCCTCGGCAACATTATACAGCACTCGAAATCGCTGAACGCGCAGTTCCCACTCCGCCAGTGGGTTCTCCCGCAAAGGTTTTCGATTGCGCGTTTCTACCAACGGCTGATGCCGCAGGTGCCTCTTCATCGCGTCGACTACTATCCGGCGATCGCGCGCGTTCAGCGCTTTGAGATGTCGTTCTGCGTCTTCGGAAACCCGAATCTCAAACATCAAAACGCTCACTCAACAAAGCGGACACGCAGCGGCGTCCGGACCGCGACCGTCTTACTTCCCCAGCGCCGCCTGTGCCGCCGCCAACCGCGCGATCGGCACCCGGAACGGCGAGCAGCTCACGTAGTTCAGCCCGATCTTGTGGCAGAACTTGACGCTGTCCGGATCGCCGCCGTGTTCGCCGCAGATGCCGATTTTCAGTTCGGGTTTCGTCTTGCGACCGCGTTCGACGCCGATTTGCATGAGCGCGCCGACGCCGTCGAAGTCGATCGTCTGGAAGGGATCGCGCGGCACTAGGTCGTTTTCCAAATAGACGCGGATAAAGCTGCCGTAGTCGTCGCGGCTCATGCCGAGGCCTGTCTGCGTCAGGTCGTTGGTGCCGAAGCTGAAAAATTGAGCTTCCTTCGCGATCTGGTCGGCGGCGACCGCCGCTCGCGGCAGCTCGATCATCGTGCCGACAAGATACGTCACCTCGATGCCCTTCTCGGCGAACACCTTCTTCGCCGTGTCGTTCACGATCTTCGCCTGGGCCTTTAGCTCGGGAAGGAAGCAGACGAGCGGGATCATCACTTCAGGTTCGACGGGCGTGCCGGACTTCTGCACGTCGCAGGCGGCCTCGAAGATCGCCCGCGCCTGCATCTCGGTGATCTCCGGATAGACGATGCCGAGCCGGCAGCCGCGGAAACCAAGCATTGGATTGAATTCGTGCAGACCTTTCACGCGCTCGGCCACTTTTTCCTTTGAGACGCCCATATCTTTCGCGATCTCGGCCTGCCCCTTGTCGTCGTGCGGCAGGAACTCGTGCAACGGCGGGTCGAGAGTGCGGATCGTGACGGGCCGGCCCTTCATCGCCTTAAAGAGGCCGGCGAAATCTTGGCGTTGGAACGGCAGCAGCTTGGCGAGCGCCTTGCGGCGGTCCTCAGTCGTCTCGGCGAGAATCATCTCGCGCATCTCGCGGATGTGGTCGAAGAACATGTGCTCGGTGCGGCACAGGCCGATGCCTTCGGCGCCGAACGCGATTGCTTGTTCCGCCTGATCGGGCTTGTCGGCGTTGGTGCGAATCTTGAGCTTACGGACTTCGTCGGCCCAGCCCATCAGCTTGGCGTATTGCTGATAGACGCGCGATTGTTCGGGCTTCAGCGTCTTGTCGATCAGCACTTGAATCACTTCGCTTGGTTTGGTGGCGACCTGCCCGGCCATGACCTCGCCGGTGAAGCCGTCGACGCTGATGAAGTCGCCTTCGTTCAAGGACAAATCGCCGACCTTGACCGTGAGTTTTTCGTAGTCGATGTGCAGGGCGTTGCAGCCGACGACGCACACCTTGCCCATTTGCCGGCTGACGAGAGCCGCGTGCGAGGATGCGCCGCCGAACGCGGTCAAGATGCCGTCGGCTGCTTGCATGCCGCGGATGTCTTCCGGGCTCGTCTCACGGCGAACGAGGACGACACGGCCTTTCGGATCACGATTGCCGTGCGCGTCCGGCTTGCCGTGCTTGGCAACATGCGCTTCCGCATCGTCGGCGAAGAACTTGATAACGCCGGTCGCCGCGCCTGGACCGGCGTTGATGCCCTTGGCGATCACCTTCGCCTTCCGCTTCGCATCCGGGTCGAAGATCGGTTGCAGCAGTTGGTTCAAATCATCCGGCGGCAGCCGACCGCTGGAGAGCGCCTCTTCCTTTGTAATCAGCCCCTCATCGACCATGTCCACGGCGAAGCGCACGGCGGCAAAACCAGTCCGTTTGCCGTTGCGGGTTTGCAGCATCCACAGCTTGCCCTTCTGGATTGTGAACTCGATGTCTTGCACGTCGCGGTAGTGCTTTTCTAGCTTTTGGCGCACTTCTTCAAGCTGTGCGTAAACCTGTGGCATGTCTTTCTTCAGCTCGGCGATTTTCTTCGGCGTGCGGATGCCGGCGACCACGTCCTCGCCCTGCGCATTGATGAGATACTCACCGTAAAAGGCGTTCTCGCCGGTCGCCGGGTCGCGCGTGAAGGCGACGCCGGTGCCGCAGTCATCGCCCATGTTCCCGAACACCATCGAACAGATGTTGGCCGCCGTGCCCCAGTCGTGTGGGTAGCCGTACTGCCGGCGATAGACGATGGCCCGGTCGTTGTTCCACGAGCCGAAGACGGCGCTGACCGCGCCCCACATCTGCTCCATCGGATCTTCGGGGAAGTCCTTGCCCTTCTTCTCTTTCACCGCCTTCTTGAAGCGTTTCACAAGGTCTTGCAGGTCCTTGACGCTCAGCTCCGTGTCGAGGTGGACGCCGCGCTCGTGCTTCACGTCCTCAAGGATTTTCTCAAACGGGTCGATTTCCGTCTTCGACTGCGGCTTGAGATCGAGGACCACGTCGCCGTACATCTGAATGAACCGGCGATAGCAGTCCCAGGCGAAGCGCTCGTTGTTCGTCTTCTCGATGAGCCCGCGGAGCGCCGCTTCGTTGAGGCCGATGTTGAGCACCGTGTCCATCATGCCCGGCATCGACACGCGCGCGCCAGAACGGCAGGACACGAGCAGCGGGTTCTTGGCGTCGCCGAACTTCGCGCCCATGACCTCTTCGGTCTTCCGCATGGCCGCGTCAACCTGGCCCTTCAGCTCGGGCGGGTACGCTTTGCCGTGCTCGTAGTAGTAGGTGCAGACCTCAGTGGTGATGGTGAAGCCGGCGGGAACGGGCAGTCCGATGAGGCACATTTCGGCGAGGTTGGCCCCCTTGCCGCCGAGCAAATCCTTCATCTTGCCGTTGCCGTCGGCCTTGGCGGCGCCGAAAAAGTAGACGTATTGAGCCATGTGCATGAATTCCTGTAAGGGTGCGGAAGAAATGCGGGTGGGACCGTCCACCGGCGCGCACGGGGCAATGGGGACACTTTCCGATCTGACCACGGAGTGCGTTCCCGTTGCCTGCACGGATGGTGAAAATGTAGGGATTCAGCGGGAGAGCGTCCAAGCGAGCGGGCCGAGCGCGACCTTGGCCTTTGTATGCCGAGGCCAGCATCTTCATCCGTGTCGATTTGTTGCATTGCATGCAGACTCGGGGGGTGCAATGTAACGAATCTAGCCCAAGTTACTGAGTTGCGCCTGCGCGGTCGTTGGAAAATAAGGACTTAGGTTCAGTTTTGGGCGAAAGTCTTCACTACAGCTGGCTCGGTTCGTCGAGCCGGCGCAGTCGCGTCGGCAGCGTCAGTCCCAGGCG
>JBGQKZ010000065.1:0-37575 GCA_041499805.1 Gemmataceae bacterium
GAGCATGGCGAAATTGCAAGGGGGTAGGTCTTCACTACACGGCGTTTGGCCGACTTCCACTACGGAAAAACCGAGGAATTCACGCGGAGCCGGGGCGAAAATCGACAGAATTCTCTTACAAGTGCGCAACCTGGGCTAACGGCGAGGACGTGTTCCTCGAACGCCTCGGTCACGCCGTCGCGCAAAAGGCGGATGATAAGAACTGTCGGAAGTGCGGCAAGGCGATGAACCCGAAACAGAACCGCTGCATGTACTGCGGGGAAACGCGCGCGGCCGAGCTTCTTTGAACGACAAACGCCCACGGACTGAGAACCCATGGACGACTTTCTGCGCGCCGCCCTCGAACAGGCACGCATTGGCCTGAGCGAAGGCGGCATTCCGATCGGCGCCGTCCTCGTCATCGACGGGCGCATCGTCGGCCGCGGTCACAATCGCCGTGTGCAGCAGGGCAGCGCCATCCTTCACGCGGAGATGGATTGCCTCGAGAACGCCGGCCGTCTGCCGGCGTCGGCGTACCGGGAGGCGACGCTCTATTCCACGCTCTCTCCGTGCGACATGTGCAGCGGAACGGCTCTTCTGTATAAGATTCCGCGCATCATCGTCGGGGAAAACCGCACGTTCCGCGGGCCGGAGGAGTATCTGCGTTCGCGAGGAGTGGACGTCATCATCATCGATGACGAGGCGTGCGTTCGGCTTATGACCGAGTTCATTCGTGAACGTCCCGAGCTGTGGAACGAGGACATCGGCGAGCCGAGCGGCTAACGGCGACGAGGCGATTGAGTTTCTCAAACAAGTATTTTGGTGGTCGCGAGTGGAGGCGGCGATGCGGCGGTTTGTCCTCTCGATGCTGCTTGGCAGCGCCTTTCTCAGCGTCTGTTCGCTCGGTTCAAGAGCGGCTGACAATCACCCGCCGCTCGCGCTGCACCCGGACAACCCGCACTATTTCCAGTTCCGCGGCAAAGCGGCCGTCCTCGTCACCTCCGGCGAGCATTACGGGGCCGTGCTGAACCGCGCGTTCAATTGCGTGAAGTATCTCGACGAACTGCGGGCCCACGGCTTGAACCTGACGCGGACGTTCACCGGCGTCTATTGTGAGGACGACAAATCGTTCAACATCACCCGGAACACGCTGGCGCCCACGGCGGGCAAACTCCTCTGCCCGTGGGCGCGCTCCGACCGGCCCGGCTATGCAGGCGGCGGCAACAAGTTCGATCTCGCCGCGTGGGACCCGGCGTACTTCGCCCGGCTGAAGGACTTTCTGACCCAGGCAGGGCGACGCGGCGTTGTCGTGGAATTGAACTTGTTCTGCCCGTTCTACGAAGACTCGATGTGGCGGCTCAGCCCGATGAACGCGGCGAACAACGTCAACGACGTCGGCCAACTGCCGCGCGAATCGGTTTACAACCGCACGAAGAACGGGCGCCTGCAAGAATTACACGAAAGGCTCGTGCGCAAGCTCGTCGCGGAGTTGAACGGCTTCGATAATCTGTACTACGAAATCTGCAACGAGCCCTACTTCGGCGGCGTCACCGACGACTGGCAGCGGCGCATCATCGACGTGCTGGTCGAAGCCGAGAAACCGCTGCCGCACAAGCATCTGATCTCGCTGAACATCGCCAACGGCTCGAAGAAAGTCGAAAACCCGCATCCCGCCGTCCGCATCTTCAACTTCCACTACGCCAGCCCACCCGACACCGTGCGTGCGAACTTCGCCCTCAACAAAGTCATCGGCGACAACGAGACCGGCTTCAAGGGCACGGCGGACACGCACTATCGGATGGAAGGCTGGGAATTTCTCCTGGCCGGCGGCGGACTCTTCAACCATCTCGACTACTCCTTCGCCGTCGGCCACGAGGACGGTTCGTTTCCGTATCCGCCGAAAACGCCGGGTGGGGGCAACCGCGGCTTCCGCGGACAGGTGAAAGTGCTGAAAGACTTCCTCCACGGCTTCGACTTCGTGCGCATGAAGCCCGACGACGAGGTTGTCAAAGGCCGCCTACCGCCGAAAGGCCGGGCCCGCGTCTTGGCGGAGCCGGGCAAACAATACGCCATCTACCTCTTCGGCGGGCCGGAGGCGACCTTGAAGTTAGCTCTGCCCGCCGGCCGTTACCAAGCCGAGTGGATTGATCCGCTATCCGGCAAAACGCTGCACGCCGACAGGGTGACGGCGTCGGAAGGAGTGACCGAGCTGCGTTCGCCGAAATTCGAGACGGATATCGCTTTGCGCTTGCTCGGCATTGCAGAAGGCGCCGGCAAGTGACGGCGGCAGAATCCGGTTGCGAAATGGAACGAAAAAGGAGCGATTTCGGCGGGTAAACGCCGTCGATTATTCACTTCAGCTGAATTCACGCCGCAAGGGCCGCGCTCATGCCGCATCGCGTCTTGAAATGAGCCCCTGCCAAGTTGCCACCCAAGACCGGTCGGATGTGACCTGTGCTGTTTTTGTTCGCGGGAATCGCTCGCAGGAGCAAAAGATCGACTTAACGGTGTTTATCAGGAGTGAACTTGAAGGGTGACGTATCAAACACCCGCGCCTCGTTTTCTCCCTGCACCACTTTGTAATACCGTCCCACCGCGAGCCCCTCAAACTGCTGCACCTTCGGCTCCCCCGATGGCCACTCCACGGTCAGCCGTGTCACGGTCACAGTGGCGCCAAGCCCGAAAACGTGACGGCGGTCGGCGGACGAAAGGTAGCTGCCGCCGGCTTTGGCGAAGCGGGTGAGTTTGCGACCGCCGGCTTCCAGGGTGAGGCGGGCGCCGACGATGTCGCGGTGGTCTTGGCCGGCGAGCTCCACGCCGAGCCAGTGGGCGCCGTTTGTGGAGACATTACGGAGCAGGACGACCGGTTCGTTCACGTTGCTGATGACGAGGTCGAGGCGGCCGTCATTGTCGAGGTCGGCGACAGCCAATCCGCGGCCGGGGTGTTCGGTGCGGAAGTAGGGGCCGCCTTGTGGGGTGATGTCGGCGAACGTGCCGTCGCCCGCGCTGCGAAAGAGGACCGGTTTCTGGCGGACGCCGCAACGGTAGGGATGGCGGATGACGTGGCCGTTGCTGATGACGAGGTCTTCCCAGCCGTCGTTGTCGAAATCGAAAAACGCGGTGCCGAAGCCGACGAAGTTCTGGCCGATGGCGGCGACGCCGGCGGTTTTCGTGCTGTACTGGAAGAAGAGGCGCTCGCCCGCAGGACGGTTGCGGTAGAGCGAGTGCAGCTCGCCTTCGTAGTTGGTGACCCAGAGCGAGGGGAGGCCGACGCCGTTGTAGTCGGCGGCATCGACGCCCATGCTGCCGGTCGGCGTGCCGCCGCCGTCGCGGGCGACGCCGAGGGAGAAGCCTTTTTCTTGAAACGAGAGTTTTCCGGCGGTGGACGTATTGAGATAGAGGAAGTTGCCGCTGGTGTCGTTGGCGACGTAGATGTCGGGACGGCGGTCGCCGTTCACGTCCACAAAGAGGACGCCGAGACCCTTGCCGTAATCCTTGTCGTCGCGCGGCGGGACGCGGAGGCCGGCGTCACGGCTGACATCATCGAAGCGGCGGCCATTCGGGCCGGCGACGTTGTGGTAGAGGGCGTGCGGGGCGGCGCTGAACTGGCCGGGGGGGCAGACGTCGCGTTTGATGTCGGTCGTGTAGCCGTTGCAGGGCGGGTTGTTGGCGAACGACCAATCGACGTATTGGCAGACGTAGAGATCGGGGTAGCCGTCGCCGTCGAGGTCGCCCCAGGCGGCGCTCGTGCTCCAGAAGCGGTCGCGCAGCAAGCCGGCCTCCTCGGTTGCGTCGCGGAAGCGGCGGCCGCCGTGGCCATCGGGCTCGTTGTGAAAGAGCGCGAGCCGGCCGTAGCCCGTCACGAGCAAATCAGGCCAGCCGTCACGGTCGTAATCCGCGACGGCGGCGCCGTGCGTGTAGAACCAAGCGTTTCCGCCGGCAAGCTTGTCGAGGCCGACTTCGGCGGTTACGTCTTTGAATTTCCAGTTGCCGAGGTTCTTGAAGAGCTTGCAGGGATGGCCCTTGATCTCTTTCTTGTCCGGGCCGGCGAAATAGCCGCCGCCGGGGACGAAGATGTCGAGCAGACCGTCGCCGTCGAAGTCGAGCAGCGCGACACCGCCGCCGAGCGATTCGAGGATAGCGTAGTGCCCCGCTTCCTGGCCATTGCGGTAGCTGAAATCAAGACCCGAGCCGGGGGTCATATCCTGGAACAAATCGGAGCGCGCTGCGGTCGCGTCGGCGTCAATACGTTCCGGGGATGGTGTAACCGCGTGGTTGCACGCGGCGACGGTGAGCAGAAGCGCGCTGAAGACCCATGCCCGGAGCGAGTACGGAAGGATACGCGGCGCCGGCAGAGTTTTTCCTGTTCGGTTCTTCATAGGAAAAGCGTTCCGCGCGACCGTAGATCCCGAATGCCCAGCGGGACCTGCTATTTGGGGACACCGAGCGTGGCGAACCAGCGGCGAAATTCGTCCGCTTTCGGCGGATTGAGGGCCAGCATCTTGTCGAACTCCGTGCGGGCGCGGTCGGGTTTGCCGTTATTCGCGTAATAGAGAACCAGGAGTTGCCGCGATTCGACGCTCGTCGGGTCAATCCGCAGCCCCGCTTCACACTGGCGCAACACCTCGTCCCACTCGCCGCGCGCGGACGCCATTTTGCCGAGGTTAAAGTGGGTCGGCTCCTGCCACGGGTTGACTTCCAGAAGCTGCTTCCAGTAGCGGATCGCCAGCTCGTCGCGGCCGAGGTTAGCGGCAAAGAACGCGGCGTCGCGCAGGGCGATCTCACTGTTCGGGGCAAGCGCAAGAGCACTTTCGGACGCGGTCAACGCTTCCTCGCGCCGGCCCGCCAACCAGAGAGCATGGCCACGGGCCTCCCATGCTTCCACATCGTCCGGAGCGTCGGCTACGGCGACCGTCAGAAGAGGCAATGCCGTCCGGCCGACGCGCTGTGCCAGCGCGTCAAAATTGGAAAAGCGCGCGATCTGTATCATCGCCAGACCGAGATCGCGTTCGACGCCCGTGTCGCCGGGTTCGACCAGATCGCGGTGGAAATGGACGAGCGGGATTTCGCTCGGCAGCCGGTCACGCCGTATGCGCGGCGGCTGGTCCGGTCGGCGCAAAATGCGATGGTCGGTGACGGCGGCATGAACGATATTGTCGCTCTCCCCGTGTTGCATGTGGCAGGCGATGCAATCGTGCCGGCAAGAAACAGCGATCGGGAACCGGGAATCAGGAATTCGTGATCGAGATTCGGACCGCTTGCTTGCCGCATCCCGATTCCCGATTCCTGAATCCTTATTCCTCTCCTCGTGACATTGCAGGCAGCGGCCACGATAGAAAGCGACTCGCTTCTCCGGCGCCGGCAATGCGTGAGGATCGTGACAGGAGATGCAGCCCAACTTGCCGCTGCTCGCTTCGAAGCAGCGGCTCTGATACATCTGCTCGACATGGCCGACCGACTTGTGGCCGCTCGTCAACTCCGGCGGACGGACGAACGCCGACTCGATCAAGTGTAACGGCAGTCCGGGGCGATAGTCAAATGGCGACCTGCCGCGGCGCGGGATGCGAATTTCTCCCTGAAGATGACACTGCTGGCAAACGGCTTCGCGCAGCGCGGGCTCCAGGTGGCGCGGGTTAACAATGGTGAAGTCGTTGCCATCGGGGTGTTCGCCGCGCTGGCGGCTGTCGACGTGAAGCTCACCGGGACCGTGACAGCGTTCGCAGCCGACGACGTAGCCGCGGAAGATCGGCTCCTCGTAACGGTTGACCGTGTGCGCCACCGGCTCGACGCGGTTGCTGTGACAAAAGAGGCAGTCCACCGTGATTTGCCGCGCGAAGCCGAAGAAGTTCTTCTTGTACCCCGGCGACAGGTCCCAGACCTTCTCGCCCGAATACCAACTAATCGGCGACTGGAATAGGTAGCCGCCACGGTTGAGGAGATACGAGCGTCCCTGTCTTCCGGAGCCAAGCACGAAGCTGACTTCGGCCTCGACGACAGCGACCTCCTCGCCGCGTGCATTGCGGTTCACTTGTCTGTGAACCACGTGGCGGCCACGAGGAATGACTTCAAACGTCGCGCCGAGCGCATGAAACGGGTTGTGGGTTTCTGGTCCGAACCGTTCCACCTGGTCGGCCGCGCCGAGCGGAGCGAGGGCGCGCCCCATCGGGTGCTGACGGTACGTCTCGGCGTGGCCGGCGTGACAGAAGGCGCACGCCTCATCTCCGACGTAGGCAACCTCGGGACGGACATTGCGAAACGCAGTGGCAAACGACCTGCGCGGGTCTTGATCCTGTGACGCCGGGGCCGTTGTTTCCCTCGGCCGCCACCGGCCCACGGCGCCGAGCGCCAGAGCCGCCAGAACGGTCACCGCACTCAGGAGAAGCAGCGCTCTGGCCCAGGCGGATCCAGCATAAGGTTTCGACGGCTTAACGGAGACGTCGGGGACAGGCTCGCCGGTGATCATGGTACGCACCCGGCTTGGAAACGAAACGGATTGGACGGCGGCCATCATACCCGATCCGTGCGCTCCACCCAAGCGCCGAAAAACGAAGTTGTTCGCCGTCGCGAGGTCGAGCTCGTTCAGCGGAAATGGCCGATAATCTCCTTGACTGCTCTGGCCGCCGCATCTAGTTTGGGGCCATCTGTCATCTTCCTTTCGTTGTTTGTTCTCCCGAATCGAGTCGTGTGCCATGTCGCATCTCATCGCACCGAGCGCGCAAACAATCGCCCCGGCGCCCGCACCAGCACTGCGGAATTCGCGCCGAATCGTGCCGAGCCGGCTGTTCGCGGCGGCTTTAACTTGCGTTGTTGTCTCGTTCGCGTTTCTGGCGGCTTCGACCGCGGTTCGCAACAGTGATTTCTGGCGGCACCTCGCGGCCGGCCGTCTCTTGGCCCACGGCGCGTACCGTTTCGGCGTCGATCCCTTTTCTTATGCCAGCGCTGACGCGTACTGGGTGAACCACGCCTGGCTCTATGATCTTGGCCTGTATGCCGCGTATCAGACGCTGGGCGGCGCTGCCCTTGTCGTGTTGAAAGCCCTGGCGATCGGCGTCCTCGCCTGGCGGCTCCTGCAGATTCGCCGGCCGGGAACAAGCGTGCTCCTACCGGCGGCGTGCGTGCTGTTGGCGCTCTTGGTGATGAGCCCGCGTCTTCCGTTGCAGCCGGGCTCTCTTTCGCTACTGCTTCTTGGCATCTGCTTGGAAATCCTGTGGCGGCTGCACGGCGGTGCGGCGAACGGCTCCGCGAGCAGCATCCGGCGGTACGCGTTGCTTCTTCCGCTGTTCGTCCTGTGGGCCAACCTGGACGAGTGGTTCGTGCTCGGTCCCGCGCTGGCGGCGCTTTTCTGGCTGGGTGAACGCCTGGGCCCGGCGGAGCAGCGGCGAACGCCGGGATGGCTGGCGCCGGCGGCAATCGTCGTCTGCCTGCTCAATCCGCACTTCTACCGGGTGTTCACCTTGCCGCACGAGCTTTCTCCCGCCCTGTGGGACAGCGAGCTGCGCCTGGACCCGCGCTTCCGGATGTGGTTCCTGTCGCCGTGGCAGTTCCGCGAGTACCTTCTGCCAAACGCGGGATTGAATGCGGCGGGGATCGCGTATTTCATCCTGTTCGGCCTCGGTGTCGCGTCGTTCATCGCCCGCCGTCGGCATCTGCTCGATTGGCGTCTGCCAGTTTGGGGAGCGTTCGCGTTGCTGGGCGCGTGGCAGGTGCAGGCGATCCCCTTCTTCGCGGTCGTCGCCGGCCCCATCACCGCACTCAATTTGCAAGACGCCTGGGCGGTACGGCGAACAGGCGAGGCACTCGGCCGCTTGGAGTTCCTGTTCGTCCGGGGCGCGCACTTCGCCTTGTTTGCGTCTGGGTTGATTCTCGTCGCCTTGGCGTGGCCCGGATGGCTGCACGGCGCCCAACACGAGCAGCAGCGTGTCGCCTGGAAGGTTGAAGCAGACTCTACTTTGAAACGGGTCGCACATGCGCTGCACGAGTGGCGCCAAGAAGGACTTGTCACCGATGCGGACCGCGTCTTTCCGTTCCACCCGGATATGGCGAACTACTGCGCGTGGTTCGCGCCGGGCGAAAAGAGTTTCCTCGACGACCGCACCGCGTTTCTCAGCGGAGCGTTGTCCGAATACGAGTCCGTCTGCCGAGCGTTGGCGTCGAGCCGCGCCGGAAGCGAGAGTCGCGAGGATTGGCGCGGCGTCCTTCGCACACACGGTATCACGATCCTGGTGCTGTACGATCCGGACGAACAACGGCTATTTCCGGCCTTCCGCCGGCTGACGCAGACGCCGGACGAATGGGACCTGTTGCGCATCGATGGCCGCGCTTTGGTGTTCGGTTGGAAGGAAGGCCGGCAGGGCGCTTCATTCGACGGTCTACGGCTCGATCCGCACGGATTTGCCTTCGGCCCCGAGAACAACGAGTCTGATCTCGCGCCCGCGCCGGAGCATGGAACTCGGCGCGGCCCGCACCGGCACGAGTGGTGGGACGATTTCCTCGAAGCCGCGCCCGCGGCCGGCTGGGAGTCGGACGCGGCGACCATGTACTTGCGCTATTTTGAAGACCGGACCCGGCAAGAGCAGAGACCGAAACCACGCGCTCTGGCGGTTTATGCCGCCGGCGTCGCCGGCTTGGCCGCGGCGGGCCCGCCGGTGGCAGCGGAACAGGCCGTCTACCGGCTCGTGGATGCCGTGCCGTTCGTGCCCGGCCTTGGCACGCGCGATCCGGAGCTGCTGCTCCTGGCGATACGCGCCGCCCGATCTGCTCTCGCGGCCAACCCCGATGATGCCAACGCGTGGCTGCGCCTCGGCCAGGCCTACCTGACGCTGCACGGCACGACGGCGGAACGACCCACAATTATTGCCCTGCCGCTGGTCGACCTGCTCCGTCACGTTCAGATCGCAACCGCGCTGGAGTGCGCCCTCGTCCTCGATCCCGATTTGGAGGCGGCTCACGAAGCGCTGTCGGTCCTGTACGGCGACCGGACATACCTCGACGCAGCCCTGGAACACCGGCGTCATGCCATGCGCCTGTCACGGCGCGGCCCACGTCCCGGCGAGACGACGAAGCATTTTGAAGACCGGATGAAAGACGAAACACAGGCCGTCCGTCGTCTGGAATTGCTGGTTCAGGATCGCAGGAACGAATACGGCGTCAGCGCGCGAGCGATGAGCGGCGACCCGTTGGGCCGGGCCCAACTCGCGCTCAACCTCGGACTCGCGCGCCTCGCGCTCGACGAGGTGCTGCTGCAGGCGCCGGTCCAATCGTTCGGCGGAGAGGGCGCGCGGCTGGAATTGGAATTGCTTTTGCAGCTCGGACGCGCCGATAAAGTTCGTGAAATGCTCGACGACACCGAGACGGCCGAGAACAAGGACAAGCTGGAGTTGTCTCGCGTCCCCGCGCCTTCCCATCCGGGTTATGTACGCTACTACCGGCTTTCGGCATACGAATGGCTCCGCTTCCAGCAGGCGGCGGCCACGGGCGACTACGGTGCGGCGGCTTTGGCAATGGAGGAATTGCAGCGACCGATGGCGGTGAACGGTCGGCGTGCCGTGACGCAAATGCGGCGGGCGATTCCCTTCGCCCTCGCGTGCGAAGTCGGTCTCGCGGCCCGGCCTGAGCACTTGGTCTTGCGTTCGCTCATGCAAAACGAGCGCGGCCAATTCGCCCGCGCGCTGACGGAAGTTTCTTTTCTCGCGTCGCAGCGTGCCGATTTGTATGTTCTCGCGGCGCTCTTGCACGCCGAGCGCGGCGCGTCAACCGCCGCGCTTCAAGCCCTCGACGCCGCCGCCGCGGCTGACGCGGAGCGCGGCGCCGCGTCCGACTTTGCGGCCGCGCCGCTGGCCGGCAGCTACCGCGACCAATATCAGGCGGTCGCAAGACAGGCGGGCAAGAAATGAATTGGGCCTTTCAGCCGTTCCCCGCGGCACTGCGGCTCGACGCCGCGCGCTCTCGGTGCCGGGCCGCCTGGGAGGCATCGCCGATCCGCTCGTAGTACGTCGCCAATGACTCGTGGGCGGGACGATACGCCGGATCTTCGCGCAGCGCGCTATGGAACCAACGCAGAGCCAGTTCGTCCTTTCCCATGAGCATCAAGATGGTCCCCAACTCGTGATGAAGCGCCGCGTCGTGCGGCGTTTTCGGCATCAGTCGGTTGGTAATCGTCAGCATGCGGGCGATTGCTTCCTCGACGCGCTTCAATTCCTTCTGCTGCGCGGCGGCTTCGGTCTGTTTGCCCTGTTGTTCCAAGCACTGCTGGAGGACGTAATGGGCCGTGCGGTCGAAGGGGTTCGCGGCGATCGCCCTCTGCAGCCACATTTCCGCCTCGTCCGGCCGCTCCGCCTGGTAACTGAGCTGCCCGCGTGCAGAGAGGGCGGACGGTAGGTCGGGATGCCCGGCGAGCACCTTGTCGATCAGCTCCAGGCTCGGACCCAGCTTGCCGGCGGCGTTCCAGGCGAACGCCAGGCGCACGAGAACCTCCGGGTTGTCCGGCTGGCGGTCGCGCAGCGCCTCCAGGTGCGGAATCGCTTCCGCCGGTTCCCCGTTCTCCAGTCGGCAATTGGCCAGCCGCAGTCTCGCATCATCGTGCTCCGGGTCGAGCGTAGCGACGGTCTCGTAATCTGCCGCCGCCTTGGGATAGGCGTGGACGCGCTCCCAGGCTTTGCCGCGCAGGTACAAGGCGCGAAGATTTTCTGGCTGACGCTCGAGGCACAGATCCAGAGCACGCATGGCGTCGAAGAAGCGGTAGAGCTGAAGATAGCCCGCCGCCAACGCCTCGCCGACACGATCGGCGCGGCTTGGGTCGCTGCGTGCCTGGGACAGCAAGAATCCTTCGACGTTTTCAAGGTCGCCGTTTTCCGCCTTGAGCAAGGCCCATTCGAAAAGGCTGGCGTCGGATGGCGACGTTTCCAGTCGCTGGCATTCCACAAGGTGCTGCTCGGCGGCGTCGTAGTTCTCGAGCAATCGAGCCGCCCGCGCTGCGAGAAGGTAGACCTCGGAGCTTTCCGGCCAGGCGCGAAGACAGCGTTCGAGATGAGGCGTCGCCTCGCGAGGGCGGTGGCGCGCCAGTGCTGACTGGGCGGCGCGCCACGAGTACGAGGCGCGCAGGTGAGGCCACGCAGCCGCCAACGCAACGGCGAAGAGGACCGTCGGGACCCAAATACGGGGGCGGCGCAACTGGGAAATCAACCGCCGCCGTCCGAACACGATCAGCGCCCTCCCTTAGCGGCGCGTCCGGCGGGTTGGGCCGCGCTCCCCGACTCCATGGCGGGCTCCGGTTCCCCGCTTAGGAACCGATGGTGCGACGCCGCTCGCTGGGGCTCGCCGATGCGATCAAAGTGAGCAGCCAGAGCACGATGCGCCGCAGGGTAAGTCGGGTCCACGCGCAACGCGCTGTAAAGCCATTGCACTCCTTCCCGATCCGAACCCGCGCGTAGCAGAATACTTCCCACCTCGGTGCGTATGGCGGGATCGTTGGGCGACCTGTTGATGTCCTCTTGGATAATCTTGCGGATGCGTTGCGCGTCCGCTTCGAGCACCTTCAAGCGCACTTCCGCCGCCAGGGCTTCTTCATCCTTGCCCTGCTCCCGCAGGCTGCGGGCCAGCGAAAACTGCGAGTAGTAATCGGCGGCGTCCACCGTCAAGGATTCGCGCAGCCAGCGCTCGGCCTCCGCCGGCCGATTCAGCGTAAGCGCCAATTGGCCCTTCAGAGACAGTGCCGGCCGGTAGCGCGGTTGCTCGGCGATGATCCGGTCGACGATTTCTTCCGCCTCCTCGGGTCGGCCCAGCGCGTACAGGCACCGGGCCAGCCGGACGAGGATATACGCGTCGCCGGGACGCCGCGCCGCGAGGAGTTGCACGTGCTCCAGCGCCTCCGCCGGCATCGCGCGTTCCACGAGCAGGTCGGCAAGCCGCACGCGCGCCTCGTCGTGCTCGGGGTCCACCTCCAAGACCCGCCGGTAGTTCTCGATCGCTGCTTGCTCGGGCCCGATTTGCTCGTGGACATAGCCTTGCAAGAGAGAGGCCTGTTTGTCGCCTGGCCGGCGCTCCTGCCACAGGGCCAGCAGCATGGCGGCGTCGCCGAAACGAAAAGCCCGGATGTAGCCTCGCGCCATCGCCTCCAGAATCAGCGGCGTGGCCGGATGGTTTTGTTCCACGAGCGATTTTAGGTACGGCATGACCGAATCCATGCCGCCCCGTTGTGCCCGAACGAGGGTTTGCTCCAGCACAACATCTTCAGAGAGACTGCCCCGCAGCTGCTGGCAACGGCTGAGGTGCCGCTCGGCTGCGTCATAATCATCGAGCCGGCGCGCCGTTCGAGCGGCAAGGAGATGAACGTCGAAGCTCGCGGGCCAAACGTGCAAACATGATTCAAGATGGGCGCGGGCCTCTACCAACCGGTAGCGCTCCAGCTCGCGCCCCGCGCGCCAGTAGTGAAATCCCGCCCAAGCGTGCAAGCCGAACAGCGCCGCTCCCAAACCGATAGTCAGCAACAGCGACACGACCGCCAGCAAGCGCCACGGCCGGCGGCAGGCCTGTCGCAGCGACTTGCGGGCGCGTTGAAGCACGAATTTCCTCCTCGTCGATGTGCTGGACCGGCCACCGAATGGAACGGGCCGCGCATGCGCACAACCCGCCGCTCACGTCCCGGTGGGCGGATGCAGCGTAAGCGCGGTCACGATCGCCCGATATGAAAAGAGAGCGCGAACGCCTGCCGACGGAGGCACACGCCCGCCGGGTTTCATGTACCGGGGGATAAGAAGGACGATCACTTCGACAAGTTAATGTCGAACTTCTGATTCCCGCCGGTGACTTGCAGAGTCAAACCGGACGTTTCCGGGTCGTAGTATTTTTCGGGAATGTCCACATACGTGCCCACAGGCTTCTCGCGCACTACGGCAGGCGGCACGGTCTGATCTTTCCTTGCCTGGCTCATGGCGTCCTTGGGCGGTCCGATGGCAGCGCCTTTCGGCGGCGCGTTTCTCCCCTTGATGAGCTCCGCCGGGTTCGAGTCGCTCGCGCCAACCGGTCCACTTCCCGGATTCTTCAAGGATCGGTTATCGACGCTGATTTTGACTTGCACCGACGGCACGCTTGCTTCGTAGTTCCCGTTCTCGTCGATTTTGGCGGTGACAGGGTTGATGCTCGTATCCGTCGGGCGAAACATCACGATGCCGCCGGCGAGCGGTTTTCCGTTTGCCTGCAGGACTTGCCCAGACACCTTCCCGGATCCCACACTGCAACCGGAAACGACCACCGGCAGCAACACCACCAATCCCAGCCAGCCGACGATCGTCAACGAAAAAAATCTTCGGCGTTGCCTGATCATGACGCGACCCTCACCCGGCGCCGATGAGATGCCTCCTCAGCGACGAGGTCAAATTGAGCATGTAGTAGAAAATGGATGGAAGCATGCGCACGCCAGCCCCCACCGACATGAGCGTGTCGCGAACGAGTACGAGATACGCGAGACGACGCGGAGCGGCGGCGAGCGTCCCCGCGGACAGAAGTTTTGTACGCGGAAACGCTCGCCCATCTGCTCGGATTCATGGTTTTCGGCCGCCGACCGGCACGACTACCAATCGTTGCCGAGGAGGTCACCGTTCTTCGGAGTGCAGGCCGCCCACCACGTGTTCGGCGTGACCCCTTCGCTAACAAACCGGACGCTGCCGTCGCCCATGGCAACGTTGATGCCCCCCGAATGCGGCGACGTGGCGACAATCGCGCAAATGTTCTTGGTGCCGCCCAATTGTTCCGCGGGCACTTGGGTAGCGTCGCAGAACTTGATCAACGGCCGCACCAGAAACTTCGATTTCGGGCCGGTGTAGTCGGCGGCGAACTTCGGGGCCCATTCCCACCACGTGTTGCCACCCCAATCCACCGACCACGGATCGTTTGACGGCTGGGCATATTTCTCCGTAAAAAAAATGGTGTTCGACGTGCCGTCAATGATGGCCGCGGGGAAACTCGTGTACCCTTCCCAGTCGGTTCGGGTCACCTGGTAGTTGTAGGCGTAACTGGTGGTGCCCCAGCCCCCCGCGCCCGCTTTCCCGTCGACGTTCGTGAAATCGGAAGGACAGATATAGGTCTTGACGGCCGCGTCGATGATGTCGCCCGTCCCCGAGCCGGCGCCCCCCGCCCAACAGCTGTAGACGTTCGGGCCCCCGGCCCAACCGCCGCCGCCGCCCAAGCTCGATTTGTAGAGGGCATCCTGCTCGATGAACGGCAAGATGTGGAAAAACGTGCTGCCGTAGCCGCCGCCGCTGTTGCGCCAGATTTCCGGGTTCCCGCCCCATGTCTGACCGTGGCCTGGGTACATCCCCATGCCGATCGGCAGCTTGCCGCCGAATACGTCCGAGGCGTGTACCGTCGCCAGGGAGATTTGCCGGAGATTGTTGGTGCAGGATGCCCGCGCGGCGGCCTCGCGGACCTTCTGTACGGCGGGCACCAACAGACCGATCAAGATCGCGATGATCGCGATCACCACCAGTAATTCGATCAGTGTGAAGGCACGCCCACCTTTGATGATTCGGAGTAGCGGCATCAGCCAGCCTCCTAAAAAAGGTGTGAATGAGGAAAAATGGACACGAACCTTCGCGGGTGCCAGCCGCAATTGGCCCGTGCAATACTCCTGCTTTGTCAGCGTGACGTTGAACGGACGAGAAACGGTGGCCGCTGTGACGAGTTTACACCGCGCCACCTTTCGCCGGATACTAAGTCGGTGGAGAATGCCTGTCAAGAAAAAAATGAGGAAAATATGAAGCCCGAAAGAAATCCTTAATAATGCCTGCATCTGCGACCGCCGTGCGGGCATGGGGTCGAGCATTCGACACACCACGCCCTATACGCCCGCCGGTGCGTCCCGTGCCGTGAATGCACAGATTCCGCGGGTGCATTCACGTTCACGCTCTCGGATGACGCATCTTTTCAGAACCCGACACGTAGCACGGTCCGGGCGCCGCCGTCACTTACACGGCGGGCTTTGAGAAGCAAAGCCAGCGAACGGCGGGCCATTGCTTCTGCACGGAACGGTGGTATCCTGTACCGCGAAATAATGACCGCTGGCATCGTTTGAAAACGGGGACTGGACCGTTCCCGGCACTCAGTTTCGTCGCATTGTTCGGCGGCAGGCAGCGGTCCAGCCCGCCCTTTCAACGGGCCGGCAGACGACATTGACAAAACAACCAGGGCCGTTCGCGCCCTGCGACGTCCGTTGTGCCGCGCCGGTGCGGACGACGGTACGGCGCGAGGTCGGTTCCCGATCGGGAGGAACGAAACGATGCTCCAACGGATTCTCTGTTCGACGGCGGTGCTGCTTGTTGCCGCCGGCTGCGGGCCAAGCAAGCCCCCCTCCGGCGAAGTCTACGAAGGCAAGCATGTCAGCGAGTGGGGCGACACGGTCCACAAAAGTACGGACCGAGAGGCACGCGTCGAGGCGTGCAAGGTGATCATCCGCATGGGCAAGGAAGGCGTCGACGCCAGACCTGCCGTCGAGGGCTTGTGGCGCACCATCAACGATGAAGACCCAATCATTCGCGGTTGGGCCTCCGTCGCCATGATCTATGCCGCAAGGGGGACGCCGTATCCCACCGGCCAAGTTCTTGTCCCGAAGGCGAAGCAGGCCGCGGAGTCCGCGGATGAAGAACTCCGTATCGAGGCCAAGCTCGTCCTCGAGCGCGTGCCAAGCCCCCCCGCGGGTCAAGGCGGGCCGCCGATGGGACGACCCCAGCAAGGCGCCCAGAACCCAGCCGACGACAAGCAACCGCCCGTAGAGGAGAGCAAACCTCCGCCCGCGGGAAGCAAGGAGGAACGCGATCCCAAGAAACCCTGAGAGAATGTCGCGACTGGCGACCTCCGGTTCCGGTAAATGTCTGGCGCCTTCATACGGCAACGTCCGGAATCGAAACGCGGTGCGCGCCGACCGCCCACGGCGCAAAACTCCAGGGATAGCCTAGCAGAACCGAGGTTGCGGACGAAGCCGGCTCGGACAACCGGCTCCAAAGCGACAAAGTCGCGCTCGGCGAAATGGTTACAACAGTGCCCCTTGTAGGACTCGAACCTACAACCCGCTGATTAAGAGTCAGCTGCTCTGCCAATTGAGCTAAAGGGGCAGCAAGAGTGGTCGTGTAATGATTGCAAAACGGTCCCTCAGCGGCAAGAGCAAAAACGGAGCGCCGCCGGGCCATAAAAGACGGGGTAGTGACAACGCCCGGACGAAATGAAACGGTTTGACAACGCGCGGCACGGCTTCCATACTGAAACCGGAACAGCACCCTTCTCGCACGACCGTTTGCGCGCGCAACAAGCGCTGACACCGATACGCCGAACGGTCTGTTGCGTCTGGTCACGGAGCGATTCGATGAAGCATCTGGCCGTCGTCTGCGGATTCGTTGTCGCTTGGGGAACGGGCGCTGCGTTGCCGGCAGACGAACCGCCGCACGCGGAGTTTGTGCGCGGGTTGCGTGCGCGACATTACAACGACCTGGCTCTGGAGTATCTGGAAAGAGTCTTGCCGACCGCATCGGCGGAAGCCAAGCCTGCGCTGCTGTTGGAACGGGCCAGAACGCATCTCGATCTCGCTGCCGCCGAACCCGACGTCGGCCGGCGCCTCGTCAAGTACAATGAAGCGCGCGGCGAATTGGAGGCGTTCGTCAAACAATTCGGCGCCCACGCGCTGGCCGGCGGAGCATCGCTCGAGTTGGCTCACGTCGCGGTAATGCAGGGTAAGACGCAGCTCGGCGTGGCGCTGAAGCAGGAGAACCCACAGACCAGGATCGCCGAAGCCGGCCGGGCACGCGTGCTCTTTGAACAGGCCGGCGCCCAACTCCAAGCGGCGGCCAAGGGATTGGATGCACAGTACGACGCGAAGTACAAGGACAAGGAGCCTGACACCGCCGCCGCCAAAGCGGAAAAGCGGGCACTAGAACAGGAGCGCGTCCAGGCCGAGCTCGACGTGGCGATGAACTACATCGACCAGGCTTACACTTACGTGGAAGAAAACAAGGACGAAGTGCTTCTCAAGCGCGCGGAGGTCATCAAGAAGGCGCAGCCGGCGCTGGAGAAACTAGCCAAGGGCGACCCGAAGAGTCCTTCCACCTACCAGGCGCAGGCATGGCTGGCCCGCACCTTGAACGAGATCGGCCGGCCCGCCGACGCCTACAAGATGCTGAATACCCTCATCGCGGAGAAGGCGCCCGAATCGGAAAACGGCAAGCGTCTGGCGCGTTACTTCCTGATGCTGACGATTCCGCAAGTACCGACGATCAAAGAAGACCGCACCAAGCTTGTACAGGCGACCGGCGAAGCGTGGCTTAAATCGTATCCGACATTTCTAAACACGTCCGAAGGCGACGGCGTGCGCTTCACGCTCGCACAGAGTTACCTCGGCCAGGCGGTCAACGACAAGGGCGCGATCAGCAACCCGGCGGCCCTGAATCGTGCCCTCGATTTGTACAAGCAGTTGGAGCTAACCGACAACGAATACACCGAGCGCGCCCGGCAGCAGAAAATTGGCATTCTCGTCAAGCGGAGCGGCGGCGACGTCAACCGGCCGATCAGCCAGATCGGCAATTTCGACGATTGCTTGATCCGCGCTCAGATGGAGTATCAAAAGCTTGGCGAGGACGTGAGGAAAATCGACGATCCGGACAAGGCCAAGAAGGTGCGGGACGCGCACTTCCAGAATGTAATCGATGTCTTGAACCAAGGGTTCAAGCTGGCCAAGAGTCCGACAGCACGCGTGCCCAAGGCGGACTTGGAAAACGCCCAGGCCATGCTTGCGTTCACTTATCTGAACAAGGAGGAGTACGCGAATGCCGTAAAGGTCGGCGAGGACTTGGCGCGCTCTCAAGCCAAGGATAAGCAGGCGGCGGCGCGGGCGGCGACCTATGCTCTGGAAGCGTACGTGCGGCTGGAAGGCAAGGAAGATGAGCTGCGTTCTCTCGCGGAGTTCATGGAAGGCGCCTGGCCCAACGACATTGCCGGCGACATGGGCCGCCATCAGCTCGGCTCGCTTCTGATTAAAGAGAAAAAGTATGTAGAGGCAGTGGATAAGCTGACCCGGATCAAACCGAGCTATCCCCATTACACGGTCTCACAATATGAAATGGCGCTGGCGGCGCTTCAGGCTCAGGACGAAGGAGCGAAACCCGCCGCGCCCGAGAAGCGCTCCTACGCGGAGCTGGCGTCGGTCGCCCTGAACGCGATTCCCGAACCCACCACCACCGACCCAACGGTCCACCGCGTCTACGTCTACGCCAAGTTGAAACTCGGGCATCTGCTCTACGAACAGAAACGGTACGAGCAGTTGGAGCTGGTGGTCGTCCCTTTGCAAAAGAAGTTTCCGGAGTTGAATCTCGGCAGCGCCCAGGAAGAGCTGCAAGGCGGCGTGGCGACGCTTGCCTTGTTATCGGCATACGGGCGGGGCGAGAAGGAGTACAGCCAGGGCCGCTACGGCGACGCGCGTAAGCTCATCGACCCGATGGTGGAGCAAATCAAGGCCGACAAGTTGCCAATCCTCCAGAAAAGCGTGCAGTTGAAGCTCGCGATCCTCAGCCTCGGCCTGCGCGCGAACGTGCAGGACGGTCAATCGGCAAAGGCTCAGGAAATCTTGAAACTGATCCAGGATTCCACGAAAGGCAACGAGCTGGAACAAGGCTCAGCGGCGATTCTGCTGCAACTCGCTCAGAGCCTGCGGGCTCAGGTCAATGAACTGAAGCAGAAAGGCGACTCCGCGAAGGAGCAGCTCGACAAGACGGTCGCGAGCTTCTCCGGGTTTCTCGACGAGCTGGCGAAGCAAGAGAAAGCAACGCCGGAAACGCTGCTCTTTCTCGCGCAAAGTTACGCCGGGCTTGATCAGCACGGCAAGGCAGCCCAGTTGCTCGCCAAGTTCCCGGAGCCGAAGGGAGAAGGCGACAAACGTCCGGAACCCAAGCAGGCATCCCAGTATCATCAAGCGAAGCTCTTAGAAGTCCGCGAGCTGCGTCTTGACAAGCAATACGAGCAGGCAAGCGCGCATCTGAAAGCCCTGCGGCAAACAGACTGGGGCAAAGCGACTCTCGACCTTCGCAAGGAAGAGATTCTGAGCCTGGAAGACCGCGAGCTGTACGGCGGGCAGGGCGGGGCGGTGCGCTCCTGGTTCGACTTCATGAACCAGCTCCGTCAGAACATGCAGAAAGACGCTCGTCTGAAGGACATGTATTTCGAGTGCTACTACCACTTCGTCTATTGCTCGTACAAGAACGCGCTCAAGATTCCGGATCAGAAGAAGAAGATTCAGGCGCTCCAGCAAGCGGCGGGCTACATCGTCAAGCTGGAAGACTCGCAAAAGGACTGGGGCGGCGAGGTGTCGAAAAAACGCTTCGAGGAATTGCTCGAGCACGAGAAGATGTTGAAGCAGTATTACGACGAGCAGCGCAAAGTAACGAAACAGAATTAATCAGGGAGCCCGCCGCGCGAGCGAGGGAGTCCGCAATCGCTCGCTTGCGCGGCGGGCTTGTCGGCTTATTGCGAGGCAGTGCAATGTTGAGGCGATTTGTCTTCGCGCTTGCCGCGGCGGCAATGGCGTTCGTGACCGTGTCTGCTAGCCGCGCCCAAGATGAAATCCGCTACTACGACCGCGCCAAGAAAACCGAGGTCGCCGCCAAGGGCACGATCTCGGAAGAAACGCCGGCGCAGATTGCCTACAAGACAAGCGGCGGCCGCACGGAGAAAGTCTCCGTCAGCGACGTGATTGACGTGCAATACAAGACGCGCAAGTCGCTGGAGTACCGCGACGCCTTGCGCAAGGACGACCGGGTCGATCAGGCCAAGGATGGAGCCGACCGCAGGAAGGCGGGCGAGGCGGCGATCGAGGCGTACAAGAAGCTGACCGAGGAAATCGACGACTCGAAACTCGCCCAGCGGCATATCCAATTTCGTCTGGCACGGCTGCTCGCCCGGCTCGCCGACGACGACCCGACCCAGCTTGAGCCCGCCATCCAGGCATTGCAAAAGTTCCAGGGCGACCACGCCAACGCCTGGCAAACCAGCGAGGCGGCCAAGACGTTGGCGCGCCTCTTGGAGAAGAAGGGCGATCTTGCCGGCGCGCAGAAGATCTACGCCGGCCTCGCCGCGCGCAAGGACATCCCGAAAGAAGTGCGGCAGCAGGCCGATCTACTCGTCTGCAAGGCGCTGATCGACAACAACCAGCACGCCGCCGCCGAGCAGAAGCTCCAAGACCTAAGCAAAGGGCTGCCGGCCGATGATCCGCAGGCACTGCGCGTGCAGGTCTATCTTGCCGACTGCCTGTCTGTCTCCGGCAAAGCGGATGATGCCGAGAAGCGTTTGCAGGCCATCATCGCCAAGGCGACGGAGCCGGACGTGCTCGCCCTGACGTACAACACGCTCGGCGACTGCTACCGCCGCCAGGCGACGCCGGCCGATCTCGATAAAGCGTTCTGGCAATATCTGTGGGTCGATGTGAAATACAACCAGGACCGGCAGGAGCACGCGCGGGCGCTTTATTATCTGTCGAAGCTGTTCGACCAGGTGCGCAAAGACCCCGCCCGCGCGGGCGAGTGCCGTAAGCGGTTGGTCGACGACAAACAGTTCGCAGGGTCGGAATATCAAAAGCGGGCGGTGAAGGAAGAGACGAAATGACGCTGGGAGCCCTTAGCGTGGAGCGAGCGCCGATCCGCGCCGCGCTTGCTGCGCGCGTCAGGCTCCCAATTCATCAATACGCCTTGAAGCCCGCGAACCGCGCCTCCTATAATACCCGTTCTTCCCGGGGCCGTAGCTCAACTGGGAGAGCGCAGCGTTCGCAATGCTGAGGTTACGGGTTCGATCCCCGTCGGCTCCACTGCTTCCATTTCCCTTACGTTCGGCCGCCGACAACCATGTCGGCGCCTGCGTCATGGCCGCCAAACATGGCGATGATGTTCTGCGCCTCGTGGGTGCGGTCGGCGGCGCGAACCACGACAAGCGTCCGGCCCGACTTCACTTCTTCATCAAAACAGCGTGCTTCCTTTTCGGTGAAACCCATCGCCAGAAACGGCCCCAGATAAGTGCCGAGCGCCGCTCCGGCCGCGGCTCCGCCCAGCGCGCCGATCAAGAGACCGCCGCCGATCACCAGCCCAACGCCGGGGAGAAGAATACTCGCCAGCGCGCCGGCGACGGCGCCCGCGGCGGCGCCGGAAATCGCGCCGGCGACCGCGCCGTCGGCCGCGATCTCTTCGCGCCGTTCGGTCGGCGTGTCCGCTTTCACTACATGCCCTTCACGAGTGACAAATCCGATGTCTTCTTGCCGGAAACCCGCGTGTACGAGCTCGTCGATGGCCGACTCGGCAAGAGCGCGGGTCTCGAAAACGCTCACGACGGTTGAGCTGGTGTTGATCGCCACGGTACACCGCCTTTCTGTTACTGAAACTCCTACATGGACTGAGAAACGTGCAAGCACAATGCCAACGGCGGCCTTAGAATGCCCCGACCTCGACCTTTTCCGGCGCGGGCACGCTCACTTCAAAGATGCGCACCGGCGCCCGATCGGGAAACGTGCGGCGCATCAACGGCAGTGCGACGTTGTAAACGGGCACGCCGCCGAGCGTTTTTCCTTCAGGTGAGCCACGATGAGCATGCCCGTGAAAGCAGGCGGCGACGGGATAGCGGTTCAACGGCTCCTCGAGCCGGCTACTGCCCATGAAGGGATAGATTTCCAGCGGCTCGCCTTCGACCGTCGCCTGAATCGGGGCGTAGTGCAGGATGGCGATCGTCGGCTCGACGCGCAGATTGGAGAGCCCAAACTCTAATTGCAGCGTTTCGTTGACCGCCTCACGAACGAAGGCTTTCACGCTGTCCTCGCCCCACGGTTCCAGAATGCGGCGACCGAAACCGCCGCCGAACCCCTTCACGCCGGCGAAGCCAACCCCTTCGATCTCGCAGTTTTCTCCTTGCAGAACATGGATGCCCGCATTCGTCAGGATGTCGCGGATTTCCCGTTGTTTGCCGGCGTGGTAGTCATGGTTGCCAAGGACCGTGACGACCGGAATCTTGACGGCGGCGGTAAGTTCCTTGGCCAGGACCTGCGCTTCTTCCGGCAAGCCGAAATCGGTGAGGTCGCCGCAGAGCACCAGCACGTCGGCCGCCGCGCCCATTGGCCCGAACAGCGCTTGCAGCGTGCCTTGCGACTTTTGATTGCAATGAATGTCGCCGACCGCCGCGATACGCACTTTCTTCTTTGCCGCTGCCATGACCCTGTCCCCAACCGTCGTTTTTCTGCCTCAGCCGTTAGAAAAACAGCAAACCGCGTACCCGAAGGCCGGCACGTGCTTTGCGAGCCATCAAATGGTGTCGATCCTTTCTCTTTCTTAAGGAGTTCGACATGAAGCGAACGCTCCTGCTCGCCGCGGCGGGCTTGGGAACGGCGTGGGCAATGCGCCGCCTGATCCGGCAACAGCGCTACGATGCCTTGCAAGATCGAACGGTCTTAATTACCGGCGGCTCGCGCGGGCTGGGCTTAGCGCTGGCGCGCGAATTGGTCCGCGAGGGCGCGCGCCTTGCCATTTGTGCGCGCGACCGCGACGAACTGGACCGCGCGCGCCGCGATCTCGATAGCCGCGGCGGCAAGGTCTTCCCGTGGCGCTGCGATGTCACCGATCAGTGGCAAGTGGAAGAGATGGTGAAGGCGGTGCAGGAGCGCTTCGGCGCCATCGACGTGCTGATCAACAACGCCGGCGTCATTGAGGTGGGCCCCGTGGAGTTGATGACGCTCGACGACTATGAAGAGGCGCTGAAGACGCACTTCTGGGGGCCGCTCTACACGATCCTCTCCGTGCTGCCGCACATGAAAAAGCGCGGCAGGGGACGTATCGTGAACATCTCGTCCATTGGCGGAAAAATCAGCATTCCGCACCTGGTGCCGTATTCGGCCAGCAAGTTCGCGCTCGTCGGTTTGTCCGAAGGCTTGCGTGCGGAGCTGGCAAAGGACGGCATCGTGGTGACGACGGTTTGCCCCGGATTGATGCGGACCGGCAGCCCGCTCCATGCAACGTTCAAAGGCCAACACCGGGCGGAGTTCGCGTGGTTCGCGTTCAGCGACGCCTTGCCGTTCCTTTCTATCCCGGTGGAGAAGGCGGCCCGGCGAATCATCGACGCGTGCAAGCATGGCGACGGCGAGGTGATTCTCAGTCTCCCGGCCAAGCAAGCCGTGTGTTTCCACGGCCTGTTCCCCAGTTTGACAGCCGACATCCTCGGTTTGGTCAACCGCATGCTGCCGGGACCGGGCGGCATCGATGCGGGCCGCCTGAAGGGCATCGACAGTGAGTCAAGTTTGGCGCCGTCGTGGGTCAAGACGGCGACTCACCGGGCGGCGCTGCGCAACAACGAGCTGCCGTATGTTTCTAACGGCCACGACGGGCGCGGGATTTGAACGCGCCCTCTCGGCGCGCTATGCGGGCAAATAGAGAATACGCCCGCACGCCTTACAGGAGACCAGCCGGCCCGCGAGGAGGTCGTTAAACTGCTGCGCGGTGATCGACGTGTGACACGCGACGCAGTTACGCTCCTGAACCACCGACATGGCGTCTTCGCCGCGGGCGGCGACCAGCCGGTTGTACTGGGCGCGGATGTCCTCGTTGAGCGTCTCTTCAACCTGCTGAAGTTCCTTCTCTACCGTTGTCAATTGCATAGAGAGGTCGGTCTTCCGTGTCGCCGCAGTCGCCTCGAACGCGGCACACTCTTGTTTCGCGCTCTTAACATTCGCTTCGTGACCCGGTAATTCCCCCGTCCGCTCCTCGATCTGCGTCATGCCTTCCAGGATCTCATCCTCAAGCTGCTGCGAGCGCTTCCGCTCATTGGCGATTTCCGTCTTCAGCGCGTCGTATTCCTTCTTCGATCCGGCGGAGTTCAGTTGGTCTTCGTGCTTGCGGACAAGTAGGAACGTCGCCTTGAGCGATACTTCTTTTTCATGAGCGCTGACCTTTAGCTGCTTTAAGTGTTCCTGCGCTTCTTTGAGGATCTCTTCCTGGCGGGCGACCTTGGCGTGTTGGGCTTTGATTTGACGGGGGAGGCGATCGATTTCGTTGCGCAAGTTTGTCGCATTGCGGCGCAGGCGGTGCAGCTCACGCAGAATGGCAGCTTGGCCGGACATGGGTGGCTCCTCGGTGAGTCGTCAGCGCTGAGTGGTCCCAGCTACCACCCGCCACTCACCACTCACTACTCACTCTACAAAAAAAAACCGCCGGTCGTGGAGACCGGCGGTTTGTGCTTCAGCGGTTTTTGCTCCCGTCGAGGAAGCCCTCGAGCTGGCGACTGCGTACCGGGTGTTGCAGCTTGCGGACCGCCTTGGCTTCGATCTGGCGGACACGCTCGCGCGTCACCTTGAAGATGCGGCCCACCTCTTCGAGCGTGTAGGTGTAGCCGTCGCCCAAACCGTAGCGAAGTTTGATGATCTCGCGCTCGCGGTAGGTGAGCGTCTTGAGCACCTGCTCGATCTTGTCTTTGAGCATCTCCTGCGTGGCGGCGGAGACCGGCGACTCGGCGGTGTCGTCTTCGATGAAGTCGCCGAAGTAGCTGTCTTCGCTTTCGCCGACGGGCCGATCGAGGCTGATCGGGTGCCGGCTGATTTTCAACACGCGCCGAGTTTCTTCCACGGAGATGTTCGCCGCCTTCGCCGTCTCTTCGATGGTCGGCTCGCGACCCATTTCCTGGAGCAGCTTTTTCGAGACGTTGCGCAGCTTCGACATCGTCTCGATCATGTGGACCGGGATGCGGATGGTGCGCGCCTGGTCGGCGATGGCGCGCGTGATCGCCTGGCGAATCCACCACGTCGCATAGGTCGAGAACTTGTAGCCGCGGCGATATTCGTACTTGTCCACCGCCCGCATCAGGCCGGTGTTGCCTTCCTGAATGAGATCGAGGAAGGAGAGGCCGCGGTTGCGATACTTCTTGGCGATGGAGACGACGAGCCGCAGGTTGCCGCCGGAAAGGGCGCGCTTGGCGTCTTCATATTCCTTGAAACGTTTTTTGACGATTTCGACGCGCTTGTGCAGGCCGGCCGGCTCTTCGAGCGTAATCAGCATCAAGTCGCGCAGCTCTTTTTCGAGGTTGGCTTTCTCCTCTTTGAGGCTGCGGTTGCCCTTCATGTCCTCGATCTGCTGCGTCAGCTCGTCCATCCGCACGGAGATCTGCTCCAGCTTCTTCATGAGCGGCTGGACTTTTTGCGTTCGGATCGACAACTCTTCGACGAGCGTCACCATCTTGCGGCGGCGAATGCGAATCTGGCGGCGCGGTTCGCGGCGATCGTCTTCACTGAAGCGTTCGTCGAGGACTTTCGTGAAGTCGTCGTCGTTTTGCTCCATGAGGCGTTCCAGCGTCCGCAGGTTGTGCGGCATGCGCTGAAGGATCTTGTCTTTCTCCAGGTTCTCGGTGAGCGATACCTTGACCGTGCGGTCGAAAGGCAGCTCGCCGGAGTGAACGCGCTTGAGCGTGTCCACGACCTGGCGCAACGCCCCGTCGCATTCGAGCACTTTACGGCGGAAGCGCTTGCGGGTGACTTCGATTTTCTTGGCGAGTGAGATTTCTTCTTCACGCTTGAGGAGCGGAATCTCGCCCATCTGCGTGAGGTACATGCGCACCGGATCGTCGATGCGGCGGCTGTCCTCCTCGTCCATGAAACTGAGGTCGAGCTCGCTGCGGATTTCGTCATCCGCCGCGGGATTCGGTCCCGATTCGCGTTCCTCGGCCTCCGACTCGTCGATCAGCTCGATCCCCTGTTCTTCCAGAACCATGAGGAGCTGATCGAGCTTCTCGGGGTTGACGGCGTCGTCGGGGAGGAAGTCGTTCACCTGGCTGTAGGTCAGGTAACCCTTTTCCTTGCCCGCGTCGAGCAACGCCTTCAGGCCTTGGGCTTCTTCGATCTTTTCCATCCGATCCCTCCTCGGAAAGGTCCGGCGCCCCGATGGAGAGGGCGTCGGCGTGCAGGATTCTCGTGGACGTTCTTCGTGCCCCGATCCATCAGGGTCACGGTTCAGACTCCTGTTGTGGCACGGTCTCCCGACCGTGCCCGCGCTGCGTGACCGAAGGTCTCAATGAACTAGCTGAGACCTTCGGTCGGAGCCAGTGGCACGGTCGGGAGACCGTGCCACAACTCGCGGCCTGACCTACGAGTCGTTGCGTTTCTGCAACTGCTTTAACAACTCTACTGCCGATTCGTGGTCGTTGACGCCGTGCAGTTGGTCGTGCAGTTGCTGTTTCTGCGGCAGGGACCGGCGTTGTTCAAAGCGGGCCAGGATGCTTTGCAGCCAACCCGCGGGTTCTGGGCTGTGCCGGCCGATCTCTTGCTCTTTCAGTGCATGGGCCATGAGGCGGGTATTGTCGATCCTGCTGCGAAGCAGGTCGAGATCGGGAATCTCGCCGGCCGCTTGCAACTGATAGAGCCCTTCCAGGAGCTGCCGCAGTCCTGGATGGAGAATGTCCTGCGGCCCCACCTGGGCCGCCGCCGTCGCGACGAGCGACGGTTGGGCGAGCAGCACTTGTAACAGCTCGCGTTCTTCCGGAGCCGCGGGTACGGCTCGCTTCTCTTCCTCGGCGGTCCGTTCGCTCTGCGAACGGGCATCCGACTCGCGGAGCGAGTCGGCCACTCTGTCGCGTTTGCTTTCCAATTCGGCCCGCAGCTCGTTGAGGCGGGCCCAGATCGTTTCTTCCCGCAGGGCGAAGCGTTGGGCGATGCGGCTCACCATCAACTCACGTTTCAGCGCGCCGGTTTGGCCGGCGCCTTCCGGGGCGAGCGCGATGACGCGCAGCACGCTGTCCACTGCTCGCCGCCGGCCTTCGATGCTTTGCGAATCACTGCTTGACAGCACCTGGTTCAGTTTGAATTCCAGCGCATCCACCGCGTTTGTCAAGGCCGTTTTGAAAGGCTCCGATCCCTGAGCCACGAGGAGATCGCACGGGTCCATACCCTCGGGCAGCATGGCGATCGCGAGTTCGACATCCTGACTGGCAAAGATTTCGAGGGCCCGGTCAACGCCGGTGTTCCCGCCAGGGTCCGCATCAAATACCAACACCACCCGCGGCACAAAGCGTCGCAGATGATGCACATGGCGCGCGTTGAGGGCGGTGCCCATCGTCGCCACGACCTGGCAGACGCCGTGCTGGTGCGCCATCAGCACGTCGGTGTACCCTTCCACGACGGCGAGATAGCCGACGGCCGCTCCAGCTTGCCGCGCCTGGTCCAAACCATAGAGTTGTTCGCTCTTGCTGAAAAGGGGAGTTTCGCTGGAATTATAATACTTCGGCGCCTGCGCCGCTTTTGGAGAGTTGGGCAGAATGCGGCCGCCGAACCCCACCGTTTTGCCGCGCGTGTCCCGAATGGGAAACATGACGCGGTCGCGAAATCGATCGTAGTGGCCGTTGCCTTCGTCGCGGCGAGCGATCAGGCCGACTTTTTCCAACAGGTCGTCCGAGAGTCCCTTGGCGGCGGCCCGCTGGACGAGCCAATCGCCGTCCGGAGGTGCAAAGCCCAATCCGAAACGCCGCACGGTTTCCCCCGTCAGTCCGCGTTCGCCCACGTAACGGCGGGCGGCCTCGGCCAGCGGGGAATCGAGCAGGCAGCACTGGAATTGCTCGGCCGCCCATGCCAGCAGTTCAAACATAAGGGCGCGGCTGCGGTCTTGGGGGTTTGCGCCCTTTTTTTCTAAAGAAATCCCTGCCCGCTTGCCGAGAAGTTCCAGCGCTTCGCGGAAGGTGATACGTTCGAACTCTTGGACAAACTGAATGACATCGCCAAATTTGTTACAGGACCAACAGCGGTAGCGCTGCCGGCGCGGATCGACGTCGAAGGAGGGACGGGTGTCTTGATGGAACGGGCATAGCCCCTTGAACGTCTGCCCCACCTGGCGCAGAGCGACATAGGCGCCCACGACATCGACGATGTCGCTGGCATCTTTCACCTGCTGAATCTGGGCCCGATCATCCACCAAGGGCCACCCGCGTGCAGGGAAAAAGGAGAACAGCATGTAGCGGCAGGCCTTCGCCTGCGCGGGCGGAAGCCCGCGGCTACATCTTGATTGTGTCCAGTCGCTCGAAAGAAGGAAGCGAGGCGCAGCGGAAGGAGGACGGCCGAGAAGCACACGCGCGCGAGTCATAGCCCCCTCCATGGGACCGCGAGACGTCCTGCAAACCATCACGAGCACGCCGCCGCTCTCTGCCCGTCCGGCATTCCGTTTTGTCCCGCGTTCGGACCGACGCGCATCCAACCGCGTCGTTTGGCACGACAACCCAGGCAACCTGAGTGCGACCGTGCGGCCTATTCCTGAGAATGGGCTATCGTGTCGCAAAAATTATAGACGACTCGTCAAATAGGGTCAAGTTGCGCATGAATTGCGCGGACGAAGAACGCTTGAAACGCGCGTTTCGTTGCAGTGCTGCATTTCGTTGCACGAGGGGTGCGGGGCTGTGTGCAAACAATCAATCTGTCCGCACGGTTTCTCCCGTCTCTCACGTCTGCGCCGTCTCATCCGCCTTTGCGGTGAACAGCGGCGCCAGCGCGTGCCGAAGATTAACCGCGTGGCACAAGCTGCCAGCTTGTGCTGCCGCGCCGACAGCCGACGAAAGGAGTCACCGATGCGCAAGACGATGTTGCTGGCAGGCTGCCTGCTCCTCTGGGGCGCCGCCGTTGTGAAAGCCGACCCGACGGTCGCCCAGATGTTGAGCCTGAAACCGAGTCAGCCCGGCGTCGATTACACCACACCGTCGCCGCAGGAGGAGAACGGCTGCAAGGTCGAGCGCGTCAACGGCGATCGCGGCGTCGGCTCCGGCTATGTCCTACGCGACCCGCGCGGCCAACACCTGCGCCGCTTCTACAACTCGAAGTTCACCAGCGCCAAAGATAAAACGAACATGGACCTCTGGTCGTACTACAAGGACGGCGTCGAGGTCTACCGTGAATGGGCCACGCACAACGGCGAACGCGCCAACAACTTCCGTTGGATGAACGCGGGCGGCATGAAGTGGGGCGTGGACGTCAACGGCGACGGCAAGATCGACGCCTGGAAGATGATTTCCGCCGAGGAGGCCAGCCAGGAAATCCTGCAAGCGATCGTCACGAACGACACGGGGCGTTTGCAGGCCCTGATGATCACCGACGGGGACCTCAAGGCGCTGGAATTGCCCGCCGCCGAGGCGAAGAGACTGCGCGAATTGCAGCAGCAGGCGGTGTCGAAGTTTCAGGCAACGGTCGCCAAACTGACGAACCTGCACAAGGACAAGACGCGCTGGATGCACTTGGAAACGTCCCCGCCGCAGTGCCTCACCGCCGAGGCAACGGGCTTGAAGCACGACATCATCAAGTACCGCGCGGGCACGATCCTCTGCGAAACTGCCGGCAAGAACGACTGGATTCAGACCGGGGAGATGGTGCAGGTTGGTTTCGCGTGGCGGCTCGTCGACGCGCCGACGCCCGGCCTCGCCGACGAGAATGCCCAGACGGAAACCAGCGCTGCGGCCAATGATCCGGAGCTGAAGGGCTTGTTCGACGAGTTGAACAAACTCGACGGCGCCGCACCCAAGGAAACGGTCGAGCCAGGCAAGCCGAGCCCGATCATCGTCGCCTACAACACGCAGCGGGCCGCATTGCTCCAGAAGATCGTGAATAAGGTCAAACCGGAAGAGGCGGATCAGTGGATTCGTCAAATTGCCGACTCTTTAAGCACCGCGGCCCAGGTGAGCCCCGCGAACGACAAGACCGCCTATAACCGCCTTGTTTCCCTCGCCGATCTCGCGACCAAGCAGCAGCCGAAAAGCGATTTGACCGCGTACCTTCGCTTCCGCGAGATGTCGGCGGATTACGCCGTGAGGCTCGCGTCCGCCAACCCGAGCGACGGCAAGGAATTCGAGAAGACGCAGAAGGCGTGGATCGAGCGCCTTGCCAAATTCGTGCAGGATTTCCCGAAAGCGGAGGACGTTCCGGACGCCCTCATGCAGCTCGGCATGACGTCGGAAACGCTCGGCGATCTGGTCCAGGCGAAGAACTGGTTCCAGCAGTTGGCGACGAACTACGGCGATAACCCGCTGGCCGCCAAGGCAAGCGGCGCGGCACGGCGTCTCGACGCGGTCGGTAAGCCGTTCGAATTGACCGGCCAAACGCTCGACGGCCAGAGTTTCAACGCCAGCCTCCTCAAGGGCCGAATTCTTATCGTGTACTACTATTGGACCGGCTTCAAGGCGGACGGCGCGGTGGCTGACCTGGCCCGGCTGAAGGTGTTGCTCGAGAGCAACGCCAACAAGAATGTGGAGCTGGTCTGCGTGAATCTGGACAACACGGCGGAAGAGGCCGCCGCCTTCGTCAAGAAGCACGCACCGCCGGGCACTCACCTACATCAAAAAGGCGGTCTCGAAAGCCCGCTGGCCACTCAGTACGGCATTTTCGTGCTGCCGACGACGTTCGTCGTGGACAAGGACGGCAAGGTTGTCAGCAGTACCGTGCAGGTGTCGGAACTCGACAAGGAAGTGGGTAAGCTCCTCGAAAAGTAAACGCTCACCCACGGCACGCACGGCTTGTCTGCTTGGCCATTACGTCAGGCGGGCAAGCCGTGTTTCGTTTGAACGATTGCGCGCGTGTCTTGTGACCCGTTTCTTGCTGCCCTAAGATTGGGCGGAAACAGCAATCGCCCGTTTGCAGCGCGAGGAAGCGGTCATGTCCGTCGTAGAAGCGCCATCCGCCGATCAGCTCGAAACGTTCCCTAACCAATATCCCGGCCGCGATTACACCATCGAAATCGTTTGTCCGGAGTTCACGAGCGTGTGTCCGAAAACCGGGCAGCCGGACTTCGGAACGATCACGTTCACCTACACGCCGGCCGCGCGCTGCGTCGAATTGAAATCGCTCAAATTGTACCTGCACCGCTATCGCAATCAGGGTGTGTTCTACGAGACCTTGGTGAACCGGCTGCTGGACGATTTCGTCGCGGCGTGCCAGCCGATGCGCTGTCGCGTTGCCGGCGCGTTCACGCCGCGCGGCGGTATCACGACCACGGTCACAAGCGTATACGAAGTGAAGCTCAGTTGAATGGGCAGATTTCAGTCCGAGCGATGACCTACCTCAATCGCATTCTCCAGCCGCACGTGCGGCAGCAAATCGCGGACGCCGTGCTGAGCAAGTTGCTTGACATAGTACGTGTCTGCGTGACCCGTCAGCACCACACGTTCCGCGTGTAGATCGACGCTGAGATCACGGATGCGTCGGCCGGTGCGGGCCTGGATGTGACGTTCCAATTCAAGCTGAAGGTAACCAGTAGGGGCAGAAACCATCGTTTCACTACTCCGTGGGCTGTTCAGTTCCATCCGCTGCCTAGGCTCTGGGCAGCGGTTGCAGGCATTCTAGGTGGATTCTTCTACAATTAGCGCCGGGAACGCACTTTCTCTCCATCGAGCAAATCACAGGCCAAAGACGGCAGCCAACGGCATGCGCATTCGTGGAATCGACGCCTGGAAGCCCGATGAGCTCCACCGTGAATTGAATCGGGGCGGTCGGTTTGTCGTATTCGAGTTCTGTATCTCGTTGGTGGTGGTCACGTTGCACCGGCAGACCGACGTGTATTTCCTTGCCGCCAATGACTTGGGACTGATTCGCGGTTTGCCGTGGACGCTCGTTACGTTACTGCTCGGCTGGTGGGGCGTGCCGTGGGGCTTGATTCAAACGCCTTGCGCCTTGCTGACCAACCTGGCGGGCGGACGCGACGTAACAGCACAGGCGTGTGCTCATCTGGCGCGGGTAGCGGACGCCGCAACGGTTTGAGGGTTAAGAAGCATGAGTTCACGGCTGTTCATCGGCATCGCACCGCTCCTCGCGTTGGCGACGACGGCCTCCGCGGGGGTTTACAACACGGCGGAGCCGCCGATGGTTCCGCACCCCGATTTCCGCGTCGTGCGCGATGAACTCGATGGATTGAAGGGCCTCGTCAACACGCTGCAACCAACCCAACTGCGGCATGAGGTTCTCGCCAAGGTCAACGAACTAGAAGCGCGGGACCGCCTAGGATTGCTCAGCTTCGAGGATCGGATCAATCTCGGCGCGTACTATCTTCGTTTGCGCGAGCCCGAGAAGGCGGTGCAGGTCCTTTCGGCGGCCGAACGAATGGATCGACAAAACTTCATGCTGCTGGCCAATCTCGCCACGGCGCACCACCTCGCGGGTCGGCTGGAGCGGGCGATCTCATACGAACGGCAGGCGCTGGCGGCATGGCCGGCGGTCCGTGCTGGCTTTCGCACGCAGGACTTGTATCGCTATCGACGAGCGGAGAAGTATTACCTGTCGCTGTTGCAAAACCGCTATCAGGAATCAATTCGGCCGACGGGGATGCCGCCGGCGCTCGATCCGCTCTTTCCGAAGGTGCGCTTCGTCGGTCCGAGGGGGAAATACGAGCCCGGCACACTCGCGCCGGAACAGTGGGAGGAATTGCCGCCGGACGCCGTCACGATCGTGGAACAGCTTGTTCTCTGGCTGCCCGACGACGGCCGATTGCTCTGGCAACTCGCGGAGCTGCTCAACGCGGAGGGCGATGTGCAGGACGCGGCCAAACTGATCGATAGTCTGGTGTTCAACAATGTGTTGAGCACGCGGGAGTTGCTCGAGCATCGATCGGTGTTGAAAGCGGCGGCGCCCGTGGCGGCCAAGTTAAACGGACAAGACGGACGTGCGATCAAAGAGCAATTACTATGGGCGGCGGCGCCGCGCGGCGTGGGCCTGGCACCCGGAATAGGTCCGGCAATGCCGGAATTGGGTTGGGCGGCGGCGCTGGAGACGCTGTCCGCGGGGCCACTCTTGCCGGGCGGCAACTCGCCGCCGTTAACTCCTTCGGCGCCCGCGGCCGCGTCGATCAAGGTGTGGCATCTTGCGGTCACCTTCCTCGCGGGGATGTTGGTCGCGCTGCTTCTTAGCATGCAATTCCGCGAATCGCGCCGGCGACGGCAGGCAGCCTTCGCGGCGCCGGGAGATTCACTCGCGAGCCCGGAGCGTTAGCTGGTGAATGTATCCGCCGTCTTTGCCGCAAATCCAAGAACGCAGGCAACCAAGGCGAGGGCACTGTCGTGGCGGAAGTGAACGACGTTTTTCGTAAAGCACAGCGCCATCTTTCGCGGCGCGACCCCGTGCTTAAGACCCTGATACGGCAGGTTGGTCCCTGTACGATGTGGCATCAACCGAATCACTTCTTCCTGCTGGCGCGGTCCATCATCTCGCAGCAGATTTCGACGAAAGCCGCGGAATCGATCGGGGCGCGGCTCGCGAAAGCGGTCGGCAGGCGCGGCGTTACGCCAAAGGGCATCCTCGCCCTTTCCGATGAGAAACTCCGCGGCGTCGGTTTGTCCGCGGCGAAGACGCGCTACATGCGCGACCTCGCGGAGAAAGTCCACTCCGGCGAACTACCGCTTGAGCAACTGCACGAGCTGGAGGACGAGGAGGTCATCCAACGGCTGATCCCCGTCATGGGCATTGGCCGTTGGACCGCGGAGATGTTCCTGATTTTCTCGCTGGGCCGCATGGATGTCCTGCCCGTAGACGACCTGGGGCTGCGTGCCGGCGTCATGCAGCAATACGGGCTTGCGGAACTGCCGAAGAAAGCGGAGCTCGTCGAACTGGGCGAGCCGTGGCGGCCTTTTCGCAGCATCGCGACGTGGTATTTTTGGCGGAGCCGCGGCGCTGTGCCGCAATCGAAGTGATTTACGCCTGCTTCGGCATCGGCTTATCGCAGCAGGTGGGCATCGCGCCGTTGAACGTGTTCGACGTCTTACCGCAATTCTCGCAGCGGAATACCGCGGGCTCATTCCCTTGCGGTTCGAGGACCACCTTGTCGCCGTTCTCGCTGCGGTCCCAGACAGGCTGAAACATCTCTTCCTTGTTGCGATAGCGCTGCACCGTTTCGGTCAGCGGCCGCATGGCGCGACAGAATTCACGGAAAGCCCCCGGCAGGTCGTTGTGCTGCACAAGTTCCGCGGCCAGTTGCGAGTGCAAATCGAACGACCGCCAGTCGGCTTCCCAATTCTGTTCCCGGATGCGCTGTTTGAGCGCCTCATTGGCCTTGGCCAAACGCTCGAGCAACGACCGTTCGATCTGGCACGGCGTTCGGCTATAGACACGTGGCGGCGGCAGCTCTTCTTCCTCGGCGGCCTTTTGCTTTTCGCGGTTGTGATGGGCCAGCAGGCCAACGAGTCCGGCAAGGATCGCCGCCGCGCCGATCAGAAACGCCAGATAAGCCGGCTCCCGATGGCCCACGGCGGCGAGAGCCGCGCCGCCGCCCGCGCCCAGCGTTCCCAAGAGCAACGCCCCGAGCGGCCACGGGACCCGTTGATACCACGGCCGCGGGTCGACCAACGGCGCCAACTTGCCGACGGGCGCGAGGCCGATCCGCACCACCACCACGGTGATGTTGTCCGGCCCGCCGCGCAGGTTCGCCAGATCGACTAGGAAGCGACACGCTTCTTCGGGCGGCAGCACGCTCGCCACCGCGCCGATTTCGTGATCGGAAACCTGCCCGCTCAGCCCGTCGCTGCACAGGACGTAGATGTCCCCTTTCTGGACCGGGTGCGGACCTTCGACATCCACTTGCACCAACGGTTCGGGGCCGAGCGAGCGAACGATCACATTGCTCGGAATGCCCTGCACGTTTTCCGGGTTGATGCGCTGGCGACGGGCGTATTCCCAGACGAGACTGTGGTCGAAACTGAGTTGTTCAACGTGGCCGTCGCGGATGCGATACGCACGGCTGTCGCCGACGTGGCCGACCCAAGCCCCCTCCGACCGCAACAGCAGCGCGGTGGAGGTGGTGCCCATCCCCTCAAACTCGCGGTTTTGCTGGCCGCGGGCGTGGATGCTGGCGTTGGCCTCGATGAACGCTTTGCGCAGGGAGGTAGCCGCGCCCTGTTGCTGAGCGTGCTTGTGATAGGTGTGCGGGATGATGCCGACCGCAAGGGCACTGGCCAACTCACCGACGGCGTGCGCGCCCATGCCGTCGGCCACGACAAACACGTGGCCGTGCTGCCGCCATTTTTCCGGATCGCCGGCCAGCAGCACCGTGTGGGAGTCTTGATTGTGGCTGCGGCGGACCCCCACGTCGGTCAGACTTGCCTGTTCGATATTCTCGAAGCCAATCACTACGGCTTACCCCGGACGTGCCACGTTCCTTGATCTGTGTATGCTACAACGCCGGCGCGACCTTGAATAGAGGAAGGAAACCGGGCGGCTGCCCCAAGCCTAGCACCGGCAAGCGGATGGCACACGCCTTGACGGGCGCGGCGCGTGAAGTTATACCTCGTCGCCTTGCATTTCACGACGATGGAAGCCGACGCCGGCGGGGACGGGCATGAGGCGAACCGCGTGTTTCCTGGCGCTGCTGACCGCGACCACGCTGCTTTGCGGCTGCGTCGAGCGGCGGTTCGTCATTGCCAGCGATCCGCCCGGCTCGGTCGTGCTCGTCAACAACCGGCCGGTTGGCCCGACGCCCGCGGACGTGCCCTTTGTTTACTACGGCAATTACCACTTCACGTTGGTTCGCGACGGCTACGAAACGCTGCAAGTGGATCAATGCGTGCCGCCGCCGTGGTACGAGTATCCGGGGCTCGACTTCTTCGCGGAAAACCTCATCCCGTGGACGATCCGCGATGTTCGCCGCCTCAACTATCCGATGCAGCCGATCCGCAATCCGAGCAGCAACGAGATACGCGATCGCGCGCAGGACTTGCGCAATCGCGGCGCCGCGCTCGGTCCGTTGCCCCCTTCCGGCCAATGACTACCGCCCTCGCACAGACTCGTCAAGAAGGTGGAACGCGGTAAGCGTCCGGCAAACGCGTCCACCACGATGCGAAACTAAGCGCGACGGTTGGTAACGCTGCCGCATAAAACAGCGGCTCGTACGAGCCTGTGGTTTCCTTGCACACCGCCGCCAGCCACGGGCCGAGCGCCGACGCCAGCACCGTCGCAATTTGTGCGACTGCTTGAATGCTGCCGAGGTGCGCGCGGCCAAACGCGTGGCCGTACGCCGCGAACCAGATTACCGTGATGATGCCGCCCGATACTCCCAAGCACGCTCCGTAAAGAAGCACGTGTAGTTGCGTTGTCAGAAACGGAAAGGCAAGGAGCGAGGCGGCGAGCAGCACCATGCCCACGGCGAGGAGCCGGCCCATCGGCCAGCGACGCGCCAGCCAGCCGGTGACGAGATTGGCCGGCAGGCCGCTGAAGGCGAGCACCGCCATCACCACCAGGAACGTGTCCTTGCCGAAGCGGCGCTCCGCCAGCATGAACTCGTTGAGCAGCGTCACCGCGGACCACATCAGGTTGAAGAGCGCCGCCGATAACGTGAACACCCAGAACGCCGGCAGCCGCAGCGCCGCGCGCACCGGCATTTCGAGCGGCGCCGGCGGTTCTTCGGCGAGTTCCTCGACGCGCAGGCCGACTTCTTCCGGCGTGCTGCGCACGAAGAACCACGCCAGCGGCGCCAAGCCGAACAGCAAGCACCAGCCGACGCCGGCCCACGCCGGCCGCCAACCGAACTGCGCCACCGCGGCGCCGGTCCCGAGCGTGGCGGCGATGAACCCGATCGCCAACAGCACGGAATAAACGCCCATCGCCACCGGCAGCCGCCGCGTGAACCACTTGCCCACTGTCGCCATGCTCACCAGCGACAGCGCCCCCTGCCCCAGCCCGCGCACCAGCGTCAGCGCCACAAACAACACAACAATGCCGGCCGCGTAACTCATGCCGACGACCGCCAGTCCCAAGCTAACCGCTACACCGACGAGCGCGGCTCGCACGCCAAAACGGTCGATGAACCTGCCCACCGGCAGACAGAGAGCCGAGCCAATGAGGATGGCCCAGAAATTGAGCGTCGTGAAGAGCCGTTCGCTCATGCGCAGCGCGGGGTCTTCGGTCAGCGGCTTCGTGAGCAGTCCCAAACCGTGCGTCCGCCCCGGAAGCGTCGCCGTCATCGCCACCGCCGCGACAACGAGATTCACCCAGCCGTAATAAAACGGCACTCGAACCGGCAGCGAATGCGGGGCGGCAACGGCGGAAGTCATAATCGGATTCCGGCAGGTCGGGCGGTACGTTCGCGGCGGGCTGCACTCGGCGGAATTGAGAATCTATAACTTCGCGCGGGAACGAACGAGACCTCTGTGCCGCGTACGCAGGAAGCGGCCTGCATGTCACCAGCTGCTAAATGCCTGCGTGGCTCTCGGACCGACGCCTCGAACCGAACCGTGCAGACGACAATTCCATTCCGCCGGACGACCGACCCAGACCACAAGATAAATACCGATAACCACCGTTAACCACCGCTAAATCGATTTTTGTCTTTCTGCTGCGTTCGCGTAAAGGAAACGGCGCCAGAGCCTTACGACAAAACCTGTCAACCCGTCACGGAAGCATCCCAATTTAAGATATTTAAGTGCATTGGCGCCAGTGCTTTGCGGCTCAGAAACGGAAAAAAGACGCCAGCTGCTAGCCCAAGTTACTGAGTTGCGCCTGCGCGGTCGTTGGAAAATAAGGACTTAGGTTCAGTTTTGGGCGAAAGTCTTCACTACAGCTGGCTCGGTTCGTCGAGCCGGCGCAGTCGCGTCGGCAGCGTCAGTCCCAGGCGA